>NZ_JAWVYM010000020.1:0-35176 GCF_033722695.1 Pseudidiomarina sp. | reverse complement strand
TGGATGATGTCGAAGGCGGCTATACCTGCCATGTACCAAGCGGCGAACAAATGCCGATTTATGATGCTGCTATGAAGTACCAGAAAGAAGGTACGCCACTGGTGGTGTTTGCCGGTAAGGAATATGGTACCGGTTCCAGCCGTGACTGGGCTGCCAAAGGCACCAACTTGCTTGGCGTAAAAGCTGTTATTGCTGAAACCTTCGAGCGGATCCACCGTTCCAACCTGATTGGTATGGGCGTGTTGCCACTGCAGTTTGAAAGTGGTCAGGGGCCACAGGCACACAACTTAGATGGAACCGAGACAGTCAGTGTGCTGGGCATCGATGATAATCTGAAGCCTGGTCAGGAGCTAACAGTGAAAGCGGTGCGTGAAGATGGCTCTGAGGAAGAGTTCAAAGTGCGTTGCCGTATCGATACCAATACTGAGATGCAGTACTATCGCAGCGGCGGTATCCTGCACTATGTATTGCGGCAGATGATTGAATAATCGCTGTTAGTACATAATAAAAGGGCCGGTCAGGTGATTCCTGACCGGCCCTTTTTTATTTCTGAGCGAGCGCCCTACAGCCCGAGTTTCTCAGGCATTGGCGGTGCTTCGCTGTAATCTTTCGGTGGGTTCTGTTCCAGCTCGCGCAGGGTTTCCTGAACTGCACGTTCAAGCTGCGGGTCACGGCCCTTGTTCACTGCTACCGGATCCAGAATCACTTCGATATCCGGCGCTACGCCTTCATTTTCCACCCGCCACTCGCCATCAGGAGTATAGAAGCGGAAGAACGGCACCACGTGTGAACCGCCGTCAATCATCGCCGGGTTAGCCGAAATACCGATTAAGCCGCCCCAGGTGCGGGTACCGATGAGCTTGCCCAGCTCCAGCCGCTTGAACGCCCATG
Organism: Pseudidiomarina sp.; assembly: GCF_033722695.1. Lineage (GTDB taxonomy): Bacteria > Pseudomonadota > Gammaproteobacteria > Enterobacterales > Alteromonadaceae > Pseudidiomarina. Next base: position 34,285 of record NZ_JAWVYM010000020.1, on the reverse strand, counting down.
GCAGGAAGTCGCCACCGGAGCCGGCGTCCTGATCGATCAGCATGGTTTTGGGGCCGGTAATGACACCACCAGGAGTCGAGAAGGTTAAGCCATCGCGATCTTTCCAGCCCGCCAGGAACGGCCGAGCCAGAATTTCAGTAATGTAGTTCGCGGCCTGACCGCCACCATTTTTGCGCTCATCAATAATCAGCGCCGGCTTATCAACCTGGGCGAAAAACATGCGGTTGAAGAAGTAAAAGCCACCGTCCGCAGTATTGGGCAAGTACACATAAGCCACCCGGCCGTGGGTTTGCTCATTCACATAACGGCGGTTCGCTTCTACCCAGTCCCATAACCGCAGGGTGCTGTCGTTGGCGATAGGTTTCACCCGGATATCGCGGCTATTGGTGCCCTTAGCATTATCCGCAAGGGTGAGTACGACCTGTTTGCCTACGGTATTATCCAGCAGGGTGTAGATATTCTGACGGTCAGTCAGCTGCACGCCGTTGATAGCCAGAATAAAGTCACCGGCCCGGGCAGCGGCGCCTGGCACTGCCAGCGGCGCTTCCAGATATGGGCTCCAGACATCACCGGTATAAACTTTCTTAAGCTGATAACGGTTGTCTGTAATCACGAAGTCCGCACCCAGCAGACCCATGTTGGTGCCGCTGTCGCGGTATATATCGCCACCGCCGATACGGTTATGGCCAACCTGCAGTTCCGCGATCATCTCAACCATAACGTCGTTGAGGTCTTCGCGGCGCTGCACGTGTTTCAGCATGGGCAGGTACTTATCATAGATAGCGGCCCAGTCGATGCCATGCATATCAGGATCATAGAAATATTCTTTCTGCATGCGCCAGGCATCATCAAAGATTTGCTGCCACTCGCTGGCGGGATCGATAAAGCTGCGTACCTGGCTTAAATCCAGCGGCTTCGCTTCGGTTTTAGCTTTGGCGTCGCCAATCCGGATCTGGTTTGGTGCGGCGAACAGCAGGATCTTTTTACCGTCGGGGCTGATGGTGAAGCCTGCCAGGTCTTCTTCCACCACCGCACTCTTGCGTTCGCTAAAGTCGAAGCGATGTAAGGTCGACGCGTTGCGGGTATTGGTGCCCGGTAGTTCAGTGCTGACGCCTGGCTGGGGGCGCTCAAGATAGAACAGCGCGCCATCGTGGGCAACGGCCAGGCTGTCATAGTTACGCTCCGGAATCGGTAAGCCGACAACCCGGTCGATTAGCCCCGCAAAATCCACGGTGACTTTAACCGGCGCATCGGATTTTTTCTCCTCGTCCGCTGGTTTGGCTTTATCTTTGACTTCTTCGTCACCACTTTTTGGCAGCATAGGCGACTGTCCGTCCGCGGCCAGCACCATGGCGTAGATGCCTTTACGCACGGGTCGCTCGCGGGTTGATAAATCCAGACCGACCTGCGACGGACCGGTATTCACCGAGGCGGTGAAATAGAGGTAATCCTTGCTGAATACCGGGTGATCGGTGTACCCCATGCCATCCGTTACGGTATAGGTTTGGCCGTTGTCAAAATCATGAATTTTGATCTGACTAAAATAATTGCTGCCGACCCAGGTATAAGCCAGATAGCGGCTGTCTGGCGAGAACGCCACATTAAAGCCTGAACGACGTAACGAAGTGTCCAGTTTGTGGCTGGATTTTTTAGTGAGGTCAAACACATAGATATTCAGGTGGTTATCCTGATAGACCAGGCGATTATCGTCAGGCGACCAGCTCAGTAAATTGAAATAGCCGGTATCGCCAAGCGGGAAAATTTCCGGCTCACTGAGACCGTCCTGCGGCGCTAATACCAACTGATGTTTGTTGCCCTGATCAGTAATGTAGGCGACCTGACTGCCATCATGGCTCCAGAGGCCGTCAAATTCACGTACGCCCGAGCTTCGGGTCAGGTTGCGGGTGGAGCCATCTTTTACCGGTACGGTAAAAATATCACCACGGGCGCTGACAATCACTCGTTGCCCGGTCGAAGACAGTTCCGCTGACGTGAGCGTTTTACTTGCGTCTTTCCATTGCGGCCGGCGCTGCTCTGACTGCGTGGTCAGGCTTACGCTAAGCTTGTCGGCCTGGCCGGTCGCAGTATCAAACTCATATAAATAGCCGCCTGACTCGTACACGATGGCATTGTCGTGGCCATTGGCGCTACGCAGATCCCAGTCGGTATGATTGGTCAACTGCTCAACCTGCTGGTTGTTATAACGGAATAAGTTAACGGCTACATCGTCTCGATCGGACAGGAAATACACGCTGTCGCCCAGCCAGAACGGATTGAAATCATTGGCATTCGGATGGGGTATTTTTTCCAGCTGTTGTTGTTCAAGATCCAGGATCCAGACCGGCGGGGTACTGCCGCCACGATGCAGACGCCAGCCACTGGCACCGCTGTAAGCCATATTGTTAGGGCGATAGGCGAGTTTTTTGCCGTCTTCAGAAAGCTGACCTTCGTAGGCAACGGCTTCCATTAGCTTCTGCGGATAACCGCCACTGACAGGGATCTGATAAAGCTGATTGCTGCGGCTGTTGCGGATCTCCCGGTTGGAGGCAAACAGCACTTTAGTGCCGTCCGGACTCCAGCCGTTCACCGTATCGGCGTTTGGATGCCAGGTAAGCCGCGCTGGCTGGCCGCCGGACACGGGGACAATGTAGACATCGGTATTATTGTCGTAGGTAGCGGAGAAAGCGACCCAGTTGCCGTCGGGTGAAAATGACGGTGCGAACTCACTGGCCGGGTGGCTGGTCAGCTGCCGCGGATTGTTGCCGTCGCGGTCAGCAATCCAGATATCGCCGCCATACACAAAGGTCAGGTGATCAGCGGAAATATCCGGTTGCCGTAGTAAGCGGGTATCTTCAGCGACTGCTGCAGCCGAAACCAGGCAGAGGCTGCAAAGCAGCCAGAGGGGGCGAAAGGTTGCCATGACTGTTCCTTAATGAAAAGAGAGGGTTAAACAGTAATAGCACAGACGCCTAAAAAGCGCATATGGATAATTGCAACTAAATGTTCAGGGCCCGGCCGCCGTCCACTTTGATCGATTCGCCCGTAAGAAAGGGGTTATCGCGCAGAAAGCAGACGGTATCAATCATCGGCTCTAAACCACCTTCAATTTGCAGTGGGGTTTGCGCAAGCACTTTTTTGCGGTGTTCGGAATCGTGCTCAGGTAAAAACAGAATAGGGCCTGGCTGAATTGCATTAACGCGGATATCCGGTGCCAGATGTTTGGCAAAAGCTTTAGTCAGGCTGGCCAGTCCAGCTTTGGCGGCGCAGTATGCAATATGCTCTACTGCCGGGCTGTCTACGTAAATGTCGGTAATATTGATAACCAGCCCATTGTCAGACGCTTTTAATTCATCTGCCAGGCCCTTTATCAGTAAATAGGGAGCCATCGCATGAACCTGAAACACCGCTTCAAGTTTTACCAGCTCGTGATCCACAGTGGCGTTGTCGAAAAAGCTGGAGGCGTTATTCACAAGTAAATCAAGGTGCCCGGTTTTAGCTTTAATATCCTGCACCATGCGTTCGACTTCGCGTAAGTTAGCGAAATCGGCTTGGATGCGCTCGGCACCGAGTGACTCAAGTTCGCGCACGCCGTCTTCAGAGCTGCGATAGTGGGCAAACACGCGGTACCCGTCGCCAAGCAGTGCTTTCGCCAGTTCATAGCCGAAGCGGCGGCCAGCGCCGGTAATTAGTGCAACGGGTTGAGTACTCATGCGAAATGCTCTCCTTGTAAAGAAAATTGATAGAGCGGATCGGCAACCCCGGAGAGATAAGCCGGAACTTGCTGCCAGACGCGCTCGGTATCAGCACCGTTTAAATCACCAATAATATCGATATCCATCGGGCGATCTTTCTGGCTGCTCTGTGGATCAGAACGATCCCGTCCCAATGTTGCCTCAATTTGATTAAAGCGCTGCTTCAGTTCCTCGGCGTCGTAGTCGGTTTGCAGTAAAAACAAGGCGTTGAGGAAGTCTCTGCTGGTTTCTATCGCCACCGGCTCAGTATAAATTGACCGGGAATAGTGGGCAGTGCCGAGGTCGCTAATCAGCTCCCGCGCAGCAGCAAAATGCTGCTCAGGCCGAATATTCGCCCCCATGCTACAAAGAAATAAATGACTCATGTACTTCGCCTCGTTAGCTTCTGTCTGTCAGCATACCCTGATACGCCAAACCGCAAAAGACGGATCCCTGCGAGTTGAAATGATATGGCGGGCTTGCTAGCCTAAAGGCTATCTCGTTACAGGAAGGAAACGTGCCCGAACCGATCAGGCTGGTAACTTACACTGCTCTGGTTTTTTTACTCACGCTTGCGGCGAGGCCTTCCCTTGCGTACTCAACGGCACAAACAGTCGAACAGCTCAAACCATCCGCAGAATATGTTCTTGGCGGCCCTGAAGCAACAGTGCGCGAAGGTTACTTCATTCTGTCGCTTGATAACCCGCCCACCGGTGACGTTACTATTCAGCAATCCGCAGACACCGATTTTTCAAGTGTTACCGCCGAGTTTAACTGGTTTGGCGACTTTAGTGCGACCACTTTAAGCGGCTTTGCCGACGGTACCTACTATTTCCGCCTGAATACGCCCGAGGGCTTCAGTAATGTTATTCAGGTCGAGGTACTTCATTATCCGCTATGGCAGGCCTTCAGCTTGTTTTTTGCCGGTCTGTTGCTGTTTTTAATTCTGGTTTTACTGATTGTGCGAATGCACTGGGTGACAGATGACTGAAACAACCGAATTTGCGCTGAATAGTTCGCTTGGTCTGACGTTGGTGGTGCTGTTTGGCATTGCCTGGATCATTTTCGGCTGGTACCTGGGACGCGCCAATAAAACCCATGAAGACTTCGCGCTGGCGGGACGTAACGTTGGTTTAGCGCTAGCCTCAGCCACCGCTATGGCGACCTGGGTGACCAGCAACACGACTTTGGTGGCCCCCCAGCTGACCTATCAGTTCGGTATCTGGGGTATGGTGGGGTATTCCTTCGCGGCGCTGGGACTGATCTTGTTCGCGCCGCTTGCGGCACGCATCAAGAAGCTCATGCCCAATGGTTACACGTCTGGCGACTTTATTCGCCTGCGTTACGGTCAGCTGGCCTGGTGGGCCTTTATCATCATCTCAATAATTTATGCTTTTGGCTGGTTGATCAGCCTGGGCATGGCCGGCGGTATTTTGCTCCAGGCATTGAGCGGTCTTGATTATCACATAGGCATGACCGCGATTCTGATCATATGTGTCGGCTACACTTTGTTCGGCGGCTTACGGGCTGTTATTGCAACGGATTTTATTCAGGCACTGATTATCATAGTCGGGGTCGTTTTTATCGCCTGGTATCTGATTGACACAGTCAGCCTGGAAAGCATTCACCAGGAAGTCAGTAGCAATCATCCTCAGTTACTGGATTTGCTGTTTCCGGCAGCGATTATGTTCTTGTTCAACAACGTATTCTTCGGTCTTGGCGAAATATTCCATTCAAATGTCTGGTGGTCCCGGGCGCTTGCTTTTAAAGGTAAAGTGGCCTTTAAGGCGTTCCTGCTTGGTGGATTGTTATGGCTGCCGATCCCCATAGTCACGGGTTTTATCGCGCTGGCAGCGCCGCAGTTAGGGATATTTCCGCCTAGCGCGGATATGGTCGGCCCAATGGTAGCCGCCGAAGTGTTAGGCAAAGCGGGCGCGATTATCGTCTTTATTGTGGTGTTTTCGGCGCTGGCATCCAGTCTCGATTCCTTGCTGGCGGCAACTTCAGATTTAATTACCCGGGATATCTATCATAAAAAGATTAATAAACAGGCTAGCGATAAGCATCTGATGCGCTTTAACGGTTACAGCATTATCGGGCTTGGTGTACTGACCTGGCTGATTTGCCTGCCGCAGTTAGCCACTCTGGGGGCTTTACTGAACTTCGCCGGAGCCTTCGTGGCGAGCACAATCTTCCCGGTCGTGCTAGGGTTATATCAACCCCGCTTACGCGGTGGCTATGCAGCAGCGGCAATGGTCGTGGGTACCTTAAGCGGTTTAGCCGGCTACTTCCTAGTTGGCTTTTATGTTGCGGCACTGGTGTCCTGTCTGGTTTCGGCAATTATTTGCGCAATCGGGGTATGGCGCTGTCGCACTGTGTTCGACTGGCAGCAAATGCAAGAACAGGAGAGTAACGCATGATCAGTCTGGATGCGTTTAGTACGCTGATAATGGCCTGTTTGCTGTTAACCGCCTGTGCGCCACTGATCCTGGTGGTGCTCTGGGTAAAAGATTTTCTTTCTAAACAATTATGGTAACTCAGTATGAATGTAAATGACGTTTCGTTTGAACGTGAACGTCCTGATGTGTATGGAGACGCACACCCTAAAGCGTTGCTTAGGGCTATTCAGGAAGACGGTGACTATCTGGTCAAGTTATCAGCGCAGCATATTATTGCCGCCGATCAGCTTGATCCGGAAACGATGAAGCAACTGTTCCGACTGGCGGCGAAAATCGAAAGTAATCCGCGGCGTTTCAGCTCGCCCTTACAGGGGAAAATACTGATCAGCGCATTTTACGAGCCCAGTACCCGTACCCGATTGTCGTTCGAGAGCGCCTGGCACCGCCTTGGTGGCGATATTATGTCGATTACCGACCGTTCTACCACCGGGCTGGCGAAAGGCGAGTGTCTGTCTGATGTCGCTGAGATGTTTAATAATTACGGCGATTGCGTGGTATTGCGCGACAACAATGAGTCCTCCATTTATGAAACCATGGACTCACTGCGCATCCCTATTGTGAATGCCGGTAATGGCCTGGACGAGCATCCGACTCAGGCAATGGCTGACATGTATGCTATTTTTAAATGGAAGCCAGAGTTGGTGCAGGATAAACCGGAGAATCCAATACGGGTAGGTATTATCGGTGTTCCGAATAAGATGCGAACGGTTCGCAGCCTGCTCAAATGCATGTCGCTGTTTCCGAATATGGCGTCAGAAGTGGTCATTATTCACGACGAAACCAGCGAGGCAGACTTGTTTGGCGAAGGTCAGCGTGAGGAACTTGAGAGTCGCGGCCTGAAAATTACGCTGACAGAAAGTATGGAAGACGTGTTGCCAACCCTTGATGTGATTTACATCAATGCCATTTCGTGGGAAGGCGATACCTTCAACCGCTATGGCAATAAGTTTCAACTGTCCGCCAGCTCAAACCTGAAGCCCGATGCGATTATTCTGCATCCGCTGGCGCGTGGTGAAGAGCTGAGTACCGATCTGGATCACACTTCGCATAACTGGTATTTCAGCCAGGCCCGCGGTGCGGTATTTGTCCGCATGGCCCTGCTAACCTGCATGGTAGAGCGTGCTGAACGTGTGATCGATGTAGTATGAATCGACTATAAGGAATTGAACAACTATGTGTGGTATTGGAGGAGTTTTTAATCAACAGGCGAACAATCAGCCTGATCCGCAAACCCTGGTTAATATGGCCGCCATTATGCATCATCGCGGTCCGGACGGCTTTGGTTATCAGATTATTGATGATACCGGCGTCGGTTTCAGCCACGCTCGCCTGACCATTATTGATTTGAATGAAGCCCGCGGTAAACAGCCGTTTTTATCTGACGACAGCAACCTGATGATGGTGCATAACGGTGAGTTTTATGATTTTAAACGCATCCGTGCTGATCTGACCGCACGCGGTGCGCGCTTTCGCAGTAAATCTGACTCAGAAATTGTACTGCATTTATTTGAACGCGAAGGCCTCGAAGAGACGCTGAAAGAATTGCGTGGCGAATTTGCATTCGCTCTGTACGAAAAATCAGAGGACGCGCTATATCTGGTGCGCGATCGTTTCGGTATTAAGCCACTGTATTACACGGAAACCGATGAAGGTGTGGTGTTTGGCTCAGAGCTTAAGGTCATCTTTGCCCATCCGTCGGTTAAACGTGAGTTTTCCAGCGAGGGCCTTTATCACCAGCTGATTCAGGTAATGGTACCAGGCAGTACCGCCTTTAAAGGAGTCAAGCAGGTGGCGCCTGGACACGTTGTTAAAGTACAGCGTCGCGACGGCAAGCTGGAGTTGAGCGAGCACAAATACTGGGATGTAAACTTTCCGCAGGAGCATGAATATCCTGGTGACGAAGTTGACGAGCAGATCTATATTGATGGCGTGCGCAAGCATCTGCTGGAAGCGGTACAGCACCGCCTGACCGCGGATGTGCCGGTGGGCTGTTATCTGTCGGGTGGTATCGATTCCTGTGCGATTCTGGGGCTGTCAGCCGCGGCCACCCAGACCTCGGTGAAGGCCTTTACTATTGGCTTTGACTCGGATGAATATGATGAGACCGTGATTGCCCAGGAAATGGCCGAAGCCACGGATTCTGACCACCACATTATGCGACTTAAAGCCGAGGATCTGTATGACCATTTCGTCAAAACCATCTGGCATACTGAGCGCACCATCTATAATACCCTGGGCGTCGCCAAATATCTGATGAGCCAACAGGTGCATCAGGTTGGTTACAAGGTTGTTTTAACCGGTGAAGGCTCGGATGAACTGTTTGCGGGTTATCCGGCGTTCCGTAAGGATATGTTCCTGCATGGCCTGGATCACTTACCGGAAGGTGAGCGCAAAGACTGGCAGTCACTACTCGAGAAGAACAACAAGCTGTTTAAAGGCGCGATGTTGGCGCGCGAAGAGTTTGTCAGCCCGGCGTTTAATGCCAAAATGGGTTTCACTCCAAGCTGTGTGCAGCCCTGGTTGTCCTGCGCGGATACGGCGCTGCCGTTAATTGCTGAAGATCGCCGTAAAGAAGTACAGGAGTACGATCCGGGTAAAGCTATCGCTGAAACCCTTGATGAGAAGATGCTCAACGGCCGGCACCCGCTTGACCGGGCCCAGTATGTGTGGATTAAGACCATGCTGGAAGGGCAGATCCTGACCTGGGGCGGCGACCGCGTTGATATGGCCAACTCTATGGAAGCACGGCCACCATTCCTTGATCACCACTTAGCGGAATATGCTTTCACCGTGCCACCGCACCTGCGGATCAAGGGCAACAAGGAAAAGTATGTTTTGCGCGAAGCGATGAAAGGTTTGTTGCCGGAGACCTTGTATAAACGTGAGAAGTTCGCCTTTATGGCGCCGCCGGCTCACACCGATCCGGAAAAATGGAAAGCGCTGATGAAATTGGCGGATCTGTTCTTGTCAGAAGAAGCGGTGAAAGAGGCCGGTCTGCTGGATTATGCGCAGGTTAAACTGACCTTTGAGAAGCATGAAACCCCGGGTGTGCCTATTGATGAAAAAGTGCAGCTGGATGCTGTTATCAACCACATGCTGGGTGTGCAGATCATGCATCATCACTTTGTCAAAACTGATGTCCCAGCCATGGCGCGTAAACGCGCCGATGAGCTGGGCTGGCATGTGGCTTAAGCCGTTGTTAACGGATTAGTTTAAGCAGGGCTTTACCAATGTCGGTATTGTCCTGATAGCCACGGAAGGCTTCTGAACCCGGGCCGATAGCCATCACGGGCACATCGACTGCAGTGTGTCCGCTGGTGGTCCAGCCGGTGCGGGTATGGCTACTGATTATCGGTACAATAGCGCTACGGATAGCTTTTTGCCGGTCTCTGCCTTTCGCTTCTGCCGGAACTTCCACTGCAGCGATGCGGTGCCACTCTTCTTCTGTTAACTCAAGATTCAGCCGTGGCTGCAGGTATTCGCGCCACTGATTTCGCGGCAGTTCAAGTAACTCACGAGTCATCACTTCAAGCGACGCGGTTATACCCATAACCTTCTGCGAGTACCAGGCATATTCGCCTCCTTGCCCAAGTGTCAGCCCGCCAGTTGAATGATCTGCGGTTATTACAATCAGGGTGTTGGGGTGTTCTTTCTGATAAGCCAGTACCACATCGAGCGCCTGAGCAAAGTCTTTCATTTCATGCACCGCACAGGCGATGTCATTGGCATGGCCACACCAATCAATCTGGCTGCCTTCTACCATCAAAGCGAAGGGCTGCTGTTGTTGCTGCTGCTTTGCGGTCAGTAACCGCAGCGCGGTTTGAGTCATGCTGGCCAGCCGCGGCTGATCATCAATAGCGGCTGGTAGCGCCTCCGCCGCAAACAGGCCCAGAACCGGGGTTGTGGTGGTTGTTGTTAACTGATCAAATTCCGTGATGACCGTCATGCCCTGTTGTTGCAGCTCGGGCAGCCAGTTTTTATCATCGCGACTGAAATAGCGATAGCCCCCACCCAGAAGTACATCAAAGCGCCAGACGCCGGGTTGCAACGGCGTCGCCAGTGAATCGGCTATAGCCTCATACATTTTGCGTGACGGATGATGAGTAAAAAATGACGCCGGAGTAGCGTGATTAACATGCACGGTCGAGATTGCACCGGTATACCAGCCCTGGGATCGGGCCCGTTCCATCATATTTTGCTGGGGATGCTTGTTCGCGTCAATGCCGATGGCGCCATTGTAACTTTTTACGCCGGTTGCCAGAGCCGTTGCACTCGCAGCTGAATCGGTAACCCAGGTGTCATCGTCCGGATACGTGGTGGCAGCGCCGAGCAGCAGGTCGTCAAAAGGGGTCGGGGCAAGCGTGCCGGCACCAGGCTCACTCATGGCATAGCGGTAAGCCGAAATATATTCAAAACCCATACCGTCGCCAATCATGAAGATGATATTAGGTGGGGTCGTGTTTTGTTGTTGTCCGGCCTGGTCGGCGGATTGAGTACAGCCAGCGAGAATGAAGCTAATCGCAAAAATGATCCGAAACGGAGTCAGGAACTTCAGGGACAACATATTTCTATCCTGTTGGTGTCACAATAATCGGCGCGGATAATAACATACCGGTATGTTTTTTTTGTGACAAAAATTTTTAGAAGCGGACTTGAAATTCGTTTTGCGGATCTTATATAGATTTTGACCGCGGTGTCTCAAAGAGAGCTGCGGCATTAACTAACATTGCTTCTTCAGGAGAATGATTATGGCTACTATTGATTTATCCCCATTATATCGCAGCAGTATTGGCTTCGACCGTATGGCACGGCTGTTAGACGCAGCAATGCGTAGTGACGGTAACGGTGCTGGCGGTTACCCTCCGTATAACATTGCCGTGGTGGGCGAGAACCGTTATGCGATTACCCTGGCGGTGGCCGGCTTTGATGAAGACGAGCTGGAACTGGAAGTCGAAAACAACATACTGAAAGTTCAGGGTAAAAAAGCGGACGACTCAGAGCAGGGTGAATACCTGCATAAAGGCATCGCATTCCGTAGTTTTGAGCGCAAATTCAATCTGGCTGATCACGTTGAAGTGATTGGTGCTGAGTTGCGTAACGGCTTGCTGACGGTTGGCCTGGAAAAAGTGGTGCCGGAGGCGATGAAACCAAAGCGCATTGAAATCGGTAAATCACTGAACCTGCTGGAAGGCGCGAATAAGAAAAGCGCCTGATAAAGACTAAGCGTAAATAGTAAAAGGCAGCCTTGATGGCTGCCTTTTTGGTTGTAGTATCTGAGTTATTAACGGGGCTTATTCAACCGTACATTCCTGCTCGGTAACTTTCCAGACAATCGGTTCCCAATAGCCTTGGTTGATACGATCAAAGCGTTGTTCACGAATAAAATGTGCCGCGATGTAGTAAGTGGTATTTGGCTCTACGGTTAGCTGCAATTCTTTTTCTTTGTCCAGACTCTGGCTGCGACGTACGCTCCGATCATCAATGAGTTCGTGCACGCCGATGGTGTGCTCTCCTGCGCTTAGTACAACATTCGGGTTACGTACCCGCACGGATTCGCCGTCGACGCTGTTGATGAAAGCGGGGTAGTAGTCACGGGTCACCGGTGGGGTAAAGAATACGCTGACCCGGCCACAGCCTTCGCTGTCTATGGTGCCAACCTGTTGCTCATCCATTGCGACATCCACTTCTAAACGCCAGCCCGGAATCACCGTTGCTTTAGCTTCTCCGGCGAACTGTCGCTCGCTGCCAGCACGTTCTACAGTTACCGTGAAGGCTTCGCCATGCTGCAGGCTATCAAGCGGCGCGAGCATCTCATTAAGTGAGTTTCCGGCTACCTTATTGCCATTAACCTTGAGCAGTTTATCACCGGGCTGTATGCCCATATTAGCCGCTACTGAGCCAGCGCGAACCGAGACGATTTCACCGTCGGGACGCACAATGCCGCCCCAGTTAAAATAGCTCCGGGCTGGTTCTTCATAGCTGACTTTGTCTTTCTTGCCGCTGGCTTTAGCCGCTTCTACTGCTGCTGCGCGCGCCAGTTCACGGGCCTGGTCTTGCTGAGCCGAGGCCTGCATAGAAGTCATCATCAGGGCGCTGCTCATGGCTAAAGCCAGAAACTTAACTGACGTTTTCATAGCTGATACTCCTGTATTTGATCTGCAGCGGCAGCCTTTCGCTGTTGCCACAGAGAGTTAATATGCTGCTGATCAGCACTGATTAAGTAGGCTTGCTGTAATTGCCTGTCAATGGCATCAAGCTGGTAATTGTCTGCTAATAACATGGGCGGTTGAGCAACATCGGGGGCGGTAGCCGGAACCAGCCAGAACCAGCCGATGGCCGCAGCTAACGCGCCAGGTGCCAGCCACCGCCATGCAGAGGGCTGCTGACGAGCTGGTAGCCAGCCTCCTTGCCACTCCAGCGGCTTATCGGCAGCTTCCTGGTTAGCCCATTGCTGCAGACGCTGCTTAAGCTGCTGTTCAGCGGGTGTCAGGTGACTCTCACTCATGTATTACTCCGTTGTTTCAATTTTTGCAAAGCCCTGTGGTAGCGCTGCCTTACGGTTGCCGCAGGCAGCCCCAGTAACTCTGCCAGTTCAGTATGATTGTATTCCTCAACCAGATAGAGCCATACCAGCTGCCGTTCATGGTCATCAAGTATGCTTAGCAGCTGCTCAATATCATCTTGCTGGGTGAGCCAGTCGGTCTGACTCAGCCAGTCCCGGGCGTCTGGCTCGGGCATCGCTTCAGGCTCCGACACCACCAACTGCGGGCGGCGAAAATGTGCCAGTGCCGTGCGTATGGTCAACTGTTTCAGCCAGCCGCCAATGGCAGCGGGTTCCCGCAGTTGAGGAAGTTTGTCAAAGGCCTGGATAAAGACATCCTGAGCGAGGTCGCGCGCCAGTTCACTATCGCGGCAAAGGCCGGTCAGTGAACTCAGTACTGCGCGCTGAAACGTTTCAAACAGCTGCCGCTGCGCGTCGCGGCGACCCTGCTGGGCACGCCGGACAATGTCAGTATCAAGGGCTGTTCCAAAACCTGTAGTCAAAAGATGTCGTCCTTAGGCTGTTTAGTACTGCTTACTATAGCTAAGATGCCCCAGCGACGACGAATGTGACAAGAGGACGGCAATTAATTCAAATCAAAAGCGAATATCCGCATAGACCGGGTCGTGGTCAGACGAACGATACGGATTTGGTGCGTACCAGTCAGGATGCTCATCACCATACTGATATTGCAGCGCCGTAGGTTCGTCTGCATTTATCGACCAGTTCTGTTGCAGCAAGACGCGATCCTTCAAAGCGTCTGAGACCAGCAAGTGGTCAAGGCTGCCTGCCTGGCCATCATACACGTATGAATAGCCGCCGGGTTCGAAGGATTCAACCAGGTTATGGTAGCCGCGGGCGAGCATCGTCTGGATCGGATCTTCCATGGCATAAGCGTTAAAATCGCCCAGTAAAATGCGTGCCGGGTGAGCGCCTAGCTCTGGGTGGCCGGCAATGAAATCAGTCAGCAATTGTGCCGATTCAACCCGAACCGCGTTCCAGCATGCCTGGCCATCACCCTGACGGGCGTTAAGGTTGCCGTCGTCTCTGGGACAGGAACCTTTTGATTTAAAGTGGTTGACGGCGACGACCAGGGTTTCCGTGCCAGTTACCCGCTTAAAGCCCTGAATCATGGGTAAGCGACTGCGGTTAAGGAACGGTCCCTGACGCACGGTAAACATGTCACCCACTGGGGTGATACGGTCAGCGCGGTAGATTAACCCGTTAGTAATAGCATCGCCGCCAAAACGCCCGTCGTCGCCACTGGCTGCTGCGTTAATAAACTGCCAGGGAGCGCCGCTGGCTTCGCGTAAGGCGGTAACGAGCTGGTGAATGGCGCTGTGCTCATCAAAGCCATCGTTCTCAATTTCCATCAGACCAATGATATCGGCATTGAGGGCTGTCAATGCCGCCAGGATCTTATGATGTTGACGTTCGAAGGCCGCCGCAGTTTTAGCGCCGCGTTCGGTGGGGAAGGTTTTATCGACGCCCTCGCCGTTAAAGTAATTCAGCACGTTAAAGGCGGCAACCCGAACGCTGTCGGCGGCAGCAGCAGCCGGAGCAGGGGGCCGCGGGTTAGTTGTTTTTACCCGGACTGCTGTGGTCGGCTGCAGACGGTAATCACCATCGAACTCACTCAGAATGCCGGTTACCGGTTCAATAGTGTCGCCACTGCGCAGGGTATTGTTGGCGGCCAGAGCAGGAGCAGGATAAATCACTTCGGCTGGATTAGGGCTGCGGTTATCGTCAACAGTCAGCCGCATCAGACGGTAGCGAGCGGCTAATTCGACAGCATCGCTGCCTGGCGCGGCCACTTGAGTTGGCGTATACATCCGGATGGGCGCGACCTGGAACTGTCCATGTCGGGCCAGTTGGTAATGGCCGTTTACGACCAGGTTCTGCGGTACGGTTACCAGCACGCCTTCTAGTGCTTCAAACTGTTCAGTATCTGCCACGGGCAGTTCAAGCCGGACCGGTGCAGGTATAGCCGCGGTGCCACAATACTGAAGCTGGGAAACAGAGGTTAACTGGGTTTGCTGATTAATTTCTGCCACTACTCCCTGTACCAGGACTTCATCACCAGCTTTGACCTGATGCTCCGCCGCTGTGGTCGCTACGAAGACGCCACTTGGGCGGGCACCATCTGCGCTGGCAAGATTACTGAGATAAAATCCCCCGAGCTCCCCAGCGCTCTGAAAGCTGGCGGTCACTACGCCGCGAACTGCTACAGATTGCCCGGCAAAAGGTGAAGCCGCTGCCGGGCCCTGAATATCAGTTAAAGTGTGGTCGCCAGCACCACAGTTAACTACAGGATCGGGGGCCTGACAGGCAGCCAAACCGAGCACGGTAACCAGAGAGAGACCTAGTTTAATAAAGCCGCGACAATTCATCATATTGGGTTCCAGTAATTTTAGCGCTTAGCAGATAGATCAGTGCGACGAATTTGTACTATCACACCGAGCTTAGGATGATCGAAGTAATGGGTTTCATGGGAGATAACACGACGTAACTGATTCATTTTATAGCGACGTAAAAAGCGCTGCGGACCTTTATTTACCAATGCATGAGTCGCCTGTTTAGCTAAACTGGTGGTGCTGAACTGAACAAGCTGGGGATCACGGAGTTCCAGTTGGCTTTCAATGTGCAGGTAATTGCCGACCAAATAAATATGGAGCGCGCCATCCAGTTCCCAAACTGATTCGAACGGTTCTCCCGGCGCCCGGGGCGACAGCAGCAGCGGGGGAGTGGGGGTAGCATCAGGTTTGACACTGAAGTTCAGTTCGCCGGCTTCCGTCAGCTTCAGAAGTTCTGGCAGCGGATTGGCCGGAATGATTTGCTGATCTTCAGGATCAGGCACTTCATAGCCCGACGGTAAAAACTCATGGCCATAGTTACGGCCACCGTACAGGCGGAACTGATAGTTTCGATTACGGTTAAAAACCGGTTGGCGGTAGGTAACATGCAGCAAGGGCTGTCCGACGTTGCGCTGAATAAGCTGCTGGCGCATGGTCGCCAGTTCATGGCTCGCGGCGGTCATCAGAAACGGACGATTTGCGGTCTGGATATTACCACCGGCACCGTCGATAACCGTCGCCGGAGCCCGCTGCAATAGTGCTAATAAGCGGTCAGCCTTATACCAGTCCAAAGTTTGTGTAGGTTCAACCTCTTCGGGGCGATGACACATCCACTGTAAGCTATCTTCCTGCAACAGCAGATCGTTTTCATCGGGTTCGCACGGCGGTGTCGCGGTGATAAAGCTAAGGAAATCAGGCGCGTAATAAGGCGTCAGCAGATCGCGGGTGGTCCCGGTTACCTGGCCAGGTCCCTGCCAGTCAAATTCTTCAGCCGGGCCCGCATTGGCCTGATGCCTGAAGATTAATACCTCTACCTCGAACCAGCGCCATTTATCGGGATCAGACTGAGCCAGGGCGTTACCAGCGATAGTTGCCAGCAGTGCGGCTGTCAGTAAACGACAGAACCTTGCCATAGTAATCCTCTTAGTCGCTGTGTTGTGCAAATTCATCTAGTAAGAACTCTACCAGTTTCATGCGCCCATGAGTATCTTCGATTTTACGAAGAATACGTAAACGGTTTGGCCCATCCAGGCGATAGTCAGACGGATTTTGCTGAATCAGGGTGATCAGATAGTTGGGCGACACTTTAGTTTGTTCGCCGAACTCGAAGGTGATGCCCTGCGCGCTGCCTTCAATCTTACGGATACCCAGGCGCCCGGCACGATTACGAATTTCGGTAACCCGCACCAGATTTTTAACTGAATCGGGCAACAAACCGAAGCGGTCAATCATTTCTACCTGCAATTCATGCAGCGTCTGACTATCGTCTGAGCTGGCAATCCGTTTGTACAGGCTAAGCCGGATATTCACATCGGGGATATAGGTTTCAGGTAATAAAGCCGGCACCCGCAAATCAACCTCTGACTGTGCTTTCAGTAACTGGTCGAGCGCCGGCTCGCGGCCTTCACGCAGGGCTGTTACTGCTTGTTCCAGCATATCCATATACAAGGTAAAGCCAATGGTCTCTATCTGGCCGCTTTGCTCGTCGCCCAACAGTTCACCGGCGCCTCGAATTTCCAGATCATGAGTGGCAAGCATAAAGCCGGCACCGAGATCTTCCAGCTGGGCGATTGCTTCCAGCCGTTTCAGTGCGTCTTTGGTGATGCGCTTGGCATTCGGGGTAAGCAGGTAAGCATAGGCCTGATGATGCGAGCGGCCGACGCGGCCACGCAACTGGTGCATCTGAGCAAGCCCCAGATGATCAGCCCGATCCATGATGATGGTGTTGGCGGTTGGTATATCGATGCCGGTTTCAACGATGGTGGTGCAGACCAGTACGTTATAACGCTGATGGTAAAAGTCCGACATGATGCGTTCAAGGTCGCGTTCCCGCATCTGGCCATGGGCTACTGTAATCCGCGCTTCGGGCACTAATTCGGCAAGATCATCCGCCGCTTTGGCAATAGTGGTCACGTTATTGTGCAGGAAATAAACCTGCCCACCGCGCAATATCTCCCGCAGTACAGCTTCGCGCACCGTGGCTTTATCGTATTCCCGCACAAAGGTTTTGACGGCCAGACGTTTGGCCGGTGGGGTGGCGATAATGGATAAATCGCGAACGCCGTGCATAGCCATATTCAGGGTGCGCGGGATCGGGGTTGCGGTCAGCGTAAGTATGTCTACGTCAGCGCGCAGGCGTTTAATTGCTTCTTTCTGACGGACGCCAAAGCGATGTTCTTCATCGACAATCAGCAGGCCCAGATCTTTAAACTTAATATCGTTCTGCAACAGCTTGTGGGTCCCTATGACCAGATCTATTTTCCCGGCTTCGAGGTCAGCGAGAATTTGCGTGGTCTGTTTACCTGTTTTAAAGCGCGACAGCACTTCGACCCGGATTGGCGTGTCAGCAAAACGGTCTTTGAAATTTTCATAATGCTGCTGGGCCAGCAGGGTCGTGGGTACCAGCACAGCAACTTGCTTATTGTCATTGACGGCAACGAAAGCGGCACGCATGGCGACCTCCGTCTTACCGAACCCAACGTCACCGCACACCAGCCGGTCCATAGCGCGATCCGATTGCATATCATCCAGCACCGCGGAAATAGCGACTTGTTGGTCCTCAGTTTCTTCAAACGGGAAGCTGCCGGAAAAACGCTGATAATCATCCTGATTAAGTTGATAGCTATACCCGGGCTTAGCTTCACGGCGGGCGTAAACATCAAGCAGTTCGGCCGCGACATCCCGTATCTTTTCAGCTGCCTTGCGCTTGGCTTTTTCCCAATGGTCGTTGCCCAGCTTATGCAACGGGGCACTGGCTTCTTCACCGCCGCTGTAGCGGCTTAATACGTGGAGTGAGGCCACCGGCACGTAGAGCTTGCTGTTGCCCGCATATTCGATGGTAACGAACTCGGTGGTGACGCCGCCGGTATCCAATGTTTGCAGGCCCTGATAACGACCAACGCCGTGGTCAATATGCACAACCGGCTGACCTATCCGCAGTTCAGCAAGGTTGCGGACCATCTGCTCGCTGCTAATGGTGGCCTTCTGATCGCGCCGCCGGCGTTGAACAATGCGGTTCCCCAGTAATTCGGTTTCGGTGATCAGCAGAATTTTGTGTTCGGTAATCTCAAACGAGTTAATAACCGGGCTGACGGCAATAGCTGCCGGCTCGCGGCTGCTGACAAAATCAGCGAAAGTCTTTACTTCCGGCAGGTTGAGCATCAGGGGGCCCAGCAGCTCGCGCAATGTTTCGCGGCGCCCGGCTGACTCAACCGCAAATAGCACCCGATAGCCAGCAGCGAAGCTTTGGTCCAGTCGGGCGCGCAGTTTTTGCAGGGGATCTTTGAGCTGATGGTCAACGGCGATTTCACCGATGGGCTGCGTGGCAAATTTTTGCGGGCCCGGTTGAGCCTTATCGTCGGGCACAAAGGCGCGAATCCGCGGCAGGCTCTTAAACTGGCTGTGGATCTGATCGACCGGCAGGAACAGGTCATTGGGTGGTAATAGCGGCCGCAGCGTGTCGTAGCGCCGCTGTTCGTAACGTTGCAGTACATCGTGCCAGAGCGAGTCCAGACTGCCTTGCAGGTCACCAAAAGTAACCAGCAGCGTATCCGCGGGCAGATAGTCGAATAAACTGGCGGTTTCATCAAAAAATAGTGGCAGATAATACTCGATGCCACCGGGAAACTGCCGGTTTGACACCTGATGGTAAACCGAGTCTCGTTCGTTAGAGGCACCGAATTGCTCGCGGTAACGGGCCCGGAAGCCATCGATAGCGCTTTGGGTAGTAGGAAATTCGTGGGCTGGCAACAAATTTATTGCGTCTATTTCAACAGAAGATAACTGGGTTTCTGGATCAAAAACGCGAATCGAGTCGATCTCGTCGTCAAAAAAGTCGATACGATAGGGCTCGGTATTGCCCATCGGGTATAAATCCAGCAGTGAGCCGCGCGCGCAAAACTCGCCGTGCTCCATTACCTGGTGCACGTGACGGTATCCGGCGCGCTCCAGCCGCTGGCGTAAACCGTGAATATCCAGCACCTGACCTTTGTTTAGTTGCAGTGCCTGACCGCTGACATAACCGGTTGGTGCAATGCGGTGCATCAGGGTATTGATGGAGACAATCAGGGCACCGCGCTGCATATCAGGCAGCCGCGCCAAAACGCTCAGGCGCTCAGAGATAATATCCTGATGGGGTGAAAAACTGTCATAAGGCAGGGTTTCCCAATCGGGGAATACCATGATTTGATCGCGCAGGCTGGGCGCGAAGTAGCGAATCTCCTGCTCCAGCCGATGGGCCTGAGGAGCATCGGGTGTTACGATTAAAACCGGCCGCTGGTGTTGTTCAGTAAGCTGCCCCAGAGCAAGCGCCACACTGCTGCCGGCGAGCTGTTGCCAGGTAATATCTTTAGTGGCGTTCTGAGGCTTGGGCGGAGTTAAAATTAAGGCCTTTGTCATGAATGGGGTAAGTCTCTGCTGCGTGACTGCAAATGGATTGCAGTAAAGTATACCTGAACTTGTTGCTTGGATCAGCGCGCAGATTTCTTTATGCTTGCAGCGCACCTACCTGGCGCTTGAATCTGGGAGAACTCTGAGATCATTATGTTTCAGCCGACCGCTTTATTTCTTGGCTCACGTTATAGCCGTGCCCGGCATGGCAGCCGCTTTACGCGTTTTATCAATCGCTTTGCACTGGCGGGCATTCTGGTGGGCGTTGCCGCACTAATTGTGGTGGGGTCAGTAATGAACGGCTTTGAGCAGGAGCTCAAACAGCGAATTTTAGGCGTGGTACCGCAACTGACGGTGACACCAGCTGATGCTTCAGGCTTGCGCGACTGGCAGCAACTTGCGGCGCAATTACCGCAAGCAGAAGGGCAGCGGGCAGTGTTACCCCAGGTCAGTAGTGCTGGTGTGATTCAGGGTGCGGGGCGCCTGCGACCGGTACTGATTCAGGGCATTTTCCCCGATGCGGAAGGTAGCGAGGTGCAGTTACAGCCGTTACGCGAGCATCTGCAGGTTGGTGAGCTCGAAGCCCTGCAACCCGGCAGTTACCGTATTCTGATCGGCCAGTCACTGGCGCGCGAGCTGGATGTCTGGCCCGGCGATTCGCTGCGTGTTATCGCCGCCGCGGGCGGTATGTACACGCCGTTAGGGCTGATGCCGGCCCAAAGACGTTTTACCGTAGCCGGTATTATCGCTATGCAGTCGGAAGCAGATAGCCAATTGCTTATCATGCACGGGGGGGATGCCGCACGATTATTGAGGATGGCCGATGGCGAGGTGTCTGGGTTACGCTATTACTTCGATGACCCGTTCCAGGCACTACCGGCGCAGCAACACCTGCAGTCTGTGCTGAGCGATGATTATGAGCTGGAGAGCTGGCGCGAGCGTTATGGCGAGCTCTTTGATGCGGTCAGTATGGAAAAGCGCATGGTTAGCCTGATGCTGGGGCTTATTATCGCGGTGGCTGCCTTCAATATCGTGTCGTCACTGATGATGCTGATCCAGGATAAGCGGTCTGATATCGCTATTTTGCAGACCATGGGCCTGCGGCGCCGGGCGCTGTATCTGATGTTTATGGTGCAGGGGCTGAATAATGGCGTGATCGGTAGTATCGGTGGGTTACTGGTGGGCCTTGCTACCTGTCTGTATCTCAACAACATACTCACGCTATTAGGTGTTGATACGGGTTTAGCCGGAACCGGCGGCTTACCGGTATTAATGCAAGCGGAACAAATTACCCTGATTGTGCTGGTGGCTGTGGTTCTGACGTTGCTGGCTACTTTATATCCGGCCTGGCGGGCCAGTCGTGTACTTCCGGCCGAAGCCCTGCGTTATGAGTGAGGAACTATGACTGAAGCAATACTCGAATGTCAGCAACTTAGTCGTTTTTATCAGGACGGTGCTCACCAGCTGCGGGTGCTTGATGGGGTAAGTTTCAATGTCAGACCCGCAGAAATGCTGGCGATTGTCGGCAGCTCGGGCTCCGGTAAGAGTACCTTATTGCATTGCCTGGGTGGGCTGGACCAGCCAACCTCGGGAGAGGTATTGTTTGAGGGGAAACCGATTCAGCGCTGGTCCAATAATCACCTCGCCAACTGGCGTAACCGCGAACTGGGCTTTATTTACCAGTTTCATCACTTGCTGCCGGAGTTCACGGCACTGGAAAACGTTGCTATGCCGCTGCTTATTGGTGGGATGACGGCCAAAGACGCGCGGGTCAGAGCAGAAGAATTGCTGGAGCGGGTCGGGCTGCGGGATCGTGGCACTCATCGGCCGGCTGAGCTGTCAGGTGGTGAGCGGCAACGGGTGGCGATTGCGCGGGCGCTGGCTAACAGCCCCAGTGTGGTGCTGGCTGATGAGCCAACCGGCAACCTGGATGATACCACGGCAAAGCAGGTTTTCAGCCTGATGCAGCAACTCAACCGGGAACTGTCGACCGCGTTTGTGATCGTTACCCACGATCGTAGCCTGGCAGCACAGTTACCCCGAACTCTCGAACTCCATCACGGGCAGTTGCTCGCTGCTGAAACCGGGACGGCGCTATGATAGGTGGCTGGTCGCTTAGCTGGTCGCTGGCCCGTCGTTTCCGCAGTAAGCAGGAGCGTAGCGGCTTTCTGAGCTTTATTTCTGCCTCTTCCACCTTGGGTATTGCACTGGGTAGTATGGTTCTGATTGCCGGATTAAGTGTTATGAATGGCTTCGAGACCATGCTGGAACAACGTTTTCTCAGTCTGGTCCCACAGGTGGAATTTACTGCTGTAGAAGGAACGCTGCGTGAGCCGGAAGAGGTTATACGTAAAAGCCTGGCGCATCCGCAGGTAACCGCCGCACGGCAGGTTATCCGCACCCAGGCAATGGTGCAACAGGGGACCCGTTTTACCGGGGTACAGGTTGAGGGGATTGATACGGATCGGCGCCAGGCCATTACCGACTATATGACCGACGAAGCCTGGACTGCTCTGCAAAAGGAACCACGCGGGGTGGTACTGGGCAGCCAGTTAGCTGACCGACTGAAGCTCAGTACTGGTGATTATGTCACTTTGTTGGTGGCTGAGCAGGGAAGCTTTCGTGAGCCCCGCCGAATTCGCTTACAACTGGCAGGCACCTTCAGCTTCGGGGGCCAGGTCGATCATCAGTATGCCTATGTTAACCTTGCTACCGCCCGCGATTTGATTGGGGTTGAATCAGGGGTTACCAGTGTTGAGCTGGACGTAACTGATATTTTTGCTGCCCAGCAGGTGGCTAATGAAATCGGGCATCAACTGAATGATTATTTGTACCTGGACCACTGGATGCGTTCACAAGGGCACTTATACCGTGATATTCAGCTGGTACGGCTGGTGATGTATCTGGTGTTGGTACTCGTGCTGGCGGTTGCGTCTTTTAATATTGTGTCCACTTTGATTATGACGGTACAGGAAAAGCAGCGGCATATCGGTATTTTACGCACTATGGGGCTGCGGCAGAGCGCCATACTCAGAGTGTTTATCTGGCAGGGGCTGCAAAACGGCCTCTTAGGTATAGCCATCGGTTCGCTGGGCGGTGTTGCGCTGAGCCTGGCATTACCGGATTTGACGAGTTTGATTGAGCAGATCACCGGTCAGACAATGCTTGCCAGTGACGTTTATTTTGTCAGTCAAATTCCGGTTAGCCTGCAGTGGCGGGACGTCGCGTTGGTTTCGCTGCTGGCGATTGTAATGAGCGCAGTGGCAACTCTGTATCCGGCCTGGTACGCCTCACGGACAGACGTTATTCAGGCAATTCAGCGCAGCTGATTTTTCTTCTTTTCCTGGCGACGTTTCAGGTGCGCGCTCATGCGGACGCGACGCGCTCGCCACGCGCTGACTACCGATTGCCGCCATAACAGACGGATAGCAAAGTAGCCGACAATACTGCTGACGACTGCCATAATCAGGCAGCCCAGCAGGAAGGCAGGGCCAATAGTGGTGATACTATTACCCAGCCACTCCCAGGACAGCTCAAACATGAATTGCTGTTCGGGTTGATCCAGAATCATCGCCCCGAGTAGGTAACAGAAGTAAAACAGCACTGGCATGGTTATTGGGTTGGAAACCCATACTAAAGCGACAGAAAGCGGTAAGTTAACCCGAAAAGGAATAGCGGCACCGGCAGCGAGGACCATCTGAAAGGGCACCGGAATAAAGGCGCAGAATAGACCTATAGCGAAGGCTCCTGACGCTGAGCGTCGGTTCATATGCCACAGATTAGCGTCATGCAGTAATCTGCCAAATATTTTCAGGCTGCGGCTGTTTCTGACCGTTTCGTGGCGCGGCATAATTCGCTGAAAAAACTTTTTCGGCATAAGAGTTTAATTAATCCTCAACGTTCGGGTACAACATCCATGGATCGGTGGTTGTGCGCATTTTTAAGTGGCTTCGCGCTATCATTTTGTTTTAGCAGTCATTTGCTTATCTGGCAATGGTTGGCAGGTGCGCTCTTGATCGCAGTCTGCGGTTATCTGGCCATGCGCAAAGTGCCGCTGATGGGGGTAACGCTACTTATATTGTGCGGGATCGGGTGGGGATCTGGCAACGCCTATTTCGCCCAGAACTGGGTACTTGATCAAGCTTTGGCCGGAACCCCCCTTACTGTGCGCGTTGAAATTACCCGACTACCCCATCTGGCAGAAGGCTTCTGGCGCATTGAAGGTCGTTTACTCAGTCTGGCTGATGAACAGTTGCCGACCACCCCGGGCATACGCCTGAACTGGTATGACCCCCCAGAAGTCACGGGACAGCGCATCCCGCAAGCAGGTGAGCTATGGTCCTTTAACGTTCGCCTTCGTCACCCGCAGGGCCCCAGAAACGAAGGTGGATTTCTCTATCACCGGTATTTACTGGCTAATGGCATCCGTACGCTGGGCAGTGTACAGCAGGGAGCCTACGCCGGCGGTGAGCCAACTGTGCGGCAACAGCTGTTTAACCGCCTGCTAAAGCAACTTGGCTCGCTCCCACAAGGCGGTGTGCTAACGGCGCTATTAATGGGCGAGCGGCAACGACTCAGCGATAGTCAGTGGTTCGTTTTCCAGCGCACCGGGCTGGCTCACCTGATTGCGATTTCCGGCTTGCATCTTAGCCTGGTAGCCGGTGCCGCTATTATTTTACTGAACTATCCGAATCGCTTATTTGCCCGTCGCCGCAGTCGGCGCGATCGCATCAACAACGTAATCTGGTGTTGGTGGGGAGCGTTGCTTCTGGCTTGCGGCTATGCCTGGCTGGCTGGCTTTGGTACGGCAACGCTAAGAGCTCTGAGCATGTTTGCGGTGCTTTTCCTGCACAAAAAATTTGCGTTTTACACGCCGCCTGCGCGGGTTCTGCTGCGGGCAGTACTGGTGGTGATTCTGATTGAACCTATGGCACCGCTGCAGCCAGGGTTCTGGCTATCGGTAACCGCAGTAGCGGCTATTCTGTTGATGAACTGGCGTTGGCGGCCGCTGGCTGGACATTTCAGAGCGCTGCGGATGCTCTGGCGGCTGGAGTTAATGCTGACATTGGCATTATCGCCGCTTACTTTAATCTGGTTTGGTGGTTTGCCGTTAATGGCACCGGTAACAAATTTAGTATTGGTGCCGGTATTTAGCCTGTGGATCTTACCATTAGCGTTAATTGGCCTGGCGATCTTACTGCTGGGCGGCGATAGCCTGGCCTCTGGAATATGGTGGCTGGCGGGGTTGCCTCTTAATACTAGCTGGCCGGTGCTTGCCTGGCTCGCTGAGCAGCCCTGGCAGTGGCTAGGTATCGAAACGACGCCCCCGCTAGCGCTGCTCATGGCAGGGTTGCTGGCATTGCTCTGGCCGTGGAACTGGCGCTACCGCGCAGTGGCGCTGAGCGCTTCGCTGGTATTAGCAGGCGTGATCTTTCAGTTACGACACAATGATTCGCAGATGTATCTGCACGTGCTGGACGTCGAGCAAGGTAGCGCCTTAGTCGTGGAGCGGCAGGGGCGGGCGCTGCTGATTGATACCGGGGCTAGCTGGCCACAGGGTGGCGATATGGCAGAACGGGTGGTTCTGCCCTTTTTGCGATATCGGCGTTTACAGCCTGAACTGGCTTTTATCAGCCATGCTGATCTGGATCATCGTGGTGGCGCGGCCACCATTAAGTCGCATTATTCCAGGGTACGCTGGTTCGGTTCCGGTGAGGGTTTTAGCTGCAGCGCCGGGCAAACCGGTAACTGGCGTGGTGTGCACTGGCAGGTACTGCACCCGCGCCGGGAGGGCAACAACCGCGGCAATAATAACTCCTGTGTGTTGCTGCTGCGCTACGGGCAATTGCGAATTTTGGTGCCGGGCGATATTGAACGTCGCGCTGAATATGACTTACTGGCCCGGCTGGCGCCGGTAAGAGCAGAAGTGCTGGTTCTGGCCCATCATGGCAGTAACAGTTCCTCCGGGGATTATTTTCTGCGTGCGGTTGGCCCGTCAGTGGCTATTGCCAGCCGCGGCCGTAATAACCCATACAGGCTGGTTCATCCGAGTGTGCGGGAGCGTCTGGATAGGTTGTCGATTCCGCTACTGGATACAGCTATCGGAGGTCAGGTTAGCCTGATCAGCGACGGCCGGCGCTGGCAGGTCTGGCAGCCCCTGGCTGCCACTACCGCAGCCTGGTTTGACGCTGATACCGACAGTGCATCGACAGGAAACTAGCCAGAGTTAGCGTAAAGCGGTTAGAATGAATGGATTAGTTACCAGTAAAAGTACTGCATGAGCGCAACAAACGATATCGAACTTAAAAAGCAAAAAACCTTTCGGCGACTGCTGGCATACATCAAACCTTACCGTGCCGCATTCAGTCTCTCGATTATTGGGATGCTCGGCTATGCCGCCGTGGATACCTTTTTCTTCTCGCAGATTGAAACGCTGATAGACGATGGATTGACTCAGCATAATCCCAAAATTCTGCTGTATGGGGCGATTTTTGTTCCGGTTATTTTTATCGCACGCGGCATTTTTAACTTTATTTCGACCTACTTCCTTAACTGGGTTGGATTTCGTGTCATTACCACGCTGCGTCAGCAGTTGTTTGATCACATGATGCGATTGCCGGTGTCGTTTCATGATCGGCATTCTACCGGGGACCTGATTTCAAAAATCACGTACACCACTCAGCAAGTCGCTGAAGCAACCAGCCGGGCGCTACTGATCTTAATTCGTGAAGGCGCCTTCGTGGTTGGCCTGTTGTCGCTGATGTTCTATCACAGTTGGGAACTATCCCTGGTGTTTCTGGTAGTGGGCCCGCTGGTGGCAAAGGTGGTTTCCGTGGTGTCAAAGCGATTCCGCAAAGTCTCCAGCCGCATCCAGACAGCCATGGGCGGAGTCACAACGACTGCTGAGCAGATGATTAACGGCCATAAAGTTGTGGTGATGTACGAAGGGCAGAAGCTCGAATCGAAACGCTTCAACGAAATTAATAATATTACCCGTAACCAGAATATGAAGATGGTGAACGCGCAGACTGTCAGCACTTCAGTGATTCAGTTTATTGCCTCACTGAGCTTGTCCATGGTACTGGTGCTGGCAAGCTTCCCCGAAATGCTGGAAGACTTGTCCGCAGGTGCATTCACGACCTTGCTGACAGCTATGATCATGTTGCTGCGGCCATTAAAACAGCTGACCACGGTAAACAGTGACTTTCAGCGCGGTATCGCTGCAGCAAAAAGTATTTTTGAAGTATTGGATGAGCGCGCCGAGCGGGATACCGGTAAGAAGGTCATTCAACGGGCGGCAGGCAATATCCGCTTTGAGAATGTAACATTTGCTTATGATGAGACTGAGTCACCGGCACTGGAAAGCGTTAGCTTTGAAGTGGCCGCAGGCAAAACTCTGGCTCTGGTTGGCCGCTCGGGTAGCGGGAAATCAACGATTTCAAATTTATTGACCCGTTTTTATGCGCCACAGGCCGGGGTTATCTATCTGGATGACGTTGATATTTACGACTACAAACTGAAGTGCCTGCGGCGCCAGTTTGCTGTGGTATCTCAGCATGTGACGCTGTTTAACGACACCATTGCCAAGAACATTGCCTATGGCGCCCATGGTAAAGTAACGAATGAGCGTATTCGTGAAGCCGCCGAACAGGCGTATGTAACTGAATTTACCGATAACATGCCGAATGGCCTGAACACCATGGTAGGCGAAAACGGTGTGATGCTTTCCGGAGGGCAGCGCCAGCGTATCGCTATTGCCCGGGCCCTGCTGCGCGACGCGCCAATTCTCATCCTTGATGAAGCCACCTCGGCGCTGGATACCGAGTCAGAACGGCATATCCAGACCGCCCTGAGTAACCTGCAAAAAGATCGAACGTCGATTGTCATTGCACACCGCTTGTCGACCATCGAAAAAGCTGACGAAATTCTGGTGCTGGAAGACGGTAAAGTACTGGAGCGGGGAAGCCATAAGGCGTTGCTGAATCAGCAAGGGGCGTACTACCAGCTACATAGTCTGCAGTTTAGTGGGGATGAACAGTAATGTGGTGGCAGCGTGCCTGGTACTCACCCGGCGTGCACCCGCTGCTGTGGTTGTTGTTACCATTGCTCTGGCTATTCGTGCTGGTTTCCGGAATCCGGCGTTTGCTCTATCAGTGGGGCTGGCTACCGCAGCATGGCGTTGCTGCACCTGTCATCGTGGTGGGTAATATTACTGTTGGTGGCAGTGGTAAAACCCCCGTTACCGAAGCCTTAGTCGGCTGGCTACGCGAGCACGGCTGGCGGCCCGGCATTATCTCCCGCGGCTATGGTGGCCGCGGTCCGTTTCCTCTGGTCGTTACTGCTGACAGCGATCCCCAACGCTGCGGCGATGAGCCTTTATTATTGGTCAGGCGCTGTAAGGTCCCGGTAGTGGTTGCGCCGGACCGGGTCGGTGCCGCCAGGCATCTGCTGGCTGAATTTCCACAGGTAAACATTATTCTTTGTGATGACGGTCTGCAGCATTATCGGCTACAGCGGGATATTGAACTCATTGTGGTGGATGGTAACCGCGGGTTGGGTAACGGTTGGCGGCTTCCCTTGGGGCCATTACGGGAGCCGCGCAAGCGCTTGAGTCGCGCAGATTTAGTGGTGCAGAACGGTCATTCTGACGCCCATGAGTTTGGCTCTGTATTTACTTTGCAGTCGATGGGCTGGCGACGGGTTATTGACGATGAGCCGGTACCGAAGTTGCCGCAGGGGCGGACAGTTGCGGTAGCGGGCATCGGGCATCCGCCACGTTTTTTCGCTACACTTGAGAAATTAGGGCTGCGACTGGATGCGTCCAGAGAGTTTCCCGACCATTATCCTTTCAGTGCGGCCGATTTTGATCAGCTGCCTGCTCACGATATTGTGGTTATGACGGAAAAAGATGCCGCCAAGTGCCGATCTTTTGCCCGGCCAGACTGGTATTATCTGCCTGTCAGTGCTGAATTTGAGTCCGGCTTCTGGCAACAGTTTCAAATCGCGCTCGCAGCACATACAAAATAAATTACGTTTAACAGGAGTGATTATGGCTATGGACGAACGCACCCTGGCAATTTTAGCCTGTCCCCTATGTAAGGGACGGCTGGTGTGGTGCAAAGATAAACAGGAGTTAGTCTGTCGCGGCGATAAACTCGCTTATCCGGTGCGCGACGATATTCCCATGCTACTGACCACTGAAGCCCGCGAAATCAGCAACGCTGAACTGGAGAAGATGCCCTCATGAGCTTTACCGTAGTCATCCCCGCCCGTTACGCTTCTTCACGGTTACCTGGCAAGCCATTGGCCATGATTGGTGACAAATCTATGATCCAGCGGGTATATGAGCGCTGTGCGGCAGCTGGTGCGAGCGAAGTTATTGTGGCCACCGATGATCAACGTATTATTGATGCGGTGGAAGCTTTTGGCGGACGAGCCATGCTAACCAGCACAAACCATCAGTCGGGTACCGAGCGTATTGCTGAAGTCCTGGAGTACCTCGCTATTGCTGACGATCATATCGTAGTGAACGTGCAGGGCGATGAACCGTTCATTCCACCGGAAATTATCCGTCAGGTAGCAGATAATCTGGCCAATCAGAAACAGGCGCAGATGGCGACTCTGGCAGTGCCGATTCATTCCCTGGAAGAGGTGCAAAGCCCGCATGCGGTTAAAGTAGTGACCGATGTTAATGGCTATGCCTTGTACTTTAGCCGGGCTATGATTCCGTTTGATCGGGACGGGAACCACAATGAACGGCTTTCCGACAGCGCCGACTATCGTCGCCACATTGGCATTTATGCCTACCGGGCTGGCTTCATCTGGCGTTACGTGGAATGGCAGCCCAGCCCCATTGAGCAGATTGAATCACTCGAGCAGCTGCGGGTGCTCTGGTACGGCGAGCGTATTCATGTGGCCGAGGCAATCATTCCACCGCCGGCTGGCATTGATACGCCAGCCGACCTGGAACGGGCTAACCGGCAATTACCCGACTAACCAACTGGCTGGCGCGGCCCCGTAAGGCACGCCAGCGCGCTCTGATGCTGAGTAGCCTTACATAGGCGTAGGGCACCAGATACAGGCTGGTTATGGTGGACAGGATCAGGCCACCGATGATGGAAATAGCCATAGGTGCGTACGGCGGGCCGTCACCACCGATTTGGGTGGTACCAAACGCCAGCGGCACCAGCCCCAGCACCGTAGTCGATACGGTCATCAGAATCGGCCGCAGGCGGCTGACGCTGCCATCAATTACAGCACGCTCCAGCGAATGGCCAGCGGCTAAAAGTTGGTTAATCCGATCGACCAATACAATGCCGTTATTCACCACTATCCCCATCAGAATCAGGATGCCGATCATCGCCATAATGGTGATTGACTGACCGGTGATAAACAGCGCCCAGAATACTCCCACAATGGAGAAGAGCAGGGAGGTAATAACTGCTGTGGGCAACAGTACCGACTCAAACAGTGCCGCCATAACGATATAAATCATGGCAACCGCCAGTAAAGTGTTTATCAGCATCACGTTTTCAGCTTCCTGCTGCCGCTGGAAGCTGCCATTCAGGCTCCAGGTATAACCCTGGGGTAACTGCAGCTGACTGAGCACCGCGGTGACTTGCTTACGGGCTTCACTGGTGGTCAGTTCATGCAGGTTGGCATCAATGCTCAGCGAGGTGCGCCGATCGATCCGCCGGATCTCGCCCAACCGGGGCTGCTGCTCGATGGTGGCAACACTGTGCAGCGGAATGATCCGTTCACCGATCTTAATGATGGGTAGGTTTTTAAGGGCGTTCAGAGAGAACTCCAGGTTCTTGTCGAAAGCGACCCGCATCGGTATCTCTCCGTTCGGGTCACCACGGAACGACCGTAGCCGTTGTCCGCGCAGGGCGGTAGATATAGCCCGGGCAACTTCGGCAGAGCTGAGCCCCAGCCGGTACGCACGTTCACGGTCAACACGAATTAACAGCTCATACCGGCCAGCATCCATCTCGGTCTGCACATCCGTTAACCCCTCAATGTCGGCAAGTCGGGGAACAATGTCCGCCGCCAGTTGCTGCAGTATTTCTGTGGAGTTACCACTTAAGGTCACCCGTACCCGAGCGCCGCCGCCACCGCCAAAACCGAACTGTGGTTCGCTGCGCAGCATCTTCGGAAACTCTTTACGCATCCGCTCCATCAGGTCGCCTAATTTTTCAGGCCGGCCTGGCTTCAGTAGTACTGTAGAAATGGCGTAGTTAGGCGTGTAATAGCTGTAAACAGCGTCGATATGGAAGTCTTCCTGATTGGTATAAAGGAAATCCTCCATAATGCTGACTTCATCTTCGACTTCGCGCAGGCTGTACTGAGTATGCAGGTTATAGCTGATAAACACGCGGTCGTTAAAGCCCTGAGGCCCCTGATCGCCGCTGACGCCGGCAAAAGGAATCACGATACTTGCCAGTAGCAATACCGCGAACAGACCAGTCCAGCGCGGATGCCGCCAGGTCCATTCCAGACTGCGCTGGTAGCGTGATTTGGCAGCGGGTTGGTTGGTATCAGCCAGCGGCTTTTTACGGGCTTTGATCAGCTTGCTGGTTAACAGTGGAATCAGCGTCTGAGCGATCAGTAGCGAGGCCAGTAGCGACAGACAGATAGCAATCGCTGTGTGTTCCAGAAAGATAGTGACATCGATCTTTTTACCAAAAATATTCGGCAGAAACACGATAGCTGTCGTTAGCGTGCCGGCTACCACGGCCAGTGAAACGTTACCAACGCCTAATATAGTCGCTTTACGGGCTGAGACGCCCTGTTCGCGTTCGTACTGGATGCTTTCAGTGATAACGACGGCGTTATCAACCAGCATTCCGACTGCCAGCATCAGGCCCATTAGTGACAGTACGTTCAATGAATAGCCGAGAAAGTACATGCCACCTAAGGCGATACAAATGGCAATAGGTACCGACAGCACCACAATTAGGGTGGTGACTATATTGCGCAGGAATATCAGCAGTACAATAAATGACAGCAGCGCACCCAGCAGACCGGCTTTGACGAGGTCATTGAGCGAGGTGGTTACACCATCGGCGGTATCG
The DNA here is from genome assembly GCF_033722695.1 of Pseudidiomarina sp. Taxonomy (GTDB): domain Bacteria; phylum Pseudomonadota; class Gammaproteobacteria; order Enterobacterales; family Alteromonadaceae; genus Pseudidiomarina. The sequence goes on along the minus strand of NZ_JAWVYM010000020.1, from coordinate 2,518 downwards.
TCCATCACATAAAGGTTAATACCGTTGAATTGTGGATCTTTGCGCACGGTATCAATCACTTCCATTACCCTACGCGAAACATCCACCAGATTGGCACTGGAGTCTTTGAAAACTTCCATGCCGATGGCATAGCGCTGATCCAGGTGACGGCCATCAGAGCGGCGCGGCATTTCGCGGCCGACGTCGGCGATATCACCCAACTTGAGGTCCGAGCGAATAGGGAAGTTTCTGATCTCATACTCATCGCGAAACTCGCCCACCGGATTCACCAGAATGCGCTCGTAGTCGTTTTCAATGTAGCCGGCAGTTAATGCAAAGTTCGCCTGCTGCAGACGGCTGGTAACTTCTGCCGCGGTCAGGTTATGGCTCAGCAGTCGGTTCTGGTTCAGCCGGATCACGATTTGCTGCGGCTCGACGCCGTACAGCGTAACCCGGGATACGCCGGTGACCCGCTCAATAGGGCGGCGCAGGCTGCGGTCGAGGAGGTCCCAGGCATTACTTAAATCGCGCTGGCTGGAAATGCGCAGCTGAAATACCGGCATATCTTCGGTGTTGAACTGCAGTACCTGGATACGCTCGATATCGTCAGGTAACAGGTGCCTGATACCATCGACTTTCTCGCGCGCCTCAATGCTCTTAGCGTTGACATCCTCACCCCATTCAAACTGCAGCACCACCTGGCCCTGCTCTGAATTCGAGTTTGAGTACATGCGCTTGACGTTACTCAGGGTGGCCAAAGCCTCTTCCACCGGGCGGGTGATCAAGCGCTCGACCTCCGCCGGGCTGGAATTAGGATAAGGCACAATGACAATGATTTCCGGGATCTCAATGCCGGGGAATTTCTCCAAAGGCAGCAACCGCGAGCTGATCCCGCCCAGCAGCAACATAGAAACGAACAGCATGCAGGTGGTTACCGGGCGCCGCAGCGCCCAGCGTGCCAGAGCTGAACCTATTTCAGCGGCGTTCATAGGCTGGCCTCCGGTGCTTTGACGGTTTTACGGTCAACCAGCAGATACAGGCACGGAATGAAGAACAGGGTCAGCAGGGTCGAGAACAGTAAGCCCGCAATAACACTGATGGCCATCGGCGCCCGAATTTCGGCGCCTTCGCCTAAACCTATTGCCAGGGGCAATAAGCCGAGCACTGTCGTTAACATGGTCATCAGTATCGGCCGCAGACGATGTTGTGCAGCATCAAAAACAGCGGTAAAGCGGTCTGCTCCTTCACGACGTAACTGGTTTATGCGATCAACCAGCACGATGGCGTTATTCACCACAATACCGGCCAGCATGATAAGACCAATAAATACAATGATGCTTAGCTCGGTGCCCAGCAAAAATAACCCCAGCACGGAGCCGGCACCCGCTAGCGGTACGCTGAGCAGAATAAAGAACGGATGCAATAGCGATTCAAACTGCGATGCCATTACCAGATAGACCAGGAATACGGCCAGTACGAGCGCGAACTGCAGTGAACGGAACGATGACTGCATTTCTTCGTTCTGACCGGCCACCTGGGCGTTGATGGTTAACGGTAGTTCGGTGTTCGAGAGGATTTTGCGAGCCTCGGTAACTGCAGCGCCCAGGTCACCAAAGGCTAGGTTGGCTTCAACCAGCGCAGTTCGTTGCTGATCTACGCGAGTGATTTCACTGGGTCCGATAATAGGCGTGATGGTGGCGATCGACTGCAATGGGATCTCGCGTTCAGCGCCCGGATTGATGATCATCTGCTGCAAGTCGCGCAGGGAATCGCGATCTTCAGCCTGGCTGCGTACCAAAATGTCAATTTTGCGGTCCGCGAGACTGAACTGGGTCGCTACCCGGCCGCCAATTTTGGCTGCCAACAGCTCTGAAACCTCGGCGCTGGTCATGCCGTACTGACTAAGTTTGGCATGATCAAAGATAACCGCCAGTTCCGGCTGGCCATCGGTCATATTTACCCGGATATCGGTAAAGCGCGCTGTCCCTTCAAATTGCTGTGCAACTTGTTCTGCAGCACTTTGCAGCAGCGTCAGGTCATAGCCGCTAAGCTCAATGGTAATCGGGCTACTAAAACTGAACAGTTCCGGGCGACCGAATTTAACCATGACGCCGGGCAGGGTGCGGGTGTAGTCACGCAGGGCCTGCTGAACCCGAGCTTCCGCTTCAGAGTCGCTACCAGTTTGCATAACTACATTAAGCCGGCCCCACTGATTACCACTTTGGCCGGGTGCCGCATTCAGCAAACTGCCGGTGCCAGCCACGCTGTAATAGCGGCTGACATGCTGCTGTAACGCATCATTATTGGCAATTACGTTACCCAGGCCCGCCAGTACGCTGTCGGTTTCGTAAATGGTCGCGCCCGGCTGCAGTTCAATCTCGACGTAGAACTCCCCCTGTGCCATATCTGGTAAGAGCGATACGGGCAGCATGGGTAGCAGCGCATAGCAGCCTGCCGCCGCTAATACAATGGCGGCGAGGGTGATTTTGGCGTGTGTTAACGCGTTCTTAAGCGCGTTGCGGTAGCCGTTTGCCAGCCG
>NZ_JAWVYM010000019.1:0-36690 GCF_033722695.1 Pseudidiomarina sp. | reverse complement strand
TTTACGGCTAAAATTTCTGACTCCTAAACCTCTGCTTTTGGCGGCTTCATCGCCTGCCTCAAGCGTGGGGCGCATTTTAGAGATTTAACTGTCGCCGTCAAGCGCCTTTTCATGCTTTTATGATGTTTTTTTGCTGACTGCCGGGTTTCTGAACAGTGTGCATAAAAAAAGCTCGCAAATGCGAGCTTTTTGTTTCATTACCGAAGCTTAGGGTTATTTTTTCCCGCCGCCATTACCATTGCCCGGTTTGGTGCTGCCGCCACCGCCAGTGTCACCACCGCCAGAGGTACCGCCACAGCCGTTAGCTGTTAGATAATCAACTGCAGCTTTGGCTTGCACCAGACCATGCCCGTAAGCATTGTCGCGACCAACTGCACCCAGATCTTTTGCCGACGCTTGCAATGCATTACGGATGTCCGCATTCGTACAAGTAGTATGATGGCTCCACACTAACGCAGCTACGCCAGCGACATGAGGCGTTGCCATTGAAGTGCCGTCAAAGAAGGCCCAGTCGCTCGCAGTAACCTGAACAGTCGCTGAACTGCCAAGTTGACCCATTAGCGTTGCACCATCGGTATCAGAGATACCAATCGCCGGAATGCTCGCACTATATTCACCGAGCGTACCCAGTAACGCGCCTGGCTCGTTGTTATATACAATGGCTGCGGCGCCGCCACCTGCTTCACACGCCTGAACTTTCTCAGCGAAGCTGATAGTGCCGCGTTGGATTAAGCAAACCGCACCGCTTGCGCCAGCACAGGCTTGATCGCCAATACCACAGTCAACCAGGCTTCCGGTAGCTGAAGCACGCGCGCTGCCATCCATGCCGTTAGCATCATAAGCCAGACCGGCCACGTTCAGGGCAACGAGCTCACCGGTACCACGAGGTACCGAAGATAACACCGACACACCCGGGCCAGCCAGCTCAACCTGAGAAGTCTGTTGTGAGAAGGCCGCGATCTGTTCGTTTGCATCAATTGCCGCTACTGACACCACTGAATCATAAGAAGCAGGGTATGAATCGCGGGTGTTACCATCATTACCGGCAGCAGCAATACTTAGCACACCCGCGTTGTTCAATTGGGTAAACGCCCGATCTTCGGTTCTGCTGGCACGGGTTCCGCCTAAACTCATGTTAATAACGTTCGCGCCTGCGGCCGCGCACTGATCCGCTGCGGCAACCAGCGATGAGGAATAGCCCCAGCCACTGGCGGTAAACACCTTAACAATATGCAGGTTAATCTGGCCACTCGGCAGTACGCCAACCACACCCGTATTATTAGTCAGCGCGGCGATAGTACCAGCTACGTGGGTACCGTGACCGTTTTCATCGGTGTACCAGTTACCGGTACCGCTGTCATATTGGCCCGCTACACCCGTGGTCTGCAAGTCAGGGTGACCCAGGTCATAGCCCGAATCGATAATACACACTTTACGGGTACCGGCAGCGCCATCAGAAACCAGATCAGCCTGAACCTGCACAATGCCGTAAGGTAAGCCTGGCTCATACTGTGTACTATAAAGTTCGCGGCGAACATCTTCTTCGATCATGACCACGTTAGGGTTGTTCTGCAGCCCTTTTATCGCTGCCGCTGGCAGGCTAACCGCCATCGCATTGTAATTGGACAGATCGACATGTTGCTGGCCACCGGCCCGCTGCACTGCCTGCTGTACCTGTGCTTTAGCTCCTGGCTTAAACTCGACAATAACCCGTTCCTGCGCTGCAGGACCTGCCGCCACTGCGCCAGAAACGGCAATCGACAAAGCCGCAAGGGCAAAAGCGCCTTTCTTGTTCAGATTCATGGACATGATTAATTTCCTTTATTGTTATCGTTGGTATTACTGGTTGTCACCGCTTAACAGAACTGTTTCACCACGGGCATGAAACATCCTGTTACATTGGCCGCAGCAATTCAATAACAAAATGCTGCTTTTTTAACAAATTTACAGACGTTGATACGCTAGACTTTATATATCAAGACTTTACAATTCGCGGTCATTTTCACTTTCGGAGAGCCAATGACTCATCACAGCATCAAGACCCAGGACTACGGACAGCAGCTCAGAGCCAAAGCCGATTATCTGACGCAACTGCTACAGCCCTTTGTGAGTCAGCCGCTGGAGATTTATCCGTCACCGCCACTGCATTACCGCATGCGGGCGGAATTTCGGATCTGGCATGAGGGCGATGACCTCTATTACATTATGTTTGATCCTGAAACCCGGGAGAAAATCCGTATGGATTCCTTCTCCCCTGGTAGCGCTCTGATTAACAACCTGATGCCTGCGGTCATTGCTTACGTGCGCAGCCGTCCGGTATTGCGGCGTAAGCTGTTTCAGGTTGAGTTCCTGACCACCACCACCGGGCAGGCACTGATTTCATTAATCTACCACCGGCCGCTTGAAGACGAGTGGGAACAGTCGGCAACAGAACTGAAGCAGCATCTGCAGCAATTTGGCACCATCCACCTGATTGGTCGTTCGCGTAAACAAAAAGTAATCCTCGATCAGGACTGGGTCACTGAGACGCTGGTTATCAACAACCAGCCATATCACTTTCAGCAGGTTGAGAATAGCTTTACCCAGCCAAACGCTGCGGTAAATACCAGCATGATTGAGTGGGCACTGGCAGCAACTGCCGACAGTCAAGGTGACTTGTTAGAACTCTATTGTGGCAATGGCAACTTCAGTCTGCCGCTGGCACAGAATTTTGACCGGGTGCTGGCAACGGAAATTAGTAAGACCTCGGTGGCATCGGCGCGCTATAACTGTGAATTAAATGACATTGAAAATGTGACGCTGGTCAGGATGTCCGCGGAAGACTTTAGCGCAGTACTGGCGGGAGAACGATCTTCAAGACGCGCTCAGGAAGCCGGAATTGATCAGTTTGACTGCGCCACGGTATTGGTCGATCCGCCCCGTGCCGGGCTTGATGAAGCAACGACGGAACTGGTCCGCCAGTACCCGACTATTGTTTATATTTCATGTAACCCGGAAACGCTGGTGGACAATCTGGCCAGCCTGGCATCCACCCATGAGGTGGTGAAAAGTGCGCTGTTTGATCAGTTCCCCTACACCCATCATGTTGAAACCGGTGTGGTTCTGAAACGCAGAGCTTAAAGAAAAAATGTAAAGAAGAATCAGGCGGTTTGGGTGGCGGTGCCGCGTGACGGGGCAATTTGTCTGGCTTTTATCAACCGCAGGTTAATCCAGTGGGCAGCAATGATAAGGCCAGCGCCAACTAAAATTACAAAAGGCTCGCCGCTCGCACCCAGAATATTCTTGTGCCAATAAATAACGCCACCGGCGATCAGGAATAATACCGGAAAGGTACGCCCATGTTGCCGCATGCCTACCACTAGTGCAATAAAGCCAACAATGATGCTGGTGCCCAGAATAGTCCGTTCGAGCAGCGTTTCACCGATAAATGACAGGCCAATCAACGACAGCATAGGCAGGATGACAGGCAGCAGCAGGCAGTGGATCGCACAAATGGTGGTGACCCAAATCCCTGTCCTGTCTATTGATCGTTTTGATCCCAAAAAGCGCATACTTAGCCCGGCTAATCTGTCGAAGTTACAGTGTTATATTATAACATCACCTTTTATAGCGCAAGTTGCAACCGGGAAAATAAGGTTAGGAAAGGCTCAGGCCCGGGCAATGCTAAACGGTAGAACCTCGCGGATATGGGTTGCTCCGCTTTGAATCATCAGTAGTCGATCAAAACCTAAAGCAATGCCCGCACACGGCGGCAGCCCGGCTTCGAGCGCTGCCATCAGTCGCGTATCGATAGCCATGGGCGGTAACCCGGCGCGCTGGCGGTGTTGCTGATCAAGCTCAAATCGCTGCAGCTGAACCCGGGCATCGGTTAATTCCTGATAGCCATTAGCCAGTTCCATGCCCTGATAAAACACCTCAAACCGATAAGCTACCCGGGGATCATCAACAGATACCTGCGCCAGCGCCGCCTGGCTGACGGGGTAGTCATACACTATCACCGGAATAGTGGGATCCAGCCGCGGCTCAATAATCAGCGCCATAGCTAACTGTTGCAAGGTATCGAAATCACGTTCGCGCGCGGCCAGTTCAGCCACCGCAGAAAACTCCTGCAGGCGCCCTTGCAGAGCAGAAAAACCGTCACTGCGAAGAATATCCACCTGCAACTGATCGAGAAATAGCTGACGATAACTGAGGCGCCGGGCCGGCCGGGCCTTAAGTGTGGCTTGCAATAACTCATCCACTTCAGCAATAAGGTCGTTCATAGTAAAGCCGAGGCGATACCATTCAAGCATGGTAAATTCTGGATTGTGCCTAGAGCTCAGTTCGTCATCCCGGAATACTTTGCCAAGTTGATAAATAGAAGGAGAGCCCGCCGCGAGCAGCCGCTTCATTGCATATTCGGGAGAAGTCTGCAGATACCAGTGACGGGTATCAGTACCAAGACGGCAAACCAGATTGCTCAGGTGTACATCGGTGACGCCGAAGCGGCTAATAATGGGGGTGTCGACTTCAAGCACGTCGCGGGCATGAAAAAACTCACGGAGCTGCCGCAATAAAGCAGCCCGCTGATGCAGCATCGCCAGACTGGCGTCAGGTTGCCATGACTCGTCGAGCTGCATCATTCAGTTACCTGAAGCTTATTTCTGAACGCGGGATACATACTCGCCAGAGCGGGTGTCAACTTTGATGACTTCACCAACCTGAACAAACAGCGGCACTTTTACCACGGCGCCGGTACTTAAGGTGGCAGGCTTGCCGCCTGTGCCAGCAGTATCACCTTTCAGACCAGGGTCGGTTTCAGTGATTTCCAACTCAACAAAGTTCGGTGGCGTAACCGCAATCGGGTTGCCATTCCATAGCGTCAGCGTGTGGATGTTCTGCTCAACCAGCCACTTCACGGTGTCACCCACAGCTTTTTCATCCGCTGCGATCTGCTCGAAGGTCTCGTTATTCATGAAATGCCAGAATTCGCCGTCGCTATACAAATAAGCTAAATCAACGTCAATGACATCCGCAGCCTCGACGGCCTCGCCTGACTTAAAGGTCTTTTCGACGACTTTGCCACTGATTAGTTTACGGATACGGACCCGGTTAAATGCCTGGCCTTTGCCCGGCTTGACCATTTCATTTTCGACAATTGAGCATGGCTCACCGTCCTGCATGATCTTCAAGCCTGCTTTAAATTCATTGGTACTGTAATTCGCCATAGATCCCTCGTATGCTTTGAAAATAAGCGATTTCGCGCGCAATAATAAACCAAAGCGCGGAGCTTTTCAGGTAAAATCACTGCAGAAATGACAGATTTTTATTTACTGAACCCGTTTAAGGACTTGCGTGAGCACATCAACAATTGTCTCCCTCCGCCCCCAGTGGCAGCAAGAGCTCGCCCAAGCGATCACAGATCCACTTGAGCTTGTCAGCGTACTTAACATCAGTGATTCACTGCAGCAACAGGATATAGCCGCCCGCGGTCTTTTCCCGTTGCGCGTGCCCCGTCATTTCGTCAGTTTAATGGAAGCAGGCAACCGCTTTGACCCATTACTCCTGCAGGTTTTGCCTCAGGCTGATGAGTTTAACGAACATCCTGATTTTGTGACAGATCCGCTTGTTGAGCAAAGTTCGCAGGGGGCTCTGTTACATAAATATCAGTCGCGGGTACTCGTCATTTTTCGCGGTGGCTGCGCCATTAACTGCCGCTATTGCTTCCGGCGGCACTTCCCCTATCAGGAACACCACTTCGGCCGCGCTGAACGCACTCAACTGCTTAGCTATATTCAGGCACACGCCGATATCAATGAAGTTATTTTAAGTGGCGGCGATCCGCTGCTGGCGACCGATGACCAGATCAGCCGGCTACTGACCGAGCTCGAGCGCCTGCCGCAATTAAAACGAGTGCGCATTCACAGCCGGCTACCTGTGGTCATTCCCAGCCGCCTCACCACCGGCCTCGCTGAACGCTTACAACAAAGCCGCCTGCAGGCAATTCTGGTGGTGCACACCAATCACCCGCAGGAAGTCTCAACAGAACTTGCCGCAGGCGCAGCGATATGGGCTGACCATGGCATTACTTTACTGAATCAGAGTGTACTGTTACGGGGGATAAATGATGACGGGAACACGCTGACTGAGCTGAGCGAAGCACTCTTTGCCGCGCGGATACTGCCTTACTATTTACATCAGTTGGATAAAGTAGCGGGCGCCAGCCATTTCGCTATAAGCGATGCCCGCGCCCGCGAACTTGAAGTTGAACTGCGTACCCGGTTGCCCGGTTTCCTGGTGCCTAAGCTGGTCCGGGAAATTGCCGGCGAACCGAGTAAAACACCGTTATAAAGCGGTATTATTCAACAGCTGGTTTCAGGTGACGATTAAACCACTGACTCAGCATTTCTTTTTCATAATAGAGTACGTCCCGACCAGCCGCCTTGGCTGCGCGCATCGTGCTGGTGATACCCATGTCACGCAGACGTTCATCGCCTGACTTAATGTTATCACCCTGAGCATCGGTTAGCTTATAACGGAACTCAATCATCGGATAATCAATGCGATCAAGTACCCGCATATAATTACTGGTGGTCGCACCAAATGTCGGCTCTACCCTGCCAGCCAGATCTAAATCCGTGACGACAAACTCCAGCTTATAGCCTTCGGGCAGTTCTTTACCCAATTTCACGATATGTTCGCGCAGACCATTCATAATTATCTGCTCAAACTCATCCTGTTTAGCGTTTACCGCTTCGATATCCTGATATTCGTCAGGCGTTTCAAAAGTAACTGTTGTTTCTGCGGCAGCAGCCGCGTTTGCTGTTAGGCCAACCGCTACTGTCATTAATGCAATAATAGACTTACGCATAATTACCTCCTTTGTGGCTAACAGTAAGATGCTTAAGTATAGCAAAGTGTGACAGGCACAAATAAAAACGGCGCCCGCAGGCGCCGTTTTTCAGTCGTCATGAACGACGGACAGCTTACATCATGCCGCCCATGCCACCCATGCCGCCCATGTCAGGTGCAGCTGGCTCTTCCTTCGGAAGTTCAGCGACCATGGCTTCAGTAGTGATCATTAGTGAGGCTACAGAAGCTGCGAATTGCAGTGCTGAACGGGTGACCTTGGTTGGATCCAGGATGCCCATTTCCAGCATGTCGCCGTAGGTGTCGTTACCGGCGTTGTAGCCGTAGTTGCCTTCACCGTTTTTCACGTTGTTGGCAACCACTGAGCCTTCAGCGCCAGCGTTTGAAGCGATTTGACGCAGTGGTGATTCCATGGCGCGCAGCGCCAGCTTGATACCGACGTTCTGGTCTTCGTTATCACCTCGCAGGTCCTGCAGCTTGCTGGCCGCACGAACCAGGGCTACACCGCCACCGGGTACCACGCCTTCCTGCACCGCAGCACGGGTTGCGTGCAGCGCATCTTCAACGCGGGCTTTCTTCTCTTTCATTTCCATTTCAGTCGCTGCGCCGACTTTAATGACCGCAACACCACCGGCTAATTTAGCCAGGCGTTCCTGCAGCTTCTCGCGATCGTAATCAGATGAGGTTTCTTCGATCTGCTGGCGGATTTGCGCAACCCGGCCTTCAATCGCGTCTTCTTCACCGTTACCATCCACAATAGTGGTGTTGTCTTTGTTAATAACAACACGCTTCGCAGTACCTAAATCTTCCAGCTGTGCTTTTTCCAGCTCCATACCGATTTCTTCAGAAATCACAGTACCGCCAGTCAGTACGGCGATGTCCTGCAGCATGGCTTTACGGCGGTCGCCGAAGCCAGGCGCTTTCACGGCTGCGACTTTAACGATGCCGCGCATGTTGTTCACAACCAGAGTCGCTAAGGCTTCGCCTTCAACGTCTTCAGCAATGAGCAGTAATGGCTTGCCAGACTTGGCAACGTTTTCCAGAACCGGCAGTAATTCACGGATATTGGAAACTTTCTTATCCACTAACAGGATGAACGGGCTATCCAGTTCGACTGAACCGCTTTCCTGGTTGTTGATAAAGTAAGGGGATAGGTAACCGCGGTCGAACTGCATACCTTCAACAACGTCCAGCTCGTCTTGCAGGGCCTGACCTTCTTCTACAGTGATAACACCTTCGTTACCGACTTTATCCATTGCCTTAGCAATGATTTCACCGATAGTGCTATCAGAGTTAGCAGAGATGGTACCGACCTGGGCGATAGCTTTGTTGTTATCGCACGGCTGAGAAAGCTTTTTCAGCTCTTCGACTGCGGAAGTCACGGCTTTATCAATGCCGCGCTTCAGATCCATCGGGTTCATGCCTGCTGCAACAGCTTTCAGGCCTTCATTCACAATGGACTGGGCCAGAACGGTCGCGGTAGTGGTACCGTCGCCTGCTTCGTCATTCGCTTTAGAAGCGACTTCTTTGACCATCTGCGCGCCCATGTTTTCAAAGCGATCTTCCAGTTCGATCTCTTTCGCAACAGTTACGCCATCTTTAGTAATAAGTGGTGCACCGTAGGAGCGCTCTAAAACCACGTTCCGACCTTTCGGGCCCAGGGTCACTTTCACGGCATCGGCCAAAACGTTCACGCCTTTGAGCATGCGTTGACGGGCTGGGATTCCAAACTTAACTTCTTTAGCTGCCATAATTCTTATTCCTCTTCAGAATGCGTTAATAACCGGATCGCTTAGCCTTCGACGATTGCCAGGATGTCTGACTCGCTCATGATGAGGTATTCTTCCCCGTCAATTTTTTGCGTTTTGACACCATAGCTTTCATTGAACAGCACCTTGTCGCCAACTTTGACATCCAGCGCTTTGACCTCGCCGTTGTCCAGAATGCGACCGTTGCCAACAGCTACGACTTCACCGCGAGTTGATTTTTCAGCGGCTGAGCCCGTTAGCACAATGCCTCCGGCAGATTTGGTTTCTGCTTCAGAACGTTTGATGATCACACGATCATGTAAGGGACGAAGTTTCATCTTTGATGACTCCTAAACCTAGGTTGTGGGTTGATAACAATTCCCTGTCCAGTAACTGATACAGGGCAGTTAAAAATGTGCTGTGCCACAGTTATGGGGGGCAAAATGCCGATCACAAGGTTTTAGGTAAAAATTTTTTCTGTTTTCCGTATACTGATACCATCATTTAATCTGATGACTTCGACGAGTACTGATTATGTCTACTGAGTTCCGGATCGTGTTTTGCAGTTGCCCTGACAGGAGCAGCGCCAAGGCTCTGGCCGAACGCGTTTTGCGGCAGCGCCTGGCAGGCTGTGTCAATATCGGCGCAACCAGTACCTCAATGTATTGGTGGGACGATCATCTCCATAGTGACGATGAAGTCATACTCACTATAAAAACCTCGACCAGCCAGCTACAGGAGTTACTGAGTACCCTGCAACAGGCGCATCCCTATGATGTCCCCGAGTTACTGGCAGTACCGGTCGCAGAGGGTAGTGATGATTATCTTAAATGGCTCGGGCAGGTCGTGAGCTCATGAAACGCGTCGTTATCGTATTCGGTATTTTTTTCGCGCTCTTTCTGAGCGCAGTTGATGCAGTACAGGGCCAGACCGGCAACTTCACCGACAGTCAGGATCCTTTTGCTCAGCAACAATTCCTGCCCGTGGAAGAAGCATTTCAGTTGGACTTCCGGCAACAGGGCAACCAGCTCACCCTCAGCTGGGACATCGCCGATGGCTATTACCTGTATCAGCATGGTTTTCGCCCTGACCCTGATGCTGAATTAGCTGAGTTGCCGGTTTATCCGCCCGGCGAAGAACATGTTGATGAATTTTTTGGTGAATCCATCATCTATCGTGACAGCGTATCCATTACTTATGTGCTGAATCAGGCCACTGCTGGCCAGTCATTTACCGTTTCTTATCAGGGCTGCGCTGACGCTGGTTTGTGCTATCCGCCCACTGACAAAACTGTTTATCTGAACGCCATCGCCGGCGATGGCAGCGCGGGAATTAATGTAGCCCAGGTGGCTGCGAACAGTCAGCAAAGCACGTCTAACAGCTTGCTGGACTTGCTGCACCAGCAGCCCTTATGGCTATCGCTGGGGCTCTTCCTGCTGCTTGGTATCGGGTTAGCCTTTACGCCCTGTGTACTACCTATGTATCCCATTATTTCGGCCATTATCATGGGTCAGCAAAGCGGGAGCCCGCAAACCAGGGCTCAGCGTGAACCGATCAGCACCCGGCGGTCGTTTACCCTGTCACTGGCTTATGTGCAGGGCATGGCAATTACCTATTCGTTACTAGGGGTGGTGGTGGCCCTGGCGGGCTTACGCTATCAGGCCATGCTGCAACACCCAGCCATTCTCATTACCCTGGCAGCGCTCTTTATCGTGCTTGCTCTGAGTATGCTCGGTGCCTATACCTTGCAATTACCGCAACGGGTGCAACAGTACCTGAATGATATCGTGCAAGCGCGCCGCGGTGGGGCCCACCCCAGTGTGTTTCTGATGGGCGCCCTGTCCGGATTGATCGTTTCACCCTGCACCACGGCACCACTTTCTGGTGTATTGCTATTTATCGCTCAATCCGGCGATATCCTGATCGGTGGTGCGGTGCTATACGCGCTTAGTGTGGGCATGGGCCTGCCGCTGTTACTGTTTGGGGTTACCGGCGGCAAACTGTTGCCTAAAGCAGGGGCCTGGATGAATACGGTAAAACGCCTGTTTGGCGTTGTGCTGCTTGCTGTTGCGCTGGTACTGGTGGAGCGCTTGCTGCCTTATGTGATTGCCGACTGGCTGTGGATCGGTTTCATCTTCGTCAGCGCCTGTTACCTGATATTCAGCGGCTGGCGTGAGCTATCGACTCGCGCTGCGGGGGTATTCAGCGCCATCTGGCTGACATTGGCAACGGTGCTGATGGTGCAGTGGTGGCCGCATTCACCGGAAGATCGTCTGCCCTTTACGAAAGTACAGTCACTCGCTGAAATTCAGCAACAGGTTCGTGCTGCAGATCAGTCGGACCGCCTGGTCATGCTGGACCTTTATGCCGACTGGTGTGTCGCCTGCAAAGAATTTGAACGCTATACCTTTACCGACGAACGGGTGAAGGCGGCGCTTGGCGATGCGCTGTTACTGCAAGCCGACGTGACCGCTAACACCCCCGAAAATAACGCCATCCTGAGCGAATATCAGGTACTCGGGCTGCCGACGATCCTGTTTTTTTATGAGGGTGAAGAAGTTCGTTCAGCGCGGGTGACCGGATTTATGAGCGCAGAAACTTTTGCCCACCGCATCGAGCAACTGCAGTAATCTGTTTTTATTCGGGATACTGCAGCGAACTTCGGTGATAAGACCAGTATTTTGCTGCTTTACTGTGATTTTTAACTATAATGTGTTGATAGTTAATCCGTCGGCGTCTAAATTTAGAGTCTACTCACTTTATCAATCACATCGCAGCAGATAGCAGCAGAATGACTGAAAATAACGCAAAAAATAGCAGAGTACTCCTATTAAACGGCCCGAACCTCAACCTGTTGGGAACCCGGGAACCGGACGTCTATGGCTCGGAAACCCTGACTGAAATCGAGCACCGTTTGTCGGAACAGGCGAAAAGCCTCGGCATTAGTCTCGAGTGTCGGCAGTCCAACGCTGAACATGAGCTGATTGACTGGATTCACGAAGCGCGCGATACAGGTGTTCATTTTATCCTGATTAATCCGGGTGCCTACAGTCATACCAGTATTGCGCTGCGGGATGCCTTAACTGGCGTCGCTATCCCTTTTATCGAAATTCATTTGTCGAACATTCATGCGCGCGAAGAATTTCGTCATTATTCGTATTTATCTGACATCGCCACCGGCGTCATTTGCGGACTGGGCGCTCAGGGTTATACTTTTGCCCTGCAAGCAGCTCAGCGACAACTGACAGCCTGAAAAATTTAATAACTAGATACTGGGGTCATTACCGATCATGGATATTCGTAAAATAAAAAAATTAATTGAGCTGGTCGAAGAATCCGGCATTGCTGAACTGGAAATTACTGAAGGTGAAGAGTCGGTTCGCATCCACCGTGGCAGTAGCTATAGCCAGCCGATGCAGTACGCGCCTATGCAACAGATGCAACAGCCCGCCCCTGCCGCTCCGGCCTCAGCGCCAGCAGCCGCACCTGCTGCTGAGCCAGTCGAGCCGGAAGTTACCGGTCACATTATGCGCTCACCCATGGTAGGTACTTTCTACGCCGCTCCGGCACCAGGCGCGGCCGATTTCGTCACCGTTGGCCAGCAGGTCAAGTCCGGCGAAACCCTATGCATTGTTGAAGCAATGAAGATGATGAACAAGATCGAAGCCGACAAAGGCGGTGTGATTAAGCAAATCCTGGTAGAAAACGGCGAGCCGGTCGAATTTGATCAGCCGCTATTTATCATCGAGTAAGCTCACCAGATCAGGACACCATCATGTTAGACAAGGTTGTAATTGCAAACCGGGGCGAAATTGCATTGCGAATTTTACGCGCCTGCAAAGAACTCGGTATCAAAACAGTCGCGGTGCACTCCACGGTGGATCGCAATCTTAAGCACGTGCTGCTTGCTGACGAATCCATTTGTATCGGCAATGCGCCGGCCACTGACAGTTATCTGAATATTCCCCGCATTATCAGTGCGGCGGAAATCACTGACGCGGCCGCTATTCACCCTGGCTACGGTTTTTTGGCCGAAAACGCTGACTTTGCTGAGCAGGTTGAAAACTCAGGTTTCATCTTTGTCGGCCCGACCGCGGATGTTATTCGTCTGATGGGTGACAAAGTCTCGGCTATCGAAGCGATGAAAAAAGCTGGCGTACCCTGTGTGCCCGGCTCTGATGGCCCGCTGGGTGACAATGATCAGGAAAATATGCGGATCGCCAAGAAAATTGGTTATCCGGTGATAATTAAAGCCGCCGGTGGTGGTGGTGGCCGGGGTATGCGTGTGGTTCGCCAGGAAGACGAGCTCCTTAGCGCCATTAGCATGACCCAGGCCGAAGCCGGTGCAGCTTTTGGTAACCCGGTAGTCTATATGGAAAAATTCCTGGAAAACCCACGCCACATTGAAATTCAGGTGCTGGCTGACGGCCAGGGTAGCGCGGTTTATCTGGGCGAGCGCGACTGCTCAATGCAGCGCCGTCACCAGAAAGTGGTTGAAGAAGCGCCAGCTCCTGGCATTACCCCGGAGCTCCGTAAATTCATCGGCGAGCGTTGCTCGAAAGCCTGTATCGAAATCGGTTACCGCGGCGCGGGCACCTTCGAGTTCTTATACGAGAACAACGAGTTTTACTTTATTGAAATGAACACGCGGATTCAGGTTGAGCACCCGGTCACTGAAATGATTACCGGGGTGGACCTGATCAAAGAACAGTTACGTGTGGCTGCCGGCCGGCCGTTATCAATATCCCAGGAAGATGTGGTGATTCGCGGCCATTCTGTCGAATGCCGGATTAACGCTGAAGATCCAGCGACTTTTGTGCCCTCACCCGGCACCATAACCCGCTTCCATCCGCCAGGTGGCCTGGGCGTGCGTTGGGATTCCCATGTCTATGCTGACTATCGGGTACCGCCGAATTACGACTCGATGATTGGTAAACTCATTACTTATGGTGAAACCCGTGAAGTCGCTATTGCCCGTATGCGCAATGCCTTAAGCGAACTCATCATTGAAGGTATTAAGACCAACGTACCACTGCAAAAAGATATCATGGCGGATGAGAAGTTCCAGCAAGGCGGAACCAACATCCATTACCTGGAGAAAAAACTTGGTATGGGCGGTCACTAAGCCCTATGCCATGGATTCAGCTTACTTTGTCTGCTTCTGAGCAGCATGCGCCTTTAGTGGGTGACATGCTGCAAGAAGAAGGCGCGCTGGCAGTAACCTACCGCGATGCTCAGGACAATCCGATATTCGAGCCGCCGCTTGATCAGATCCTCTATTGGCATGAGACCCTGGTAACGGGCTTATTTGAGGCCGATACCGATATCAGTCCGGTGGTAGCAGCTTTGCGCGAGTCCGGTCTGGTAGCAAGGGATTTCAGCTATAAAACTGACCAGCTTGAAGATAAAGACTGGGAGCGGGAATGGATGGATAACTTCCACCCTATCCAGTTTGGTGAGCGCCTTTGGGTTTGTCCAAGTTGGCGCGAAATTCCCGAGCCTGATGCCGTCAATATTATGCTGGATCCGGGTATGGCTTTTGGCACCGGTACGCACTCCACGACAGCTTTATGTCTCAGTTGGCTCGATCAGCAGGATCTGACCGGCAAAACTGTGGTCGATTTTGGCTGCGGCTCAGGCATTCTGGCAATCGCGGCGCTGTTGCTTGGCGCCGAGCGCGCCATCGGTATCGATATTGATAAGCAGGCGCTTATTGCCAGCCGCGATAACGCGGTTCGTAACGGCGTTGGTGACCGGCTGGAGGTCTATCTGCCAGCTGATCAGCCCAGTCTGCAGGCCGACCTGGTACTGGCTAATGTGCTGGCAGGACCGCTACGCGAACTGGCGCCGGTTATCAGCGGCTATGTCGGCGCAGGCGGCGAGCTGGTGATGTCCGGTATCCTTGAACGCCAGATTGATTCGGTGCAGCAAGCCTATGAACATGAATTCGTATTTAGCGAACCACGCCTGAAAAATGAATGGGTGATGCTCCACGCCACGCGCAAACAGTAACCAAGGCGTAATTTGTCAAGAGTCAAAATTGCAAAAAACACGACTTTTGTACAAATTACGTCCTTTTCTTTCTCTGCCAAATTCCCTAAAATTTCCGACCCTTTGCTTGCACAGTTTTTAACCGATGCGGATCGGAGCTTATCATCTTAAACATCCTGTGATTCTGGCCCCAATGGCCGGTGTGACTGACTTACCCTTCCGGCGCATGTGTCATGAGCTGGGCGCGGGCCTGACAGTATCTGAGATGCTGTCGAGCAATCCGCGGGTGTGGGATTCGAGGAAATCACGGTATCGCATGGGTCATCATGATGAGCCGGGTATAAAAATAGTGCAGATTGCTGGTTCAGAGCCCGAGTTGATGGCTGCCGCCGCCCGGCATAATGTCGAGCAGGGCGCTCAGATCATCGACATCAATATGGGCTGCCCGGCAAAAAAGGTGAATAAAAAACTGGCCGGTTCCGCGTTACTTCAGTATCCGGAACTCGTCGCACAAATATTGTCTGCGGTCGTTACTGCAGTCAATGTGCCGGTCACGTTAAAAATACGCACAGGTTGGGATCCGGATAACCGGAACGCCCGGGACATTGCCAATATAGCTGAGCAGGCTGGCATAAAATCCCTGGCCGTTCATGGCCGGACCCGGGCCTGTATGTTCAAAGGTGAAGCGGAATACGACACCATTAAAGCGATAAAGGCTGCGGTGTCGATTCCGGTGGTCGCCAACGGCGATATCACATCACCAGAAAAGGCCAGAGAAGTCTTAGATTACACGGGTGCTGATGCGGTCATGATTGGACGTGGAGCCCAGGGCAATCCATGGTTGTTTCGCGAAATTGCGCATTACCTGGCAACTGGCGAACAACTGGCCCCGCCAACTCCGGCAGAAGTATCGGCGGTAGTGCAGACACATGTACGTCGACTGCACCAGCATTACGGTGACTTCATGGGAGTCAGGATAGCCCGCAAACATGTGGGGTGGTACTTGCAGCAGCAGTATCCCACCAGTGAATTTCGCCGCCAGTTTGTAGCATTTGATGCTGCACAGCAGCAACTCGATGCATTGGCGGATTATTTTGTAACTGTAAACTAGAAGAGATAGAGCGCACCTATGTTTGATCACAACACAAATCGTGACCAGGTTTCTCCTTTTACCACTATCGGTACCAATGCCCAGCCTAAGCCGCTGCGCGATTCGGTAAAGCAGGCGGTTAATTCTTTCCTTAAGCAATTGGAAGGTGCTGACCCTGAAGCTTTGTATGATCTTGTCCTGGCGGAAGTAGAAGCTCCGCTGCTGGAAGAAGTTATGACCTATACTCGGGGTAATCAGACTCGCGCAGCTACCATGCTGGGCATCAACCGCGGCACCCTGCGGAAGAAGCTCAAAAAATATGGTATGAACTAAATCGACAACAAAAAAGAGCGCCTGGTGTGCTCTTTTTTATTTATGGCTACAAATGGTGAATACAATGCAACATCGTCCGATTCAACGCGCCCTACTGAGTGTTTCAGATAAAACAGGTATTGTTGATTTTGCCCGTAACCTGCAGCAACGCGGCGTACAATTGCTGTCGACCGGTGGTACTGCAAGTCTGCTGCGCCAGCATGATATCGCGGTTACCGATGTATCTGAACATACCGGCCAGCCGGAAATCATGGACGGCCGGGTAAAAACCCTGCATCCGAAAATTCATGGTGGCATTTTAGGCCGTCGCGACCGTGACCAGCAGGTGATGGCCGAGCAGAATATAGCCCCTATCGATATGGTAGTCGTTAATCTGTACCCCTTCGCCAGGACGGTTGCGAACCCGAACTGCAGCCACGAAGACGCGGTTGAGAATATCGATATTGGCGGCCCGACTATGGTCCGCGCCGCGGCGAAGAACCACCAGGATGTCACCATAGTAGTTAACGCCATCGATTACGATCAGGTTATCGCCGAGATGGACGCCAACGACAACAGCCTGACCCTGGATACCCGCTTTGATCTGGCCATTAAGGCCTTTGAGCATACCGCCCAGTACGACGGCATGATTGCCAATTATTTTGGCGCACGCCTGGGCAAAGCAGCCAGCAAATTCCCCCGCACCTTTAATGTGCAGCTGCAGAAGAAGCAGGACCTGCGCTATGGCGAGAACAGCCATCAGCAGGCAGCTTTCTATGTTGAATCTGAAACGGGCGAAGCCTCTGTGGCTACCGCTCAGCAGCTGCAAGGCAAGGAATTATCATTCAACAACATCGCTGATACTGATGCCGCGCTCGAGTGTGTGAAGAGCTTTGCCGAGCCTGCCTGTGTCATCGTCAAACATGCCAACCCCTGCGGTGTGGCTGTCGCTGGGTCGATCCTGACCGCGTATGAGCGCGCTTTTAAAACCGATCCGACCTCAGCCTTCGGCGGTATTATCGCCTTTAATCGTGAACTCGATGCCGCCACCGCGAAGGCCATCGTCGAGCGCCAGTTCGTCGAAGTGATCATCGCACCAGTGGTTAGCGCCGCGGCTCGCGACGTCGTCGCCGCGAAAACCAATGTCCGCTTACTTGAATGTGGCGAATGGTCAGCGCAGCAAGTAGCAAGCTTTGACTATAAGCGCGTTGCTGGCGGCCTGCTGGTACAGGACAGCGATCAGGGCAAAATCGATACTAACGACCTCAAGGTTGTGACTAAAGTCCAGCCTGACGAAAAGCAGTTACAAGATCTGTTGTTTTGCTGGAAAGTGGCTAAGTTTGTAAAATCCAATGCCATTGTTTATGCCCGTGACGGTATGACCATCGGCGTTGGCGCCGGCCAGATGAGCCGGGTTTACAGCGCCAAAATTGCTGGTATTAAGGCCGCTGATGAGAACCTCGAGGTAACAGGTTCGGTCATGGCGTCCGATGCCTTCTTCCCATTCCGGGACGGCATCGACGCAGCAGCAGCGGCTGGCATTAAAGCCATTATCCAGCCGGGAGGCTCCATTCGCGACGAAGAAATCATCGCGGCCGCGGATGAGCATGGTATCGCTATGGTGTTTACCGGTATGCGGCACTTCCGGCACTAGTTTAAATTGCCCCTGAGCCACAAGCAGACTAGGATAGGCATTAATAGTTAGTTACCGAACGCCCTTTACAGGAGACAGGTTATGAAACATTCAATGTTAACTACCGCAAGCATGATTGCCCTGCTAACCCTTACCGGCTGCGATAATGCACCGCGAGAGACAGAGCAAGCGGCGGACACCACCGCCCAGCAAATTATGACGCTCAGTGCAGCCCAGAATAATCCGGCCCGCTCAACCTCCAATAAGCTTCGCGATGAGTTCCGCAACCCGGTTGAAACGCTACAGTTTTTTGGTATTGAGCCGGATATGACTGTAGTTGAAATCTGGCCCGGTAGCGGCTGGTATACGGAAATTCTGGCGCCTTACCTGCAAGCACAGGGAAAACTCTATGCAGCGCATTTCCCTGCGTCAGAAACCCGCGCTTATTACGCTAAGTCACGCCAGGATTTTGCTGACCGGATCATCAGTGACCCGTATTTCTCCGATGTCATCCTGACTGAATTCGCGCCGCTTGCTGATAGCGAAATCGCACCTCCGGGCAGCGCTGATATGGTACTGACCTTCCGTAACCTGCATAACTGGTATATGGCGCACGGCGAAGAAGGTGTCGAAAGCGCATTCAATGATTTTTATGAAGCCCTCAAACCGGGTGGCGTGCTGGGTGTAGTCGATCACCGTCTGCCGGAAGATCGCCCTGCAGAAGATATGGCCTCTACCGGATATATGAAAGAAAGCTGGGTGATAGAACAGGCCGAGCAAGCTGGTTTTGTCCTGGATGCAACCAGCGATGTGAATGCTAACCCCGACGACACCGCCGATCATCCGCGCGGCGTCTGGACCCTGCCGCCGACCCTGCGCCTGGGTGAAGATAACCGCGATTATTACGTTGGTATCGGCGAGAGTGACCGCTTTACCCTGCGCTTTGTGAAACCTGAAATAACGAGCGAGTAATGAGTTTAAGTATGAATGTATTGGTTATCGGCGGCGGTGGCCGCGAACACGCGCTGGCCTGGAAGGCAGCGCAGTCAGCATTAGCTGACACCGTTTATGTGGCACCCGGCAATGCGGGTACCGCTGGTGAAGAAGACATCGAGAACGTTAATATTAATGCCGAAGATATCGATGGCCTTCTGCATTTTGCTAAAACCAACAATGTCGGGCTTACCATCGTCGGCCCTGAGGCGCCGCTGGTCGCCGGTATTGTCGATAAGTTCCGGGCCGCCGGCCTGATGATTTTCGGCCCCACCCAGGCCGCAGCGCAGCTGGAAGGCTCTAAGGCTTTCAGTAAGGATTTCCTGGCGCGCCACAACATTCCTACGGCGGCCTACGGCACCTTTACCGATATTGAACAGGCAAAGTCTTATGTGCGCCAGCATGCTTTGCCCATTGTGATCAAAGCCGATGGGCTGGCGGCCGGCAAGGGCGTCATTATCGCAGAGTCTGAAGCCGACGCTTTTGCCGCTATTGACGACATGCTGGCAGGCAACCGCTTTGGCGAGGCAGGAAGCCGTGTCGTCATTGAAGAATTTCTGGTTGGCGAAGAAGCCAGTTTTATCGTTATGGTCGACGGCGTCACCGCACTACCATTTGCCTCCAGCCAGGACCATAAAGCCCGGGACGACGGTGATAAAGGCCCCAATACCGGTGGTATGGGCGCCTACTCGCCGGCTCCGGTGGTCACGCCGGAAGTACATGAGTGGGTTATGAATCATGTCATTCAGCCGACTATTGAAGGTATGGCTGATGAAGGCCACCCATACACTGGCTTTTTATACGCGGGTCTTATGGTGGCACCGGATGGCACTGCTAAGGTGCTGGAATTTAATTGCCGTTTTGGTGACCCCGAAACACAGCCGATTATGATGCGCTTACAGTCAGACCTGGTCGCGCTCAGTCTGGCTGCGTGTAAACAGGAGCTTAGCAAAGAAAGCATCGAATTTGATCAACGGGCAACTGTTGGTGTGGTGCTGGCGGCCGGCGGCTACCCCGATAAATATCTCAAAGGTGATGTTATTCAGGGTATCGACGCCGCCGAAACGACGGGCGCCAAAGTATTTCACGCTGGAACTAAGACCGATGAACAAGGCAACCTCATAACTGCCGGTGGCCGGGTACTCTGCGTTACCGCAATTGGGGATAACGTGACTGAAGCACAACGAGCAGCCTATCGGGCGGTTAAAGAAATCGACTGGCGGGATGTTTACTACCGGAATGATATCGCTCACCGGGCCATCGCCCGCGAGCAATAAATAAGAACACCGGAGCGCGCTACGCTGCAGCGCTCCGGCTTTTCTTTCGTTTAGTCTTCGACTACCAAATCATCATCGTCACTACTGCTTATTTCAAAAGCGTCGTCGGTATAACGACTACGGCCATACATACTGCCAACTTTCGGCCGGTTGATACGGGCCTGATACTTCGACCAGGCCTTTTCAACTAACGTCTCGGCTGCTTTCTCACCACGGGCAACTGCCAGTAGTGACTGCTCTTCTGCCGACACAGGCTCAATTTCACCACTCATCAGCGCCGCAATCAGGCTGCCATGCTTTGCCAGCAAGTCGCTTTCACGAATGGAGAAATCGCCTGAACGGGCAAAGCCGTAGGGATAATTTTTGAAGTCGTTAAACGCCTTCTTGGTGATCAAGTCACGGTTCATCATTGTCATTGTGTGCCTCTTCCTCCAGACCAACAACCAGCTAAAATTGGTTTCGCTGATAGCGACACTGACGATATAGAGATGAATCTTGTTCTTGTCAATAACTTTTTTATTTATTTACTTCTTCACGCACTTCAGCGACTTCTTCCGGAGTCACTTGACCGCCGCCATTGTCAAAATTCTGCAATATATAGGTCGCAATAGCCGCTATCTCAACATCAGTAAGATGGGGCTGCGCCGGCATCATCGCATTGTATGTTTTACCTTTTACTTCAAGCTCACCGGACATCCCAGATAGCACTGTTTTAGCGATGTGCAGCTTATTATCCTGAACATGCGGGTTGTCGCGCAGCGGCGGGAAAGCACCGGGGATGCCTTGCCCCTGAGCCTGGTGGCAAGCCAGGCAATTAGCCGCGTAGGACTTTTTCCCGTTTACCGCCATAGCGTCGGCTGGCATAAGTGCTACGGACAGAGCCGCGGCACCAAACAGAACCGGGTAACTTGCTCGGGCAAAAGGTAATTTCATACGTGCCTCCTTGAGTAATTCTGGTAAGCTGATAAGCAATTACATTAACCGTAAGTATGGTCGCTAAGCTTGATTTGATCCACGTTGATTCGGATCACTATTACCCGGGAGTTCCGCCATGAAAGTATTTGCGATGCTGGGAGCCCTTAACATGGCTATGGGTGTCATTTTAGGGGCCTTTGCTGCCCACAGCCTGAAGCAGCAGTTAAGCCCTGACATGCTGGCCGTATTTCAGGTAGGCGTGCAATATCAGATCTACCACGCGCTCGGCTTATTGCTCGTCAGCCTGTTGCTGCTGTATTTTCCTGACGCCAACGGCCTGCGTACCGGCGGCTGGATTCTCCTGGCCGGCATCGTGCTGTTCAGCGGTAGCCTTTACCTGCTCAGCCTGACTGGTATCAGCTGGTTTGGTCCCGTTACTCCTCTTGGCGGAGCAGCTTTTATTATTGGTTGGTTATGGATCGCCTATGCGGTGATTAAGGCCTGACAGGTAAGCAGCAACCTGATGAATATAAATTCATTAAATGTGCCTATATTTTCATCCTGAACAACTTTTTAGTTTCGCTTTATTTCGCCCCTACCTAAATGACTTTTCCCTTTGCATTGCTTTTAGTTAGAATTTATACATCTAACTATACAACCACTATATACACGCTAAATAACACGTTTTTTGTACAACTTTTCTCTTCGTAACGCTTTACTATTGCTGAGAAGTTCTTATTGTATGAGTTGTATAAACAACTTGGCCGGGTGAGAACTCCGTCATCAAGCACGCACTATAACTATAATTTTATTCAGGGTGACAATATGAAAAAACTACTTTTCTCAACCGTGGCAGTAGCCGTCGCAACCGCGATAACACCGGTGACAGTATCCGCTCAGGCGAACGATGCCGATCAAGCCAAAGTCGACGAACGCATTGTTGTCACCGGTTCCCGGATTAAGCGTACCGAAGCTGAGAGCGCCGCACCGGTGCAGGTTTTTACCGCTGAAGATATTGCCGTTTCGGGCGTAACCTCGCTAGAGATGGTGCTGCAACGCATGTCGGCTTCGGCCGGTTTTGCCGGTAATCAGAGCAACGCATACTGGACCGGTAACGGTTACGGTACGGCTCAGGTAAACCTGCGTGGTCTGGGTATAAACCGGACACTGGTGCTGCTTAATGGTCGCCGGATCGTCAACGGTGGCACTGGCGCTAACAGTTCAGTCGACCTGAACATGATTCCGGTAGAAGTGATTGAGCGTGTTGAAGTGCTGAAAGACGGCGCGTCAGCCATTTATGGTGCAGACGCGGTTGCTGGTGTTGTCAACATCATCACCAAAAAGAGCTATGACGGTTTCGCGATCGAAGCCCGCACTGGCGCTACTGATAGTGGCGATGCACAGGATCGTAGCGTTAACTTGATACTGGGTAGTTCCGGTGACCGAGGCAGCGTGATGGCAACCGTTGGTTACCGTTCATCTGATGCTCTTAATATGTCGGACCAGGCAAAATGTGCGCTGGCTGAAACCGTCCCCGGTGAGCTACGTTGTTTTGGTAGTTCCAGCACCATTGGTGGCCGGGCCACCGTTTTAACCGGTCCTAACGCTGGTCAACGAATCAATTTCAATCAGGATCCAAATGGCGACGGCGACTCATTCGCACCCTATGATCCAGCTATACATAACTTTGACTACTTCCCTTTCCTGAACTCGGTTAACCCGGTAAGCAACTGGAATTTTACAGCCTTTGGTGACTATCACCTGTCACCAGATACGACCTTCTTTAGCGAGTTTGTTTATAACAACCGAACTTCTGACCAGTTAGCGACGCCCGGCACCTTGCGCGGTATTGAATTCGATGCGAGCCATCCTACCAATCCTACGGGTGAAGATATCCGGCTGGATGGACGGCGCCTGCTGGAAGGCGGCCCACGGATCTTTTTCCAGGATGTTAATACCTTCCGCGTTGTCACAGGCCTGAACGGCGTTGTTGGCGAGGGCTGGAACTGGGAAGTCGCTTATAACTATGGCCGTAATACCGCTGTCGACGGCATGACCAACATCGTCAACACCCAGCGCCTGGCACAAGGCCTTGATCCCAATACTTGTGGCTCTAATGGTATCCCCTGTATCGACCTGTTAGGTTACGGCGATTTAACCGATGAAGCCCTGGATCACATCATGTTCCGTACCAGTGGTGATGGCGGTAACGAACAACGTTCACTAACTGCGAATATTACTGGTGACCTGTTCAGCTTGCCAGCTGGTTGGGTACCGGTTGCATTTGGTGCCGAGCATCGCAAAGAAAAAGGCTGGCGTAATCCGGATTCTTCTATTGCTGCCGGTATTATGAATACCAACCAGGCAGAGCCTATTGAAGGCAATTACACAGTCAATGAAGTCTATGTAGAAGCCTCGCTGCCACTGATCGCCGATAAGCAATTCGCACAGCACGTTAGCCTTGATCTGGCTTACCGCTACAGCGACTATGATACTTTCGGCAGCGACGGTAACTATAAGGCCAGTCTGCACTGGCAAGTGTCGGACGACCTGAAATTACGCGCGACCAAATCGACTGCGTTCCGTATTCCGAATATTCCAGAGCTGTTCGGAGGCGTGGCTGAAGGTAACCTGACGACTACAGATCCATGCGATGGCTGGGACCAGCCGGGCAAAGATCCTGTGGTGGCGGCGAACTGTAGCGCCGATGGTGTACCCGCAGGCTACACCCAGCTAGGTGCAACAGTACTGACAACGGTAGGCGGTAACCCGAAGCTGAAGCCGGAAGATGCGGATACCTTTACTGCCGGATTCGTCTGGGAAGTTTCCTTTATCGAAAACCTTCAGTTAACTGTTGATTACTACGACATCGATGTAAAAAACGCGATTCAAAGGATCCCGGGTTCAACCAAGCTGGCTGTTTGCTACAACTCTCAGAACCTGTCACATCCGTTCTGTTCACCAGACCACTTCACCCGTGATCCATTGACTGGCGAAATCAATTTCCTGTCAGCTCAGCCAACGAACGCAGCAACAGAAAATGTTTCTGGTATTGATGCGGCAGTGTTTTATAAAACAGAAATTGCTGGTTTAGACACCAACTTTGACTGGAACATCAGCTACCTGAATGAGTACACCTTTGCACCTTTTGAAGGCGCGCAGGAAATTGAGTACGCTGGTTATATCACGGGTGGCCGCGGCAGCTATGCCCAGTGGCGATCAAACGCATCGGCAACGGTGCACGGTGATAACTGGCGCGCCCATTACGGTATCCAGTATATCGGCGGCGCGGACGATATCAACGCATCCCCTGGTGATATTGGTGCCAAGGCTCCGAGCGTGTTTTATCACAACGTACAAGGTACTTACTACGTCAACAATGAGCTTAGTGTGACTGGTGGCGTCAATAACCTGTTCGATAAGGAACCACCCTTTATCCAGAGTTGGACTGATGCAAACACTGACACCATGACTTATGATTTACTTGGTCGTCAGTTATACGTCAAACTGCGCTACGCGTTCTGATAACTTCCCTGGCGGGCCGTCTGTTCTGCAGGCGGCCTTTTTTTCGGATTAGAATTCTGAGGTAATTCATGCCCCAACAACAACGCACAAGTCGTTGGCGAGTCTGGCACCGCTGGTTGTCCGTTATCTTTGGCATCCAGATGGTGATTTGGAGCATTAGCGGCGCCTACATGGTGTTTTTTGATCTTGATTTCATTCACGGTGACCATCTTGTTCAGGACATCACTACCGTTGTTCCTGCTGAGGCAGATATTCAACCGGTCAGCTCAGTAATTGAGCGTTATCCGCACAGCCAGTCGGTCACATTGGATACCCGTTGGATAAACCAGCAATTGCATTCCGTCTACATTGCCACAGGTCATCATGGCACTAAGTTACTGGATGCGAGCTCACTGGCACCCGTACAGTTAACGGAAGAGGATATTGTTGGGCTGGCTAATCGTTATTACGCCAAGGGTGAACCTAAGGTGCGTTCGGTTGTTTATCTTACCGAAAATCCGCCAACCGAATTAAATCCGAAACTTCTGCCTATCTGGCAGGTCAACTACGACGACTTCGGCAACACCAGTTTATACCTGTCACCGGAAACCGGCGAGATGCTGGTCAAACGTCATACCTTCTGGCGCGGCTTCGACTTTTTCTGGATGACCCACATCATGGATTATGAAGATCGCACCGACATTGAGTCGTGGTGGCTGCAAGGCTTTATGATTGGCACCTTTATTCTAATGATCACAGGCGTTGTGCTACTGGTGTATACCATCAGTTTCCGTCGCAAACGTCCCGGAGGTGCAGAATGATGCGATTTTTCCAATGGTTGCACCGCTGGGTAAGCCTGATCCTGGTAATTCAGGTGCTGTTATGGCTGGTTAGCGGCTTTTATTTCAGTCTCAGTGGCCATCATGGTATGTCGGGACACCAGTACCTTGAACATGGTGATCACGCCATGCTGAGTGATGTCAGCCCCGGGGTAGATATTGCGGACATTCGCGCCCGCTATCCTGATACAGAAACGGTTCGTCTGCATAGCACTGCTGGTATTCCTCAGTTCATCGTGACCACTGACGATACCACACACTACCTGAACGGTATTACCGGTGATCTCTGGCATACCGATCCGGAACTGGCCAAACGCATTGCCCTGGCAACTTATAATGGCCCTGGCGAGGTGGCGGCAGTTACGGCAATTCAGGGATCCGATGAGATCCTCGACTGGAACGATGCCGGATACCGTATTGATCTGGAAGATGACCTCAACACCCGCATCTACATTGACGCTGCTTCAGGTCAGATGCTGAATCACCGCAATACGCCTTGGACCATTGCTGACTGGGCGTTCCGCCTGCACTTCATGGACTACACCGGCGGCCGCAGTTTTAACCACCTGTTGATCTGGAGTGCCGGGCTGTTTGCTTTATGGTTCTCGCTGTCGGGTCTGATTCTGCTGGTAAATAACTTCGCTAAAGGGGACATGAACCCGCGCCGTAAGCCAACTATGCTTGAGCAGTTACAGCGCGAGCAGAAGCCGGTAGCCAGTAGCTGTGGTGGCGGTGGTACTTGCGGTTTGTGTAAGGTGACTCTCGAAGGTGAACGTTTGCCAGAACCAACTACGGCCGAGAAAGTCTTACTTAGTGAGTCGGAGCTGGAAGGCGGGCTGCGTTTGTCCTGTCAGCACCGCGTTGACGACCGCTATACCGTAAAATTGCCTGATCATAATGCGGCAACGGTGACACTGGAGTTGGCGGAAAAGCGCCTGTTGTCTCCTTCTATTGTTGAGCTCACGTTTAAGAGCAGCGAAGCCGTTGAGTACCAGGCCGGACAATTCATGCAGTTCTGTATTCCTCACCGGGAGCAGGTCCTGACCCGCCACTACTCTATGGCGACCCCGTTCGATCCGCATCGCTTTGTATTCACGGTGCGGCAGATGCCATCGCCAGGCGATAAGATTCCGCCGGGCATTGGTTCAACTTACCTCTGCGCACTGGAGAAGGGCGCGATGGTCGAGACGATCGGACCTTTTGGCGACTTTGTGCTGAGCCAGGGCAATCAACGCACGCAGCTGTTTATCGGCGGCGGCGCAGGCATAGCGCCACTCAGGGCCCTGTTACAGACTGAGTTAGCTAAAGCTCAACCTCGTGATTGTGTGTTTTTCTACGGAGCGCGACATGTCAGCGAGCTTTGTTACCGCAACGAGTTCACCGCAGCTACAGGGGTAAGCTATATCCCGGTGATTTCAGAGTCTGAGGAAAATCGGGCCTGGACCGGAGCCAGAGGTTTCGTCCACGAAGAGGCGCAAGCCTGGATTAAACATCAGAATGTCGAGCAGCTTGACGTCTACGTCTGTGGCCCGCCGCCCATGCTTAAGGCGACTATGGCCATGTTGGCAGAGGCAGGCGTGCCAAGGAATCAAATCCGCTTCGATGACTTTGGTATCTGACTGACCTCACCCTGGTAGCAATACAAAGGCCGGTATAGTGCGCCAACACTATGCTGGCCTTTTAGCAATGAGGTACCAGCGCCAGCGACTCCTGCCAAGCCTCCTGCTCATTAAACCCTTCAGTTATCTGCAAACTGCCTGTGCTGTTGGCTGAAATATGCTCTGTTATATAGCTCGGATAATAGGCCGGCTTACCAATTTTAAGAATGCGTTGGCAGACCTCAGTATTATCAGTCAAAAGCTCTACCACCTCAGCTTGCAAACGATTGAGCTCAGCTTTCGGACGGCCGCTCAGCGCATACATCCGCAACAGCGCGACAACCTGTGGCGCCGCTTCATTAGCTACCCGCCTGGCATCGTAAACACCGTACAAAGTAGCCATGGTGTATAGGGCAGCAGCGTGCTTATAGTTTTGTTTATCCATGCATGACGTCAGCCCGGCAAAAATATCTGCCGGATTATTACTGCTGCTGACTTCGTCAAGCGACACACAGCCAAGCGGTGTAGAGGCTCCGAGGTTTGTGCAAAGCAGGGTGAAGATTAAGGCTAGAGTAGCTTTCATTGTCGGACCATCCCTGAGAAGTGAACAATTATTCCACATCGCTAGCTTGTCACAACCTCATCGCTACGTCACCAAGTTATTTTTTTAACATTGATGTGCAGTTATTCATCACTGGTAGATTCGTAACCTGACATCCGCTGTTAACTTCAACTGATCCAGGTCACTAACGGCCGCACGTCCCTCACTACTTGCGCGGTATAGGTGGGGTGTCATGGTAAGTAAATCCAAAATGTCGTCATGACGAGTTAGTTCAAAAGGAAAACTTATGACGTGTTCAGCAATTTTACTAAACCCACCATCCAGCGCCGGAGTATGGTCAGGTTTTGGTTTAATATCGGAATAAATAATCTGCTTCAACTCAATAAGATGGGCGGGACCGGGGTCGATCATAAGCAGCTTTCCACCGGGTCGGAGTACCCGTCGGAATTCATCTGCGACGGGGAAACCAAATACGCAAAGTACGGCGTCAACGCTTGCACCAGCCAGGGGTATCGCCGCATTTGATGCCACTAACCAGGTCAATCGAGAGTCCCGTCTGGCCGCTGCCATAACCGCCCACTTCGAGATATCCAACCCGGCTACCGCCAACGGTGTTTGTTGTGCTTCAGCGTGCTGAACGATACGACGCAGGTAATAGCCTTCGCCACATCCAGCGTCCAGTAAACTGCTCAGGTTCAGATCAAATAGTTGCGTCGCCAACGCGTCTGCGACCGGTTGATAGCTTCCCTTATCAAGAAAACGCTGGCGCGCCTGCACCATAGCTTTACTGTCACCCGGATCTTTCGAGCGTTTGTTCTGCACCGGCAACAGATTAACGTAGCCCTGCCGGGCAATATCGAAACTGTGGCCATGGGCACACCGCCAACTATTTTCGGCTCGTTCGAGCACGTCGCCATCAAGCGGGCAAATCAGATTTTCTATACCGGTAATGATGAGCTGTATCCTTTCATTAAGCTGGAGTGGTCAGCAGGTGCTCCGGCACCATGGCGTCGAGAATGGCGCAATTGGGCGCACTATTCCCGCCACAATCGGCTGCCAGTTGCGCTAACGCCCCTTGCATGCGGGTCAGTTCAGCTATTTTCTGGCTGATATCGGTCAGATGCTGTTCGGCAATGGCTTTTACTTCCCGACTTTCGCGGCAGGGATCACGCCAGAGCCTGAGTAGTGACTGAATTTCTTCCAGCGAAAATCCCAGATCCCGTGCTTGCCGGATAAACCCCAGTTGTTGTAGCAAAAAACCATTATATAAGCGGTAACCTGATGCGGTGCGGGCTGCCTCAGGCAGCATGCCAATTTCTTCATAGTAGCGAATCATTTTAGCCGATACACCGGTCAATGTCGCAGCTTCGCCAATCGTTAATGGTTTACCCATGTGATTACTCCTTTTTACCCCAGCGTTGCAGCAGTAACGCGTTACTCACTACCAGCAAGCTACTGAAAGCCATAGCGCCCCCAGCCAGGATTGGGTTCAGATAACCTAATGCTGCCAGCGGAATACCCAGTGTATTAAATATAAAGGCCCAGAACAGGTTCTGTTTAATCTTCCGGTAGGTTAGCCGGGATAACTTTAGTGCCAGCACCACCAGTCTCGTTTCACCCCGCATCAGGGTCATATCGGCGGCGCTGATAGCAACCTCGGTGCCAGTTGACATGGCCATACCTAAATCAGCCTGGGCTAGCGCCGGCGCATCATTAATGCCGTCGCCGACCATAGCCACGCGATAGCCCTGCTCCTGATAGCGAGCAATAAAATCTGCCTTATCGCCGGGTAAAACCTCAGCCTCAAACCGATCCAACTTGAGCTCTGCAGCAACCACTTCGGCACTCGTCTGGCTATCGCCGGTCAACATGGCGACCGCGATGCCCTGCTGCTGAAGTTGCGCAACCGTGTGCCTGGCTTCTGGTTTTATTGCGTCACGAAAACAAAACAGCCCAAGGAGTTCAGTCGTACCGGCCTCTGAACATGCCAGCCAGGCTACTGACGCGCCTTTGCTTTCAATCTTATCCAGTGGCAGCTCCACGCCCAATTCGCGCATCCAGTGGCTACTCCCCATCACGAGTTGCTCGCCGTCGAGCGTGGCTTTGACGCCATGGCCAGCCACCACCTGAAAGTTTTCTGTGGTGCGCGGCACAATTCCTTCCTGCTCAGCGGCGGCCACTACCGCTTTACCGAGCGGATGCTCGCTGTGTTGTTGCAGCGCACAAGCGAGCTCAAGCAGATTATGTTCGGTATCATTAAGTGCCGTGCGCTGGGTGAGCGTCGGCTGCCCCATGGTAAGGGTTCCGGTTTTGTCGAACACCACCAGATCGACCTGCTTGGCCTGCTCAAGTGCCGCCGCATCTTTTACCAGGATACCTAAACGGGCGGCAGTTCCGGTGCCCGCCATAATGGCGGCGGGAGTGGCCAGGCCTAAGGCACAAGGGCAAGCGATGACCAATACCGCCACCGCATTCAGAATACCAGCGACCCAGGCCTCAGCAATAAGCCCCCAGCCCAGTAAAGTGAGCAAGGCCACCACCAGCACCACCGGTACAAATACCGCCGCCACCCTGTCAACCAGAGCCTGCACCGGCGCTTTGGCGCCTTGTGCCTGCTCAACCATGTGGATGATTTTCGACAAGGTTGATTCCGTACCCACACCCGACGCCTGTAACTGCAGTACGCCGTCAAGGTTGATTGAACCGCCGATTACCTTGTCACCGGCACGCTTATGCAACGGAATGCTTTCGCCGCTGATCAGGGCTTCGTCAACATTGCTCTGCCCGGAGATCACTTCGCCATCGACCGGTATTCGCTCGCCCGGTAATACTTTGACGGTCTGCCCGTCGCTCACTGCGGTCGCCGCTACCGTGACCCAACTATCACCTTTCATTATGCGGGCCTCGGTAGGTCTCAGGCTTTCAAGTGCTCGCAGCGCATCAGTGGTTTTTTCTTTGGCGCGCTGTTCGAGGTACTTACCGAGCAACACCAGGGTCAGTACCGCACTACTGGTTTCAAAATAGAGTTCAGGCGCGCCGTGCTGCCCACTGAAAGTGAACCATAAATAAACGGATAAACCGTAGGCGGCGCTGGTACCTATCGCAATTAATAAATCCATATTACCGGTGCCGGCTTTGACTGCCAGCCAACCGGCCCGATAGAAACGTGCGCCAAAGTAAAACTGCACCGGCGTGGCAAGCAACCACTGCCAGAACGGCGGCAGCATCCAGTGTTTACCGAATAACAGGCCAACCATAGGAACCACTAAGGGAATGGTCAGCAATGCGGCGCCAGCGACAGCAAACCAGTCTTGTCGATAAAAAGGTTTATCGGCAGCGGCTTCAGAAGTTTTGCCAGCGTCGGTGGCTTCCAGCCGGTAGCCGCCCTTTTCAACTGCTGCCGCCAATTGCCCGGCATCAACAGAAGCAGTTACCGCCACGGAAACCTGTTCGGTTGCCAGATTGACGTTGGTACTAAGCACACCCGGCACCGCGTTGAGCGCGTTCTCCACGCGCTTAACGCAGGAGCCGCAGCTCATGCCGGTTACCTTAAATTGGAGTTGTTTATGGGTCGTCATGGGAAAGCCTTACCGGTTAATCTGGCTAAATAAGTTAAGACTAAGATAAAGCTTCCCCTTATGGGAAGGTCAAGCGACACTTAAAAGATAAATTAGCCGAATAATTTAAGTGCCAGCTTAGCGACCTTTTCACCCTGATGCCGGGCCAGTGTCTTTTCCCGGTCATCGGGTTGCCGTGAACCGTCAGCGCCGGCGATAGTGGAAACGCCGTACGGGGTGCCGCCGCCAACTGCATCAGCATCCATCATCGCAGAATGGGTGTAACCTAAGGGCACCAGAATAAAGCCCTGATGAGCCAGAGTGGTCCAGGTTGAGGTGATCGTCATTTCCGCACCACCGCCTGTTGCGGTTGAGGTAAATACACTGGCGATCTTGCCGGCTAGCGCGCCATCCTGCCAAAGCCCGCCTGTCTGATCAAAGAAGTTTCGCATCTGACCTGACATATTACCGAAGCGGGTGGGCGTGCCCACAATCAGCGCATCGTAGTCAGTCAAGTCGCTGACTTCGGCTACCGGCGCATCCTGATCCGTCTTGCCGCCGGCATCTTCAAAGCGTTCTTCCGACATCGTTTCGGGTACGCGTTTGACGTCCGCCTCGACACCATCAACGGATCGGACTCCTTCAGCGACTGTATGCGCCATGGTTTCAATATGTCCGTACATCGAATAATACAAGACTAAAACTTTTGCCATGAGTTAGCTCCTTTCAAAAAATTGAACGGTGCAATAACTTTAGCTGCTCAGACAGATTTCATCCAATCGGGAGGCCCGCATCGGTAAGAAAGGTATTCGGAGGAAATCTGGAGCGGGAAACGAGATTCGAACTCGCGACCCCAACCTTGGCAAGGTTGTGCTCTACCACTGAGCTATTCCCGCATCGGTAAGAAAGGTATTCGGAGGAAGTCTGGAGCGGGAAACGAGATTCGAACTCGCGACCCCAACCTTGGCAAGGTTGTGCTCTACCACTGAGCTATTCCCGCAGAAACTTCTGTTGCCAAACGTGACAACGGAGGCGAATTTTACTGAATTCAGTGGGCTTTGCAACCGTTTTTGTAGCTTATTCGCCCTGAATGCTGAAAAAGTGCTCACGGTAGTAGCGTAACTCTTCAATCGACTCCCGAATATCTGCCAACGCGGTATGCGCGCCCTGCTTGGTGAGACCTTCTGCCACCGCTGGTGCCCAGTATTTCGCCAGTTGTTTAACCGTGCTGACATCCAGATTCCGGTAGTGGAAAAAAGCTTCGAGCTCGGGCATATGACGGGCCAGAAACCGGCGATCCTGGCAGATACTATTACCGCACATTGGGGAGCTGCCAGGCGTTACATATTGCTGCAGAAATTCGATTGTCGCATTGCTGGCATCGCTTTCAGAGACGGTGCTTTGCTGTACTCGTTTCACCAGTCCGGAGCCGGTATGAGTGCGCACATTCCAGTCATCCATCTTGTCCAGGTTAGCCTGTGGCTGATGCACGGCAATCACCGGGCCTTCAGCAAGAACGTTCAGGTCATAGTCGGTCACTATAGTGGCTATTTCAATAATATGATCATAGTCCGGATCAAGGCCTGTCATCTCCAGATCAATCCAGATTAACCGCTGTGCTGCTTGGCTGGCGGACGAATTCATAACAACTATCCTTTAGGGTCGGTTACAATTAACTTCAGGCGCTATTGTGCGTAATAAGGTATGATTCTTACAGTATTAACTGAATTATATTTAATTCAACCGGTTTTCATAAAGTAGGTAGTGGTGGCAAAACAACGACGTTTAAACAAAGGTCAGATTCGACGCGTGCGGGCTAACCAGCAGAAGCGACTGGATCAGGCCGGGCTGGAGCCGGAAACAACCGCGGATACCGTGGGCGGCCCCGAGGCGGGCATTGTCATTAGCCGTTTCGGGCAGCAGGCTATTATTGCCACCGCCGACGATAGCCCCATGCGCTGTCATATCCGTCGTACCGTCGAATCGCTGGTTTGTGGTGATGAAGTGGTCTGGCGCCGGTTAGACCCCAGCTCCGCCGAAGATGTCGGCGGCGTCATTGAAGCGGTGCAGCCGCGGCGCTCATTGCTGAGCCGGCCCGACTACTATGATGGCCTCAAGCCTGTGGCCGCCAATGTTGACCAGATTCTCATCATATCGAGCCTGTTACCAGCATTTTCGACCCAGATCATTGACCGCTATCTGGTCGCCTGTGAAGACATTGAGGTCACTCCTGTCATTGTGCTTAATAAAGCCGATTTGATGACAGAGTTGTCTCCAGAAGAGCAAGCTCAGGTGGATACCGCCTTACAGATGTACCAGGACATTGGCTACCAGGTACTTAAAGTCAGCGCTAAAGAAATTAATGGTCTGAAACCGCTGCGCGACGTATTACAAGATAATGTGTCTATTGTGGTCGGACAGTCCGGGGTCGGTAAGTCGTCCCTGGTTAATGCCTTGCTACCAGAAATTGATGCCAGTGTTGGCGCTATTTCAGGCGGCTCTGGCCTGGGTCAGCACACCACCACCGTGGCAACGCGCTATCCCTTGCCTGACGGTGGCGTATTGATTGACTCGCCTGGTATCCGCGAGTTTGCGCTATGGCACCTCGAGCCGGATCGGGTGGCCTGGTGCTTCCGGGATTTCCGGCCTTTTTTGGGTCAGTGTAAATTCCGCGACTGCAAACATGTCGACGACCCGGGCTGCGCATTACAACAAGCAGTGGTGGATGGTGACCTGCACGAACTTAGGCTGTACAATTTCCACCGGATTATTGAATCGATGTCGCTGAAAAAGCCATCACGTGCTACCGCTAAAGGATCGAAAACGTGAACCTGGATAAACTTAAAATTCAGATACAACACCTGACACCCAAGCATGGCCTCTCGCGCCTGGTTGGCAAATATGCAGCTGCCCGCTGGGGCTGGCTGACGCAGCTTTTTATTCGCTTTTTCATCTGGCGCTATAAAGTCGATATGTCTGAGGCGATTATAGAAAATCCGTCAGGCTACAAAACCTTTAATGATTTCTTTACCCGCTATCTGAAGCCAGAAGTACGTCCGTTCAAGGCCTCCGGCGACAAGCAGTTTGCCCACCCGGTGGACGGCGCTATGAGTCAGTTCGGTGACATTGAGGACGGCCGTATTTTTCAGGCCAAAGGCCATTATTATAGCCTGACGGAACTGGTCGGCGGCGATCCGCGCGATGCCCATCCGTTCCGCAACGGTGATTTTGCCACTGTGTACCTGGCCCCGCGCGACTATCACCGGATTCATATGCCATGGGACGGTACCTTACGGAAGATGATTTATGTTCCGGGTGACCTCTACTCAGTAAACCCGATGACCGCCGCTAACGTGCCGAATCTGTTTGCGCGTAACGAGCGCGTAGTCGCTATTTTTGACAGCGAATTTGGCAAGTTCGCGATGGTGCTGGTGGGCGCCACTATAGTCGCCAGCATCGGCACCGTCTGGTCCGGTACTGTCACCCCGCCGCGGGGTCCGAAGGTGCACAGCTGGGAGTATCCGGGTAGCGGTGATCAGGCTATACACCTGAAGAAAGGTGAGGAAATGGGCCACTTTAAGCTCGGCTCCACGGTTATTTTGCTATTCCCAGAGGATATCATCGACTTTGCCGATGATCTTAAACCGCTGGACACCACCCGCATGGGTGAAATCCTGGGCGAACGCGACTAAGCGTTATGCTGATACTGGCGCACCGCGGCGCGAGCTTTGAAGCGCCGGAAAATACCCTGCCGGCTTTCAGCCGTGCACTGGACGCCGGTGCCGACGGCATTGAACTTGATATTTATCCGTTGCAGGATGAGTGGATCGTCTTTCATGATCGTTACCTGACCCGCCTGGCGGCCCATCCCGGCCGCCTTTGTGACCTCACTCTGGCCCAGGTTCGCCGACTGAAAGTATTTGGCCAACACCCGGTACCGACGCTGGCTGAGGCGCTGGAATTTATTGACGGCCGCTGCATGGTCAATATCGAACTCAAGGGAGCCGATATCCGCCGGGGGCTGACCCGCCATTTAGTGCACGCGGTCGAGAACGCTAATTTCAAACCTGAACAGCTGATTATTTCCAGCTTCAACCATCACTGGCTAAAGCAACTTAAGCAGGACCATCCTGAGCAGCGCATCGGCGCTCTTACATCTGCCTGCCCGCTGACGTACGCGCAGTTTGCCGAAGAGCTGGATGCCTGGTCGGTGCACGCCGATGTGGATTTTGTCACCAGAGAGTTCGTCGAGGATGCCCACCAACGCAACCTGAAGGTTTTTGTTTATACCGTAGATGAACCTGAAGATATCTATGAAATGAAAACCATGGGGGTCGATGGCATTTTTACCAACGACCCTCGCCGTAGTATTAATGTTCTGGGCGGACTGCCAGTCAGCCCTCCAGAACTTAAGAAAAACATTTAGCCGGCAGCCGCCGAATTAGCGCCTTCCGCTCGCAGGGTGTTCGCGCTGCAACTCTTCTAACTGATGCGTAAGCTGCAATGGTGACGTGGTATTACGAGCCAATAGCGAATACAGCG
This sequence comes from Pseudidiomarina sp., assembly GCF_033722695.1. Taxonomy (GTDB): domain Bacteria; phylum Pseudomonadota; class Gammaproteobacteria; order Enterobacterales; family Alteromonadaceae; genus Pseudidiomarina. The sequence continues at coordinate 1,280 of NZ_JAWVYM010000019.1, read as the reverse complement.
ACGGAATGACGAAAATTGTCAAAAACGCCGACAGCGCAACACCACAGAAGATAACCATACCGATGACCATACGGCTTTCCGCACCGGGGCCGGATCCCAAAATCAGCGGCACGGCACTCATAATGGTGGTAAAGGCGGTCATGACAATTGGCCGTAACCGCTGCTGTGAACCGCGCACCAGGGCTTCATCAAACTCAAGGCCCGAATCGCGCAACTGGTTGACGAATTCAACAATCAGAATACCGTTTTTCGCCGCCAGCCCAATCAGCATGACGATACCTATCTGGCTATAGATATTCAGGCTCATATCGGCCAGATAAAGCCCGATTACCGCGCCCAGAAACGCCAGCGGTACCATCAGCATAATGATCAGCGGATGGATAAAGCTTTCGAACTGCGCCGCCAGCACCAGATAGGCAATTACCAGCGCCAGGATAAACACAAAAATGACCGAACTACCGCTCTCTTTATATAGTTGTGATTCGCCCTTGTAATCGATGGACACATCGTCCGGAAGTTGTTCGTGCACGATGTTTTCAAGATAAGTCAGGGCTTCACCCAATGAGTAGCCTTCAGCAAGGTTTGCCTCAATGGTAATGCTGCGCATGCGGTTGTAGCGGTTCAGGCTGCCAGAGGTCGCCCGCTCTTCAATGGTCACCAGATTCGATAACGGAATCAGCTCGCCACTGGAGTTAGAGCGAACATAAATATTATCGATAGCGGTCGGGCTGCGATAGTCAGCGCGTTCGCCTTCAAGGATAACATCATATTCTTCACCCCGGTCCAGATAAGTGGTCGCCCGGCGCTGACCCAGCATGGTTTCCAGCGTACGGCCGATATCACCGACAGACACCCCCATATCCGAAGCGCGCTCCTGGTTAATCCGAATCAGCAGTTGCGGCAGCGTCTGCCGATAGTCACTATCGACATTCAGCAGTTGCGGGTTTTTACTTGCCTCTTCAATAACCACATCCCGATAAGCTGCAAGCTGCTCGTAGGTGTTCCCCTGCAGCACAAACTGCACCGGCCGGCCACCGCCACCACTGATGCCGCTGCGCATAAAGGCAAAGGCCTGGACACCGGTTACCGTATTGAGCTTTTCTGACACTTCTTTCATCAAATCAAAAGTGGACCACTCGCGCTCATCAAAAGGAATAGCGCCAACAATGGCTATACCGGCCGACCCGCCCCAACCCGGCGAACGGATAATCAGACGGTCAATTTTTCCCTGGTCGATATAAGGGAGCAGGATCGCTTCGACTTCACGCATATGGGCTGCG
>NZ_JAWVYM010000018.1:0-37721 GCF_033722695.1 Pseudidiomarina sp. | reverse complement strand
TAAACCAACTCAGAATGCCTATGTTGAACGATTTAATCGAACAGTACGACATGAATGGCTCGATTTACACCTGTTTGACAGCGTCGAACATGCACAAGAACTTGCCACTCAGTGGCTTTGGCTTTATAACAACGAACGGCCGAATACGGCCATCGGAGGCATTCCGCCCAAACAATTAACGCAAGCGGTTCATTAATTCTACGAATAACTGCTGCTTAAAATGGGGGGATTACACCGAGTTTCATCAGCAATATAGCAACTGCCGTTATCGGTCAGCCACTCCACTTCTTTTGGTAAAACTGAAGTATCACCAAAACGTTTTTCAATGCTTTCTACAAGTACATCCTGCACCATCGTGGCGCTGATGCCTTTGGTGGTTGCAACGTAGCTCATAATTTCGCGGTCACAGCAGTCCAGGCTAAACACCACACGTACTTTTTCTTTGTTCCAACAGCTTATTTCGAAGCCATCTGAGCACCAACGCGTGTTGGAATGCAGTGTCACAACTTTACCATCGTGAGCGCGATGGTCGCCAACGCGGCCAGTATGCTTCGGTAACAGCAATTTATTCAAGCGCATGATGCGATACACGCGCTTAGGATTCACTCGGGCAAAGGCATAATCACCTGAGCGCAGCTTGCGGTTCAGGTGTGCTGTGATCCGCCGATAACCGCTCGTCGCCCGGCCATCGCACAGCTCTTCTATCAACGGCAACAACATCGCGTCTTCTTGCTTGTTGTAACGCGCTGCGCGGCCGGGTTGCTGTCCATAAATGCGCTGATATAAATTAGAGCGCGACACACCAAGTGCATTGACTACTCGGATGACAGGGAACCGTCCGGTGGCAACAATGGCATGCGCGATATCAACTTTTTTGACTGGGCTATCTCCAGCGCCTCTTTAAGAATTTCCGTTTCCATTGTTTTGCGCCCAAGCAACTGCTCAAGCTGCTTCACTTTCTTTTGCAGCGCTTTGTGCTCAGCTGCGCTGACAACCTCGTCGCCAGCCTGGATTGCGGACATGCCACCGTCTTGCATGAGTTTCTTCCACTTAAATAATAAACTCGGGGTGATACCGTTTTGCCTGGCCACCAGCGATACCGAATAACCGGGCTGCATGGTCATGGCAACAAACTTTGCTTTCTCCTGCGGAGTATAGCGACGACGGCGTTGTTCGCCAGTGAAAATTTCTATACGCTCCATAGACACTCCTTAAAGATAGGTCTAAGCCTATCGCTTAACTAATGAGTGTCCGTTTTAAAAAGGGGCTAATACAGTTAATTTGGCCACCTGATTAGAAACTATCATGCCCTAAGAGATAGTTAGACACCAACATGAAAATAGCGCCCAATTATTTAATTTGCTTCGGGGAATTAAGTTATAGCCGACACGGATATGCGCTTTGCGCTAATTGTGGCTTATTGAGCCGCTCGTTACTCTGATCGGACTAAAAATTAGTTGCAGGGAAGCAGCATGACGATCGGATTATCACTGGCACAGGTTTATACGCGGGCGTTGCAGGGCATTGATGCGCCGCAGGTGACGGTTGAGGTGTGTCTGGCGCCGGGGCTGCCGGCGTTTAATATGGTGGGGTTGCCGCAGACTGGTGTGCGCGAGGCGCGCGACCGGGTGCGCTCGGCGCTGCTGGCGGGCAACTTTGAGTTTCCGCGCGCGAAAAAAATTACCGTGAACCTGGCACCGGCGGATCTGCCCAAGCATGGCGCACGCTATGATTTAGCGATTGCGGTGGGCATTCTGGTGGCAAGCGGGCAGCTGTCCGAGCGCTCAGTGGTGGGTCGTGAGTTTTATGGCGAGCTGACGCTGAACGGCGATCTGCGTGGCGTGACCGGCATTTTGCCGGCCATGATGGCCTGTCGGGACGAAGGGCGCGAGGCGGTGATACCGGCGGATAACCAGGGCGAAGCCAGTGTGCTGCGCAAGCAGCAGTGCGTGGCTGCCATCAGTCTGACAGACGTGACCGAGCACCTACGCGGGCCACACAGCCTGCCGTTTATTGAGCCCTGTGATGCCGATATCAGCCCCAGCCATCCCGGCGATATCGCTGATGTGGTGGGGCAGGAGCAGGCCAAGCGCGCTTTGTTGCTCGCCGCCACCGGTGGCCATCACCTGCTGTTTGTCGGGCCACCCGGCACCGGCAAAACCATGCTGGCGCAGCGTCTTCTTGGGCTGTTGCCGCCTCTTGATGAGCGCGACGGACTGGAAGTCGCGGCGATTCGCTCGATAACCGGCCAGGCCATGCGCACGGACAACGCGCAGAACTGGCGGCAGCGCACGCTGCGCAGCCCACATCATTCTTGTTCTGCGGCAGCTTTGGTGGGCGGCGGCTCGCCGCCGCAACCTGGCGAGATCTCACTCGCTCATAAATCGCTTCTCTTCCTTGATGAATTACCCGAATTCTCGCGCCATGTGCTGGATTCCCTCCGTGAGCCACTGGAGTCAGGCGTAGTCACTATCAGCCGCGCGGCCCATCAAGTGACCTTTCCGGCGCGTTTTCAGTTGGTGTGCGCATTAAATCCATCACCGTGCGGGCATTTTGATGGCAATCTCAGTAGTGCCCGTGCCAGCCCCGATCAGATCATTAACTACCTGGGCAAACTCTCCGGGCCGCTGCTCGATCGCATTGATATGCAGGTGGAAGTACCTCGTCAGCCCGATGTATTGCAGCAGCAATTGAAACCGGCCGCGCCGGTGAGCGAAAGCTGGAGGCAGCGTGTCATCGCGGCCCGCAAGCTGCAGGCTGAGCGGCAGGATTGTCTCAACTGCGAGCTGAGCCCTGCCCAGCTCAGCGAGCATTGCCGTCTATCGGATGAGGATCACGAGTTTCTGGTTAAGGCGATTGAAAAGTTCGGGCTCTCACACCGGGCTTATCATCGCCTGTTACGGCTGGCGCGCACCATCGCGGATATCGAGAGCAGTGCAACCATTGGTCGTCAGCATCTGGCTGAAGCACTCAGCTATCGCGCGCTAGACCGCCTGCTACACCACCTGCGGGAACTCTGATCAAGCGCCCAATGCTTCCCGGAATCCACGAACCACCTGCTCGATATCGCTGCTGCTCACATTGAGATGCGTAACCAGGCGCATACGTTGTGAGCGGGCGGTGAGGATATCTTTGTTGCGTAAGTGGTCGCTGACTTTCTGCGCGGCTTCCAGGCTGTCAAAATTCACATAGACCATGTTGGTTTGCGCGGGTTCAACGACGATGCCGGGCAGGCCTTTTAAGCCGGCGGCCAGCTCCAGTGCGTTGGCATGATCCTCGGCCAGACGGTCGAAATTGTGATCCAGGGCATAGTCTACTGCTGCGGCAATGATGCCCGCCTGGCGCATGCCGCCGCCGAGCATTTTGCGCCAGCGATGGGCGCGCTGAATCAGCTTCTTGCTGCCCACCAGCACCGAGCCGATTGGTGTGCCCATGCCTTTGGAAAAGCACAATGATACGCTGTCAAAAGGTGCGGTCAGTTCTGCCAAATTAAGACCCGTAGCAATGGAGGCATTGAAGATCCGCGCGCCGTCCAGGTGCAGCTTCAGGCCATGCTTGTCAGCCAGCTTACGTGCTTTGAGCATGTACTGCTGCGGGATCACTTTACCGGTATGGGTATTCTCAAGAGCCAGCAGACGGGTGATGGGAAAGTGCGGATCATCCGGCTTGATACGCTTTTCGACTAATTGCAGGTTCAGGGTACCATCGGCTTCCACTTCAAACGGCTGGGGTACGATACCGCCGAGCACGGCAGCACCGCCGGCCTCATAGCGGTAAGTATGGTATTCCTGGCCAACCAGATATTCGTCGCCGCGCTGACAATGGCTCAGCAGGGCCAGTAAGTTGGTCTGGGTGCCGCTGCTGGCAAACAGCGCTGCTTCTTTGCCGGTTAGCTCGGCTACCCGTTGTTGCACTGCATTGACCGTGGGGTCGTCGCCAAATACATCATCGCCAACCGGGGCATCGGCCATTGCCTGGCGCATGCCGGTGCTGGGACGGGTCACAGTATCACTACGCAGATCGATCATAAAATTCAGGCTCCCTCCGGATTTATTCGGGTGTATAGCCCCAGGCTGGCGGGGGCAGGTCAATTGGCTGGCTGAGGTCAACATGCACTTCAAAAATACGACCCGGGCGGCTCAGCTGATAGCTCATGGTGTCTTCATCAATAAAGCGGATGGTCCAGGTGTTGGTCACGGATACATCCAGGCCGTTTTCAATAAACAGGGCCTTGCTGGCTTCATCCACCGGGAATGCCTGCTCTGTAGCGGTGCCTTCAGCTACGGTTTGTCCGCCATAAGGTGATACGGCATCGGGCGTACCATCTTCATGTAAGTGAATGTGCTGAAAATCAATGTAGTCGTCGTGCTGGGTCAGTACCCAGGTGCGCGAGCGGTCATCGCCCACATGCAGGGGCATGCGCACCAGGCCGGGTTCGCAGTCGCGCACATGCACTACCAGCGGCTTATCCCAGGCTGGTGACGGCTGATTGTCTTCCACTATGGTGGCGGCAAAAGCCTGGCCACAGTAGGGTTCGAACGCAGCCATAAAGGCATCCTGTGGTGACTCAACTTCGGCCACTACCGTGGTCTCTGCTGCATCGTCAGTGGCAGGCTGGCAGGCGGCCAACAGGCCGATTGCGAAAAGGGCGACGGCCCCGGTGCGGATGGAATTTGTCATTGCTGGCTCCTGCTACTAGGCTTCAGAGGTTCGTGTGGCGGATGGTGTCGCCGGAGGAATTGCAGTTAATGTGCCATATCTTATAGCAAAAAGCATGGCGTATTTTGCAGTTGAAATTGGCATCCCGGGGCAGCATCGTGCGATAATAAACCAACTTAAATCAACCAGCAGCGGAAACCTCAGCATGCAAGTTTTTCAAAACGTACTCGAAATGATCGGTAATACGCCCATGGTCAAGGTCTCGAACATGGATACGGGCCCTTGTGAGCTCTACCTGAAACTGGAACAACTGAACCCGGGTGGTTCGATTAAAGACCGGATCGCGGTGAGCATGATTGAAGCGGCAGAAAAAAGCGGTAAGCTTAAGCCGGGCATGACCATCATTGAGGCCACTGCGGGTAACACCGGTCTAGGGCTGGCGCTGGTTGCGGCAAGCAAAGGCTATCCGCTGAAGATTGTGATGCCGGATAAAATGTCGTCCGAAAAAGTGAATAACCTTAAAGCTATGGGCGCCGATGTGGTGCGCACCCGCTCTGATGTGCAAAAAGGGCATCCGGAGTATTACCAGGATATGGCCGCGCGTTTAGCGGAAGAAAACGGCTACTACTATGTGAACCAGTTCACCAACGATGCCAACGTTGCAGCGCACTACGAAACCACCGGCCCGGAAATCTGGAAGCAGATGGATGGCAATATTGATGCCTTCGTTTGTGGTGTCGGTTCCGGCGGTACCTTAAGTGGTGTCGGCCGTTATTTGCGTGAGCGCAGTGCGACCGTGGATCTGGTGCTGGCGGATCCGGAGGGTTCCATCCTGGAGCCACTGGTTAACCGCAACGAAGAAGTGGAAGCGGGTAGCTGGCTGGTCGAAGGCATCGGCGAAGACTTTATTCCCGATATCTGTGAAATCAAACTGGCTAATAAAGCCTACGCGATCAGCGATAAAGAAGCCTTCCGAGTGGCCCGTGAAGTATTAGTGAAAGAAGGCGTGATGGTTGGCTCGTCAAGCGGCACCCTGATTGCCGCGGCGCTGCAATACTGCCGCGAACAGACTGAACCCAAGCGCGTCGTCACCTTAGCTTGCGATACCGGTAACCGGTACCTGTCTAAACTATATAACGATGAGTGGATGGCCGCTCAGAACTTGCTGGAGAAGTAAGCATGTCAGAACAAAAGAATTTAAAATTTGCGACCCGGACTATTCATGGCGGACAAGCGCCAGAGCCGGCTACCGGTGCGGTGATGCCACCGATTTTTACCAGCTCAACCTATATTCAGGAAAGCCCGGGCGTTCATAAAGGCTTTGAGTATTCGCGTTCACACAATCCGACCCGTTTTGCCTGGGAGCGCTCTGTCGCTAACCTGGAAGGCGGCAAGCAGGGCCTGGCTTTTGCGTCGGGCATGGCAGCCACTTCAACCATCATGGAGCTGCTGGACAGCGGCGACCATGTGGTGGCGATGGACGATCTCTACGGCGGTACCTTCCGTTTATTCGACAAAGTTCGTGGCCGTTCAGCTAACCTGAAATTCTCTTACGTTGATCTGGCTGATATCAGTGCCGTTGAAGCTGCGATCACCGACAAAACCAAGATGATCTGGGTCGAAACCCCAAGTAACCCGATGCTGAAGCTGGTTGATATCGATGCCATCGTGAAAGTCGCCAAAGCGCGTGACATTCTGGTGGTGGTCGACAATACCTTCGCGACGCCTTACAACACCCGTCCGCTGGAATTAGGTGCCGACATTGTCATGCACTCAGCGACCAAATACCTGAACGGCCATTCAGATATGGTTGGCGGAATTGCGGTAGTTGGCGATAACCAGGAACTGATCGACAAAATGTTGTTCCTGCAGAACTCGGTGGGCGCGGTAGCTGGTCCGTTTGATAGCTATCTGGCGCTGCGCGGCGTAAAAACCCTGGCCCTGCGGATGAAGCATCATAACGAAGCGGCCCTGGAGCTTGCCAAGTGGCTGGAACAGCACGATCAGGTCGAAAAAGTGATTTATCCGGGTCTGCCAAGCCATCCGCAGCACGAACTGGCGAAGCGTCAGATGAAGGGCTTCGGCGGTATGATCTCAATTTTGCTCAAGGGCGACATCAACAAAGCCCGTCGCTTCCTCGAAGAAGTTGAAATCTTCGCACTGGCGGAAAGCTTAGGTGGCGTTGAGAGCCTGATTGAACATCCGGCGATTATGACCCACGCCTCGATTCCAAAAGAAAATCGCGAGAAGCTGGGCATCCTGGATAACTTCGTGCGCATCTCTGTGGGTATCGAAGATCTGGACGATCTGATTGCCGATCTGGATCGGGCGCTGAAGGCTTGAGGGAGACAGACATGGCAAAGCAGGTGCAACCCTTTCATTTAGCGATTCCGGTGAACGATATTGCCCGGGCACGCGCCTTTTACGGCGACGTGCTTGGGTTAAGCGAAGGCCGCAGCGATAAGCAGTGGGTCGACTGGGATTTCTTCGGGCATCAGTTAGTGACGCATCTGGCCCCGGCGCAAGCCGGCGAAGTGCATCACAACCCAGTGGACGGCCACGCCGTGCCGGTGCCGCATTTTGGGGTGGTGCTGACCATGGATGACTGGCAACAGCTGGCGCGCCGGCTGCAGGATAAAGGCATCAGGTTTGTGATTGAGCCGCATATCCGCTTTGAAGGGAAGCCCGGCGAACAGGCCACCATGTTTTTCTATGACTACAGCGGTAACGCACTAGAATTTAAGGCCTTCCAGGATATGAATCAGCTGTTCGCCAGCTGATTCACATTCCCCCCGCTAATCACCACACCAATGCGTTTACCGGCGAATAGCTCCGGGAACGCCTTGATGGCGGCCAGCGTGGTCGCCGACGACGGCTCAATCAACATCCCGGTATGTTCAATGCACAGCTGCTGCGCTGCCAGCGCCTGTTCATCGGTCACTAGCAGGATGTCGTCCACCAATGGCTGAATGATCGCGAAGGTTTCCTCGCCCAGGCTGGTCAGCAGGCCGTCGCAGACACTGCGCGGCGGCATCGCCGGCTGAATCTCGCCGAGCGCCAGTGAGGCCTTGCCATCGGCCGCCAGTTCCGGCTCTACCCCGTAGATTTTGTTGACGCCGAGCGCGCGCCCGACAATGGCAGTGCCGCTAAGCAAGCCGCCGCCACCAAGCGGTGTCAGTAAGATGTCGAGCTCTGGCTGTTGCTCAAGTAATTCAAGCGCGGCGGTGCCCTGGCCACAAATAATGTGCGGATGATTATAGGGCGGAATAAAATGCCGACCGTTGGCCTGCTGCTCAGCGAACTGCTCGCGCGCCGCCATGCCCGGTTCAATGGTGATAAGCTCAGCATCGTATTGCTCCATGTTGGCGCGTTTGACCTCCGACGCATTGCTGGCAACGCCAACCCGCACCGATATTCTCAGTTGCTTACCGGCGGCCGCCAGCGCCGCGCCATGATTGCCCGAGGACACGGTAAATACGCCGGCTTCACGTTGCTCCGGTGTCAGTTGCAGCAGAGCATTGCAGGCACCGCGGAACTTAAAGGCGCCGGTGTGCTGCAGGTTCTCGCACTTCAGCCACACCTGCGCACCGAGCGCTTCATCTAATGCCAGTTGATGACGCACCGGCGTGCGCACGATGCGATCGCTGATGCGCTCCGCTGCGGCGCGGATCTGGCAAAACCATTGGTGATTGCTTGATTCCATGTATACTTAACCGTATCTGATTTTTAAGTTAGTTTATCAAGGATTTCCATGGCTGTACTGAACACTTTTGAACGCATTCGCGAATTACCCATGGCTTACCAGACGGTGGTGGCGCTGTACCTGTGTGAGCGTATGGTGCCCAATTATCACCTGTTTCATCAGGTCACCGGCTTTGGCGATCCGCAGCCCCTGGAAGGCGCTCTGAATGCCTGTTGGGACTGGGTATGGCAACCAAAGAAAGTGAAAGTGAACTTTAGCCGCTGGCAGGAAAAGGTCGACGATGTCACCCCCAGTGAGTACGGCCATGATCTGCTCGGCGTGTATCCGGCGATTGATGCCTGTACTGCCATCAGCACCATGCTGCAGGGTCTGATGGACAAGACCTCGGCCGAGCTGGTCAGCGTGGCCAAGATATCCCAGGCCGATGTCGCCAAGTTCGTGGAATTAACAGAAGGCGCCGAACTTGACGCGGAACAACGCCAGCAGCTGCTGCGCGAGCATGAACTGGTGCAATACGAAGTTGATATCCAGCAGGCGCTGCTGAACTACCTCGAGGTGGTGGCGCCGACCGCATCACTGCCGAGCAAAGAGCTGGTCGCCCAGATCCGCGCCATGGCCGATGATGAAGGTATCTCCAACATCGGCGTGGCGATTTCTGAGTAAACGGGTTAGTCGGTGTTCTGGCGTGGCTGTTTTTGCAATACCGCCAGCCAGCCGATTACGCCGAATACGATGACTTGCAGGTAATCGCCCCGCTGCCATTTGATTTTGTCACCATAAACGGTGACAAACATCAGTAACTGCAGCAGGTGAATCGCCAGCAGGACAAACAGCAGGATCAGAAACAGCGCAAAGCCTTTACCTGGAAACGGCCATACCAGATTGGCCAGCAAGGCACCCCACACCAGCGCAAATAAAATTCGGCCCAACCACACGCTAATACTCATCAGTTCTTTACCTCAGGTTATAATTTTAATCGTTCACTTGCAGCAGGCGGAAAGCTACCTGGCCGGCTTCTTTTTCGCGGTGCAGGCGCCAGTTGGCGGGCCAGTTCGGTTGCCAGTCACGTTCGGTTTCCAGATAAACCCAGCTGCCCGGGCGCAGCCAGCCATTCTGCTGCAGCAATTCGCAGGCGCTGTCCGCCAGTTCCATGCGAAACGGCGGATCCACAAATACGACATCAAAGGGCGCGGCTGGCTTCTGCTGTAAAAAATTCAGTGCATCGCCGGATTGCACCAGTGCGGTGCCCTGGCAGGCAGCGGATAAGCGCTCGGCGTGCTGGGCCAATAATCGCGCCGCCTGGCTGTCTTTTTCCAGCAGGATCACCTGCGCGGCCCCCCGCGACAAGGCTTCAAAGCCCAGTGCGCCGCTGCCAGCGAATAAGTCCAGACAGCGCTGGTCAGCCAGTTCAAACTGCAGCCAGTTAAACAGGGTTTCACGTACCCGGTCGGTAGTGGGGCGCAGGCCGGGTACGGCGGCGATACTGAGTTTGCGGCCGCGCAGCGAGCCGCCGATTATGCGCAGTTCGCCGCTGCCTTCGGCGCCGGCCTTTTTGTTCTTGTCTGGGCTTCGCGGCATGCTAAAGTAAGCCTTCTGTTTAGTCGCGTGTTAAACTACCGGCATAGTGTAAACCCTGTAGTAATGAACTTCCAAAGGTAAACTCGGCATGGCCAAAGGATCGCTGTTTTCGTTATTTCGTAAATCCAAAAAAGACGCACCGGAGCGCGAAGAAGCACAACAAGAAGCGCAAGCAGAAGCACAACAAGAAGCGCAACCAGAAGAGCTTCAGCAGGAAGAGCAGTCGCTCTCGGAACTGGCAGCGCCTGATGCGGCCGAGATTTGCGCCCAGGTAACGGCTGAGTCCGCGGCAGAAGCCGAGCCAGAACCAGAGCCGGCGAAAAAATCCGGCCTGTGGCAGCGCCTTACCGCCGGGCTGCGGAAAACCTCAAGCGCCATCGGCGATGGCCTGTGGGGCATTTTTAAAGATAAAAAAATCGATGACGACCTGTTCGAAGAGCTCGAAACCCAGCTACTGACCGCTGATATCGGCGTGCCCACCACCATGCGCATCGTTGAGCGTTTGACCGGGCAGGCGGACCGGCGTCAGTTGCAGGACGCCAGCGCCTTATATGAGTTGTTGCAGCAAGACATGACCGAAATCCTCAAGCCCGTTGAGCAGCCGCTGCAAATCGGTAAGCAAAAGGGCCCTTTTGTGATTCTGATGGTTGGCGTGAACGGCGTCGGTAAAACCACCACCATAGGTAAGCTGGCCCAGCAGTTTAAGCGCCAGGGCAAATCGGTGATGCTGGCCGCTGGTGATACCTTCCGGGCGGCCGCGGTCGAGCAGCTGCAGGTATGGGGCGAGCGCAATAGCATTCCGGTCGTCGCTCAGCATACCGGTGCCGATAGCGCCTCGGTTATTTATGATGCAGTGGAAGCCGCTAAAGCGCGCGGCGTCGATGTGCTGATTGCCGATACCGCCGGTCGCCTGCAGAATAAAGCGCACCTGATGGATGAACTGAAAAAAGTGGTGCGGGTGATGAAAAAGCTGGACGCCGATGCACCCCATGAGGTTATGCTGACACTGGATGCCGGTACCGGGCAGAACGCCATAGGCCAGGCCAAACTCTTTACCGAAGCGGTCGGAGTGACCGGAATCACTCTGACCAAGCTTGATGGTACTGCTAAAGGCGGCGTGATTTTCGCCATTGCTGATCAGTTTAATATCCCTATCCGCTATATCGGGGTGGGTGAGGGCATTGATGATTTGCGGCCGTTCAAGGCTGATGAGTTTGTCAGCGCCTTATTTCAGCGTGAGATCGCAAAAACGGAGCAATAATGATCAAGTTTGAGCAGGTCAGTAAAACCTACAGCGGTGGCTTTACCGCCCTGAACCAGGTGAGTTTTCATCTGGAGCCGGGCGAGATGGCATTTCTGACCGGGCACTCCGGTGCCGGTAAAAGCACGCTGCTTAAACTCATTAGCATGATGGAGCGGCCCACCGCCGGCCGGGTGCTGATCAACGGACATGACCTGAAACGCATTAACTCGCGGCAGATCCCCTATGTACGGCGCGATATCGGTATGATTTTCCAGGATCACCGCTTGCTGATGGATAAAACTGTGCTCGATAACGTGGCGCTGCCCCTGCTGATTGAAGGCTACAGCATGCAGGAAGCCCGCAAGCGGGTGCAGGCGTCGCTTGAGAAAGTCGGGCTTGGCGATAAGCTGCGCTATTACCCGATGATGCTCTCCGGCGGTGAACAGCAGCGTGTCGGCATTGCCCGCGCGGTCGTGAATAAGCCGCCCTTGCTGTTGGCCGATGAGCCAACGGGTAATCTGGACCCTAAGCTATCTACGGAAATCATTAAATTGTTTGAAGACTTTAACCGGGTTGGCGTGTCGGTGCTGATTGCGACCCATGATCTGGGCCTGATTGCGCGCCTGCGTTATCGCACCCTCAGCCTGAAGGAAGGCCGTATGATCAACGACGGCCTGCAGGAGAACTGAGCATGAGTTTATTGTTCCGTTCACGCAGCCAGGGTGCCCAGCAGGTCAAAATTTCCGGCTTTCGTCGTTTTGTCATGTTCTGGGTACATAATGCCCAGCAAGCCGTGGCGAGTTTAGGTGAACTGGCCCGCTATCCGCTGGCCAGTCTGATGACCATGGCGGTGCTCGGGCTTAGCCTCACTCTGCCGGCCACGCTTTATGTGGTGGTGAAAAATACCGACGCCATAGGCTCTGACTGGCAGGAAGCCGCAGAGATCACGGTATTTTTGCGTAAGAATTTAAGCCAGCAGGAAGTTGCGACCTTTACCAAGCGCCTGAACCTGTCGCCGGACATTGAATCGGTGAAATGGATTGATAAAAACGAGGCGCTGGCGGAATTTGGGGAAGGCTCAGGTTTTGGCAGTGCGCTTGACGCTTTGACCGAAAATCCACTGCCCGACGTACTCTTAGTTACCCCGGCTGCAGATAAGCGCAGCCCCGCCGCGGCTGAAGTCTTATTGCGCAGCCTGAAAAGTGAGCGCGAAGTGGATGAAGCCCGGCTGGATTTAGCCTGGCTGCAGCGCTTAGAAGCCTTGCTGAACCTGGTGCGCGATGGCTTTCTGGCGCTGGCTTTATTGCTGTGTATCGCCGTGGTACTGATAGTCGGTAATACTATCCGCCTGAATATTAACAGTAAGCGTGATGAGATCATGGTGATGAAGCTGGTCGGCGCCACCGATGCCTATATTCAGCGGCCCTTTATGTATACCGGAATCTGGTACGGCATTGTCGGCGGCGTTATTGCCTGGCTGGCCACGGCCCTGCTGATTTGGTGGATTGACGATGCGGTGCGGGCTATCAGCGAGTTATATGAAAGCCAGTTCAGCCTTACCGGCCTGAATTTTCAGGAAATGCTGGTACTCTGGCTGATTGCGGTGGGGCTGGGATTGTTAGGTTCTTATATTGCGGTAAGAAAACACGTCGCAACTATTGAACCCCAATAATCCGGCCCCATATGATCTGAAGCAGGATCTATAGGATCGATCATTGTCACCTGCGTCAGATTTGCTAGAATGATAGAACTTTGCAGACCCAAAGAGGTCTGATGTATGTACGGCGATGCAGCCGGACAGCAGTAAAAAGAGGATGTTGTTGGATGAGCACTGAAATGACAAATTTGGCGTTAGCAGTACCGCAGAGTAGCGGCAGCCTGGAAGCTTATATTCAGTCGGTCAATCGCATTCCAATGTTGAGTGCCGATGAAGAGCGTGATCTGGCAGAGCGCTTAGTAGAGCAGGACGATTTAGCAGCTGCACGGCAGCTGATCATGTCGCACCTGCGTTTCGTCGTGCACGTTGCCCGCGGTTATTCCGGTTACGGCCTGCCGCAGGCTGACCTGATTCAGGAAGGTAATATCGGCCTGATGAAAGCGGTACGCCGCTTCGACCCGAAAGTAGGGGTGCGCCTGGTGTCCTTCGCTGTACACTGGATCAAAGCAGAAATTCACGAGTATGTGCTGAAGAACTGGCGCATGGTGAAAATCGCGACCACCAAAGCACAACGTAAATTATTCTTTAACCTGCGTAAGATGAAAAAGCGCTTAGGCTGGTTTACTCAGGACGAAGTCAGCACCGTTGCTGAAACCCTGGGTGTAAGTACCAATGAAGTGATGGAAATGGAAGCGCGTATGAGCGCTTACGATCAGGCGTTTGAGCTGAGCTCTGACGATGATGAATCCCGCGAAGGCACTGCTTACTCACCGGCTCAGTATCTGGAAGACAAGCGCTCTGACCTGGCCGAAGAAATCGAAAATGAACAGTGGGAAGCGCAGAATTCACAGCGCCTGCTGTCAGCTATTAAGACCCTGGATGAACGCAGCCAGGATATCGTCCGCGCCCGCTGGCTGGATGAAAATAACAAGACCACCCTACAGGAATTAGCCGATAAATATCAGGTTTCTGCTGAACGGGTACGTCAGCTTGAACAGAATGCCATGAAGAAACTGCGCAACGCTATGGCGTAGTCGGTTGCAGTAGTTTTTTGAGTTCTTCAGAAGGCCCGCTAACCAGCGGGCTTTTTTGTGTCAGCCTGGAAACAAACACCAGCGAAATTCCCTGCTGCTCTAATTGCGGCAGCTGCTCTTTCAGGAAGCTATAAGTGCTCTGGTGGGGGTGCGCTATGGCAATAGCGAAACCATTCTTACGGGCAAGTTTCAGCAACTGCTGCCATTCCCGGGCAATAGCCTGGGGCTGCGGGTCATGATCAAGAAACACATGGCGGCGGGCCACCGGCAGGCCAATCTCATCAGCCATCAGTTCAGCCTGCGTGGCGGCGCTGGTGCGACTATCCAGAAAATACATATTGCGGCTGGCAAGGGCCTGCATCAGCCAGCGCATCGGCTCGCTCGCGGTTGTTAGCAAACTGCCCATGTGGTTATTCACGCCGCTGGCGCCAGGCAGGTTTGCCAGGGCTTTATCAAGCTCGGCCAGCAATTCAGCTTCGGTATGCAGGGTGCTGAGCATGCCCGGGCCGGCAAGCTGTGCGCCCGCTGGCTGCATCGGCATATGTAGCATGACCTCTTTGCCATCTTTGTGCGCCAATGCTGCCAGTCGGCTGGCATGAGGTGTATGGGGCAAAAATGCCAGGGTCAGGGCGCCGGGAAGTTCGGTAAAGCGCTGATGGCTGGCGCTGTTACCCAAATCGTCAATAACCACGGCAATCTGCACCGGTGGTGGGCTGGCAGCGCTGCTGGTCAGCAGCATCAGGCTAAAATACAGGCTGGTTATCATCAGCGGAACCACGGCGTGGGGTTAACGGCATCGCCCTTGACGCGGATTTCCAGATACAGGCCGGGCTCCGAGCGGCCGCCGCTCTGGCCTACCAGGGCAACCGTTTCGTTGCGCCGCACGGTTTCGCCGACCGCGGGCAGAATGGTCTGGTTATGGCCATACAAGCTCATGTAGCCGTTGCCGTGATCAAGTACCAGCACCAACCCGAAGCCCCGCAGCCAATTGGCAAATAATACCCGGCCATCGGCTATGGCGGTGACCGGCGTGCCGGCGGCCGCCTCGATGGTAATGCCTTTCCAGGTGACACCACCGCTGCGTGGTTTACCGAAAACCTGCTGAACGCGACCCTGAACCGGCCAACTCAGCTGGCCTTTCAAAGCCTGCAGGCCATCCAGGCGGGGCTCGTCACGCAAGGCGGCGATAATGGCGCCGAGTACCTGCTCCAGTGCTTCCTGGTCTTCTCTGAGCTGATTGATACGTTGCTTGTCGGCGGCCTGTTCGCGCTGCAACCGGGTGATCAGCTGCTGTTGTTCGCGTTGCTGTTCCTGCACAATGCCTTGCTGCACGCGCTGTTCCTGCTGCTGCTCGGCCAGGGTTTCGCGCTGCTGCTCAAGTTCACTGGCAACCTGGGTAAGCTCTTGCTGTATGGTCTTGAGTTCTTCGACTTCAGCCAGGCGGGCCCGGTTCAGGTAACCATAATAGCCAAGCAGACGTTCAAAGCGGGCGGGATCTTCCTGATTAAGCATCAGCTTAATAAGATCATGCTTACCCATGCGGTAGGCCATATCCAGCTGCCGCGCCAGTAACTCCAATTGCTGTTGCTGACGTTGCTCGAGCTGCTGCTGTTGTTGCTGTAGCTCGTCAATCCGGCTCTGGGTTTGCCGCAGGGCATTGCGGGTGGCATTAAGTTCGCTGGTGACTGTGCTGATTTGTAGTTCCAGCAGTCGCAGTTCTTTTTCAGTCAGGCTGAGTTCTTTGGCACGTTGTTCAATAGCGGCCTGGCGGCGTTGCAACTCCGCCGCAATCGCTTCAAGCCGCGCCTCGGTTTCGGCCTGGTCAGCTGACTGCTGCATGGCATTAGCACTAAGCGACCAGAGCAGCGCAAGCAGCAGCCACCTGGCCATCACTTCTCCAGCTTCACAATAGGTGAACCCGACATTTCTTCAGGCTGCTCCAGACCCAACAGGTGTAACATTGTTGGCGCGACATCGGATAACTTGCCCCCATCACGGGCAGTGGCATTTCGACCAACGTAAATAAAGGGCACCAGCTCGCTGGTATGGGCGGTATGCGATTGCCCGGTGGTGTGGTCCTGCATTTGTTCGGCGTTGCCATGATCAGCGGTGATCAGGCATTCACCGCCTACTTCGCGCAGCGCCTCAACCACCCGGCCAACACAGCGGTCAACGGCTTCACAAGCTTTAACGGCAGCTTCGAAATTGCCGGTATGACCAACCATATCGCCGTTAGGGTAATTACAGATGATCACGTCGTGCTTGCCGGCTTTGATGCTCTCGACGAGCTTATCGGTGAGTTCCTCAGAACTCATTTCAGGCTGCTGGTCATAAGTAGCGACATTCGGTGACTTGATCAGCACCCGCTCTTCACCTTTAAACGTGTCTTCGCGGCCACCGCTGAAAAAGAAGGTAACGTGGGCGTATTTTTCCGTTTCGGAAATACGCAGCTGGGTGTAATCATGCTGCGCCAGCCAGTCACCCAACACGTTTTTCAGTTCGGTGGTGGGGAATGCCACTTGAGCGTCCAACCCGGCTTCATATTCAGTCAGCGTCACAAAGGCATTGAGGGCCGGGCGGTGACCCCGGTCAAATTCATCAAACTCTTTATCGGCAAAGGCATGGCTTAACTGACGCGCACGGTCAGCGCGGAAGTTCATAAAGACCAGGGTGTCGCCATCGTCGACTTTGACGGTTTCGCCAATCAGGGTTGGTTTTACAAACTCGTCGTCTTCATTGAGTTCATAGGCGGATAGCAGGGCTTCGCCGGCACTGCGGGTATGGCGCTGGCCTTTGCCTTCGACCATCACGTCCCACACTTGTTGGACGCGATCCCAGCGATTATCCCGGTCCATTGCAAAATAGCGGCCTGACACCGAGGCGAACCGGCCAACCCCTAATTTGCTGAACAGCTGCTCAAAACGCTCAATTGATTCTTTGGCAGACCGCGGCGGCGTGTCGCGCCCATCAAGAAAAGCATGCACGTAAATACGCTTGGCGTTACGGTAGGCCGCCAGCTTTACCATCGCTTTCATATGATCTTCGTGGCTATGCACGCCGCCCGGTGACAGCAGCCCCATGATGTGCACGGCTTTGTCATTGGCCACAGCTTTATCGACCGCTTCGGTGAAGGCCGGGTTCTCGAAAAAGTCGCCGTCGGCGATGGCTTTGCTGATGCGGGTGAAGTCCTGATAGACCACGCGGCCTGCGCCCAAATTCACATGGCCCACTTCCGAGTTGCCCATCTGGCCAGCCGGCAAACCGACTGCTTTGCCCGAGCCGTCAACCAGCGTTCGGGGGCAATTTGCCCAGAGCCTGTCCATGTTTGGGGTCGCTGCGGCAGCAATGGCATTATCTGCTGCATCTTCGCGGTGGCCCCAGCCATCCAGAATAAGTAGTGCAAGTGGAGTGTTTTGCTTAGCCATAGCATCCTCAATACATCTGATAGTGGTTTCAGTTTATGCGATTTTTGCTTTTGGCGCATCCGTTGTGGCAGTAAAATGGCGCCAAATTTTACTGGTATCTGCCATTTCAGCAGGTATACTCTGGTGCTTGATTTTTTCAGTTGGAGCTATTCGTACCATGGAGCAAATCCTCGCATTCGCAAGCGACCATTACCTGATGAGTACTCTTTGGGTTATTTTATTGATCGCGTTGATTGTTACTTATGCGCAGGCGGCAACCTCAAAGATAAAGGCGCTGCCACCGCAGCAGGCGACTTTACTGGTTGATCGTAATAATGGCGTGTTTGTCGATATTCGTTCTGTTGACGAGTTTCGCAAAGGCCATATCCAGGGTTCACTGAATATTCCCGCTGAGCGGATCCGGAAAAATGATTTCGGCGCGCTTGAGAAATACAAATCTGCCCCCATCGTTGTGGTATGCGCTACCGGAATGACCGCGAAGGGGCCTGCTACTCAGCTAAGTAAAGCAGGCTACGAGCAGGTCGCGTTGTTGCAGGGCGGTATCTCTGCCTGGCAGAGCGCCAGTTTTCCACTGGTTAAAAAATAATTCAGAACTCAATCTTATAGGAAGTAATGATCATGGCTGACGAACAGCAAACGAACGGCGCCGCTCAAACCGACGCACAGCAAGAACAAGCATTCGCAATTCAACGCATCTATACCAAAGATGTATCTTTTGAAGCGCCGGGCGCACCAGCGATTTTCCGCAAAGAGTGGAAGCCTGAGCTGAACCTGGATCTGAACGTTAAAAACACCGTTATTGAAGACGGCGTTTACGAAGTCGTACTGAAAATCACTGCGACCAACAAGGTTGGTGACGAAGTGGCGTTCCTGGCTGAAGTTCATCAGGCTGGTATCTTTACCATCGCTGATTCGATTGAAGACAACCAGCGTGCACATCTGCTGGGCGCGTTCTGCCCGAACATCCTGTTCCCCTATGCGCGTGAGTGTCTGTCGAGCCTGGTAAGCCGCTCTACTTTCCCACAGCTGAACCTGGCGCCGGTTAACTTTGATGCGATCTTCGCACAACACCTGCAACAACGTCAGCAGCAAGGCGAGCAAGCTGACGCTTAAGGGCTGACGCTAACTACTATGCGTAATACGCAAGTTACAGTGCTGGGTGCGGGTTCTTATGGAACCGCCCTGGCACTTTGTTTTGCCCGTAAGGGGACCAAAACCTGCCTGTGGGGCCGCGATGCGGATCAGATCACGGCCATGCACAAGACCCGCGAAAACTCCCGCTATCTGCCTGGTATAGCGTTACCTGAAGAGGTCATTGTGACCTCAGATCTGGTGGCTGCCGTTGAAGATGCAGTGAATATCGTGGTGGTGGTGCCAAGTGGCAGTTTCGCTGAGGTACTTAAGGACATCCAACCGCACCTGCGGGCCGATGCACGGGTCGCCTGGGCGACTAAAGGGCTGGAGCCGGAAACTGGCCGCCTGCTGTTTGAAGTGGCCGAAGAGATTCTCGGTAGTGATCGGGTGCTGGCGGTATTGTCTGGCCCGACGTTCGCCATGGAAATGGCCAAGGGGCTGCCCACCGCAATTTCTATGTCGTCCACCAACGACAAGTTTGTCTACGATTTATCTGAACTCCTGCACTGCGACCGCAGCTTCCGGGTGTATACCAATGATGATTTTATTGGCGTGCAACTTGGTGGCGCAGTGAAGAACGTGATTGCTATCGGTGCCGGTATGGCCGATGGCATCGGCTTTGGCGCCAATGCCCGCACGGCGTTGATCACCCGCGGCTTAGCGGAGCTGACGCGACTGGGATTAAAACTTGGTGCGCGGCCGGAAACCTTCACCGGTATGGCAGGGCTTGGCGATCTCATTCTGACCTGTACTGATGACCAGTCACGCAACCGTCGTTTCGGACTGGCTCTGGGTAAAGGCAAATCCGTGGACGAAGCCATGAAAAGCATCGGTCAGGCGGTGGAAGGCTATCGCAATACCCGTGAAGTGGTGACCCTGGCGCGGCGCAATGGCGTCGAAATGCCCATCTGCGAGCAGCTCTATGACGTGCTTTACGGTGAAACCACGCCACAGCAGGCGGCAATTAACCTGCTCAGCCGGGCGCGGACCTCGGAATAATTAACTCAGTAATTGCTGCGCCATCGTCTGCCACTGCTCATCAAAGTGTTCAGTTGGCGCACGCTTAAACTCAGAACGGACAAACTGCGCGATCTTGCCATCGGCATAAGCCATGAGCAGGTTCGCCAAGACGCCTTCGTCAATCCGGGTCTGAACGTTTTCCCGCAGGCGGCGCTCGCGAATGGCCTGCTTCAGGTTGGCTTCAATTTTCTCAAAAATACCGAGCACCCGTGCGCGCAGACGATCATGCTCGCCCATCAGCGCATCGCCGGTCAGTACCCGGGTAATGCCCGGATTGCGTTCGACAAAAGTCAGCACCACGCGCAAAATCATCTCGCAGCGTACCAGAGTATCTTTTTCGACCTCAAGCACCTGGTTGATCCGCGAGAGTACGGCGTCCTCGGTGAATTCAATCAGGCCTTCAAACATCCGCGCCTTGGATGGAAAGTGGCGGTATAAAGCTGCTTCGGACACGCCCAGCTCGGCGGCCAGACGGGCGGTGGTGATACGCTGGCCCGGGCTGGTTTCCAGCATGGCAGCCAGAGTACCGAGGATCTGCTCTTTGCGATTCGGTTTTTTGGTGGTCATAGGTATAGGTCTCAGTTTTCGTCAAAATTAGTCGGTAGCGATGCTGTAATCGTTGCTGCTCTGCAACTGTGCGGCCTGTTGCAGAATGCCGCGCGCTATCTCGTGTTTACTGGCTTTATCAAGCGACTTACTCTGCAGTTGTTGCTGGCTGTCGAGCCAAAACAGGCTGATGGCATTCTCGTCACTGTTAAAGCCGATGCTGGTGTCGCTGACATCATTGGCCGCTATCATCGCCAGCCGCTTGCGTCGCAGTTTGTCCTGGGCATAGTCGGCCACGGCGTTGGTCTCGGCGGCAAAGCCGACAGTAAAGGGTGGTTTGCTGCTACTGGCGACAGTAGCAAGAATGTCAGGGTTGCGTACCAGCTCAAGGGTCATAGTACTGGCGGATTTCTTTATTTTGCTGTCGGCAACGGCTGTGGGTCGGTAATCCGCCACCGCTGCGCAGGCCACAAAAAAGTCAGCCTGAGCAACATGCTCCTGAACCGCGCTCAACATCTGCTCGGCGGATTCTATATCAATGCGGGTTACCTGGGGTGGTGTCGGTAGCCGGCAGGGGCCGGCAACCAGCGTCACTTCGGCGCCCATCTGCTGGGCCACAGCAGCTAGCGCAAAACCCATCTTACCTGAGCTGTGATTACTGACATAACGCACCGGGTCAACCGCCTCGCGGGTTGGGCCGGCGGTAATCAGCACGTGCTTGCCGCTCAGTTCGCCGGTCGCGGGGCTAAGTAATTTGCACACGGCTTCACGTAAGTCCGGTACTTCCGGCATGCGGCCGGCACCTATATCGCCACAGGCCTGTGCACCACTGGCCGGCTCGATGATATGTACGCCCCGACGGGCCAGGATCGCGACATTCTCCCGTACTGCAGCTGCCGCCCACATTTGTTGGTTCATAGCCGGGGCAACGGCTATAGGTGCCGGGGTGGCCAGGCACAAGGTAGTCAGCAGGTCGTCAGCCAGGCCATGGGCCAGGCGGGCAATAATGCTGGCAGAAGCCGGCGCGATCAGGACCAAATCGGCCCATTTGGCCAGTTCAATATGGCCCATAGCCGCTTCGGCATCGGGATCCAGTAAGTCATCATGGACGGCATGTCCGGATACTGCCTGTAATGACAGCGGGGTAATAAAGGCTTTAGCGCCCTGGGTCATCACTACCCGTACAGTAGCGCCATAGTCACGTAGCCGGCGGACTAAATCAGGTATTTTATAAGCAGCGATCCCGCCACTAATTCCGACAAGTATCTTGCGGCCAGACAACGGCATATCAGGGGTTGCAGTCATAGTAAGTCCTTACCTTTTTGTTGCTGCTACCTTAGCACATCCGGGCTGTTAAAGGCGAGCCTATAAATTGTTACAAACTATCGCTAGTCAGTGATTAAAAACTGGTCTAAGTTGGGCGAGTACAACTAACCAGAAAGGATAAAAAATGAAGCAGTTACTGATTGCTGCGTGCGGAGCACTTTTGATCGCCGGTTGCTCAAGCACGTCAGAAGAAGACATTGGCAGCGGTTATACGCGTATTGTGAATGATCAAGGGGAAGTCACCCATGTATGCCGTAGTGAGCAGGAAGTGGGCACCAACTTCAAGAAACGTACGTGCCGCTCGATTGCAGACATCGAACGCGACCGGGAAAAGGGTCAGGATTTCATTGATGCTTATCAGCGCAGTGGCATGACAGGACCGACCAATTAGATCTAAACTGGTTCTACTGCACGTGTTGTGAAAGGCCACCTGCGGGTGGCTTTTTTGTGCGTGGGTTTTCTAAATATTCCTATAAACCACGGAGGGTTTTCATGGATTCAGTAAAGGACTGGCCGGTGCAAGAGCGCCCGCGTGAGAAGATGGCTGAGCTGGGTGTCAGCAATCTGAGCGATGCAGAATTACTCGCAATTTTGTTGGGGACCGGGATACCGGGCAAAGATGTGGTCGCCTATTCCCGCGATTTGCTGCAGACTTTTAAAGGCATTGGCGGCATGCTGTCGGCGCCGGCCCGCGATTTGCTTGCGCAACGGGGCTTAGGGCCCGCCCGGGTGATGCAGTTGCAGGTGGTGATGGAAATTTCGCGGCGCTATTTGTCCTGGCAGTTGCAGCGCGAAGACGGCTTTACCCAACCGGCCATGGTGCGCGACTACCTTACTGCTCAGTTGCGGCATCAGCAGCGCGAAGTTTTTGTGGTGCTGCTTTTGGATAGCCAGCATCGTCTGCTAAAATACGTTGAGCTATTTCATGGCACAATTAACGCGGCGCCGGTTTATCCGCGCGAAATTATTAAGCTGGTGATGCAGCACAATGCCGCGGCTGTCATTCTGGCTCACAATCACCCCTCGGGGGTTGCTGAGCCAAGTCAGGCGGATCAGCGGGTGACGGAACGCCTCAAACGGGCACTGGGATTGATCGATGTGGCCTTACTGGATCATTTTGTGATCGGCGCCGGCGATCCGGTGTCCTTTGCCGAGCGGGGCCTGTTGTAGCTATTATTTTAGCCGGAAGCGCGATAATTACTGGCACATTGACGCGGTTTCGAGTAAAGTAGCGCGGCATATTTACACAGATAGTCACGATCAAAAAGATCAAAAAAACGCCGCGATCACTTGATTGACGGGCGGATTTGCTGTATAAAATGCGCCCTCGGATTTGAATGCAAGGCCGCGATGGGCGTCAGGCGAGCTTGAAGCAATTTTTGGAGTAAAAAACGATGTCACGAGTATGTCAAGTTACAGGAAAGCGTCCGGTAGTGGGTAATAACCGCTCTCACGCAAACAACGCGACCAAGCGTCGTTTCCTGCCGAACCTGCAATCTCACCGCTTCTGGGTAGAATCAGAAAAGCGTTGGGTTAAGCTGCGTATTACTACTAAAGCGATGCGCATTATTGATAAAAACGGTATCGACGCGGTGCTTGCGGATCTGCGCAGCCGTGGCGAGAAAGTGTAAGGAATTTAAACTATGCGCGATAAGATTCGTTTAGTCTCTTCTGCCGGTACTGGGTTCTTCTACACTACCGACAAGAACAAGCGTACTATGCCTGAGAAAATGGAAATCAAAAAATTCGATCCAGTGGTTCGGAAACACGTGATGTTCAAAGAAGCGAAAATCAAATAAGATTTTTGCGGCATAGCATGAATTGAAAAACCCGGCCTGTGCCGGGTTTTTTGTGTCCGCGAAACGGTCGCCGCCTTAACGGGTGGGGTCAATCACACCGCCGATACTGGCGTTAAGCCGGTACCAGCCAGTAATACTATAGCGGTCACGTTGCCCGGGCAGCACCTCGTGCACAAATTTATCGCTCAGGAACAGCACCAACTTGCCAGCTTCGGGCAGTACGGTCTCAAGTACCTCACCTTTGTCGCCATACATCACCAGCTCGCCGCCGTGAGCGGCCTGCCAGTCTGGGTTCAGGTAGAAAACACTGGTAAGAATACGGTTGCTGCGGCCTTTAAAGGCATCCAGGTGCTTGCGGTAGAAAGTTCCCGGCGGATAATGGGCCAGATGGCATTCGTAGTCGAACAGGCCCATGAATAGCTCCCGGTTGATGAGCTCGCGCAAGTGCTCCATCATCTGCAGGTAATCGCGTTCAACCGCAAGTGCCGCGCTCAGCCAGCGGATTCTGTCCTGCCGCACTGCGGTGTTGGTGGTGTACTGATCGGCGCGGCCAATACCTGCCTGCTGCCAGCCACCGGCGGGCAGTTCGCGGGCATAATCAAAGAGGTTGCTGCATTGGGCGCTGGCAAGGAAATTAGGTACAATCACATAGCCGTGCTCAACCAGCTGATCCATGTCAATGGCCTGGGTCTGAAACGCCTGTACCGGTAAGTCGGAATATAATTCTGCAGTCTGCATTAAGCTCTGTGATCCCGTTTCGCCAACGTCGCGAATATAGGTGAGAATTTCAACAAACACAAGTGAATGACAATGCCTGAGTTACCTGAAGTTGAAGTCAGCCGCCGCGGTATAGAACCGCATTTGGTGCAGCGCAGGATAACCGCACTAAGGGTGCGTGATGCACGCTTGCGCTGGCCAGTTCCCGCTGCCGCCCAGGCGGTGGTAGGCGAAACTATTATCGCGGTGGAACGCCGGGCAAAATACCTGCTTATTAAAACCACTGGCGGCTACCTGATTGTGCATCTGGGCATGTCCGGTAAGCTGCGGGTGGTGCCCGCCGATACCCTGGTGGTGAAGCACGATCATATCGATCTGGTGCTGGACTCCGGTCAGGTTTTGCGTTTTAACGACCCGCGTCGGTTTGGCTGCTGGCTATACAGCGCCGAAGATCCTGAGCAAGCCCACCCGTT
The DNA here is from genome assembly GCF_033722695.1 of Pseudidiomarina sp. GTDB lineage: Bacteria > Pseudomonadota > Gammaproteobacteria > Enterobacterales > Alteromonadaceae > Pseudidiomarina. Next base: position 13,407 of record NZ_JAWVYM010000018.1, on the reverse strand, counting down.
ACTGGCTGAATTAGGCCCCGAGCCGCTCACTGACGCCTTTCATGTCGATTACCTGTTCAACGCCTCGCGTGGACGGCAACAGGCCGTTAAAACCTTTCTGATGGACAATCACGTGGTGGTGGGTGTGGGTAATATCTATGCTAACGAAGCGCTGTTCAAGGCAGGGATTAACCCCAAGCGGGCCGCCGGGAAGATCAGCAAGGCCCGTTATGACAAGCTGGTGCCGGTGATCAAAGATACCCTGGCCGAGGCCATTCGCCAGGGGGGCACCACACTGCAGGACTTCACCCAGGCCGACGGGCAGCCCGGCTATTTCAAGCAGCAATTACTGGTGTACGGCCGCGGTGGCAAACTCTGCATGCAGTGTAAGAACCGCCTGAAAGAAATCCGTCTGGGCCAGCGCAGCACCGTGTACTGTACTTTTTGTCAGAGATAGATGTCCGACCTAAGCGGGCAGGCTGTTAAAAAAAGCCCGCCAGTCGCGGATAAACTGCTGGGGGTTGCTGATAAAAGGCGCATGGCTGCAACGATCGGCTAGTACGGATTTGCTCTGCGGCGCGAGGGCATCAACCTGGGGGATGACGTTAGTCGGCACCAGCGCGTCCAGCCGCCCGTACATGCGCAAAAACGGCATCTGAATTTGCGGCATTTGCGCGCGCAAATCAACGTCACCCAACATATCCAGCCCAGCATTCAATACCTCAACTGAAGCCATCGGCTTGCTGAATAACCACTCTTTGATCTGTCGGACGTCCTCCCGTGCATGGGGGCTGCCCATCGACTGCAATGCCAGAAAGCGCTCGACGGTGCGGCGAAAATCCTTGCTCAGCTGACGCGCAAAGGTATTAAGTATATGGGGATCAATGCCCGGCCAGTCGCCGGCAGCAGGAAAATAGGGGGTCGAGGCCACTGTGGTTAATGAGCTGATCCGCCGCGGCTGCTTCAGAGCGATGGCGGTGGCGACCAGGCCTCCGAGGGACCAGCCGATCAGGTGGCAGCGCTCGGGTAAGGCGGCGCTGACCAGATCACAGAGATTGTCCAAGTTAATCGGCAGCTCATCCGGCCAGGGCGAGTCGCCATAGCCGGGCAAGTCCATACAGTGCAGCCGGCCCAGTTCCGTCAGAGCCGGCATGACCGGAGTCCAGATTTTCGCATTCAAACCCCAGCCGTGGAGTACAACAATATCCGCTCCGTCACCGCTGACGCTTTGCCATACAGGGGTTACCATTAGTTCGTCTGCTGTTATTGCTCAAGGAGGAGCTTATGTTAGCGGTGTGGAAGGCTCTTGCCAAGTTACCCTGGGGCTATTGCTGGATTTGCCGGCAGCCTATGGGTGTTGGCGATCATGGTGGCTTTTGCGCGGTTTGCCTGCGCGACTTGCCGCGGCTGCCGCCGGCTTGTCTGCGCTGGCGTTGCCAGCGGCCGGATCTGGCTCACGGCCGGCACTGGTTTGCCGCGCTAAGCTGGCAACCCGAGGTGCAGCAACTGGTGCACCGGTTTAAGTTTCGCCGCAGTCCGGAGCTGGCGCGCCTGCTCGCACCGCTGCTGGCTGCCCAGATCCGCCACTGTTACCGCGATCGCGCCGCCGCCTGGCCAGATTTGATCGTGGCGATGCCGCTTACCTATAAACGCTGGTGCGAGCGGGGCTACAATCAGGCCGGGCTATTGGGCCAGGAGCTGCAACCCTTGCTACAGATTCCGTTCGCGCCTGGCTTATTACGCCGGCTCTATGACGATAAAGCCGCGCAGCACCAGTCGTCGGCTACAGCGCGCTGGGACAATATGCTGGCCAGCATGCACTGCACTCGGGATGTGAGTGGTTTAACCATAGCGGTGGTGGATGACGTTCTGACTACTGGTGCCTCGGTGTCTGCTGCGGCACAAGCCTTGTTAAAGCGGGGAGCAAAAGCGGTTGATGCCTGGACGCTCGCTTATACTGAGCCGCATCAACCGCTTACTTCAGACTAGCTTAGTGGGCGTGCGCTGCTTCTGCTGCTTCGGCAGCGGCGGCAGCGGCATCTTCGTCGGCATTCCCGGTTGGGGTAATAGCCGGGGCCATGAAGATGGCGTTACTCAACAACTTAGCGCTGCCCCAGAAGAAGGCGCGGAAGTTCACGTTATCACTGAAAGCAATAACGCGGCCCTGGCCAACCCGGTGGGCGATGATAGCCGCTTTGCCGGACAGCACTTCGCGGTTCTCTTTAGCGGCATAGCCACTGAGCAGCGGCTCTTCAAGGTAGCGGGCCGCGGTAATGAATTTTTTATCCGGTACGTTCATGGCGGTCAGCGAATCTTTGAAGATTGGCAGTTGTGCCCGTGGGAAACCAAACGCCAGCGGATGGCTGGTGTCCAGCTCAAGGCCGACAATGGCGCCGGCCAGACGGCGGCGGCCATGGTAGTCGTCCATGTCCACAAAACGCTCTTCGCTGACCTGGAAAGCTTTATCGAAAACTTCTTTTTCAACAAACTCTGCCGACAGCAGCTCATTTTTGCTTAACCAGCGGGCGCCATCTTTCTGGCCAATAACCACGCCACCTTTGCGAACCCAGCGCTGCAGGCGCTCGGTATCGGCTTTGGTCAGTGGGCGGAAGCTGCCATCGACCAGAATGATGTGGGTATAGCGGTCCAGATCAATGCGGCGGAAGCGATCGGTATCGACCATCGACAGTGGAATACCAACGTGCCGGTCCAGGTAGTACCAGGCTTCTCCGTTTTCATACATGCTGGCGCCATCGCCAACCAGCATCATTACTTTGACCGGATCAACCGGGCGCAGGTTGCGGCTACCCAGATCGATACCCTCGGGTGTTAAACCGCTGGTAATGCTGTGTACGGCAAGCTCGTTGCGCGCAGCGACATCAGCTACGTGCTGCTGCACTTTAGCCCAGTCGTGCTGCTGATAGGCACGGGTAACGACCACGCTACCCGGCGTGAAGGCATGGGTGCCAGCGGCGGTTTTCGCCGTAAATGGCTTATCGGCCTGACGCACGTAAATGCCGGCTTCGAGTAATTCCTGCAGCGCCCGTGGAGCTAGGTAGCCATGCCATTCAAAAGCGTAGGCATAAGCATTGTCGGTCAGGTTGACCTCCGGGTTTACCGCAGGCTGCCAGGCGTTGTCAGCGATATTGATCCGGCGGCTTTTAAACTCAGTAAAGTTCAGGTTGAATGCCATCGGCAGCGTCCAGCCGGAAACATCATAGAAGGTATTGTCTTCAAAGCTCTGACGAGTGGTGAAGATCGCGCGGATCAGGCGATACTGCGGCTGAGCGAGCGGCACGTAGTAGCTGCTACCGGCGCGATAAACCACATTATCAATCTTCACGCTTTCGTTCAGCGCATAGGCCTTAATGCCGTGCTGAGACAGAATTTCCAGCATGCCGTTGAGGCGCACCGGATCGGTATCATCGCCAATCAGATAGCCGCGGAAGCCAGCTTTTGCTGATTCAGCCATCGCATTGTTATAAAACCGCTGCTGGTAATCCAGGAACAGCGCTTTGTTCTCATGCGCCCCATACATAGTGGTCAGTGAGGTGGTCAGCTGGTTCTGGATGGTGAATGGAAACTCCACCACGCCATTTATAGAATTCTGCGCGTGACCGCGGCTGGACGCCTGCTCGAACAGAATACCTATAGTGCCCTGCACATCAGGATAGGTTGATCCTTTGCCGACATAGAAGTCATCGAAAGCTTCTTCCGTGAAATACAGGTGGCCTTGCTCGTCCAGCGCGGCCGCATGGTGGTCTGCCAGTTTCGCGGTCAGCTCGACATTCTCTTTTGGCGTAAACGGGTTACGGCGGGTGGGAATGCCCGGCTGGAAGAAGAAGGTGCTGTCGGTACCCATTTCATGGAAATCGGTCAGCACGTTGGGCTTCCACTTCTGGAAATTAGCGATGCGGGCACGGGATTCAGGGTGTTGCAGCAACAGCCAGTCGCGGTTTAAGTCGAACCAGTAATGGTTGACCCGGCCACGCGGCGTGCCCTGTACGTGTTCACGATGCTGGGTGTCAGCAACCAGGTTCTGGCTCTTATGCTGGTTCACCCACTGGGCGAAACGCGCCAGACCGTCGGGGTTGAGGCTGGGGTCGAGCAGGATAATAGTATCTTTCAGTACCCGCTCAATTTTCTCGCCCTGGGCTGCGGCCAGATAATAGGCATAAAGCAGTGACGCGTTGCTGCCACTGGGCTCGTCACCATGGATGCTGTAGCCCATATACAGAACCAGCGGAGCGGTCGCCGGATCACCGGTACGTTCGGGATCAGCAATGGCCAGGTGTGCGTCACGCAGCTGGTCGATGTTGCCGTGGTTTTCCGGCGCAGTGATGGTTAACAGCAGTAGCGGGCGCTGCTCATGAGTGCGGCCGGTGTATTCAATGGTAAAGCGATCAGAATGGTCCGCCAGCACTTCCATATAACGGACCAGCTGGTCATGGCGCACATGCCATTCACCGACTTCATAGCCAAGTACCTCGGCCGGGGTAGGCACGTCCGGATCATAAGTGACATCGTCGGGCAAATAATCGGTAAGGGTGGTGGCTTGCGCTGGTAGCATAAAGGCTACCGCAACAACGCTAAGCATACGTAAAAACAAGGGTCGCATAGTGGCTTCCTGAGCTAAAAATAACAGCCTTTAACCTAGCAAAGATTTAATCCAAGCCCAAGTGACTTACTATGCAATGCATGAAATTTGCGGTAAGATATACCCTACTAATTTAGTCAAGTATATTACTAAGCACAGTATTGAGGTGTATTGCCCATGATTCGTATTACCGAAAGCGCCCAGGCGCATTTTTGCAAATTACTTGCTGACCAGCCGGATAATACTAATATCCGTGTATTTGTGGTGAACCCGGGCACACCATCAGCCGAGTGTGGGGTGTCTTATTGCCCGCCGGAATCTGTTGAAGGCGACGACGAGATTCTGCCATTCAGCGGTTTTGATGCCGTGGTGGATTCTGGCAGCGCGCCGTTTCTCAAAGACGCCGTTATTGATTTTGAAGAGCAGGACCTGGGATCACAACTGACCCTGAAAGCGCCGAACGCCAAGGCAAAAAAAGTCGATGACGATGCGCCCCTGATTGAGCGCGTCGATTACCTTATTCAGGCTGAGATCAATCCGCAGCTAGCCAGCCATGGCGGCCGTGTAACCATTAGTCATATTACTGACGATGGTGTGGCGGTATTGCAGTTTGGTGGCGGGTGTAACGGCTGTAGCATGGTCGATGTAACCCTGAAAGAAGGCATTGAAAAGCAGTTGCTGCAACAGTTTCCGTCAGAACTGACCGGTGTGCGGGATGCCACTGAGCACGAAGCCGGCGAGCACTCTTACTACTGATTCCTGCTACTGATGAATCCGTTGCTCGGGTGCCAGCCCGGGGCGCTGCAGGTAAAGCCACTGGCTGACGCCGCGGGCAAACAGAAATAAACTCAACGCCAACCACAGACCGTGGTTGGCGTTGTCGTTACTGAGCAGCCATTGGCTGACCTGCCAGACCGGAACGAATACCGCCAGGGCGCTAATGGCCATGGTATCGCGCATGGCCCGGGTCAGCCCCAGTCCGATGTAAACACCGTCATAATAATAACTCCAGTGAGCCAGCAAAGGCAGCGCGATCAGCCATGGCAGGTAGATTTCCGCGGCCTGTATCACCGCCGGCAGGTCGGTCAGCAAACGCACGATGCTGCTACCGAACAATAGAAAGACCAGACTGTAACCGACGGCAAAAATCACCGACCAGAGTAAGGTCAGGCGCATCCAGTAGCGCACTTCAGCAGAGCGTTTGCGACCAACAGCGGCCCCCGTCAATGCTTCGACGGCATAAGCAATGCCGTCCAGGCCGAGCGATATCAGCATCAGGAACTGCATCAGAATGGCATTAGCTGCGACCACCACTACGCCGTAACGAGCCGCGTAGCCGGTCATGGTGGCTATGCAAAGTTGTAGTAGCAGTGAGCGGATAAATACGTCGCGGTTCATACCCAGAAAGCGCTGCATGCCGGGCCAGCGGATGCGCCACTGGTTTCCCGGTAACAGCGACCGGATCATATAAAGCCCGAGCATTGCGGTGCTGACCTCGGCGATAACCGATGCCCAGGCTGCACCGGCCACATTGAAGTCCAGAATAACCACCAGAACAACATCGGCGACGACGTTCACAGCATTGGTAAAAATCACCAGCAGCATCGCCTGCCGGGCCTGTTGCCGACCCAGTAACACGCCCAGTACCACCAGGTTAATAAGCGCTGCCGGTGCGGCCCACAGGCGGATATCGATATATCTGGAACTCAGCAGGGCCAGCTCTGGCTGAGGTTCAATCAGCCACCAGGCGAGCGAGATGATAGCCGGCGCCGCAATCATAATCAGTACACCCAGGCCCAGTGCGAACCACAAGCCGTGAACCACGGTTTGCTGCTGGCGCGCAGTATCTTCAGCGCCAAAAGCCCGGGCGATATCGCCGGTGGTGGTCATGCGCAGAAATACCGTCAGCAGGTAGATAAAACTGACAACCATAGCGCCCAGCGCGACGGCGCTCAGGTAGATAGGCCGGTCAAGATGGCCTATGATAGCGGTATCTACCAGCCCCAGCAGAGGGGCGGCAATATTAGAAATGATCATGGGCAAGGCAATGGCAAATATCATGCGATGGTGCTGCCACTGGCCCCAGAAATTTTGGAGATCAGGTATGTGGTTACGACGATTATTGTTCGTGTTTGTTGGTTCGGCCTGGTTGGTCATCTCACATCCGGCTGCGGCTGGCATCGCCATTTTGCAATATCATCATATTGGCGATGATACACCGCGGGTTACGTCAGTAACAGTGGCGGAACTCGAAGCCCACCTGGACTATCTGGTGGAACAGGATTTTACGGTGCTGTCACTGACCGAGGCCGCGGCTTATCTGGCTGAAGGCAAGCCTTTACCAGCGCGCGCTGCGGCGATCACCTTTGATGATGGCTGGCTGAATGTGTATACCGAAGGGCTGGAGCTTTTTAAAAAATACCAGCTGCCGTTCACCATTTTCGTGAATCCCGCCCTGATGCGCGAAACCCCACATTTATATATGAGCTGGGACCAGTTGCGCGAATTACAGAAATATGGTGCCACCATCGCCAATCACTCGAACAGTCATAGTCATATGACCTGGCGTCTGGAAGGAGAAAGTGATTGTGAGTGGCTGGCTCGGCAACGGGCCGATGTCGTTGAGGCGCAGGCAGAAATCGAGGCCGAACTGGGCGAGCAGCCGAAGCTCTTTGCTTATCCGTTTGGCGAGTATAATCCGGCGCTGGAACAGATGCTGCTGGAAGAAGGCTATATCGCCTTTGGCCAGCACTCCGGCCCCTGGGGCAAATACTCACCCCCTGCGGCGATACCGCGGTTTCCGGCTTCCGCCCAGTACTCGAAACTGGCCACCCTGCAGACCAAGCTGCTGAGTCTGCCGCTGCCGGTAATCGCTGTTGAACCTGAGAATATGATATTGGAGCATGAGACCAAACGGCCGCACCTGCAGGTCAGTCTGAAGGATCAGGACGATTTCATGCCCGGGCAGATGAACTGTTTCTTTGGCAGCGAGGTGGTGCAGCCGTTGTGGGCGGGGTTAACCTTCACCTTGCAGGCACCAAAAGCATTACCTGTTGGGCGCTCGCGCATTAACTGCACCGTACCCAGCCAGTCAAAAAGTGGCCGCTTCTACTGGTTCTCGCAGCCCTTTGTTCGCCCTGATGCTAATGGCCGCTGGCCGGACTAACGGTAAGCGTCGGCGATGAGCTCGAAGTCGCTGGCCAGATCATCCATATTCACAGTCGGGATTTGGCCCGGCTGATGATCAGCCTTAAAAATGGCCTGCAAGTTGCCGTCAGGGTTGACCAGAATAATGGCCGCACTGTGATTGACCAGATAATCTGTCGCCCCTTCATCCGGTATCGAGTACATCAGCCCAAGGCCGTTTACAAAAGGGTAGAGCTGCGGATGGTCAGCGCGGACGCCATAAAAATAGTCGCCAAAAAAGCCGGTATAATCGGACAGTCGCTGCACGGTATCACGTTGCGGGTCGACTGAAATCATCCAGACTTTAACAGGAGCTTCCGCATGTTGTTGCAGTTCAGGCAGTACTTTTTTTAGCTGCGCCATGGTGGTCGGGCAGATATCCGGGCAGAAGGTATAGCCGGTAAACAGCAGCGTCCACTGACCCTGCAGCGCCTGATTCTGTACCACCGCGGCATCGTCGCCGGTGAGGTTAAAAGGCGCGATAATACGAGCTGGTTCATAAACCAGCGCCTTCGCCTGGGGCTGTGGCAACAGCAGGTAAATCGCGAGCCCACCAGCCAGTGCCAGCACCGCAACCAATCCGATCAGAAATTTTTGCATGCGACGTACCCTTTTATAAAAACCAGGCTAAAAATCATCCACGAAATGCCAGCGCCGGCATCATAAAGTAGTGATCCACCAACAACAGGATGAAGAGCGCAAACAGCTGCCAGATCGAGAACTTGAACATGTTGAAGGCAGTAAACTTATTGGCCGCGAACTTCAGCTTCCAGGCATAGCCCAGAAACCAGATACTCAGAATGCTCGAACCAACCAGATAAATAAGCCCGGACATGCCCACCAGATAAGGCAGCAGGCAAATCACGCCAAGTAAAATGGTGTACAACAGAATGCAGGTTTTGGTGAACTCAATACCATGAGTAACCGGCAGCATCGGTATTTCGGCTTTGGCGTAATCCTTGGCGCGGTGAACGGCTAAGGCCCAGAAATGTGGGGGCGTCCAGGTAAAGACAATCATCACCAGCAAAATCGCAAAGGGATGGATCTCGTTGGTGACCGCAGTCCAGCCCAGTAAGGGTGGTGCTGCGCCGGCCAGCCCGCCAATGACGATATTCTGAGGCGTCGCCCGCTTGAGGTACATGGTATAGATAACGGCATAGCCAATCAGACTGGCAAATGTCAGCCAGGCGGTAAGCATATTGACCCAGATGGCCAGAATCACGAAGCCGATCGCACCGACAATACCGGCAAAGCCCAGTACCCGCCGCGGCGACAGTGCGCCCGAAGGCAAAGGACGTCGGAGCGTGCGGGCCATACGGGCATCGATATGGCGATCCACCAGGTGGTTAATGGCCGCGGCTGAACCCGACATCAGACCAATACCAGCAATAGCAGGGATCATGATATCCCAGCCAACCCAGCCAGGGCTGGCCAGGCACATGCCGACCACCGCCGTCAGCAGCAGCATGGCTACCACCCGCGGTTTGGTCAGCTCCAGGTAATCATGCCAACTGGCACGGCGTTTGTAAGTGGCCGCCAGTGCGGCATCGGTTTTCGCGAGTGTTAAATCTTCAGGTATTTCTTCCGACATAGTTACTTCCTTGCCGCAACGTCAGGCGTTGCGTGCTATACGATAATTTAATCCGACCAGGCTCAACAGTAACAGGGCGCCGACGGCATTGTGAAGGACGGCGACACTGAGCGGCAGGAAAAATACGATATTACTGACCCCGAGGGCAACCTGTAGTACCAGCAGCAGGGTGATCAGATTCAGATTGCTGCGCATGACCTTTGATTTGGCGTTACGGTAGCCGCGCAACAGCAACAGGCCGACTACCACAATGGTCATAATGGCGCCAATTCGATGTGCTACATGCATGGTCATGCGTTCGTTAAAGTCGTGGGCACCATACTGATAGGTCACCGCCTCAGGCACGGAAAACGCGCCGGCGATATCCAGCCGGGCCACCCAGTCACTTTCGCAGATTGGCAGGCTGGTGCAGGCCAGTGCCGCATAGTTTGCCGCAACCCAACCGCCCAGGGCAATTTGGCCTACCACGACCAATAGTGCCAGCAGGGCAATGCCGCCTATTTTTCTGACTTTCGGGTCACCGAGCGGCAGATGTATGCGTTTCAGGCGCAGTAACAACAGATACAGCAGTGAGAAGGTGGCGAAACCGCCCAGCAAATGCCCCATGACGATCAGCGGCTGCAGGTTCATGGTCACTGTCCACATCCCCAGCGCGGCCTGAAAAATCACCAGTGCCAGTAGAAACAGTGGTAGCTTCACCGGCTGTGCAGGATGCTGACGGACGCGCACCAGCGACCAGATAGCAATAACCAGAATCACCAGCCCCAGTAAGCCCGCAGCATAACGGTGAATCATTTCATTCCAGGCTTTATGACTTTCCAGTGGCGAGTCCGGCCAGATGCTTTGCGCCGCTGAGACCTGCTCCGGCTGGCTGGGAACGGTAAGGTGTCCGTAGCAGCCCGGCCAGTCCGGGCATCCCAGTCCGGCATCGGTCAAACGAGCATGCGCACCAAGTACAATAACGACAAAGGTCAGTATCAGGCTGAGTTTGACTAACGTGCGCATCGGACTATCCTATCTTCGAAAGTTTCAGCATAGTGCGCAGATCCGACAGCAGGTTTTTCGCTTCGGTGCGCATTTCTTCTTCAGTCGCATAGGTCGGGTAATGAAGCATTACGTTACCCAGCGGATCGACAATAAACAGATGGTGCTGTGGGATCTCACTCAGCTTCTGCACCAGTTCCGCGCTGACCAGGGTTTGCACCTGCGGGGTTCTCTCAGTATTCAGGTTTGTAGGCAATGCACTGATAAGTACCGGCGTAACGCGATCGGTTTCTTTGCCCAGCGCCACGTCGGTCTGATTGATTGCATACAGGGCCTGCTCGCAGCGAACACCGCACTGGCCATCATCAATCAGGGCGATCACCCAGCCTTCGGGTAAGGTCTGGTTGAGATCGCCAAGCTCAACCGGCGGCACCAGCATGATCCCTTTATTGGTCACAGCACCCTGATACCAGGTCTGATCCAGCACTAGCTTGGCGCCAATTACCGGGATCAAAAAGGCGAGTATCACCCCGATCAGGGTGGCGCGGGATTTTTTCACAGACTTCATGTTCATTCCTCTGTTGTTTTTGTTCTGGAACGACTGGCAAAAAATACAATCACCAGACAGGCAAGCGCCAGTGAGAACCACTGCAGCGCATAGGCCTGATGCTTTTCGGGAGTCATTACCATAGGCTCCCAGGAGCGCGGCCAGCCATAGTCGGCGGTCTCTGAGAGTAGCACCACATAGGGCGCGATGGGAAGCTGTGTTGCCTGCCTAATAGCATCAAATCGCAGCTGTTGAACGCGCATTGGCCAGCCCTCAGATTCAACCACCTGATCAGACAACAAAAACCCCTGCTGGTCGGGCTGATAGAACCAGCCATGCACGGTCACCTCACCTTCAGGGAGTGCGACATCAGGACGATCCTGTCGGCTGCTGCCGATAGACACCCAGCCCATATTGACGGGCACATACTCATCAAGCCGTTGGTTTTTTAGTAACCCTATCACCTGATAGCCGACCTGGCCGTCACGGATCTGGTTATCCAGTAGCAAGTAACGGTGCGGGGTAAAGTGGCCGGTAATTTGGACGGGGGCATAACGCCCGGGAAGTTCTTTTACAGTGGCGAGATCCAGAAAGGCATCGGCGTTGTCGCTTAGCTGGCTCTCTTCAAAGTCATCGAAAAGCGCCTGTTTTTCACTCGCCCGCTCAAGTTGCCATAATCCCAGCTTGACCAGAATAGCAATTGCCAGCACAGTGAGCAGGGTCGCAATTACTTTGCTCTTACTCATAAGGCTTATCTGAACAGGACGGATTAATGGTTATCACTGCTAAAATCATTCTGGTACTACTCATGCTGTTTATGGTCGTCAATTTATTTCGCGCTTTGCTGGCGATGCTGCGGGCTGACCCGACCAAACCCTCAATGACACATTATCTGGGCCGGCGGGTGTTATTTTCGGCGATTGCGGTGGTGCTCATTGTGATACTGCTCGCTTCAGGCGTACTGGTACCGAATCCGCGACCGTACTAAGCATTCAGCTCAGTACGGCCGTGTTGGATCAGAGGACGTATACAAAAATAAACAAACAAACCCAGACGACGTCAACAAAGTGCCAGTACCAGCTGGTTGCCTGAAAGGCGAACTGGTTATCATGGCTGAAATGCCCTTTCATGACCCGGAAGAACATCACAATCAACATGATGGTTCCTAAGGTTACGTGCATGCCGTGGAAGCCGGTCAGCATATAGAAGGTGTTGCCGTATATCCCTGAATCAAGTTGTAGCCCAAGGTCCTGATAAGCATGGACGTATTCCATACCCTGCAGATACAGGAAGATTAAGCCAAGCAAAATGGTGATGCCCAGCCAGACTTTCAGTTGGGTACGTTTACCCTGTTCCAGGCCAACATGAGCAAAGTGACAGGTAATCGACGAGGTGATCAGAATCAGGGTGTTATACAGCGGTAAGCCGCCCCAGCCCATACCCTGCGTAGTGGTGCCACCCGGGGTTTCGGTCAGCGGCCATACGGCCTCGAAACCAGGCCATAATACTTCATGGGTCATGGCGTTGTTACCGCCACCGCCCAGCCAGTCCAGGGCAATCACCCGAGCGTAGAACAAGGCACCGAAGAAAGCCGCAAAGAACATGACCTCAGAAAAGATAAACCAGGCCATTCCCTGACGATAAGAGTCACTTAACTGATTGCTGTACAGGCCCGACATCGACTCGTTGATCTGATCGCGGAACCAGCCAACCAGCATAACCAGAATAGTGGCGATACCAGCAAGCAAGATATATAACCCGTAGCCCTCGGTATCGTTACTCATATTAATTACGGTATGGCCGGCACCAACAGCAATCAGGCCCAGACCCACAGCACCCACAATCGGCCAGGGGCTCGATTCGGGAACATAGTATTTTTCGTATTTTTGTTCTTCTGCCATAACAAATCCTCAGTCCGCTGGCTGCTCCATAAGCGCCAGTACGTCAGGTGTAGCACGGGCTGTCATATCGTACAGCGTATATGACAAAGTCAATGTGTGAATATGATCAGGAATATCCGGATCCAGATAAAACTGCATGGGCATGGCCACATCATCACCGGCTTTCAGGGGCTGCTGATTGAAACAAAAACATTCGGTTTTGTTCAGGTACAGCGCGGCTTCGCCGGGGGCGACCGACGGGATAGCCTGAGCGACCATGTCGCTACGGGTCAGGTTATGGGCCAGAAAGTTAACCACCCGGGTTTCGCCCGGATGTACACGTACACTGGTTACTTCTGGCTCAAAACCCCAGGGCATGCCTTTATTAACCCGGGTAATGAACTGGACATTGACGGTTCGTGAAGTGTCGACTTCACGAACATTAGCCGCCGCCTGTTCATTACTGGTGCGGCCGTTGAATCCGGTGATGTCGCAGAACACCTCATATAACGGAACCAATGCAAAGCCGAAGGCAAACATCCCGGCTACCGTAAACAGTAGCCGGCGAACGATGCGCATATTATCCGGGCGTGAATTGGTATCGGTCATCGTGGTTATTTCACCTCTGGTGGTGTGTCAAAGG
>NZ_JAWVYM010000017.1:0-37979 GCF_033722695.1 Pseudidiomarina sp. | reverse complement strand
CTTATCGGCAACCTGGGAGCCGACCCGGAAGTACGCTATACCCAGAACAGCACAGCGATAGCCAATTTGTCGATTGCCACCAGCGAAACCTGGAAAGATAAACAAACCGGCGAACCACGTGAGCAGACCGAATGGCATCGCTGCGTGGCCTATCGCCGGCTGGCCGAAATTGCCGGTGAGTACCTGAAAAAGGGCTCCAAGGTCTATATTGAAGGCCGTCTGCAAACCCGCAAGTGGCAAGGGCAGGATGGTGTAGAGCGTTATACCACTGAGATCGTTATTAATGACCTGCAGATGCTTGACGGTCGTCCGGGATCTGGCGGTCAGGGCGGCGGCTATCAGGGTAGTCCGTCACAAGGAGCACAGGGCAACCAGGGTAGCCAGGGCGGTGGCCAGCAGGCGGCACGCAGTCAATCAGGCGGCGGTCAACGGCAGGCTCCACCGGCACAGCAGCCAGAGCCGTTCGTACCGGATCAGGATTTTGACGACGATATCCCCTTCTGAATGCGGATACCAACAGAAAAAGCCCGATGCTCGCAAGAACATCGGGCTTTGTTTTTTCAGTCAATGATTACTTCAAATGGGTATTCAGGAATTCCAGGTAAGCTTCCTGTGCCACAATACGGTTCGCTTTCTTGCGAAACCCGTGCCCTTCGTCTTCAAAGAGAACATATTCAACGGGTACGTCATTCGCTTCGATAGCGGCAACCATTTCGTCACTTTCGATCTGCAGCACCCGCGGGTCGTTAGCGCCTTGCACGACCAGCACGGGTTGCTGGATCTGATGCGCATAGAATAACGGTGAAATGCGTTCCAGTCGCTCACGTTCGGTGGCCGGGTCGCCGAGCTCATCATAAAGCGCCTGACGTTGAGCTGCCCACCAGGGTGGAATACTTTCAAGAGTGCGTACCCAGTTGGTCACGCCGAAGATATTAATGCCGGCATCAAACTCGTTGGTAAAGGCCATCGCCGCCATAGTCAGATAGCCGCCGTAGCTGCCGCCCATTACCGCGATTCGATCGCCATCAACCCAGTCAAGTGATTGCAGGTATTTCTTCGCATACACGATGTCCTGCAGGTCATCTTCGCCGTGGCGCTTATCGTCCAGATGGAAGAAGGTTTTGCCATAGCCTGAGGAACCGCGATTATTGACACCGAACATGGCATAACCATGGTTGACCAGATGTTGCACCATTGGGTTGTAGCCTTTGCGGGTCTGGCCACCCGGGCCGCCGTGGATATAGATGACTGCCGGCACTTTGTTCGTCGCGTTGGCCGTATGCGGCTGAAACAGCAGGCCGGGTATCAGCAGTTCGTCAAAGCTCGGATAGCGCTCAACGGTACTGGAGACCAGGTGCGCTGGGTCGATCGCATCGCTCAGGGTATCCGATAGTTTGAGCCCGTCATCGCTGCCTATAGCCCAGGAATACAGGTTAGCCGGCGCGGTATCGGAGCTCAGATAAAATACCATCAGACTTTCGTCATCAGAAAAGTTCACACCGCTGACATTTGCTGGTGGCAGGGGCGGCAGCTGAACGATCTCATCATTAGTCTGGTCGATAATATGGAGCTTGGTCTGTGCATCGGCATTAACACCGGTAACCTGATAGCGGCCCTCCGGCGAGTAATAAAGAAAAGCGACATCCCAGTCTGAGATGTATTCTTCGCTGGCTTCACCACTGCTGATGTCGTACGACCAGGCCTGCACAAACTCACCGTAGGCATCGGTACCGTATATCAGCCGGGTGTTATCCGGCGAAAAGGTATACACGTTATGACTGACGTTGCCCGTATGCGGGGTCACATGCATCAGTTCAGCATCGGCGCTGCTCAGATCGGCCAGCCAGATATCGTTATCAGCGTTACTGTGAACCTTGGTCATTGCCAGCCAGCGACCGTCCCCGCTGATGCTGCTCAGACTCCAGCCGGCGGTGTTTTCAAATAGCAACTCGCGGCTATAGTCTTCGGTGCTGTACCGATATAAATCGAAGGCCTGAGGATCGCGTTCATTGGTGGCGACAAAGAAATGCTTATCATCGTCGTGCCAGCCGGAAAAATAGGCCTTCAGGTTTTCGCCGGGAGTCAAATCACGAACTCTGCCGTCGATTTCCATTACATAAAGATGATCCAGTTCGTTCCCGCCCTCATCTGAGGTGTACAGGAAGCGATCATCCGCCGGAAACCAGCTCACGCCGCGGATGGCATTGGTGGTCGAATTCGTTAACTGGGTTTGTGGGCTGCCATCTACCGGGTAGCGGTAGACGTTAAATACCCCGGTGGCATCGCTGGTAACGAGCACCGCCTGGCCATCGTGACTGACGGATGAGCCGCCAATCGAAGTGGTATCAAAAAATGTGGTGGCGTTGTACTTTGGAATATCCGGAGTGCTTTGCCCGGTAACTTCAGGAGCCTTACTGCAGCCAGCGATCACCAGTGCCATGGCACTGGCGATCAGCCATGTTGTTATTTTTTTCATGAGTTCACCCTTCAGAGTATGGTTGCTGATGCAACCCAGAATGAGTGTAGCTCAAGTTAAAAAATAAGCTATACCAGCTTATGCTGCGCTGCGACCTTGTCGAAATATTCCAGTACTTGTTTAGCGTAGGCGCGTTTCGACACGTAATCACCAGGGAAGAAATTCTTCTTAAAGCCATAGGCGACCATATCTTTGAGCCGCTTGAGCGGCACTTCAGCGACGCTTAGTGCCAGCAGATATTCGTCGGTGACCGTAGTGCGTGATACCAACCGGTTATCAGTGCAGATCACAGTAGCCAGGCGATTGTCATACATGTGCCTGAAATTATGATTTTCTACTGAGCCGATTGCGGGGTTAGTTTGCAGGTTGCTGGTTATACAAACTTCTATAGCAATGCGGCGGTCGCCGATAAAAGATGCCAACTGGCTTACATAGGCACTGCGGTCTTTAATGCTGTCGTCCTGAATCATTTCCGGCGAAAACAGTGAGTAGCCGTGGCCCAACCGGTCGGCGTAGCATTGCGTAAGCGCCTCAAAAATACTCTCAGCGCCATAGGCTTCGCCTGCATGCACGGTTTTTAGCAGGAAATTCTGATGGGCATATTCATAGACTTCCTTAAACTCATGAGCCGGGTAGCCCATCTCCTGACCGGCAATATCCAGGCCGACAATTGGCAAACCTTCTTCATCGCGTAACCGCACGCTGGCGCGAACCAGTTCCATGGCTGCGGTTTTAATAACTTGCTTTGGCTCAAAATGACTGAGCATGCGGAACAGGTCGCTGTAGTAAGGAGAAAAACCTTTTTTGCCAAACATCCGCATCGCACAGTTAATGATACCGTAATCAAACGGGGGTTTATCACCGTTGCGCACCGCGTCACTCTGGTTATATTCCTCTTTGGCGCGTTTCAGGCCGTTATTAGTGGTATGCATCACCCGGTCAAAATCGATGCCACGGGCAAGGTCCATCAGCAACTGTGGAGCGAAGCGAACCTCGATATAAGTCACGCCCTCAGCCTGATTATCGACCGCCAGCTCGTAAGCGGCCTGCTCCAGATTTTCCATATCCCTTAGCACGGCACAGGTGTACTGAAAGCCATTCAGGTATTCACCCAGGTTGCTGTACGACTCTTTAAAAACCTGGTCATACAGGCCGTCAACGGTGTAGGAGGGCAGCTTAACGTCAGAGCGTTTAGCCATTTCAATAAGACCGCTGGGCCGAAGGCTGCCATCAAGGTGCAGGTGCAAATCGGCTTTCGGCATGGCTTGCAGAAATTCACGGGAATAAGTTGGGGCAGGCATGGCTTCTCCTTTATTTATTGAACTGACTATAACAAAATTCAGCTTTGCATTCACCGCGTAAACTCAGTATAAATCTCAGAACTATAACGAATAACAACACCCAGACGATCACTTATATGGCCTCTCTCTATTTTACGTATTCGGCGATGAATGCCGGCAAAAGTACCGCGTTATTGCAGGTAGCGCATAACTACGAAGAGCGGGAACAACACGTACTGCTACTAACCCCGGCAATCGACGACCGTGCCGGGCAGGGCAAAATTGCTTCACGGCTGGGCATTGACCGGCAGGCGCTGGCGTTTTCGAATACCACCGACCTTGCGGCACTGATTGAAGCCCGCCATCAGCAACGAAAGATTGATTGTGTGTTGATCGATGAAGCCCAGTTCCTCTCGGAGGCACAGGTCTGGCAGCTAACAGATGTTGTCGATCGGGCAGATATTCCGGTGATGTGTTATGGTATACGCAGCGATGCGTTCGGCAAGTCTTTTCCTGGCAGTGGGGTGCTGTTGGCAGTCGCCGATAAAATCGCCGAAATGAAAACCATTTGTCACTGTGGCCGCAAAGCCATCATGAACTTGCGCATTGACGAAAAAGGCGAGGCGATTACTGCGGGTAGTCAGATTGCTATAGGCGGCGACGACGATTATGTGTCCTGCTGCCGCAAACACTGGAAGGAGCGGCTGGGACGGCTCTGATAACCATATTAACTAACTGAGTTAAACGGTTTTTTCAGATATCTGCTACTATTACATTAGTCATGCTACCCTCGGGGAGTTGTAATGAAGCCAGCACCGATTCCAGCTAACGAGCAAGAACGGCTTGCCCAGCTGCACGAGCTGGAAATTCTTGACACTGAGCCTGCGCAGACCCTTGACGAGATCGTTGCGTTTGCCCGCGAGCTTTTTGGGGTGGACGCTGCGCTTATTACGCTGGTTGATGAAGACCGTCAGTGGTTTAAGGCGAAAGCCGGATTTTCTGAAAAAGAAACACCGCGTGATGTGTCGTTTTGCGCACACGTTGTGGCGAGCGGTAAAACCACCGTTGTCGAAAACGCCAGCAAGGATCCCCGCTTTTCCGATAATCCCTATGTCGTGGCTCCAGACGGTATACGTTTTTATGCCGGAGCTCCCCTAACCATCAATGAATTCCATTTAGGCACCCTATGCCTGATAGATAGCAGCAGCCGAACCTTTCGTGATGAACAGTTACGCTGGCTCGAGATGCTGGCGAAATGGGTGACTACTGAGATTCTGGCGCGCCACGAACGGGAAAGCTGGCAGGCGGAACGAGAGGTACTGGCGAAGGGGCCGGTAGCAACTGTGGTCTGGCAAATCCATCCCGAGGTTCACCTGATCTATGTGGCTGAAAATTCAGAGCGTATTCTGGGTTATAAGCCTGACTATCTGCTTGACCCCGCCATACATTATGAGTCCATTGTCCATACTGATGATCGCGAAGAGCTCCTCGATCGCATGCAAAAGCTGATAGACGGAGAGGACGATTATCTGGAAATGGACTACCGGGTGCTGACCCCCAATCAGGAAGTACGGTGGGTCCATCACTTTGCCCGGCTGGATACGGACCCCGCCGGCAATATGCTGCGCATTCGCGGTTATTTACTCGACGACACAAAAGGTAAAGAGTTGGAACTCGAACTGCGCGAAGCGAACCAAAGCTTTGATTTGGCGCTGACCGCGGGCGAGCTGTCCACCTGGGATTGGAACTTCAAGTCTAATGCTATCAGGGTCAGCCGTACCTGGCTTAAACTGCTCGGATATGATCAGGACGATGGCGTTTCCAGTGATTGGCAGGACCTGATCCACCCTGAGGACAAACCGGAAGTTACTGAAAAATTAAAGGCCCATCTGAAAGGCGCCAGAGAGCGCCTCGAAGCAAAATTCAGGCTGCAGTGTGCCGATGGCCAGTATATCTGGATGCATAGTGTTGGTCGGGTTATCGCACGTGGTCAGGACGGCCGGGCGGAACGCATGGTCGGTATTCACCGGGATATTACGGCTGAAGTGCACAATGAAGAACGGCGGCGGCAGCAGGATGAAGTACTCGAGCTGGTCAGCGAGGTTCAGCACCAGTTTTTGTTGGTTAAAAATTTCAGTGATGTCTGTGATATTGCCTTGCCGGCACTTATGAGTCTGACCGATAGTTCAGCCGGTTTTATTGGTGAGCTGGAGTCGGTGGCTGGCGGCAGCAATATGTTTTCGGTGCAGGGCCTTCGTCATAGCGACAATGCCGCGCTCGATGCGAACCGGCAGCGACTGGTTGAGCAATATCTGGAAGTTGAGCTAACCGGCACGGCAATCGAAAAAATGCTGCAAACGGGTAAGCCAGAAGTCTGTAACAGCAAGATTAGTCGTGAGACGGCCCATTTCATGCCGCCGGTTATGCCTCCATTAACAAACGCCTTCTTTTTGCCGATTTATTTCCGGCGCAAAGTCATTGGTTGCCTGGTGCTTGGTAATCGTCACGATGAGTATGAAACAGCCTTACTGGGTCTGTTAGAACCCATACTAAATACCCTGGGTACCCTGATGCACATGCGTCGCGTTGATGAAGAACGGCAGGCAGCTGTAGAAGAGCTGCGTAAGCTGGCCACCGTTGACGAGCTGACCGGCGTGGCAAACCGTCGTGTCTTCCTGGATGTTTGTAAACAGCGCTTTGATGAAAAGCAGCGATATGACGTGGCGATGAGTGTGGCAGTGCTTGATTTGGATTTGTTCAAACGGGTCAATGACACCCATGGTCATGCCGCCGGTGATCAGGTGCTGCGGGAATTTGCTGCTATTGCCAAGAGCAAGTTGCGCGAACCGGATATGCTGGGGCGTATGGGCGGCGAAGAGTTTGCCATCTTATTCCCGTACACCGGGGAAGAGGAAGCTCTGCAGGCAACTGAACGGGTGCGAATGGCGATTGCAGATAATCCTATTGAATGGGAAGGTAAGAAGATTGAACTAACGGTGAGTGCCGGCGTCGCTGAACTCAAGGCAGAAGACAACGATATTGATCGCTGGATAGCAAGAGCCGACAGTGCCCTGTATGAAGCAAAAGACAACGGCCGCAATCGCTCTGTGCGGGCAAAGAAGGTATAATCGAAATATTAACGACTAAAGCAGTAAACGACAGAGGGACGCAATGACATCGACGCAGCTTACTTTACCGACACCTGATGACTGGCACCTACACCTTCGTGATGCCGAGCTGCTGGCTACGACCGTGCCGGCTTCAGCTGAGGTATTTGGCCGGGCCGTGATCATGCCCAACCTGGTGCCACCGGTAACGACTGTTGAGCAGGCAATGGCTTATCGGGAACGTATTCTGGCACAGCGGCCGGAAGGATCTTCGTTTCGTCCGTTAATGGCGCTTTATCTGACGCAACAGACGACCACCGAAACGGTAAAAGCGGCTGCCGGGAACGATGAAATTATCGGTTTTAAGCTCTATCCGTCCGGTGCGACCACCAATTCAGCGGCCGGTGTGACCGATATTGACGCACTGGACGAGCTCTTTGCCGCGATGGCTGCAGAAGGGGTGCCGCTGCTCGTACATGGTGAAGTGACGACGTCCGACATTGACATTTTTGATCGTGAGAAAATCTTTATCGATCGGCACTTACGGCCCCTGTTGAAACGTCACACAGAATTAAAACTGGTGCTGGAACATATAACCACCAAAGATGCGGTTGAATTTGTTTGCGCGGCCGGCGATAACGTGGCGGCCACGATTACCCCACAGCATTTGCTGATGAATCGCAATGACATGCTGGTTGGCGGTATCCGGCCACATAACTATTGCCTGCCTATTCTCAAGCGTCGCGAGCATCAGCAGGCACTTCGCGAAATTGCCGTATCAGGCAACCCGAAATTTTTCCTCGGCACCGATTCGGCTCCGCACGCGCAGCATCGCAAAGAAGCTGCCTGTGGATGTGCTGGCTGTTATTCTGCCCCCGCTGCCTTATCACTCTATGCCGAATTTTTTGAGCAGATGGACGCATTAGATAAATTGACCGAGTTTGCCAGCGGCTTTGGTGCTGACTTTTACGGCTTTCCCCGTGCAACCGGTGCGGTAACGCTGGAACGCAAGCCATGGCAGGTGCCGGCGGTTATTGAAACCGCCGTTGGTCCTATAGTACCCTATTGGGCAGGAGAGATGTTGAACTGGCAGATTTCGCAACAAAAATGATATAATCTGACTAGCAAGATAACAGTGCAAAAAAACACCTGAACGCTGGCTTCAAAATGCATTAATAGGCATACTGTTAAGATAATAAAAACTATAGCTACAGTAGGGAATAGCGCTTTGTTAAAGTGGTTACAGGGTCGGAAAACGAGCGATATCGTACTGGCGTTTGCGCTTAGCAATGAGTCAGTCAGTATAGTCGTCGCTCAGGCTCGGACCCAGGCCCTCGAACTCATCGTTTCTGATGCCGCAGAAAAAGACGATCGTCAGTTTGCTGAAGTCGTCGATGAACTCCTTACCAAATATTCCCGATATACCCGCGGCGACCCTTCCATTGTGCTGGTGCTGGGACCTTCCCTGTATCAAAGTGTGGCCCTTAAACGACCGAAACTCCCCGACGAAGAGATTGCTGCCGGCTTACGCTATAGCCTGCGCGATTTAGTTTCTCTGCCACCGGCCGATATTATCGCAGATTACTATGAGTCGCCGATTCAGCTGCCAGGCCAGAATAAAATAAATGCAGTAGTGGCTGATCGAAATCTGCTCGAACCTATTATGAAAACACTGCACAATGCCAGTGATAATGTGCTGGCAGTGGTGGCCGAGGAGCAAGCAGTAGAGCGACTCTTTCAGGATCAGGAGAACCCGGCAGTGGTGGTTTGTCAGTCGCAGCAAGAGCCAGCGCTTTTGCAGGTGTATCGCGATGGCGCGCTGCAGGTCAATCGTTCCGTGGCATCACTGGAAAAACTCAACCAGGTTAGCCTTGATGAGATAAAAATGGGCGCCCTGCAACCTCTGAGCGTCGAAATACAGCGATCGATTGATTATTTTGAGCGGCAACTTCGACAGCGCCCGATCAAAGAAATTGTACTGGCGATAAGTAGCAAGCATCAAACGCTGGTGACCGAGCAATTGACAGAGGACCTCGGCATCGATATCCGATGGGCAAAATATCCGGAATGGACCCGTGAGCTTGCTGCTGGCGATTATACCGACTTCCCGGCATTCGGTGGGGCCCTGGTTGGTTATGAGTTATGGGGGGAGCCTGAATGAAACGGCTGGCGAACCTCTATCTTGCTGAATTACAGCCGAGCCGTGAGCGCCTGACCCTGAATTTATTGGCTGCCGTATGCGGTGGATTGATCCTGCTGCTCGTGGTTTTGGCATTATCAGGCAACTATCTGGTCGCTCAGCAAGAAGCGCAAGCCCGGCAGGCCAGTCGTCAGATGAACGAGCTGCAGCAACAGTTGGAAAATCGCACGCAGCAGTTAGCGGTAGCGTTAAAGGATCCTGCTCTGGAAAACAAAATTAGCCGGCTGGAACAGCAGGTCGCACAACAGCAGCGATTGCTGCAGCAAATGCTGCAACTGATCTCATTAACCGAGTCCAGTTTCGCCAGCCTGATGCGGGATGTTGCCAGGGTCGATAACGAGGAGCTCTGGTTGCAGCGTATTATTATTGATAACGGCCAGCTTACGCTGCAGGGCCGCACCCTGGAAGCAGGAGCGTTGCCCAGCTGGCTGGCCAGTTTTGCTGCTTATGACACCCTACGGGGGCGGCAGTTTGCCGTATTTGAACTGCGTGACGAAGCCGCAGGAGCACTGGAGTTCACTGTCGGTAGCGCGGGTTATCGCGAGGCACCAGCGGCGGGAGGTCAGCCATGAAGCAGCGTTGGCAACGATGGCAGGAGAAATTTCTTGAGTTGCCCGCCACCCGCCGGCGGTTCTGGGTCATACTGGCAGCGGTGATGATCCTGTATATCGGTGTCTGGCTGGTGCTGTTGCCGCTCAATGAAAGTTATCAGCAGTTTGCGCAAACAGAGCGCTCGCAGCTGACCCAGCAAAATGCATTGCGGCAGGAGCTCGCGGCACTGGAACAAAGATTGCAAGGTGATCCTAAGGCGTCCTTGAAGCGGCGCCTCGAGCAACTGAACCGGCGGCTTGAGCAGGTTGATCAACAACTCGCCAGCGAAACCCATTATATCAGTGCATCAGAAAATAAAGCGTTGTTGAAAGCATTGCTCACCAGTGCGGCAGGCGTTAAAGTGAAGTCAGCACAGGCGCTTCCGGCGGAGCAGGTTTATCGCGACCCAGCGGACGAAGATACGGGTATATTTAAGCACCGTCTGCAACTGGTCGTAACCGGCAGCTATTTTGACGTACAGCGCTACTTTTCGACGCTGGAGGATTTACCCTGGTCTTTTTACTGGCAGCGCCTGGATTATCGTGTAACCGAGCATCCACAAGCAGAAGTGATGCTGGAAATTTATACCCTGAGTCTGGAGCGCGGCTATGTGGCCAGTTAAAGGGGCGTTACTGGCATTATTACTGATGGAGCCGGCAGTCGCTCAGCAATTGAGCGACCCAACTGAGCCGCCGCGGATAAAACAACAGGGAACAAAGGTAGCCACCAAGGCTACTTTGCGGTTAGAGTCTATTCAGTGGACTGAAGATCACCGCGTAGCCCGGATTAACGGCGAACGCCTCATAGAAGGCGATACATATAATAATTATAAAATTCAGTCGATTGGAATGGATCACGTGACCTTGTTAAATATCAGAACTAACGAGCAGTTGACCTTGGCCATGTTTGCCAACGTCAGGTTCGTATCTGAGTCAAAAGGAAAAGGAGCACGATGAGAGTCAGCACTGTGCTTTTGATTATCGGCGGTTTGGTTGGCTGTGCATATCAGCCGGCACAACAGCCCGACGATGCGCAAGCAGCGCTGAAAAACCAACGGCCCGTCAAAGCGATTGTACGGCCGCCTTTGCCCGACTCCGTTCGTGACAGCTTGCGTGGAGAGGATAAAGCTCTCAGGGCAGCAAGCTCGCAGTTACTGGCCGAGCCCCGCTTTTCTTTATCAGCGAATCAGGTAGCCGCGAGCGAGTTCTTCGCCGGTCTGGCCAGTGATTCGCCTTACAATATTGTTATTCACCCCGACGTTAGCGGTACTATAACCGTGAGCCTTAAGGATGTAACACTGACCGAGACTCTGGATGTGGTCAGTGAAATCTACGGCTATGAAATCCGCCGTGAAAATCGCATGATCCGGGTCTACCCGGCTGGCTTGCGCACTGAGACTTTTACCCTGGACTATCTGGCATTACGGCGGATAGGATTATCGCAGACCAGCGTAAGTTCCGGCGGCGTTAAAGACAATGATCGCAATAATAATCTGAATAATGCCGGTGGCGTTAATCCGAACACCAACAACCGCATCCTTGGCGGCGAAGGCGGCGTATCGCGTCGGACCGGCTCTCAGCAAGGCTTGCAAACTAACGGATCGTCAATCAGCAGCGAGTCAGAGACTGACTTATGGAGCGATCTCAAGGGTATGATTGAAGGCGTAGTAGGGGATGGCAATGGTCGCCGTGTGGCAGTCTCCCCGCAAGCGGGTCTGGTAACCATTACCGCATTCCCGGACGAATTGCGCGCCGCCCGTGAGTTTCTGAAGAGCGCTGAAACCCGACTGCAGCGACAGGTCATACTCGAAGCCCGTATTGTCGAAGTGGCGCTTAACGACGACTACCAGCAGGGCATTAACTGGAGTGATTTGTTTAGCCTGGGGAACAGTACCGGCGCCATCAGCTTTAACGGGTCTGGCGTTTCAGGCAGCGCGGGCGTCTTCGGTATGACGTTGAATGTGGGTGATTTTAGTGGCGTGCTGAACCTGCTGCAGACTCAGGGTAATGTACAGGTGCTATCGAACCCTCGGGTGAGTGCATCGAACAACCAGAAAGCGGTCATAAAAATCGGCGAAGACCAGTATTTTGTGACCGATGTATCGACTACTACTGTTACAGGTACGGCCACCACCACCACTCCGAATATTCAGCTTACGCCGTTTTTCTCAGGTATTTCTCTCGATATTACGCCGCAAATTAGCGCCGATGGTACGGTGATTTTGCATGTCCATCCGTCGGTGGTAGAAACCAGCGAACAGGAAAAAGTCATTCGCCTTAACGACGATTCGTTCGTACTACCGCTGGCGCAGAGTAATATTCGTGAAAGCGATACCATCGTGCGCGCGCGGAATGGTGAAATTGTTGTACTTGGCGGTTTGATGCAAAGCAGTTATAGCGAGCGTGAATCAAAAGCGCCCTTGCTTGGTGATATTCCGGTCGTGGGTAATTTATTTAAAAATACCCGGCGTACGGAACAGAAAAAAGAACTGGTTATTTTGATTCGACCTGTAGTGGTGGGTGCCGATACCTGGCAAGACGAACTCGAACGCTCCAGTGAACTGCTGAAGCGTTGGTATGGGAACTAGGGTCCGCCAATGTATCAGAATCACTATAATCTGCGGGAACTGCCCTTTACGCTAACGCCGAATACCAGCTTTTATTACGACCTGGCAGGGCACCGGTCAGCTCTGGAAGTGCTGCTGACGGCGCTGGAAACCGGTGAGGGCTTTATCAAAGTGGTGGGCGAGGTCGGTACCGGTAAAACCTTGCTGTGCCGTAAACTACTGAATGAACTCCCCGAGCAGTTCGTTTCTGCATACATTCCAAACCCTTACCTGACCCCAGACGAACTGCGGGATCAGATCGCCCGTGAACTGCATATCGATACCGCGGAGCATGATAACCAGCAACTACTTACCCAAGCCATTCAACAGCGGCTGGTCGATATCAACAAACAGGGAAAAACCGTTGTTATCGTTCTTGACGAAGCCCAGGCGCTGCCCGCTGACAGCCTTGAAGCACTGCGCTTGATCTCCAACCTGGAAACCGAAAGCCGCAAGCTCCTTCATATTGTATTGTTCGGTCAGCCAGAGCTTAATGAACGACTGGCGCAGCGGGAACATCGGCAGCTTCGGCAGCGTATTGCTTTCAGTTATGACCTCAGTTCGATGAGTGTGCATGAACTGGCACATTATATTTCACACCGGCTTCATATTGCCGGCTATAAAGGCCCGCCAATTTTCTCAGGGCGGGTGGTCAGGCAATTGCATGAAGCCAGCCGGGGCGTCCCACGACTCGCTAATGTACTTTGTCATAAGGTGTTGTTGCTGTCTTACGGCGAAGGCGTGTACACGGTAACATCTAAACATGTCCGCACAGCGATTGACGATACCGAGGATGTCGAACTAACTGAAAGCAAGCGCGGCTGGCTTGTGGCGGCTTGTCTGGTTATTCTGCTGGCCGCCGTCGGTGTGAGTTACTATCAGGGTTGGCTGACGGGGCTGCTGCGATGAGTGTCATCAATCGTATGCTGCGGGATCTGGATCAACGACAACACCATCCTGGTAGTACGACCTATACCCCTGCTGCCACTGCTCCGCAGCCGCTCCACTGGGGCTGGCTGGTGGCCGTTGCTTTGGGTACGGCAGTAGTGGTTATCGGGGCGCTGCTGATCTGGTGGTGGGTTAATACCAACACGGTTGAGAGTGGGGCCACCCCGGCAATGCCATCGATGGAGCCGGTGCGCCAATTGGCTGCCCAGGCTGTTGCGGATGAACCAGCGGCAAATGAACCAGCGGTAAATGAACCCGCTACAGAGCCACTCAGGGAAGACGTGGAGCAAGCTGCAGCTCAACCAGCGGAGCCAGAGCCTGAAGTGACGGTTGCGGCCGCCAAAACTCAGCCGCAAGCCAACGTAAAACCGGAATCGACAAGCGTCGCCGAGCCCGAACCTGAACCGGCCCAGAGCGCTGCCCGCGAATCAAGTTTTGAGAAAAAGCCGGTGCAACTGACGCCTCAGCAACTGGCCGATAATAATCTCGAAAAAGCCCGCAGTGCCCTGCGCAAAGGCGAGCGGGAGAAAGCGCAGGAACTACTGGAAAAAGCGTTGATCGTGATGCCGGACCATGTTGCGGTTCGTAGTGAACTGGCGGCGTACTGGTTTGGCCGCGGGCTTGCTACCCGTGCGCTTGCATTATTGCGGCAAGGGCTGGAGCGGCAACCCATGGAAAGCCAGTGGCAGTTGTTGTATGCCCGAATTCTGGATCGGATGGGAAATGTAGAAGACGCGTATGGAACGCTGCGGAATATCAACCCCGATGCCGGGGAATATCCCGAATTACTGCAACTGAGAGCGGTCGCGGCCAATCAACTGGGTCATTTTGATCAGGCTGCCGCAGATTATACCACACTGGCGATTGAACAGCCCCGCGGTCGCTGGTGGCTCGCAGCTGCAGCTGCCTACGAGGATGCCGGTAATATTGTTGCAGCGCTGCGCGCGTATCAGCAAGCGGTCAACGCCGGTGATCTGACCCAGGAAGGCCGTAGTTATGCTGAGCAGAGGCTCTATGCCTTAGGAGGGCTATAGCATGCGACCCAGGCTGAAAATGCGGTTAGGTGATTTGCTCGTGCAAGAGAGTATGATCACCAATAAGCAGCTCGAGAAGGCACTTGAAGAGCAGCGTGAAACCGGACGCAAACTTGGTATAACCCTGATTGATCTGGGCTTTCTCAGTGAGCAGGAATTACTCGAGTTTTTGTCTCGTCAGCTAAATATTCCGCTGATTGATCTGAGCGAGAAGAAAATTCCCCAGGACGTAGTCAATCTGGTGCCCGAGATTCAGGCGCGTCGGCATCGGGCGCTGGTCGTTGAAGCGACCGATAAGGAAGCCCTGGTTGCCATGAGCGACCCGGCGGATCTTGAAGCTGTTGATGCTATCGGAAAATACCTGCAGCCGCGCGAACTTAAGCTCGCGGTAGTGCCAGATCAGCAATTACTCGAAGCGTTTGATAATCTGTACCGGCGGACCAAAGATATTGCTGACTTTGCCAGCCAGCTGCAG
Source organism: Pseudidiomarina sp. (assembly GCF_033722695.1). GTDB lineage: Bacteria > Pseudomonadota > Gammaproteobacteria > Enterobacterales > Alteromonadaceae > Pseudidiomarina. The sequence goes on along the minus strand of NZ_JAWVYM010000017.1, from coordinate 23,263 downwards.
ACCGAATATGCCGAAGGTGATGAGTTTGATCTTGGTGCCTTAACGCTGGATGAAGAGGGTGATGACGCGACTGTGGCAAAACTGCTGCAGTCGATATTTGCTGACGCCGTGCAGGTGCGGGCATCGGATATTCATATTGAACCAGATGAACGGGCACTGCGCATCCGCATGCGGGTCGACGGAGTCTTGCAGGAGAATATCCTTAATGAAACCACCATTGCCAGCGCCTTGCTATTACGCCTGAAGCTAATGGCCGGGCTGGACATTTCTGAGAAACGAATGCCGCAAGACGGCCGCTTCCATATTAAAGTTCGCGAGCATGATATTGATGTACGGGTATCCACTATGCCGGTGCAGCACGGTGAATCCTGCGTTATGCGTTTGCTGGATCAGTCAGCTGGTTTGCTGAACCTTGAGCAGACCGGTATGCCGGAAGATATTCTGAAGCGGGTCCGCAAGCTCATTCATAAGCCCTACGGTATGCTTATTGTTACGGGTCCAACAGGTTCAGGTAAAACCACCACACTGTATGGCGCCTTAAGTGAGCTCAACGAGGCCGAGAAAAAGATTATCACTGTTGAGGATCCGGTCGAATATCGTCTGCCGCGAATTTCACAGGTGCAGGTTAACGCTCGTATCGGCCTGAACTTCTCTAATGTATTACGGACCTCGTTGCGACAGGATCCGGATATTATTATGGTCGGTGAGATGCGCGACCAGGAAACGGTTGAAATTGGCCTGCGTGGCGCTATCACCGGTCACCTGGTCTTAACGACCTTGCACACCAATGACTCTATCACCAGTGCCCTGCGCCTGATTGATATGGGCGCGGCTCCTTATCTGGTTGGCGCAGCGCTGCGGGGCGTGCTGGCGCAGCGACTGATTCGGCGGGTCTGTGACAGCTGTAAAAAGCCAGCGGTTCCCGATGCTGCTGATCTCAGCATACTGCGAAAAATGGATTCCGCGATCCCCTCCGATGGCAGCGGTTTCGTGCACGGCAGTGGCTGCCGGAGTTGCAACCATACGGGTTACAAAGGTCGGGTGGGGGTATTCGAGCTACTGGAAATGAATGAACCCATGATTGACGCGTTGCGTGATGCCAATATGCGGGAGTTCGCGCAGGCTGCCCGCTCATCACCGGGGTTTCGCCCGCTGGCTACCGTGGCACTCGAATATGCCAAGCAGGGCATAACCTCGGTGGAAGAGGTGCTCTTCCTCGCTGAAACCGTTGAGGAAGAAGAATTGCGCATAACGGCTCCGGAAACTGACACCGCTGCGGATAAGGAAGGTGATTCCGATGCCTGATTTCCGTTACCGCGGTCGCGATAGTTCAGGGCAACTCACTTCAGGCACTGTCGAAGCGGCCAATGAAGGGGCGGCGGCGGATAACTTATTGCGGCGCGGAGTAACCCCGCTTGATATCAGTCTGGTACCGGCAGCAACCTCAACGGGTATAGAGTTCAAACTGTTTCAGCCAAAAGTGACCAGTGATGATTTAATTGTTTTCACCCGTCAGATGTATGCCCTGACCAAAGCGGGCATACCCTTACTGCGGGCTATTGAAGGTCTTGCTGAAAACACCAGTAATAAAAAGTTGTCGGTAGTCCTGCACGATGTGGTCGAAAGTCTGGAGCGCGGTCGGCAGTTATCCGCGGCGATGGCGGCTCACCCACGGGTGTTCCCGCGGTTGCTGGTTTCTATTGTCCATGTCGGTGAAAACACTGGGCAACTTGAACAGGCGTTTGAGCAGCTTTCTGAATACCTGGCCAGAGAACAGGAAACCGCCAAACAGGTGAAAACCGCATTGCGCTATCCAATGTTTATTTCGGTCGCGCTGGTGGCGGCGATGTTTATCTTAAACATTTTTGTGATTCCGACATTTGCGAGTATGTTCAAACGTTTTGATGTTGAGTTGCCACTGGCAACGCGGCTCTTGATTGGCACCTCGGATTTCTTTGTGGCCTGGTGGCCGGCCATGCTGCTGGCCGGCGCAGCAGCGTTTATCATGACCCGGCGCTACGTACGCTCAGATTCCGGGCGAGTGCGATGGGACTATTTCAAAATTCAGTTGCCGCTGGTCGGCGATATCGTACTCCGTTCATTGCTATCCCGGTTTTCGCGTAGTTTCGCCGTGATGCTACGCGCTGGCGTACCATTGACTCAGGCACTCAGCCTGGTCGCCGAAGCAGTCGATAACAGCTGGATGGGCAAACGCATCAACGATATGCGGCGCAGTATTGAGCGTGGCGAGAGCCTGACGCGTGCGACCCGCGCAAGTCAATTATTTACGCCGCTGGTATTGCAGATGATCGCTGTTGGTGAAGAAACCGGTCGCGTGGATGAGCTGTTGCATGAAGTGGCTGACTATTATGAGCGGGAAGTCGATTATGATCTGAAAAGCCTGACCGCGCGTATCGAGCCGATAATGCTGATCATCGTCGCTGTGGTTATCGCGGTAATGGCGCTGGGTATATTTATGCCAATGTGGGACATGATGAGCGCCTATCAAGGCGGCTAATTCATTACAATTTTTCAGCGGACGTATTGATCTAATAATATTTGCATAATAAAAGAGCAGCCGTCATACTTGGAGCAGCGTTTAATGAATAAGGCAGACAGGGTGGAAAATTACAGCCAGCGTGGCTTTACGCTGATTGAATTGATTATTGTAATAGTCATTCTTGGATTGCTTGCCGCATCGGGCTTACCGCGGTTTACCAGCGTTACGGCAGAAGCTGAAGATGCTGCACTCGAAGGGGTGGCAGGCGGCTTCGCCAGCGCCGTAGGGCTAGTGCGCGGTGAATGGGAGCTGCGCGGACGGCCGCAGGGCAATACTGACGGCGCCGGCGCCATTGTGGTTATGGACGGTGTAACCGTCAACGTTGACGGCAGCACCGGTTATCCGGTCAGCGGTAATAATAATACGAACGCTCATGATCAGAATATGACTGCCGAAGATTGCCGCACCCTGATGCAGGCGATTTTGCAGGGGTCACCTACGGCCACCACCAATTTCACATTGCTTGGCGAGAACCGCTACTACGTTTCACGCGAAAATAATGGAACCAATGATATTTGCGTGTACTATCTGGCAAATACGATAAAGAGCTTAGCATCAGCGCCGTCAGGAACAGATTACCTCAGTGTCGGGAACGTATTTGTATATAATCCGCGTACCGGCGGGGTAAGTATTTTTAGTAATAATTAATAAAAATAATTATAATTAAATAAAATTAATGGGGATCGTCCCGCTTTACTTTAAAAAGGAAGTGCGCAATGAAAATACAAAAGGGTTTCACATTAATCGAACTGATCATCGTGATCGTGGTGCTCGGTATCCTGGCTGTTACCGCTGCGCCCCAGTTTATTAACTTTTCCTCTGACGCGCAGGATGCGGTAGTTGAAGGCCTTGAAGGATCTATTAAAGGTGCAAATCAGTTGGTTTACGCTAAAGCAAATATCGCTGGTGTTACCGACCAAACTTATGATGCAACCGATGGTTACCCGACTGCAGGAACCTACCAGACTGAATATGGTTACCCGGCGGGCTCAGCTGGCGGCATCGTGGCAGCATTAAATATCACTGTCTCTGAGTGGGATATTAAATATTCGTCTGATACGCCTGCGGCTGGCATTTCTGTAAGGTTTTCGCCGGCCGGCATTAACCGCGATGATGATAATAGTGGTACTGTTACATACGCCGAGATCACAGAGTGCTATGTAGAATACACACCGCCAGGCGCTGAGGGTAGCGCCCCAACGGTTTCCACTACAGCCTGTTAATCTGTATGGCCTAAAAGTGAAAAAACAGCCCGTTAAGGGCTGTTTTTTTATGTGCGAGAGGCTCATTCAGCCCGTCTCTGAGGAGCATCAGAAGTGCGGAGCTATACGCAAATAGAACGGAACACCTGTCAGCATTTTAATTAATTTTATTTTTCTCGTTCATTGCTAATGAATTCTCTGACAACAGTCTTTTTTATTTGCCGCTTTTATTTGCCGCTTTTATTTGCCGCACTAATGGCGACACAGTATAGTCAGATAAGAGAGGGCGACGACATAGAAGGTTCTGATGGCCGCATATAAATCACCAAAAACGAAGGGTTTCACGATTATTGAACTGATCGTGGTAGTGGTGATTATCGGTATTCTGGCAATTTCGGCTGCGCCGGTATTTTTTGGTCGCGAGGGCGTGGACGAAGTCATGTTCCAGGCGCGCCTGCAAAGTATACTTCGTCTGCAACAGCAACGGGCTATGCAGGACACCATAAACTGCTACGCGGTGCGCGTAGAAAGCAATCGCTTTGCTGCGGTTGACGACTGTAATGCCATTAGTATTAACGACCCTTTAACTGACCCTGGTAGCGGTATTGCCGCAGACGAAGCGGAGGATGCCAATGTAGCCATATCCAGCAGCGCCGCGTCCGTTCCTTATAATATTCCTTTTAATCCGCTGGGTTGCCCGGTCGCCGCCCCCGCGAAGTGCGAATCAGGCGTAAATCATCAGATCACCCTTACCGGCCAGTCCTCGCTGCAAGTGTGCGTGACCAGTCAGGGGTACGTAACCACCGGGAGCTGCCCATGAATGGCATCCGCGGTTTTACCATAATCGAAATTGTCATCGGTATCGTGGTGCTGGCTATTGCTCTGGTGGGCCTGTCAGCGACATTGTTCCCCCAGGCCTCGCGCTCGGTTGATCCGGTATACCAGGTGCGCGCCACCGAGCTGGGGCAGTCTTTGCTGATCGAGATGATATCGCTGAGCTTTGACCAGGCAAATAATCAGGCGGGCGGTAACAACCGCTGTAGCGCTTCGCCACCGCGGGTCTGCACAGACCCGGCCAACTTAGGACCAGATAGCGGTGAGAGCAGGGAAGATTATAACGACGTTGATGATTTCAATGGCTTCAGTACCAGCGGTGATCTGCTGACTGGCGCCACCATCAGTGAACTCTACAAAAATTTCATCGTCAGCGTTGCTGTTTGTTACGCATCGTCGATTAATGGTAGCTGCGTAAACAGCATTACTGATTATAAAAAAGTGACTACTGTGGTGACCACGCCGAACGAGCTCGAGATTACCTTCAGCGCCTACCGGGGGAATCTGTAATGGCCCGGCAGCATGGCTTTACCTTAGTGGAACTCATCATTGTCGTGGTCTTACTGGGTGTGATCGGTATTTCTACTTTTAACTTCCTTGGCTTCGGTACGCGCATCTATACCGACGCTGTGGCCCGTGATATTCAGGTCAGCAACGGCCGCTTTATTCTGCAACGCATGACCCGGGAAATCGCCGGTGCCTTGCCGGCCAGCGTCAGAGTAAGCGGCGACTACCGCTGCATCGAGTATGTGCCTATCATTGCCGGCAGCTTGTATACACGCCTGCCACGGTCGAATTACACCGGGCCCCTGCGCGGCATTACTCCGGCAGATTACAGTTTCGCAGCGAATCAGCGGGTGGCTGTATATACCATTACTGAAAGCCAGGTCTACGGCTCGACCCAGCGGGTAAAACGGCTGGATAGCGTTAATTTTGACACGCCGGAGCCGGGTTACAGCGAGTTTAACCTGAACCCTGCAGACGGCGATCGCTATCAGCGGGAGAGCCCGGCCCGCCGCTACTATGTGTTGGGGCTGCCGGTTAGCTGGTGTTTGACCGCAGGGCAGCAACTGGTGCGCTTTAGTAACTATGGCTGGCTCACCAATCAACCTGACCTGAACAGCTTGCCTGGCTCAGGAGTCGAGCACCGCATGGCGACTAATATTGCTAACGATGTCAACATTGCAGCGCAGCGACCTTTCGCTATCGCCGATTCGGATGTAAGACGAACCACGGTCGAGTTAGTGATGCTGCTTGGTAGCGACAGAACCGATGAAATTTTAACGATGCATCATGGGGTGACCATTGTTAATTTGCCCTGATAACAAGCAAACCAGCCCGGCACGGCAGCGCGGCAGCGCGCTGGTGGTGGCGATATTTATTATCGTGGTGATGAGTTTGCTGGCCTCGGCCTTATTTGGTTTATTCAGCAGTTCAAGCAGCGCTACGGTAGCGAACGTCGGCGGAACGCGGGCTAATTTCGCGGCGCAAAGCGCGGTGCAGGAGGCGTTGTTAAAGCTGTTTCCGGTGGCTGGCGGGGCGGCGGATTGCTCTACAACAACCGTTACTTTTACCGAGCCAGGGGTGGATAATTGCAATGCGACCGTAACCTGCACCAGTTTTACTCTGGATGAGCTCGATGCCACTCACTATCGGCTGCAAGCCAGTGGCAGTTGCGATATCGGCACTGAAACCTATTCCCGGCAGTTATTGACGGAGGCCACCGATGCGAATGATTAAATGGCTAGTTTGCATCTTGCTGCTCGTGCTAAATCAGAGTGCGCAGGCAAAGACTTCGACGCTGCCCAACGATGTCGGCGTTAACAATGATCCCTTCCAAAGCTGTGCGCTGAACGGTACCCAGACGATTAATAATGTGGTCTATCAGGTTATCGACTGCCCGGCGAACATTACGCTCTATAGCGGTAATAATAACCTAATCGCGGTCAGCAGCCCGGTTATCCTAAATATTACCGGAGACCTGGATCTGGCCGGCACCGACATTAATGTGGGTGGTACTGCAGCCGACATATACATCAATGTTGGGGGTAATTTGATTACCGGCAATAGTGGCAATACAGTTATTGCAAACCTGCAGATAGCGGGGTCAATTCTGGCCGGGAATAATACTGCGTTATCTGGAAATCTAAATATTACTGGCGATGTCACGCTGGGAAATAATAGTGCCATCGAAGGCAACGTTACGGTGCAGGGCGATTTTACCACGGGTGAAAACGTGACGGTGATCGGTAACATTGACGCCGAGGATATATATCTTGGGCAGAATAACACGGTGGAAGGAAATATCAGTGGCGACGATATTACTATTTCAGGTAACAACACTACGGTGACGGGCGACGTTACCGGTACCGGAACCTTTGTTAATGAGGGCACCATTGATGGTGATGTGCAGGTTAACTGTGATGACAGCCAGGGTGAAACCACCACCAACGACGGCACCATAACCGGTAACGTAAACTCCGGTTGTCTGGTTGATAATAATGGTACCGTCGACGGTTATATTAATGCGCCTGAAGGCAGCGATTATGGCGATGCCGGTCAGAGCTGTGATTTTGGTGTAAACGAAGAAGACCCCTGTCTTGACACCGGTACGGTGGAGTTCTTCCAGATCGTTCATGACGGCTCAGGGGTTACCTGCCAGGCTGAGCCAATCACCTTGAGAGCCTGCGCCGACTCAACCTGCTCTTCGCTGGCGACCATTACAGGCTCCTTCACCCTTACCGCCACTTCGGCATCCAATGCATACTCCACCAGTGGCAGCTTTGATGGCAGCGGCGCCATTACGGCGAGTCTGCCCGTGCCGGTGGCAGACACTTATAGCCTGAGCCTGACCACTGCCGATGCTGCGGCAAATCCAGCCCAGTGCGACCTCAACGGGGTGAACGACTGTGCGATTAACTTTGCCGATAGTGGTTTTCTGCTAAGCGCGCCCGCTGAGGCACAGGCTGGTGTGGATTTCACCCTGACGGTGCAGGCGGTCCGAACCGATACCAATACCGGTGCTTGCGAAGCCGCGCTAAACGGAACCCAGGCACTCGATCTGGCAATGACCTGCACCGATCCCGCTGTCTGTCTGCAGAATGCCAGCACCGGCGGGGTGACGATAACGGAAGCCCCGAGTTTTGCGTCAGTCAGCACGGATTTCGGTACTAATGGCACCGCAAGTCTGCTGGTCAATTATCCTGATGCCGGAGCCATCAGCTTTAGCGCACAAAAAACAGTCGGTACCGGTGCCACCCTGAACGGTAACCTGACCAATCCGGTAGTGGTGCGGCCTTTTGCCTTCCTCATTACCACCAATCCAACATCCACCGCACCGTCCTTTAGTGCTGATTACGGGCAGGCACCGCTATTTCGTCAGGCCGGTGAGGCGTTTGGGGTAACCATCACTGCCGTGAACCAACAGGGTAACGTGACCGGTAATTATGGTAACGAAAGCACCCAGCAGCGCCCCGAACTGGCAACAACACCCACTTATGTGGCGCCGACCGGAAGCGGCGGCAGCCTTGTTTTGGCCAGCCCCCTGACTTTCGCTGGCAGCGGCACCGGCTCTTACTCGTCGGGCAACGTCTACTATACCGATGTCGGAGTCATCGCGTTGCAGGCCAATCACTTCGGCAACGCCTATTTAGGTACCAGCGATGTCACTGGTAGCAGCGACAGTATCGGGCGCTTTTATCCCGCTTATTTTGCCGCAGCTGAGCCGGTTGCGCCGTTATTCGCTAATGCGCAGGACGATTTCACTTATCTCGGTCAGCCGCTGGTTTTTTCCGCGAACTTTCCCCAACTGAACTTTGTTCCCAAGAGCGTACAGGGCGCAACAGTGGTTAATTACCGCGACGCATTTTTTAATTATGTGCCGGACTGGGCCAGCCGGAGTTATACACACCTCACCAGTTGTGACGGCCAGGGGCCATTCACGCTCAGCTTTAGCGGTACCAGCAGCGCCCAACTGAATACCGGCAATGATACAGATACCGCCGCAGACTTCACGGTTTCATTGCCTACTGAAGATGGATTAAGGTATACCCAGGATCCAACTGTCGCCACGCCGCCTTTTGCTGCCTGCGCCGAGCTGGCAGTGCCGGCGGCTGCGCTTACCGATAGCGATGGGGTCTGCGTAAAAAGCGGAGCGGCGGGATCCTGCCTGGACTACCGGTTCACGCCTATCGAAGGTACGGAACTCTTAGATGGCCGGTTGTCGCTACTGCCCGCTTACGGGGCGGTGAATGATGTGCTTGACCTGGAGTTCGCAATTGAATATTTCAACGGCACTATCTTTATCACCAATAGTCGGGATAACAGCACGCAATATAGTGATAACTGGATTACCCCGGAAAGTACCCGATTTACCGACTTTGTATCTGCCGAAGGGCTTACCGCTGCCAGCTTGGCTGCGCAAGCTTTGCTACCAACACCGGTGCTCAGCGGCCAGCGTCAGGTCACGCTACCGTTGCTGGTGGAGCAGTCGGTAAGCCCTGGGCTCAGCGGTAGCTTTAACTGGATTCTGAATCTCAATGACATTGGCCTGCCGTGGCTTCAATATCAGTGGGAGGATGAGTGCAGTCCTGCCACTAACCCGCAGTTTAATCCCTGCGCGCCGCTGGTTTTCGGTTTATTCCGGGGTAATGATCGAATAATTTACCAGCGCGAAACAGGTTGGTAAGATGCGTACTCATCAAATAGTAAATACATGGTAAGATAACGGCGAAGCGCCTTGCTGTGACAGGTGCGCATTGCTAAAGTGTGAAGATCTTCATACGCGTTCAGCGCGAGACTAATTTTTTTAGGGATTGGCCAGTCCATGTTTAAAAAACTCCGGGGTATTTTCTCAAACGATCTGTCTATCGATTTGGGAACAGCGAATACGCTGATATATGTAAAAGACGAAGGCATTGTGCTCAATGAGCCATCGGTAGTAGCCATTCGCCAGGAACGCTCTGGCGGACCCAAAAGTGTGGCGGCTGTAGGCCATGCCGCGAAGCAAATGCTTGGGCGTACACCGGGTAATATCAAGGCTATCCGGCCAATGAAAGATGGCGTTATCGCTGACTTTTATGTGACTGAGAAAATGCTTCAGCATTTTATTAAACAAGTGCATGACAGCCATTACTTCCGTCCGAGTCCGCGGGTATTAGTCTGTGTGCCTTGCGGCTCAACTCAGGTTGAACGGCGCGCCATTCGTGAATCCGCTCTTGGAGCCGGCGCCCGCGAAGTGTATCTGATAGACGAGCCTATGGCAGCGGCTATCGGTGCTGGCCTGCCGGTATCAGAAGCGACTGGTTCCATGGTTGTGGATATCGGTGGCGGCACCACGGAAGTGGCCATTATCTCGTTGAACGGCGTGGTTTATTCGTCGTCAGTGCGGATCGGTGGGGATAAGTTTGATGAAGCCATCGTAAATTATATTCGCCGTAATTTCGGCTCGCTGATTGGTGAAGCAACCGCTGAGCGGATTAAGCATGAAATTGGGTCGGCATTTCCGGGCGATGAAGTTCGGGAAATCGAAGTACGCGGGCGTAACCTTGCCGAAGGCGTGCCACGCTCTTTCACCCTGAACAGCAATGAAATTCTCGAAGCGTTGCAGGAACCTCTGATGGGTATCGTTAGCGCGGTCATGGTCGCACTGGAGCAGTCACCACCGGAGTTAGCGTCAGATATCTCTGAGCGCGGCATGGTGCTGACTGGTGGCGGCGCGTTGTTGCGCGATATTGACCGGCTGCTGATGGAAGAGACCGGTATTCCAGTGATTATTGCTGATGATCCGCTCACCTGCGTCGCTCGCGGCGGCGGTAAAGCACTGGAGATGATTGACGTTCACGGCGGTGACCTCTTTAGCTATGAGTAAGCGACCCGATGCAGTCGCTATTTGAACGTGGACCCTCGATACGCACCAGGCTAGTCCTGTCCCTCGCTATTGCGGGCTCGTTGTTATTTCTGGACTACCGGCTCAACACCATGCAGCCGGTGCGCTCTTTTATGACCTCATTGGTCGCACCGATTCAATATATTGCTGTATTACCGGAAGCGTTGCTCGATCGGCTGGTTTATCTGTCAACCACCCGCACCGCGCTCAGGGAGGAGAATTACCGGTTACAGCAGGAGCTGCTGGAACTGGAAATGGCGATGCAGCGCCTGAACTTTCTCGAAAACGAGAACGATCGACTGCGCCAGTTGTTGGGTTCAGACGTGCGCCAGGCAAGCCGCCGCATGGTCGCCGAAGTTGTCGCCGTGGCCACCGATCCGTTCTCCCATCAGTTGGTTATCAATAAAGGTTCAGGCAACGGTGTCTACTATGGCCAGCCGGTACTGGATAACCGTGGCATCGTGGGTCAGATCATCAGCGTTGGCCGCAATACCGCGCGGGTACTCCTGATTTCTGACCAAAGCCACGCCATCCTGCTGCGCGCTGAGCGCAACGATATTCGGGTGCTGGCAAAAGGCACGGGCGACCTCGAACTTCTCGAACTGCTTTACATTCCGCATAGCACGGAATTGATAGAAGGCGATATTCTTCTGTCATCGGGGCTAGGCGGAATCTACCCGGAAGGCTATCCGGTTGCAATGGTTGACTCAGTCAGCCGTAATGAAGACCGGCCTTATGCTCGCGTTCTGGTGCGTCCTTTTGCTGAACTCGATCGCGTTCGTACCCTGCTGCTATTGTGGCCGGCTAATGCGACTGAAGAACCTGTATTCGATGACGAGGTGCCAGATGTGGATTAAAGCGGGGCTGTTCCATCTGTTGCTGAGTTACGTGCTGGCCATGGTGTTGATGGTCATGCCATTGCCAGCTCTGCTCGAGCCCTGGCGACCTGACTGGCTGAGTCTGGTCATCATTTACTGGCTGTTGGCAATACCCCATCGGGTTGGTTTTGGTACCGTCCTTATCCTTGGCTTGTTGGCCGACATACTGATGGGATCGGTGTTTGGTATCTACGCTATCGCGCTGTTGCTGATCGCTTATCCCACCGTCCGTCATTACCAACGCATACGCAATTACTCACTAACCCAACAGGCGATAATTGTCGGCATTCTGGTGCTGGTAAAGCGGGCCGTGGTTTATGAACTCGAACACGTACTGAACGATGCGGTGTTTCATTTGCCATACTTATATCCGGTAATTTCCTCAGCCATTATCTGGCCGTGGATTTACCTGATTATGCGCAAATACCGGCGCCGCTACCTGATACGTTAGGTTAACTGATATGACAGCATTAGTGCTTGCGTCGGGCTCGCCCCGGCGATATGAATTATTACAGTTGCTGGACCGGCCCTTTACTGTGGTGCGGCCGGATATTCCGGAGCAGCGTTCAGCCAGAGAAACCCCCATTGCCTATGTGCAGCGACTGGCGGCTCAGAAAGCAGAGGCCGGCAGCAGGCTTTGTGAGCAGGGCGCCATGGTACTGGGTGCCGATACCATTGTGGTTTGTGATCAGCAGGTACTCGAGAAGCCCCGTGGCCAGACCGATTTTGCTAATATGATGGAATTACTTTCGGGCCGCTCGCATCAGGCAATCACCGCCGTTGCGCTGCACTACCGGCAGCGCACCAGCGTGACTACGGCGATGGCCACAGTTACGTTCAAGCCCCTGAGCCCGGAAGAAATCCGCGCTTACTGGGCCAGCGGTGAGCCCGCTGATAAAGCCGGTGGCTATGGCATTCAGGGGCGGGCGGCAAAGTTCGTGACTAAAGTTGAGGGCAGTTATCTGGCGGTGGTCGGCTTGCCTTTATATGAAACCGAGCAGCTGATTGTGCAGGCAGAAGGGGAGCCCGATGAGCGCTGAAATACTGATGAATGTGACGCCCACCGAAACCCGGGTCGCGCTAATCGAAAACGGTATCCTGCAGGAAATTCATATTGAGCGGCAGGCCAAACGCGGCCTGGTTGGCAATATATACGTGGGTAAGGTTTCGCGGGTATTACCGGGTATGCAGGCGGCCTTTGTTGATATCGGCCTGGACAAAGCGGCGTTTCTGCATGCCTCGGATATTGTCACCCATATCGAACAGGTTGAAGAGATTACCGCCCGCTCGGCACCGGCGCCGGACATCGCCAGATTGGTGCGTCCCGGCCAGCAGATCCTGGTGCAAGTGGTGAAAGACCCGTTGGGCACTAAAGGTGCGCGACTGACCACGGATATCACCATCCCTTCGCGTTATATGGTGTTGATGCCGCAATCGCCCCATGTTGGTATATCTCAGCGGATTGAAGACGAAGCCGAACGGGATCGCCTGAAACGTGCCGCCGAACCCTACTGTGATGCCGATGGTGGTTTTATTGTGCGGACCGCAGCCGAGGGCGCCAGCGATGATGAATTGCAGCGCGACGCGGCTTTTTTACGCCGGTTGTGGGATACCATCCAGAAGCGCCGTAAAGGGATGCGGAAAATCGGTCTGGTTTATGAAGACCTGAACTTGTCCTGCCGGATCCTCCGTGATTTTGTCGGCGATCAGATTGAACGCATTCGTGTTGACTCCAAATTGACCTATGATTTATTAAGTGAGTTCGTGGCTGAATTTATTCCGGAGTTATCAAAGGCACTGGAGTACTACGTTGGCGAGCGCCCTATTTTTGATCTTTTTGACGTTGAAAATGAAGTCCAGCGCGCACTTGATCGAAAGGTTGATTTAAAGTCAGGTGGTTCGATTATTATCGATCAGACCGAGGCAATGACCACCATCGATATCAATACTGGAGGTTTTGTCGGCCATCGTAACCTCGAGGAAACCATCTTCAATACTAATATTGAAGCGACTCAGGCGATTGCCCGACAACTGCGGTTGCGGAATCTGGGCGGTATTATCATTATCGACTTTATTGATATGCAAAGCGCTGATCACCGGCGGCGCGTGTTACATAGCCTGGAGCAGGCACTGGCTAAGGATCGCGCAAAGAACTCGATCAATGGCTTCACGACGCTGGGGCTGGTCGAGATGACGCGCAAGCGCACCCGCGAGAGCCTGGAGCATGTGCTGTGCTCCGAGTGCGGGGTTTGTAGTGGTCGCGGCAGCATGAAGACTGTGGAAACGGTTTGCTATGAGGTAATGCGCGAAATCGTCCGCGTCAACCGCGCTTATGCGGCTGACCACTTCGTCGTCTACGCCTCAGCGGCGGTCGCAGAGACCTTGTTAAATGAGGAGTCACATGCGCTAGCCGAGCTGGAGGTTTTTATAGGTAAGCAGGTCAGAGTTCTGACCGAACCCTTGTACCATCAGGAACAATTTGATGTGGTGATGATGTAATATGTGGCGACGTTCGCTGAAAGTAGCTTATCGGAGCATACTTTACACTGTGGCCACCCTGTTGGTGCTGTTCGCGGTGTTTTTGACGTTTTTGCGGTACCTGCTACCTTCCCTGCCTGACGTAACTGCGCAGGTAGAACAATTTGCGTTGAGCCAGTATCAGCTCGACACCCGTATCAGCGAGCTCAGCGCTGACTGGAGTACTGCCGGGCCACAACTGATATTGCATAACCTTAAAGTACAACCTTTGGGTGGGCAGCCCACGCTGGTCACTATAACCGAAGCGAGGGTACATTTTGACTTCTGGCAAAGTGTGCAGAGCTGGTCGCTGCAATTTGAGCGGGTCACACTTGAAGGCGCGCGAATTGAGTACGATCTCCGTCAGGCCGTAACAGTGGCGAACACCGATGTCCCCGCTGCGCTTTCGCGGCTTTTCCTAAACCAACTTGATTATGTAATTATCGAAGACAGCGCTGTCGAGCTGATTAACCTGCTGGGGGTAAAACGTCGGATCGATATCGAGCGGTTGAGCTGGATGAACCGCGGTGCGCGGCATCAGGGTATTGGCAAGTTTCGCATCGCTGATTTCAACACTAACGCCCTGGATATCATCATTGATATTAACGGTCAGAATCCGGATGCCCTTGACGGTCAGATTTATATTAGTGCAGAGAACCTGAATGTTGCACCCTGGCTACAGCAGCAAGTGATCGATTCAGAAGTCGGACAGGCCCAGCTAAACTTTACCCTGTGGCTGAACTTCGCAGACAGTATATTTAATGATGGCGCACTGAAACTCGGTGAGAACACCCTGCACTGGCAAGTCGCTGAGCAAAAACATCAGATCAAAATCCCTGAAGGCGTCTTAAAGCTGCGACCTCGGGCAGGCGGCTGGTTAGTAAATAATGCTCCGCTCACCGTTATTCAGAATGGCAGTAGCTGGGAACTCCCGAGCTTTAGCTGGCGCCAGCACGCCAGTGGGTTTAACTTCAGCATCGATGATGTGCCGCTGCGGCCCTTACTGAATCTGCTTACGGTAACAGGCAGCACAGGAGCCGTTTTACATAATGAATTAGCGGGCCGTCAGGCTGCGGGTCAGGTCTCGTTGCGGATGCAGCAGAATCTTGATGACGAACTGCGTTGGCAACTGAATGGCGAGCAGTTACGGTGGCAGCACACGCCTTCAGTTCCCGGTCTTGATGCGGTCAGTTTGGCGGTATATGGCGAGGGCCTCGACGCCAGCTGGGAGCTCCAGGGGAACGATATCGCTCTGCGCAGCGACCAACTCGATACGGAACAACCCTGGTTGGTAGATAAATTGCAGCTTCAGGGCGACTGGCAATGGCTTGCGGGTAACTGGCAGCTGACTGTGGCTGAGGATAGCCGCCTCGGTCTGGAGGGGTTGCCGTTGGGTCTGGCCGCGCGGCTAACAAGTGAAAATGGACACCTGGGTTTGCGCACCCGGGTGATCGGCCTGAACGAGCAGCCGATACCGGCCGCGGTATTGCGGCGTTACCTGCCTGCTGCACTTGGGGCCGATTTACAGGATTACCTGCTTACGGCGCTGCTCGAAGGTGAGGCTGAATCACTGGCGATGGTATGGCGGGGCAGCCTTGCCGAATTTCCTTACCAGAATTATCAGGGGCAGTTCGCGGCGCAGGCAAATATCGACGGTTTGCGGTTTAAATTCCATCCTGACTGGCAACCACTCTACGATGCTTCAGCCCGGGTCAACTTCAGTAATCAGCGGATGCATATCCAGGCCCGTGACGGCAAGCTGGGCGACGCCTCGCTACCGCTGATTAATACCATAACCCCGGATTTGTCAGTGGCTGATGCGTGGCTCGCAATCGACAGTCAGATTGTCAGCAACTCAGCGGCCCTGCAACCCATATTTGCTGCCAGTCCGCTGGCCGGCTCACTCGGCGAGACCCTGACTGAGCTGCAGTTAAGTGGCTCCATGCGAGGCCAGCTGGAGCTGACGATTCCGCTGCAGGAAGGCGCTGATGTGCTTGCTGCGGGGCACGCTCAACTGGACGATAATCAGCTGGATATCGCGATGTTATCGCAGCAGTTTTCCGCAGTAACCGGCCGTATCAACTTTCGCAATGAGCATATTGAAAGTAATGATCTGACCTTGCGCTGGCAAGAGCTCCCGGTGTCGGCCACATTGACGAGCGATGCCGCCGGCGAGGACTACAAGGTCAGTGTAGGAATGTCAGGAAACTGGAACCTTGATGAGGCGGCGTCGCTGTCTGACACCGCTATGGTCGGCGGGGCCTTTGACTGGGATGCCGAGCTCGAACTGGTATTGGCAGCTGACGATGGCTATTCCTTCCACTGGCGACAGGCGTCGGATCTTAACGGTTTGACGCTGAATCTACCTGCGCCACTGAATAAAGCGGCGGGCGAGAGCTGGCCCTGGCAGCTGCAGGTTTCCGGTAGTGAGGACAGTATTCTGATTAACGGAGGCATGGCGGACAGAGCTATGCTGGAGCTGCAACTTAATGGCAACGCTAGCGAGCTGCAACAAGGCTTTATGCGGTTGGGTGAGGAACAGGCCGCGATACCGAATCCTAATGTCACCCGGGTTAACGCAAAGTTTCCGGTGGAAATTCATGTCGATCGGTTTGACCTGCAGCAATGGCTGGATGCCGGACAAAGCCTGATAAATGCGTTTATTGGTCCGGCTGACAGCGACGAACTAAGCTCCGTTTTTTCAGTAATTCGGCCGGATCTCATCCAGCTGACGGCGGACGAGTTCAGCTTGCTCGGTCATCAGCTGACGGATTTTTCGGGGGTGGCTTGGCCGGAAGATGATACCTGGCGCATGCGCGTTCAGGCGGAACAGACTTCATTGGTAGCATCCCTGGGTTACGGTGATGCCGAAGCTGCAGAAACGCTTCAGTTGACGGTCGACGCTGAATATATTGAATTAGCAAAACCACTGGCCGTTGACGATGCACTGGTCGAGCAACCGAACCTGAGCCAGGTGCCGACCCTCACCCTGCGGTGCAAGCGCTGCAGTTACGCGGGCTTTGACCTGGGCGCGCTTGAACTTGATTTAGCGCCGGTCAACCAGGGGATTGAGGTCAGTAGCCTGCGCATCCAGCAGGGACAGCATCTATTGGACGCCAGCGGCACCTGGCAGATCGGCGATACCGCAGAACAGCAGCGCACCAGCTTTACCGGGAATTTCTCGAGCGCAGACCTGGGCGCTTTTCTCCGCGATTATGATATCAGCACCATGGTGCAGGACAGCCCGGCCGACTTTAAATTCGAATTAAACTGGCAGGGCGCGCCCTTCCAGTACAATCATGAAAGCCTCAACGGCACGGTAACCTGGTCCCTTGGTCAGGGCTATCTGAATGAGGTCAGCGATGGGGCGGCACGGATATTTTCCTTGTTGAGTTTAGAGAGTATTCTGCGCAAACTGCGTTTTGATTTTCGCGATGTATTCGCCAACGGGCTATTTTTCACCCAGTTCGGCGGTGAGTTTAACATCAAGAACGGCCGCGTACGCACCAACAATACCGTGCTGAACGGCTCGGCGGGTGATATGGAAATCAGTGGCGTCACCAACCTGGTTAGCGAGGAAATTAACTATCAGCTTTACTATATTCCTAAAGTTACCTCGAGCCTGCCAGTTATCCTGGCCTGGATGGTGAATCCGCCTTCGGGCCTGGCAGCCCTGCTGCTTGATCGTATGCTTCATGACGCGCAGGTGATTAGTCGGCTGGAATACCGTATTTCGGGAACCCTTGATGAACCCATTATCGAGGAAGTGAGCCGATCCAGCCGGGAGGTTCCTATCCCGGCCCCAGAACAGGAGATTCCTGATGAGCCACAACCAACAGAAGAGCAGCCACCAGCGAGTACAGATGACGGCCGTGCAGCTGACGAGCAGTCCGGATCCGCAAGAGAATCTGGCGACTCTGCGGCAGCTATTCGCTGATTTACCAGAAGCGCGACCACAACTGGTGGTGCTGCCCGAGGCCTGTCTGTGCTTTGGCGCCGGTGATAAGCACCAGCGCCAACTGGCAGAAGTGCCTGGCGAGGGGCCGATGCAAGACGGTCTGGCTGCGCTGGCGCGGGACTTTGGCATCTGGCTGGTGGCTGGCACCATTCCGCTTGTCGCCCGGCCCGATAGCGACAAATTCAGCGCCGCATCACTGGTGTTTAATCCCATTGGTGAATGTGTCGCTCGCTACGACAAAGTCTCTATGTTTGATGTTGAAGTAGCGGACAATACCCGTACTTACCGGGAATCGGCATCGACCTTGCCGGGCACCGAGGTGGTCACAGTCGAAACTGAATTTGGCACACTGGGGTTGGCCGTATGTTATGATGTGCGCTTTCCGGAACTGTTTCGTGCGCTGCGTTTACAGGGGGCCGATATCCTGGTATTGCCTTCAGCATTTACGCAAGTGACCGGTGCCGCCCACTGGCAGGTACTGACCCGCGCCAGGGCTATTGAAGAGCAGTGCATACTGGTAGCGGGTACTCAGGTAGGCGAGCACGCCAATGGCCGGTGCACTTACGGTCATGGTCTGGTCATTGATGGCTGGGGCGCCATTCAAGCTTGTGTCGAGACCGCATCACCAGGCCTGGCAACGGCCTCAGTAGATATCTCAGAGCTTCAAAAAATTCGCCGCGACATACCGGTGGTAAATCATTTCTCCAGCAGTAAAAAGGTTTTTCATGAGCAGTAAGTTACAGTCGGACCAAACGTTAAACCCACAGGTTGCCGAGAACCTGTTGCATAAACATAAGCTCGATATAGATGCCCTGCAGCAGTCGTTGCAGAGCCTTTACAGCGGGGCCATCGATTTTGCCGATATTTACCTGCAAAGTAGCGTGAATGAGTCCTGGGTACTGGAAGACGGCATCGTTAAAGAGGGCAGCTTTCACATTGAAAGTGGGCTTGGCGTGCGCGCTATTCACGGAGAAAAAACCGGATTTGCCTATGCTGATGCGGTAACGCCGGCAGCTTTGCGCCAGGCGGCGGCTGCCGCCCGGGGTATCGCTGCTGATGGAGCTCAGGCGACAATGAAAGCCTTAGCGGTACGCCGCCAGGCGGAACGCTATCAGCCGCTCAATCCGCTACCGAGCCTTGATGAGGCTGCCAAAATTGATCTATTGCGTGAAATGGATGCCTTTGCCCGCAGTCTCGATTCCCGGGTAGTCGAAGTGATTGCCAGTATCAGTGGTAGCTATGATGAAATTCTGGTCGCTGCGACTGATGGTACACTGGCCAGTGATATCCGGCCGCTGGTGCGGATTAACTGTACTGTGCTGGTGGAACAGAATGGTCGCCGTGAGCGGGGCAGCTCGGGCGGCGGCGCCCGGGTCGGCTACAGTTATTTCAGTGATGCGATCAGTGAACTGCCACGCTGGCAGACCTATGCCAAAGAGGCCGTACGGCAGGCGTTGGTTAACCTTGAAGCGCGGGAAGCACCAGCGGGTACCATGCCGGTAATCCTGGGTTCGGGCTGGCCCGGCGTATTGTTGCATGAAGCAGTCGGTCATGGGCTGGAAGGCGACTTTAATCGAAAGGGCGCATCCGCGTATGCCGGCAAAATCGGCGAGATGGTCGCATCCGAGCACTGCACCATCGTCGATGACGGCACCTTGTCTAATTTACGGGGCTCGCTGAGTGTCGACGATGAAGGCACCCCGGCAGGCTATAATGTGTTGATCGATAAAGGCCGGTTGGTCGGTTATATGCAGGATAAATTGAACGCGCGGCTGATGGGTGTTGCGCCCACCGGTAATGGCCGGCGCGAGTCCTATGCGCACTTACCGATGCCGCGAATGACCAATACGTATATGCTGGCTGGCGAGCATGACCCAGCCGATATTATTAGCAGTGTTAAGAAAGGCATTTACGCGCCACACTTCTCTGGTGGACAGGTCGATATTACCTCGGGTAAGTTCGTGTTCTCAGCGTCTGAGGCTTACCTAATCGAAGATGGCCGTATTACCGCGCCCGTAAAAGGTGCCACCCTGATAGGTAATGGCCCGGACGCCATGGCCCAGGTCTCTATGGTCGGTAACGATCTGGAGCTGGATTCAGGAATTGGTGTTTGCGGTAAAGATGGTCAGAGTCTGCCTGTGGGCGTCGGCCAGCCGACCCTGAAACTGGACGCGCTGACCGTCGGTGGCACCGCCTAAGCGGTCGCCACCTGGCGCAGGTATTTAAAGAGTTCACGGGCAGCGGCAGGGGGCTTATTCTGTTGCTGCTGTTTTAAAGCCTGGCGGTAAAGTTGCCGGAGCTTCTGACGATCTGCGCTCGGATAAGCATCAATAAATTCCTGAATAGCCACATCGCCTTCAGCGAGAATATGGTCGCGATGTTTCTCCAGTTGATGAAATAACGCATTTTGCTCATGATGGCTGTGCTCGATTTCTGACAGCGCCTGCTCGATTTCGCTGGTATCCCGATCACGCATCATCTTGCCGATTAATTGCAGTTGCCGGCGGAATCCTTCGCGAGTATTGCGAATACGCTGTGCCAGCCGGATAGCGTCGAGTAGCGTCTCGTCCAGCGGAATCTTCGCTAACTTGCCGTCAGGCAGGTTTACCAGTTGTTCGCCCAGCGCCTGTTGCGCCTCAGCATCACGTTTGAGCTGCGATTTACTAATCGGCTGGTCTTCGTCTTCAAAATCCTTCATGCAGGCTGTTTCCTTAAAATGTTCTGCTATTAGTTTAGCAGCGAAGGCGGTTAATCAACACTGCTATTCATGCTAAACTTCGGCCTCAGTTTTCGAATACGGAGCCTATGGTGACCCCTGATATAAAAGAATTGAAGCGCGAGATGAAAGACGTTGAACAAGCGGTAGCTGAGGCACTGGACTATGCCGGTAAACTGGGCAGTTCAGCGGTTGAGTGCGCGATTAGTCGCAGCCGTGGCATCAATGTCGGTACCCGCTTAGGGGAAGTTGAAACCGTTGAGTTTAATCAGGACGGCGCGCTGGGAATTACCTTGTATCGCGGGCAGCAGAAAGGCTCGTCCTCGACCACAGATCTGACGCCGGCGGCGATTCGCGCCGCGGTAGAAAAAGCTAACGATATTGCCCGTTACACCTCTGTTGACCCCCATGCGGGACTAGCGCCGGCAGAATTGATGGCAACAGATATTCCGGATCTGGATCTATGCCATCCGGCCGATCAAAGTGCCGAATTCGCGCTTGAACAGGCACTGCAGTGTGAGCGGCACGCGTTGAAGCAGGATGAGCGTATTGTGAATTCCGATGGCGCGGGCTATAGCAGCCATGTGGGTTACCGGGTTTATGGCAACAGCCACGGATTTCTGGCGGGCTATCTGCAGTCTCGGCACAGCCTGAGCTGCGCGCTGATCGCCCGCAGTGGTGAGGCCATGCAGCGCGACTACAGCTATACAGTAGGGCGCCACCGGGACCAATTATGGAGCCCTGAGCAGGTTGCCGAAGACGCGGCGCAATCAACGCTTGCCCGGCTTGATTCACGCAAGATTGCCACAGCTAAAGTACCGGTTATTTTCCGCGCTGATGTCGCCAATTCGTTATTCGGCCACCTGGTCAGTGCCATCAGCGGCGGTAATCTGTACCGTAAATCAAGCTTTCTGCTTGATCACCTGGGTAAACAGGTACTGCCTGACTGGCTGACTATCACTGAACAGCCACATTTGCGCGGCGGTCTGGCCAGCAGCCCCTTTGATCAGGAAGGCGTTGCCACTAAGGCCCGCGATATTATCAGCGATGGCGTGCTGCAAACCTACCTGTTGACCAGCTACGCGGCCCGTAAAATGGATATGCAACCGACTGGCCATGCCGGCGGCATCCATAACTGGGAAGTGACCCGACAGGATAAAAGCCTGCAGCAGTTATGCCGGGAAATGGGTACCGGCCTGCTGGTAACTGAGCTGATGGGGCAGGGCGTAAACATGGTCAATGGCGATTATTCCCGCGGTGCCGCTGGATTCTGGGTGGAGCAGGGCGAAATTCAGTATCCGGTAGAAGAGATCACCATTGCCGGCAACCTGAAAGAAATGCTGAGTAACATCGTTGCTATCGGTAACGATGTGGATCTGCGCCATGGCGTGCGAACGGGCTCAGTATTGGTCGACAGCCTGCGGATTGCCGGAACCTGATTAGCAGCAATCAGGTTACAGCAATAACAGGGTCGCGGTGCCTAAGAACGCGAAAATACCGACCACATCAGTAACTGTCGTAAGAATGACCCCGCCCGCCAGGGCCGGGTCTATATTGTAGCGTTTCAGGATCAGTGGGATCGTGACCCCAGCAAGGCCTGCGGCCAGCAAGTTGGCCATCATCGCGAAGGCGATAATAAAACCAATCAGCAAATCCTGCTTCCACAGGGCTACCACGGCGGCAATGAGTACTGCCCAGATCACACCATTTAAAGCGCCGATAGCCAGTTCTTTACCGATCAGCCAACGCTGGTTACTGGCACCGATGTGGCCCAGCGCCATCCCCCGGATAACCAGCGTCAGCGTCTGCGAACCGGCGATACCGCCCATGCTTGGTACTATGGTATTGAGAATGGCCAGCACCGCCATCTGCGCCAAAATGGGTTCGAACAGGGAGCTGACCATGGCCGCCAGCAACGCCGTTACCAGGTTGACCGCAAGCCAGATGGTTCGCCGCCGGGTACTTTTTAAGACCGGTGCAAAGGTATCCTCATCGTCGTCAAGACCGGCCATACTCAACATCGAGTGCTGGGCTTCTTCGCGAATGATATCAACCACGTCATCGATGGTGATCCGGCCCATCAGGCGGTTTTCGCTGTCGACTACCGGGGCCGAGATCCAGTCCTGGCGCTCGAACAGCTTAGCCACCTCGGTCTCATCCATATCGATCGGAATACCCTGCACGTCGGAGTCCATAACCTCACTGACCAGTCGCGCAGGATCGACAGTTAACAGCCGGGAAATACCGATTTCACCGATGAATTTGTCGTCCCGGTTTACCACATAAAGTTTATCGGTAGCCTCCGGGAGTTCTCCTTTCAGGCGCAGGTACCGCAGTACGACATCGATAGTCACATCAGGTCGCAACGTGATGGTATCGGTATTCATGATACTACCCGCGGTCTCATCCTCGTATGACAGAGCCTGCTCAGCACGATGACGATCCTGTTCGTCCATCGACTTAAGTACTTCCTGATAAACAGGCTCTGGCAGACCCCGTAACACGTAGGCCAGATCGTCGGTGTCCATGCCTTCGGTGGCGGCGGCCAGTTTTTCCGGCGCCATCTGGCGAATGATGGATTTTTGTACTTCTTCGGAGAGTTCTTCCAGGATGTCGCCGTGCTCTTCGGCGTCAACCAGTTGCCACATAATGGCACGTGCCTTTGGTGGAGAGGACTCCAGCAGCAGCGCGACATCCCAGGCAGGTAAATT
>NZ_JAWVYM010000016.1:0-50021 GCF_033722695.1 Pseudidiomarina sp. | reverse complement strand
ATCCGGTAAGTGCCCACACAGTTTGCTTGGCTTGGTATATTGTTAAAGAGCGTTCGCTTCTTTCTGAAGCGGGATGCGTATTTTACGCTTTCCCCGGTTAAGGTCAAGATCCTTTCGGATCTTTTTATTGCCCGGACAGTGACTGACAATCCCTCAACCCGCGCCACCTTATCGGTGACAACGGCGGCGAATTATAGAGATCTCCACCGCACCTGCAAGATCTTTTTCAGGCTTCCCCGATCGTTTGCTTATTTTTTATCCAAATTGAACGATCTTTAACTATCTATGGTCTATAAACACTGTTAAGGTCTTTAACCGGTCCTTACCAAACTTGATAAAGACTAACTATAAAAAATGGTGCGCCAATGAAGATTATTGCAGGAATGCTGGCAACAGCATTACTAGTAACGACGTCTGTAAATGCGAACGAACCGCCGTTAGTACGCCCTATGTCGCCAGAGAATTACCAGCTCGATGAGTCTAATCAGCGCCTGGCACAAACATACGAACGAATGTTTCGCTATTATGCTAAGCGCAACTTCTCTCATACCCGCACAGTCCGCGTCTTGTTAAGTAACTATCCACAACATGTCGAAGCTATTATGTATACCGCCTTCGATCGCTATCCAAGTAGTTACAAGCATTTAATCCGCGCCGCTATCGATGCTGAACCCGCGTTCACCCGCGACATCATAACGATGGCGTTGAATATGGGGGTCGCTGATCCTGCTGACATCGTGCGGGTAGCCGTTGAAGCCGAACCGAGTTACGCCGATGACATCGTTGCTACCGTAAGCGAACAGAACAACACTCACCTGGAACATCTTATCCGGGTAGCGGTGCGGGCTGAACCCGAGATGGCTCAGAGCATTCTGACTAAAGTAAGCAACGAACAGCCCGGTCAGTTAGAGCTTATCGTTCAGACTATCCTTGAAGCTGCACCAGCCCTTGGCAACTATATTGCTACCCTGGTCGGCGATTTAGTCGGCGAAGAAGATAGTGCAAGCAACCTGGCTGAGACGACCAGCCGACGCGAACGCATTGAACAGACCCTCAGAGGAGCCCACCGCGCTGGTATCAGTTACGAGCGTCTACAGGCAGTAGCGCAAAACTACGGTATCTCTGACCAGGAACTAAACCGCCTGATCAATTAGAGTGGAACCGACACCCATTAAAAAAGCCGGCCTTGTTTACACAGGCCGGCTTTTTAGTTTGTCTCAGTGCAGCCTGAGCTGCGCTTTAACTTATTCCTCTACTGCCACTTCTTCAGTTTCAGTAGCATCTACATCTGGACGATCAACCAATTCAACATAAGCCATTGGTGCGTTGTCTCCGCTCCGGAAGCCACACTTCATAATTCGAGTGTAACCACCTGGGCGTTCTTGATAACGCGGGCCAAGCTCGGTGAACAGTTTACCGACAACTTCTTTATCGCGAGTGCGAGCGAACGCCAGACGGCGGTTAGCTACACTATCTTGCTTCGCTAATGTGATTAGCGGCTCGACAACGCGACGCAGTTCTTTCGCTTTCGGCAGCGTGGTTTTAATCACTTCGTGACGAACCAGTGAGCTTGCCATATTGCTGAACATCGCTTTGCGATGACTGCTGTTGCGGTTGAGTTGACGACCACTCTTACGATGGCGCATACCTATACCCTTCTCAGTAATTCTCTGTAAAAGATGAACTTAGTCGCGATCAGCAAGGCTTGCTGGTGGCCAGTTCTCGAGGCGCATGCCCAGAGATAAA
This sequence comes from Pseudidiomarina sp., assembly GCF_033722695.1. Classification (GTDB taxonomy): domain Bacteria; phylum Pseudomonadota; class Gammaproteobacteria; order Enterobacterales; family Alteromonadaceae; genus Pseudidiomarina. Next base: position 48,275 of record NZ_JAWVYM010000016.1, on the reverse strand, counting down.
CCACGTGATGCAAGCACATCCTTGATTTCGGTCAGCGATTTTTTACCAAGGTTAGGAGTCTTCAACAACTCAACCTCAGTACGCTGCACTAAGTCACCAATGTACTGAATAGCTTCTGCTTTTAAACAGTTCGCAGAACGCACAGTTAATTCCAAATCGTCTACCGGACGTAACAGAATCGGATCGAATTCTGGTTTTTCTTCTTTCTCTTCCGGTTCGCTCATATCACGCAGTTCAACAAAAGCTTCCAGCTGTTCAGCCAGAATAGTTGCTGCACGGCGAATGGCTTCTTCAGGATCTAAAGTGCCATTGGTTTCCATGTCGATAACCAGTTTATCCAAGTCGGTACGTTGCTCAACACGCGCAGAATCTACGTTGTAAGCAATACGCTCGACCGGACTGAAAGAAGCGTCAACAAGCAAACGACCGATTGGACGTTCTTCATCGTCAGCAGACTGACGTGCCGCAGCTGGAACGTAACCACGACCACGCTCTACTAAAATCGTCATTTCGATTTCAGTATCACCCGTTAAGGTGCAAATGAGGTGGTCCGGGTTGACGATTTCAACATCACCATCGTGGGTGATATCACCAGCCAAGACAGGGCCTGCTCCGGATTTTTTCAAGGTCAGTTTAGCTTCATCTTTGCCTTCCATGCGCACTGCTAACCCTTTCAGGTTTAACAGTATTTCGATGATATCTTCCTGAACGCCCTCTTTACTGCTGTACTCGTGCTGTACACCATTGATTTCCACTTCGGTCACTGCACAACCTGGCATTGACGAAAGTAAGATACGGCGCAGAGCATTGCCCAGCGTGTGACCAAAGCCACGCTCAAGAGGCTCCAACGTCACCTTTGCGTGAGTCGGGCTGATTTGTTCAATATCGACTAGCCTTGGCTTTAGGAATTCGGTAACAGAACCCTGCATTGTGTCCTCTCTTTATGCTTAAGCTTTACTTAGAGTAAAGCTCTACGATCAACTGTTCGTTAATTTCAGCAGACAAGTCTGTGCGCTCTGGCAGGCGTTTGAACTGGCCTTCCAATTTGCTACCGTCTACTTCTATCCACACTGGTTTTTCACGCTGTTCAGCGAGTTCCAGTGCTGCTGCGATACGCGCCTGCTTTTTCGCTTTTTCACGAACAGACACAACATCTTCAGGACGAACTTTGAACGACGGAATGTTGACTACCTGGCCGTTCACTACCACTGCTTTGTGGCTGACCATCTGACGAGCTTCAGCACGGGTAGACGCGAATCCCATACGGTATACGACGTTATCCAGGCGTTGCTCCAGCAGTTGCAGCAAATTCTCACCAGTGTTGCCTTTAATACGGGCAGCTTCTTTGTAATAGTTACGGAATTGCTTTTCCAGCACGCCGTACATACGACGAACTTTTTGCTTTTCACGTAGCTGTAAACCGTAATCAGACAGACGGCCACGACGTGCGCCATGCTGACCCGGTGCGCTCTCGAGCTTACATTTTGTCTCGATTGCACGGACGCCGCTTTTCAGGAACAAATCTGTTCCTTCGCGACGACTCAGTTTGAGTTTAGGACCCAAATATCTTGCCATGATCTTTCTCCAACTATCGTAGGACGCCTATTAAACGCGACGTTTCTTAGGCGGACGACATCCGTTGTGAGGAATCGGTGTCACATCAGTAATATTAGTGATGCGATAACCTACCGCGTTCAACGCACGAATTGATGATTCGCGGCCAGGGCCTGGGCCCTTGACGAACACTTCAAGGTTTTTCAAACCGTATTCCTTTGCCATTTCACCTGCACGCTCAGCTGCAACCTGGGCTGCAAACGGGGTCGATTTACGTGAACCACGGAAACCAGAACCACCAGCTGTCGCCCATGACAGAGCATTACCCTGCCGATCGGTGATAGTCACAATGGTGTTATTAAAAGACGCATGGATATGAGCCATGCCATCTGCGACTTGCTTTTTAACGCGCTTACGAGAACGAGTTGGTGTTTTAGCCATTTCTCACTCCCCCCTTATTTACGAATAGGTTTACGCGGACCTTTACGGGTGCGCGCATTAGTTTTAGTGCGCTGTCCACGTAGAGGCAAGCCACGACGATGACGAAGGCCACGGTAACATCCGAGGTCCATCAAGCGTTTGATGTTCATTGAAACTTCGCGGCGAAGATCGCCTTCCACAGCAAATTTACCTACTGCTTCACGAAGCTCGTCTAATTTCTCTTCTGACAAAGAGCCGATTTTAGTATCTTCTGCAATACCAGTCGCAGCTAAAATATGCTGTGAACGAGTACGGCCGATACCGTAAATCGCAGTCAGGGCAATGACTGCATGCTTATTGTCAGGAACGTTAATGCCAGCGATACGGGCCACTAACACGTCTCCTTTAGTTTATGGGTCACCAGCTGAAAAGCCCGTTAGGATACTCAACCGGTCGCCTGATTGCAAACATATCAAAGCCGCAGCCAAAAATATTTTTTTGGCCGCGGACTTCTTCATCGAATTAACCTTGCCGCTGTTTGTGCTTAGGGTCACTGCAGATAACACGCACAACACCGTTGCGCTTGATAATCTTACAGTTACGGCAGATTTTCTTCACGGAAGCACGAACTTTCATTGCTACACTCCGTAATTAATCTAACCTTACCGGCCGTAGCCTTTCAGGTTAGCTTTTTTCAGGACCGAATCATACTGATGGGACATCAGATGCGTCTGGACCTGCGCCATAAAGTCCATAATAACTACAACAATAATCAACAGGGACGTACCACCAAAATAGAATTGTACGTTCCAGGCAATCATCATGAACTCAGGAATTAAACAGACAAAGGTAATGTATAGCGCGCCTGCGAGCGTCAGCCGGGTCATTACTTTATCAATGTATCGTGAGGTTTGTTCACCTGGGCGAATACCCGGAATGAACGCACCTGACTTCTTCAGGTTATCTGCTGTCTCGCGTGGGTTAAATACCAACGCGGTATAGAAGAAACAGAAGAATATAATTGCCGCTGCATAAAGCATCACATACAAAGGTTGGCCTGGCGATAACGTCAGAGCCAGCTCTTGCAGGAAGTTTGCTACCGCACCTTCGCCCTGGCCGAACCAGGTAGCCATAGTGCCCGGGAACAAAATAATGCTCGATGCAAAGATTGGGGGAATAACACCAGCCATATTCACTTTCAATGGCAGGTGAGTACTCTGTGCAGCAAAGACTTTACGGCCCTGCTGGCGTTTTGCGTAGTTAACTACAATGCGACGTTGGCCACGTTCGACAAACACGACAAAGTAGGTCACCGCTAACACAATCACACCAATCAGCAATAACAGTAATAAATGTAAATCACCTTGCCGCGCTTGCTCCGCCGTCTGGCCAATGGCCGACGGTAAGCCCGCAACAATACCGGTGAATATGAGAATAGAGATACCGTTACCAATCCCACGCTCAGTAATTTGCTCACCTAACCACATCAAAAACATGGTGCCGGTAACCAAGCTCACTATCGCAGTGAAGTAAAATCCAAAACCGGGATCGATAACCAGACCTGGCATCAGATTTGGCAAGCCTGTAGCTATACCAATAGATTGGAACGTTGCGAGTATCAACGTACCCCAACGCGTATACTGTGCGATTTTACGCCGGCCTGATTCGCCCTCTTTTTTCAGTTCTGCTAAGCGTGGGTGAACCACCGACGCCAGCTGCATGATAATCGAGGCCGAAATGTACGGCATAATACCTAACGCAAAGACCGATGCACGCTCAAGAGCACCACCGCTGAACATGTTAAACATGGCAACGATGGTATCTCTTTGCTGATCGAACAATTGCGCCAGTACAGCGGCATCTATACCAGGAATCGGCACAAAGGAGCCCGCGCGGAACACGATTAACGCGCCGAGTACAAACAGCAGTCGACGCTTAAGTTCCGACGTGCCACCTTGAGCTCTATTAGATTCCAATCCTGGTTTAGCCATTTGCTCTATCCTTCGATTTTGCCGCCAGCAGCTTCAATAGCTTCGCGGGCGCCTTTGGTGACCTTGATGCCTTGAACTGTAACGGCTCGGTTGATTTCGCCCGACTTAATGACTTTTACGTTCAGAATGTCGTTACGAACCAAACCTGCTTCTTTCAAAGCAGCCAAAGTTACGGTATCACCAGCAACTTTTGCAATCTCAGCCAGGTTTACTTCGCCAGTCACAAGTGACTTACGAGAAGTAAAACCAAACTTCGGCAGACGCCGTTGGATTGGCATTTGGCCGCCTTCGAAACCTGGCTTCACAGTACCGCCAGAACGTGATGTCTGACCTTTATGACCGCGACCACCAGTTTTACCCAGGCCTGAACCAATACCACGTCCGAGACGCTTTTTGCTGGTCTTAGCACCAGGCGCAGGGGAGATAGTGTTTAAAAACATTGCTTAATCCTCCACCTTTACCATGTATGTGACTTGGTTCACCATGCCACGGACGGCTGGGGTATCTTCCAGCTCGACCATGTGACCAATACGGCGCAGACCCAAACCACGTAGAGTAGCTTTATGCTTCGGTAAACGACCGATTGAGCTACGCGTCTGTGTTACTTTGATTGTCTTTTTCGCCATTGTTCACTACCCCAAAATTTCTTCAACGCGCAATCCACGCTTCGCCGCCACTTGCTCAGGCGACTTCATGTTGTTAAGCGCCTTAATGGTCGCCCGGACAACGTTGATTGGGTTGGTTGAACCATATGCTTTTGAAAGCACGTTGTGTACACCGGCTACTTCAAGTACTGCACGCATCGCGCCACCGGCGATGATACCTGTACCTTCAGAAGCTGGCTGCATAAAAACCTGTGAACCTGAATGACGGCCTTTTACAGGATGCTGCAGGGTGTCGCCTTTCAGCTCAACGGTTACCATGTTGCGACGCGCTTTTTCCATTGCTTTTTGAATCGCAGCTGGAACTTCGCGTGCTTTACCGTAACCAAACCCTACTTTACCCTGACCATCACCAACTACAGTGAGTGCAGTGAAGCTAAAGATACGACCACCTTTAACTACTTTTGCTACACGGTTCACTGTGATCAGCTTTTCTTGCAGGTCACTGTTTTGAGCTTCTACATTTGCATTTGCCATGTTCGTCTCCTAGAACTGAAGTCCAGCTTCACGAGCTGCGTCAGCTAAAGCGGCTACGCGACCGTGGTATCTAAAACCACTCCGATCGAAAGCGACGCTGTTAACGCCTTTTTCAATCGCCCGTTCAGCAATCAGCTTACCAACCACTTTTGCAGCATCAACGTTACCAGTACCTTTAACCTGGTCACGAATAGCTTTTTCTGCAGTTGAGGCAGCTGCCAGTACTTCAGAACCGTTCGGTGCAATCAGCTGGGCGTAAATATGCCGTGGTGTACGGTGAACGACCAGGCGGTTTGCACCCAACTCTTGCATTTTCTTACGACTGCGAGTTGCGCGACGTAAGCGAGCTGTTTTCTTGTCCATCGTCCTACCTTACTTTTTCTTGGCTTCTTTACGGCGCACTTGCTCATCGGCATAACGAACGCCTTTGCCTTTATAAGGCTCTGGCTTACGGTATGCGCGAATATTAGCGGCAACTTGACCGACTAATTGCTTGTCTACACCTTTAACGACAACTTCAGTTTGTGTTGGAACTTCGATAGTGATTCCCTGTGGGATATCGAATTCAACAGGATGAGAGAAGCCCAGCGTCAGGTTTAGTTTCTGGCCCGCAGTATTTGCACGGTAACCAACACCAACCAGCTGTAACTTACGCTCAAAACCCTGAGCAACACCAACCACCATATTTTGTAGTAACGCGCGAGCGGTACCTGCCTGAGCGGAAGAGTTAGCAACTCCTTCACGGGCAACAGTACGCAGTTCGTTGTCTTCTTTTACGAGTTCAACTGCATCGTTAACTACACGGCTCAATGAGCCTTTGGCACCTTTAATTGTAACTTCCTGACCGTTCAGCGTAACTTCAACGCCAGCAGGAATGGTAATGGGTGCTTTAGCAACACGTGACATTTCCTACCTCCTGGTTACGCGACATAGCCAATGACTTCACCGCCAAGACCCGCTTTGCGAGCGGCACGGTCGGTCATCAGCCCTTTGGAAGTTGAGACAACAGCCACACCTAAACCACCCATTACTGTAGGCAGTTCGTTGCGTTTCTTATAGATACGCAAACCCGGGCGACTAACGCGCTCAATTGATTCAATAACAGGACTACCTTCAAAGTACTTCAGTACAACTTCCAGCTCAGCTTTCACTTCACCAGAAACACTGAAATCCGCGATGTAACCTTCTTCTTTCAAAACCTGAGCAATAGCCAGTTTTTGTTTTGAAGCAGGCATGCGCACGGTAACTTTGTTTGCACCCTGAGCGTTGCGGATGCGAGTAAACATATCCGCAATTGGATCTTGCATGCTCATATTAGCTTTCTCCCGTGGCTTACCAGCTAGCTTTTTTCAAGCCAGGAATTTCACCGCGCATCGCTTTCTCACGTACTTTTATCCGGCTCATGCCGAATTTACGGAGAAAACCGTGAGGGCGGCCAGTTACACGACAGCGGTTACGCTGACGGGCAGGGCTCGAATCGCGGGGCAGGCTCTGTAATTTGAGCACAGCGTCCCAACGATCTTCATCCGATGTAGTCGGATCGCTGATCACTTTTTTCAGTGCGATGCGTTTATCTGCGTATTTAGCAACAAGCTTTGCACGCTTGCGCTCACGCATTTTCATTGACTCTTTTGCCATAACTCTACACCTTACTTCTTGAACGGGAAGCTAAAGGCAGCGAGCAAAGCGCGAGCTTCGTCATCAGTGCCAGCAGTAGTGGTGATAGTGATGTCCAGACCACGAATCTTGTCGACTTTGTCATAGTCGATTTCGGGAAAGATAATCTGCTCACGTACGCCCATACTGTAGTTTCCACGACCATCGAAAGATTTCGGATTCAATCCACGGAAATCACGAACCCGTGGAATTGCGATCGAAACGAGACGTTGCAGGAAGTCCCACATGCGCTCGCCACGCAGAGTCACTTTACAGCCAATCGGGTAGCCTTCACGGATCTTGAAGCCAGCGACAGATTTACGAGCAACGGTTTTAACTGGACGCTGACCTGCAATTGCTTCCAGGTCTGCTGCCGCGTTGTCGAGAATCTTTTTGTCAGCCAGTGCTTCACCAACACCCATATTCAGGGTGATTTTTTCAATCCGAGGGACTTGCATGACGCTGTTGTAGCCGAACTGTTTAACCAGTTCAGGAACTACTGATTCTTTGTAAAAATCATGCAGTTTCGCCATCGTAAAACTCCAAATTAAAATTAAATGATTGCGTTGTTAGATTTGAAGACGCGAACTTTCTTGCCATCTTCAATTCGGAAACCAACACGATCTGCTTTACCAGTCTCTGGGTTATAAACCGCCAGGTTGGAAACGTGAACAGGAGCTTCCTGTTCAATAATACCGCCAGCTACACCAAGGGCCGGATTAGGCTTTTGATGCTTCTTCACGATATTAACGCCTTCAACGAAAGCACGGTTTGAGGTGGTATCGACTTTCAGCACTTTACCGCGCTTACCTTTGTCTTTACCTGCCAGGACTACTACTTCGTCATCACGTTTTATTTTTGCCGCCATAACTGACTCCTTACAGTACTTCTGGTGCCAGCGAAACAATCTTCATAAATTGCTCAGAGCGCAATTCACGAGTCACCGGTCCAAAGATACGAGTGCCAATGGGTTGTTTGTTATTGTTCAACAAAACAGCCGCGTTGCGGTCAAAACGAATGACTGACCCGTCTTGACGACGGACACCTTTCCTGGTGCGAACGACCACCGCGTTAACGACGTCACCTTTCTTCACTTTTCCGCGAGGAATCGCTTCTTTAACAGAAACTTTGATGATGTCGCCGATATTCGCGTAACGGCGGTGCGACCCACCCAGAACCTTAATACATTGTACGCTGCGGGCGCCCGAGTTATCGGCCACTTCCAGTGTAGTTTGCATTTGGATCATTGCAGTGCTCCGCTTAATTAATAAAAACAAGACTCTCTCGAGTCGATGTGTCTTTTTTACAAGACTTTCCCCATATAAAAGGGCGGCGAATTGTAACAGATAAATTTTAGCGATGGTAGTGCGCGAAGGAAATAATTGCGGAGACACCGGATTCATCCGGATTCACCGTGCAGGGGTTAACCGCAGGTGAGTAATTATACATCATTTTGCCGCGGTCTGAAGCCCCATCCCTATACTTATTTATGAAGTCACCAATACCGCAGTCGATACGTCAGATGCCATGCGGGCTGCGACCGATTCAATTGGCAAGCGGCTGAGCTAAATGGTAAATTCAGTTTCAGACATTTTCTAAATGATTCGTATCAGATACCGACATAAGGGCTCGCATGAATTTAGCAGCTATTGTTTTGCTACCGTTTTTCGGTGCTCTGTTACCGCTAATGTTGCGGCATAAAACGAGAATATGGATTACCAGCAGTGCGGCGTTAGTGACTTTAGCCAGCCTGACTCTACTGCTACTGTCAGCACCAGAAACGCTGGGCGGCGGCATCCCTACCCTCATGGTACCGTGGCTGCCCGATCTTGGCTTGCACTTTGCGATGCGCCTGGATGGCTTATCATTGCTGTTCGCCGGGCTCATCCTCGGCATCGGGATACTGATCGTCATTTATGCTCATTACTATTTAAGCAGCCGTGACGACAGCCCCCGCTTTTTTGCCTATCTGTTGCTGTTCATGGGGTCAATGCTGGGTATTGTCACCGCTGATAACCTGATCCTGATGTGGTTATTCTGGGAGCTGACCAGCATCTCATCATTCTTGCTTATTGGTTACTGGTTTCAGCAAAGTAACGCCCGGCGTGGCGCCCGCATGGCGCTGGCGGTAACCGGCGGCGGTGGTCTTGCGTTGCTTGCCGGTATTTTGTTAATTGGTAATATCGCCGGCAGCTACCAGTTGGATGCAGTATTTGCGGCCGCTGATCAAATCCGCGAACACGAATTTTATCTTCCGGCTTTGCTGCTGGTTTTATTGGGTGCCTTCACAAAGTCGGCGCAGTTCCCGTTCCAGTTCTGGTTACCGCATGCCATGGCGGCGCCAACCCCGGTTAGTGCTTATTTGCATTCTGCGACTATGGTTAAAGCCGGCATTTTCCTGATGGCGCGGCTGTTCCCGGTACTTGGCGGAACCCCCGAATGGTTTATCATAGTGACCCTTACCGGCCTGGCAACACTGCTTTTCGGTGCTTACTTCGCACTTCTTAAAACTGACCTTAAGGGTTTACTGGCGTTTTCGACCATCAGCCATCTGGGCCTTATTACTATGCTGCTGGGCCTCGGTAGCCGGGGCGCATTACTGGCGGCAATTTTCCATATTCTTAATCACGCGACCTTTAAAGCCGGTCTGTTTATGATTGCCGGCATTATTGATCATGAAACCGGTAGTCGCGATATGCGCAAGCTCAGCGGCCTGCGTAAAGCCATGCCATTCACCATGGTGCTGGCCGTCATCACCTCTGCCGCCATGGCTGGACTGCCTCTTTTCAACGGATTTTTGTCCAAGGAAATGTTCTTTACTGAAAGCTACCAGCAGGATCTGTTCGGTGGTTTATCCTGGCTGGTACCTGTACTGGCAACATTGGGCGGCATGTTATCCGTCGCCTACTCGATCCGCTTTGTACACGATGTGTTCTTCCAGGAGCCCGCCAAAGACTTACCCAAAGAACCCCATGAACCGCCGCTGATGATGCGTGCCCCTGTTATTGTACTGGCGTCGCTGTGTATATTGGTTGGCGTCGCGCCCATGCTAATGGTGTCGGGCTTGCTGGAGCCTGCGCTGGCAGCCGTGTCGGGCGCTGCCGGCCAGATTGATATCGCGATTTGGCACGGCTTCAACATCCCCCTGTTGATGAGTGCTTTTGCCATCGCAGGTGGTATTGCCATCTATATTGGCCGCGACGAACTCTTTACGTTTAACCGGCAGTTTGATCATCATGATGCCAAAGAAATCTTTGCCAGCGTGGTAAAGCGCACTACCACCTTAAGCGATGCGCTGATGCTGCGTATCGAAACGGGTTCACTGCAGCGTTATATCGCCGCACTGCTGGTTATCAGCCTGGTTTTCGTTATCCCGGAACTAGTTAAGATTAAGGCTCTTACCGGCGATCGCCCGCAGCTGCCTGTAGACTTTATCAGCATGATTGGCGCAGTCGCGCTAATACTGGCGGCTTTTGGCACAGCGATATTCCACCGTCAGCGACTGACTTCACTGATGATGTTATCGGTGGTCGGCCTGCTGGTCAGTCTGGTATTCATCCGTTTCTCCGCAGCTGATCTGGCAATGACCCAACTCGTGGTTGAAGTGGTTAGTATTCTGCTGATGATCCTGGCGCTGTTTTTTATGCCGCAGCGAATTCCGCGCGCATCCAGCGGCCGCCGGGTTGCTCGTGACGTGCTGCTGGCCGGTTTTGTTGGTGGTATAGTCGGCACGCTCAACTATGCGTTACTCACCCGCCCGGCCAACACCATTTCTGACTTCTTCCTGGCAAACTCAGTACCCGGTGGTGGTGGCACTAACGTGGTTAACGTAATTCTGGTCGACTTCCGCGGTTTCGATACGCTTGGCGAAATTACAGTGTTGGCGATTGCCGCCGCAGGAATTCATAAGTTACTTAATAATTTGCGGCCCTTCATGCCCTCCAGCGACGTCGACGGACGTCCCTGGCACAGCACCACCCATCCGTTATTAGTGCAGGTGGTTGCGCAAACGATATTGTCGCTGGCACTGATGGTATCTGTTTATATCTTCCTGCGCGGCCACAACCTGCCAGGGGGCGGCTTCATTGCTGGCCTGGTCACAGCCGCCGCTATGATTCTGCAGTATATGGCTAACGGCGTGGACTGGGTCAAAAACCGGTTCGATTATAACTACCAGACCCTGACCTCGGTAGGCGTAATGATTGCGTTCTTCACCGGCATCGGCAGCTGGGTGTTTAATCATAATTATCTGACCTCAGCCTTTACCTACGTTGAGTGGCCTATTGTTGGCAAGTTCGAGCTGGCAACGGCGATTTTGTTTGATTTGGGCGTTTATCTGACAGTTATCGGGGCAACCTTGATGATCCTGGCTAATTTCGGCCAGATGACCACCCGCCACAGACCCCGTCAGGAGGGACATTAATGGAAACCTTATACGCAGTCACCGTTGGCGTACTAACCGCTTGTAGCGTGTTTCTGATACTCCGGGGCCGGTCGTTTCCGATTGTGATCGGCATCACCATGCTGTCCTATGCGGTTAACCTGTTTCTGTTCTCCAGCGGCCGCCTGGCTATCGACCAGTTGCCCCTGATCGGGCACAGCGAAACTTATACCGACCCGCTGCCCCAGGCACTGGTGCTTACCGCTATTGTTATTGGCTTCGCGATGACTGCCTACTCGATCATTCTGGCCGTCCGGGTCCGTGGCGAGATAGGCTCTGACGAAGTTAATGAACCTGACCATAGCGATTCAGAAGGTAGCCGTTAATGCTGAGTCAACATCTGGTTATTTTACCCATACTGGTCCCATTGTTTGCGGCGCTGTTACAGCTACTGCCGTGGGGTGAGAATCCGCAGTACTATCGTCGTATTATCGGTTTGGTTTCATGCGTGATATTGGTTGCGATCAGCGCCGGGGTCCTGATCGCCAGCACCGAAGGCCCACAGGTGTATGCGCTGGGCAGCTGGCAGGCGCCCTATGGCATCGTACTGGTTGCTGACCGCTTATCCGCGTTGATGGTTTTACTGACCGCAATACTGGCATTACCCGTGCTTATCTATGCCTGCTATGGCGAAGATAACCTGGGATCGCATTTTCAGGCGCTTTTTCAGTTTCAGTTGGTTGGTATTATCGGCGCCTTCTTAACCGGTGATTTGTTTAACCTGTTCGTATTCTTCGAAATCCTACTTATTTCCAGTTATGCCCTGCTAATGCATGGTGGTGGCAAATTAAAGTTAAGAGCCTGCCTGCATTACGTGCTGTTAAACCTGACTGGCTCGGCTGTCTTTCTGATCAGTCTGGGTGTGCTTTACGGTATAACGGGCACCCTTAATATGGCGGACATGGCGGTAAAAGTGGCGGCCCTTACCGGTGACGATGCGATTATCGCCCGCGCTGGCGGTGTATTATTATTGGTTGTGTTCGGTCTTAAAGCCGCATTATTACCGCTCTATTTCTGGCTTCCCCAGGCTTATGCCATGACGACGGGCACAGTGGCCGCGCTATTTGCCATCATGACCAAGGTCGGTATCTACGCCATTTTGCGGGTATTTACTCTTATTTTTGGTGCCGGTGGCGCTGAGGCCGCCATGCTTGGCTATGACTGGCTGTGGTGGCTGGGTCTGGCAACCCTGGCGTTAGGTAGTATCGGGGCGATCGGTAGCCGCGATATGCGACTGGTGGTTTCATACCTGGTGGTCATTTCAGTAGGCACTATGCTGACCACTTTTAGTATGGGCAACGAACGCGCTACCAGTGCGGTGATTTACTATCTGGTTCACTCTACCCTGGTTACCGGCGCTTTATTTTTGTTGGTGGACATCATTGCTAGGCAGCGGGGCAAAACGGCCTCTCGCATCGTCAAAGGACGTAAGCTGGCCCAACACGCAGTATTAGGTATGTTATTTCTGGTATCGGCGATTACCGTAATCGGGATGCCGCCGTTATCCGGTTTTATTGGCAAGTTATTCATTCTGGAAGCCGCTCGCACTGGCGCCCAGCTCGCTTTGCTATGGCCTTTAGTGCTGGTTAGCAGCTTCCTGGTCATGGTTGCACTGGCTCGCGCTGGCAGCCGGATGTTCTGGCATACCTTCGAAGGCAAGGCTGCCGAAGAGAAAAGCCCTGCCGGGCAGATTGCCGCGATAGCTTTATTGCTTACCGGCGCTGTTGTAATGACACTGTTCGCCCGGCCAATAAGTTCTTACACTGATGCTATCGCTGCTGATCTGATGCATCCGCAGACCTATATTTCGACTGTGTTAAACCAATCCGGAGGGGCTCATGAGTAAGTTTATTCCAGCACCCTGGTTGAGCCTGTTTTTATTGTTTTTCTGGTTGCTTTTACAAAATTCGATAACACCGGGCCTGGTGATATTAGGCGCAGTTTTTGCGCTGCTGATTCCGCTGTATACCAATCGCGCGAGGGACTTCACGTTAACGCTTCACCGGCCCCTGAAAGCGCTACAGTACCTGCTGTTACTGATCGTGGATATTATTCTGTCTAACTTTAATATCGCCGCAATAATTCTGGTACCACAACGGCGAATAAGCCCAGCGTTAATTGAGTATCCGCTGGATATTCGCGGTGAAATCCCTATTACCATCCTGGCAAGTACTATTAGCCTTACCCCGGGCACTATTACTGCTGAAGTTAGCCGGGATGGCAGAAGCCTGCTTATTCACGGGCTCAACGTGCGCGATCCCGAGGCTATGATCAAGCAGATAAAAACGCGTTATGAGCGTCGGCTGCAGGAGATTTTCCAATGTTAATTTACGCGCTACAGATCGCATTTTTATTAATGGCATTATCGCTGATGCTGAATATCTGGCGCTTATTCCGCGGGCCGGATTTACCGGACCGGATTCTCGCGCTGGATACTATTTACATTAATTCGCTGGCCCTGCTGATTTTATTTGGCATCTGGCATCATACGACCTTCTACTTTGAAGCTGCCGTACTGATTGCCATGTTGGGCTTTATCGGCACTGTGGCAGCGGCTAAATTCCTGCTGCGCGGCGATATAATCGAGTGAGGATATTCTGATGGCTACCCTTCCTGTATGGGCAGACTGGTTAATTTCATTTTTCATATTACTGGGCGCCAGCTTCGCCTTTGTCGGCTCGATTGGCCTGGTGCGGCTACCCGATTTCATGTCGCGCCTGCATGCGCCGACCAAAAGCACGACGCTGGGCGTTGGCGGTATCATTATCGGCTCCAGCATCTATTTTTCAGTAACCACACACTTCAGTGCGCACGAACTACTGATCGCTATCTTTCTGTTTCTGACTGCGCCTATCAGCGCTCATCTGCTGGCCAAAGCCGGCTTACACTTACATCTGAAAATGATTGCCAATACCCAGGATTTACGGAAAAAGCCAGAGCAGTTTGCCGACAAAGAATCAGACTAATAGGCACTGGAGTTATCAAGACAATAGCCCGAAACATACATGCAATCCCATAACGCCTGGTAAAGGGCCACCGCGCTGCTATAAAGCTGATTTAATGATGCCCCGTCAGCGATTACATCATCACCGTACAGGTCACGAACCGTCAGTTCGTTAATAGTAATATCTGTGATGATCAAATCAGCAGCTTTCACCGTCTGCGTGGCGAGCAAACTCGCGCTCAATGCAGCAACATTAAATATCTCATGGCTATTTAGCGACAACGGGGTCTCCATCAGCGGAGGCTGCGCACTGAGCCGGAGTACCTTAACAGACGAGCTGGCGGCGCCACCCGGCTCCGGCAAACTAATATCCAACTCATCACCATTATATTGAGCGAGCGTCTCCAGTGGTTCATAAAAGTGCGCCAGCTGACTGTCGGTGATGCCACTGATAACGAACCTGAAGTTTCCCAGATTATCTTGTCCCCGCAGCCAGTCTGGCACGGGCGGCAAACTATAGCTGTTGGCCAGGTTGGCAAGGGTCGCGGGCCAGTAGCCATGGTTTTTTCGATATAACAAGACGCCCTGGTGCCAGAACAGGAATTCCTGATGAAGTTGCTGGGCCCGCCGTAGGTCATTCAGCTCCTGATTGGGGGCCTGGTAGCTCAGCCAGGCACCGGCAAATAAGGTCAGCAACGCAGTAACGAGTGGCAGCGCGAAGCCATTATTCTGCCCCATGACCCGGCCTTTTCAATAAGGTTGTATCCACTTGTTGAAGGACCATCAGCTGCTGCAATAATTTATGGTACTCCCGATTAAAACGCTGCTGCTCGGTACTCACTTCGCCTGCAGCTAAATAAGCTGTACCACTAAGCAGAAGCTCAGTAGCCTGTCGCAGTCGCAACGCCGCCATATTTCGCCAGATGTCCGGTTGCTGCTGGCGAAACTCAAGACACCGCTGGTAAGCGGCAAGGGCCTCCTCATATCGATGCTGGCGAAAACTGATGTGGCCGAGGTAACACCAACCCGGCGCACTATTATCACCGTCTTTCACAAGCTCGAGCAGCAACCCTTCGGCCAGGTGTAGATCGCCCTGCCGGTACGCTGTTTCAGCCGCCTTCATTGAACGTTCGGTAGCGGGCTTATACACAGATTTCCCGGTAGCAGTGCAGCCCGCGACAGCCAGCGCCAATAGTAACCATATAGCTTTAACCATAACTGACTTCCTTCTGGATAAACTGCAGGTTACAGCCCTGCCAACTTTCCAGCGGCAACGGATAGCCCGCTTCACACTCGATAACTGAAGCTGCCGTAGGAATATGTAACACCCGGCCCGGTTGAATATTCCGATGCACGGCCACAATTTGCTGCTTTTTATTCAGCCCGACCACATCAATCGCAAACCGCATACCCCAGCTATGGATGGCTGAGCAGCGCGGAAACCAGTAGGCTCGTTGCCGCGGGATTCCTGACTGATGTAGCATGCCAAGCAGGCGCTGGGGAAACGACTCCATAACCAGCACGTCGTTCCATAAACAGTGGTTATTATGATAAAGAATGAAACGTCCCTGTTTCATGATTAACCTCCTTGTAGAAATCCTAAAAAGACCGGCCCCAGAATCAGCAAAAAGGTAACCGGAAAAAAGCAGAGCAACAGGGGCAGCAATAACTTCACCGCTGCTTCCTGCGCTTTTTTTTCTGCTGCCAACAGCTGTGCATCGCGGGCTTGCCGCGCTTGTTGCTCAAGGGTTTGCGCCAACGAACCACCGGCAGCCCGGGCTTGGGTTACTGCCGCTGTAAAAAGGTGTATCCAGGGGTGCGGAATACGGCTATATAGATCAGCCAGCGTTTCCTCAATACTAAAGCCAGCCTGTTGCTGACGATTAATACGAGCAATTTCAGCCAATGCCACCGAGTTCCCTGATAGTGAGGATATGGTATGAAGCACAGCGCGAAAAGATAACCCCGAATGAATCAACATGGCCATCATATCCAGGGTGGCGGGCCACTGTTTCAGTAAGGTGTCACGGTAGTCGCGGCGACGCTGGTACTGGTAAAGTAAGTAGAACAGCAAGCTCCCGAGCAACAACAAACGAAACCACCAGTGAAAAGGCACCAGCAGCAGCACTATCAACATGAGAAGCTGGACCGCTTTGTGCAGCAACCACTGGGCTGCTGTCATTTCTTCCATCTGCCGGTTTAACTGATAACGTATAGCTTTTTTTAACGACTCCGGCAGGCGCTGGTATAAGCTCGCACTTACCGACAGCAACCGCGGGTTTGCCGTCAACCACTCGTATAGCTCTATCGCTAGCCAGACCAACATGGCGCCGGCCAGCGCGGTACAGATCAGGATAACAGCTTCAGTCATAACGACCTGTCCCCATGATCCGTCGAATCAGCAAGTGACCAATCAGCATTAACACCAGACAAATGCCCAGGATGACCTGGCCCCGCTGGGTACCGGTCAGCAGTTCGGTATTACCCGGGTGCAGTCGCTGCAGAATGAAGAATAAACCAACCGGCAAAAGAAACATCACTTTGCCCTGCATCCGTGCCTGCGCTGACAAACTTTGTAGCCGTTGACGGGCATAAAGTTGTTGCTGCAAAGCCGTAGCCATACGCTGCAGCACTGCAACCTGCTGACCACCGTGCTGCATTCCCAGCGTCAGAGTTAAACTAAAAAACTGGACGGCTTCGGTTGGTACCCGCCGGTAAAAGTCCGCCAATGCCTGCGACAGCGCATCACCAAGCTTCAGCCGGTGAACCAGCAAAATAAATTCTGACCGCAGGGGGCGCTGTAACTGGCTGGCGGTCAGCTCCAGCGCCGGCAGCAGGCTCAGCCCTGACGCCATAGCATTGCTAACCATCTGCAGACAATCGGGCAGTTGTACGCCAATACGCTTATAACGCTTTATCAGTAACCAACGCCGCAGCCAGGGTATAGCCACCATAAATACCACGAGTCCGGCCAGGGCTGCTGATAAATCCCACCACAGGCCAATAAAGAGCGCCGGTGGTATTAAGATTAGCGCTGAAATCAGCCACAACCTGCCCGCCGACATGTAGATTAAAAATTCCGCGAGGCTCTGCTCAGTTTCATCCCGGAGTTCATTACGCAACTGTCTGACTTGTCGTCTGTTTAGTAATAATATCAGCATACCGGCCAGTAGCGTTGTTAGCGCAACCAGACCGCAGATAACCAGCAAGCTGGCGTTCATTGCTGCGACATCCATTCCGATGGTATTCCGGTTGCGCTGAGGCCGCTGCCAGAACTCCTGAACAAAGAGGATAGTTGATAACTCCCGCCGTCAATGCCGGTTACTTCCGATATCTCCGCCACTCCCCGACTACCGTCAGACCGTCTTACAATTTGTACAATAACCTGGATTGCTGCTACGACTTGCTGTCGGATTGCCAGTAATGGCATGTCCATTCCGGCCATCATAACCATCACTTCGAGGCGTTGCAGAGCTTCTCTGGGACTATTAGCGTGCAGCGTCGTCAGCGAACCATCATGCCCGGTGTTCATCGCCTGCAACATGTCGATGGCTTCTGCGCCCCGGCACTCACCAATGATGATCCGGTCAGGCCGCATACGTAGTGCATTCACTAACAGCTCCCGGATGGATATCTGGCCCTTCCCCTCAGCATTGGCCGGCCGGGCTTCCAGAGTAATCAGGTTTTCATGCTGTAACCGCAGTTCAGCGGCATCCTCTATAGTTACGATTCGCTGTCCTTCTGGTACCTCTGCAGCTAATACGTTTAGTAGGGTTGTCTTACCGGTTCCCGTACCACCGGAAATCAGAATATTCCGGCGCGTTGCGACGGCCTTTATCAGGTAGTCCGCTGCCTCCCGGCTCAGCGAACTAACCGCGACCAAATCACTGATCCTGAAATTTTTCACACTGAACTTGCGGATGGTCATGCAGGTTCCACGCGTCGCCAGTGGTCCCAGTACCGCATTGACCCTGGAGCCATCTGGCAAGCGGGCATCAACCATTGGTTGGGCGCTATCCAGACGCCGCCCTAAAGGTAATACGATACGATCAATAACGCGCAACAAACTTGCCTCGTCGCTGAAGCTCACGCTGCTGCGCTGCAGACAACCATCACGCTCCACAAAGACCGTTGAAAAATCATTCACCATAATTTCAGTTATCGATGGATCGCCCAACAGTTTCGCCAGCGGTCCCAGACCGAGACAGTCATCAATGACTTCCTGAATATCCCGCTGTTGCTGAGCGGTCAGCGTTTCCCCCTCCGCTGACACGTAGTTCACCAGCAGCTTATTCGCGTAGGTAGTCAGCTCCGCGCCCCCCATTTGCTGGTGATGGGCAGCACGTTGCAACTGGGTCCGCAGATAGTGCTTGAGTTCATCCTTGTCGATGGTGTTCATTTCACTGGCTCTCCGTCATCAATAACGGTGCGCTATCGATCAGACCGGTGCAACCTGCGGCGTAACGAAACTCGTCACGCCATTCACTGGCCTGGCGCTGACGGTCACGTTTTTGCTCGCTGATACTCGCTAAAGTCGGGGTGACAATCACCACCAGTTCAGTTTCAGCTTCCCGAAACTGCGAGGACGAAAATAGCTGGCCTAATATTGGTAACTGGTGAAGGACGGGAAATTGATCGGCCTGCCAGGACTGCTCGTGGTTGATCAGCCCCGAAAGTACAATAGACTCGCCAGCCGCTACCGAGATCATTGAGGCTACCCGTCGGGTAAGTATGCCGGGGATACCATTTACTGAGGTCGCCGGATCGATCGAACTGATTTCAGCAGTCAACTCAGTCTTTATCTGGTTATCCGGCAGCAGGTGCGGTGCCATAGTCAGGGCAATACCGTAGTCACGAAAACTGACGTCCTGCAGCCCCTGGGCGAGAACCTGTGGAACCGGAAACTCGCCGCCTACCAGAAACTCAGCGCTGCCGCCACTATGTGCGGCCAAAGTCGGTTGCGCCAGCAGCCGGGCGTGGCCATCGCGTTCCAGTAACTCAATAGTGGTCGCGATGTCTACCGGAAAACGCACCGCTCTGGTTGCTTCGCTGGAAAATAATGGTCCGCCGATTTGTTGTGGCCAGCGCACACCAAGATGTCTGGTCTGCTGGCGTTTTATCTCGGCGATACGAACTTCGAGCTCAATCATCGGGCTGTCATAGGATTCACTAAAAGTGACCTGCATGAGTACGTTAGGGAAACGTTGATCAAGGCCCTCTAACTCGGTCCGGTAGCTGGCACTGACCTCGCCCTGCAACAGATAAAATCCTTGTTCAGCTATCACTTTCAATTCGGGCAGCCGCTGCTGCAGAGCTGCGATGGTCAGTTCAAGCTCGATGTCAGGCTGATCAAGAACAGTTACTTTTCGATTTATCTGTTCTCCCTCAGCGGTGATCAGTATTAGTTTACTGTGCCCCTCCCGGAGTGCCGAAATAGCCAGATGGTTGGCCTGAATCAATTGCACGTCAATTACTTGTGGATTGCCAACCACAACGTCCGCTACGGATTCAATCCGAATCACCTGAGTATCACCAGTGGCCAAAGTTAGCGCGCCGGTTTCTGCTGCGTCAGCGGTTAACCCGCCTAGCAGCAGCAAAAAACCTGATATAAACCTCATCCCTGATTCCTCATTACTTGCATCTGGTGGATCCTTGCCGGCACCGGCATCGACAGGCTGCTATACGACTGTTGCGGATGCTGCAGCCAGATTTGAAAACCGCCACGGCGAATACTTGCGAACCGAATCGCCTGTTCGGCAGTCATACCGAAGGTTACGGTACTGGCTAATGCCGTCTGGCCAGGCTGGCTATGCTGATCATTATCGAGTGCCAGTACAGGCACATCGCTTACAGACAGCAGTTGCTCTGCGAAGTTACCGCTATGGGAGGCCACTATGGCCACCTTGTCGCCTACTGCCAGCATGCCGTGATGCAAGTTTTCCACTGAAATACTGGTCGTTACCGCATACTCTCCCGGCCCCAGCCGCTGGCTAAAGAAACGGCTATAGTCGTGACTAAAACTATCCAGCGTAAGCGGCTCTCCTCGCGCCAGGAAGCGACTGGTTTTAAGCCCGATCAAACTGACCGCATCCTGAGGCTGTAGCCAATTATCCTGAACATATTTGGGCGGAAATTTACGTTGCTGCAGGTGATCAATCTCGATGCGGACACCGGCATCAAGATCCTTACTGAGAACCAGGATATCCTGCATAAAACGTTGTTGTTCCTGCTGCTGCGTCAGCGCCTGCTCGGCGATATAATGTTGAATCGCCTGATAGCTGGTGAGCACCGCTCCTATGGTGAGTATCAACAGCACCACCAACTTCCAGCGCAACGCCATAGTTATCATCCCGCCACTCATTAGTGCACCGCCGGATGCAACAGAATATGCTGCCATAGCCAGCTGTTAAATAACTGCCACCCAACCAGAAGTCGGCTCATTAACTCTGGCAGGTTTTCATGCTGGCTAGTTACCGGAACAGTCAGAATCAGCGCCAGCACTACCGCCAGTAATAAAGCCTCAAGGGTTGCCTGGCCACGTAAACATCGTTGCTTACAGTGTGTTGCCGAGCAACAGCACAAGGTATTCAGTACCCTGGCTGAGTACCATAATGTCCTGCCGTGGATCCTGAAGTAGTAGATGAAACTGTCCATGTTGTATCTCTCGTAAACTTGGCTCCCGGTTAGCAAAACGGAGCTTTAAAAACTGCCACAGCTGAGCGGCACTTCGCGAATTTATAAAAATGGCCAACCCGCCCTCAGCATTCTGGTTTTCGTACAGTAGTTCGCCCAGCCAGTCCGGATATCGATTCATCCCTCCGGTACCAGCCGAAGCATGCAGATGAGTCAGCCAGTAGCCGGTGTCGTCATGCTGAAACAACCAGAGATCATTTCCAACGGCACACATCCAGATGGCATTCAGTTGCTGCTGCAAGTCGCAGCGTAGGTACTTATTTAAGACCTTAACCTCAGGTATAACGGGTGCCAGAATCTGCCAAACCGTACGGTTCTGCATTTCGGCTATCAAGCTGAACTGCCAGCCTGGTATCGATAAATCCGCGGCTATCATCTAACACGGCTCCTCTTCACAGAAGGTTTCGAGGGGTGTCGCTTCGGTATTGATGTAGCCCAGCCGCAGGCTGTCCGGATCAAACTCGCGGGTCACCGGCAGCCAGCTTAGTACTTCTAATAGCGAGTTAAGGCCAAGTTCAGAAACATAATACGCCGGGGTTAACTGCGCCGGGCGTTCACTGAGGTCACGCTGCTGCTGAGGACCCCAGCCGTCAGTCAATCGTGCCATCGCAACAGTGTCTTCAGTGCGCTCAAGTAGCCAGAGGTTATCCTGGGGAAGACTGAACCGGCTAAGCCGGCTCAGCGGCTCGAGCACCCGCTGTGTGGCCTGGGCGAAAGGATAGTCGGATTGGCGACGGATACTCTGGTCTGGCGCGGGTTGCAAGATTATTGCACGGCTGTGGTCAACACGACGTTGCGCCTCAACACTGGCTTTATGCAGCTCAAGCAGCGCATGACTGAGCAATATACTGATTATGCCTGCAAATCCCATTGCCTCCAGCATAGCCTGGCCGCCTTGCATGGGCTTCATGTTGATGCTCCGGTCGCGGCCAGCACTAGTTTGTCCTGGATGTCGAGCGATTGCAGTTCCCCCTCCCAGAGCGCATTAAATAAGTTAGGCTGCTCAGTTCGGTTATCACTTCGGGGAAATAATGCCCGGGGCCGGCTGAAACGCACTCCCGCCCGCGCCACTACATCGTCAAAGCGAACAATTACTGCCGGCAGGTTCGCCGGATCGAAACGCTCCCGACTAAAGTATTTAAGTTGCTGCGCATAGCCTCCCATAGAACGCTGCGCTGTCAGTGCCCAGCGGGTAGCTCGCGAATTGATCCGCGCGCTACGTCCAAAATCCCCGGCATCTATATTGGTGATACGCTGACCGAGAAAGCTGGCACCGTCTCCCCAAGGCACCTCTGTGCGACTAAAGAGGATCCGCATGTGCACAGATACCGTATCCATTGCCTGCCAGCTCCAGGCTCCGCCATTGTCGACCTGCAGCCGCGTGCCGCCGGCTTTACGTACCTTAATAAACGACAAGTTAAACCAGTTGTAACTGCGCGCCTGGCTGAAGGGATCCAGGCTATGGTCCATGAGTTGCTCAAGCCGCCCCTGGTCGCGGGCAGTCGTTTGCAGCGGCAGGTACGCCCACCAACGCCAGGGCATTGGCAACAAGCCGGGCGCATGCAGCAGGTCAAAAGCCTGATCCTCATAACCATGCCGCGCCGCTATGGCAGTAAGCGTGGATGGAATCATGGTCGCAAAAGACAAACGGATGAGGCCCTGCGCAAGCTGAATCGCGTGGGTTAACCCTTGTTGCAACGCAATCCCTAATCGCAAAATGTAATTAAGCGGCTGACCAATGGTATTTGTGACTACCTGAATCTGGCGTGTCACAGCGTTCAGGTAAGGCACCCAGGCGGTGATCCTGGCCGAGCGTTCGGTAGTATCCTGCATCATGGCGTACCAGCTCGCGATACCCACCATTTGCGCCAGCGCCAACTGATTGGCTAACAGCGCGCGGTTTAGGATAGCCAGCAGATTAAGCTCCCGGGCCAGCAGGGTGGCGGCCGAACCGGCCATATTATCTGCCACCGTTTGCCGTAGCCACCGGGTTCGGTTGTCAGAAGTCTGGCTAATCACTCCCAGCGTCAGTAATAACAGGGCGCTAAGAAATGGCAACAGCAATACCGACAGATATCCGCGCTGACGGAGCATCAGTTGCCTCCTGACTCAGTACTTTCATCGTAGTTACCAAGATTTACATCCTGCCGGGCAACAGTCGATGAACGACGCGCTGCTGATCGGGCCGTATTAATTTGCTGGGCTGCGCTTTGCCCGCTGACCTCCTGAGCGATACCTGCTACCTGATTGCGCACTGTCTTACCCAGCAGTGAATAAACCCCGATAGCGGCAACCGCAATGAGCGCCACAATAATGATGTATTCGGTCATCCCCTGACCGAATTGGTTTTTGTAAC
The DNA here is from genome assembly GCF_033722695.1 of Pseudidiomarina sp. Classification (GTDB taxonomy): domain Bacteria; phylum Pseudomonadota; class Gammaproteobacteria; order Enterobacterales; family Alteromonadaceae; genus Pseudidiomarina. The sequence goes on along the minus strand of NZ_JAWVYM010000016.1, from coordinate 25,081 downwards.
GAGATAGCAAATACATAGAAAGCCTCCGATAGCTCCAGTAAGGTGACCACTGAAGTATAAGAGGCTTTTATTTGTGCGGGAGCAGATGGCGCCTGCGGCTTACTCGATATTAAGGTACTTATGCAGCTGCACCGACAGCCGCCAGTTGCGCGCGATACAGGTTTTGATAGCAAGCTCAGTTGCCCGTGGGCGCTGGCTGATAGGCTGCAGCGAGATGCTTACTTCAGGGCGCGGCGGACAGCGGGATAAGAGATTATCCAGCGCATCAATATGCTTTTGCATGGCGACCGGGTATTTGATTTCGTCGGCTCGTTGCATACAGTCGGGGCGGACCAGATAGCCGCCGGGCATATCCAGTTTTGGCGAAACTGTGACCCAGGTGTCAGCACTAACCAGCAGCGTAAAAGTACCGCTGGTTTCAATTTGCAGCCGATAGCCCAGGAGCTCAAGTTCTGCTGCCAGCGGGCGCAAATCATACATAGCCGGCTCACCACCGGTTATTACCACATGCTTTGCCCGATACCCCTGATCACGAAACAGGGCGACGATATCGGCCGCGCTCAGTTCCGCCCAGTGCTCACTCGGGCCGGTTTTATTGACCACTCCCGCGGCCTCAACCCGGGCTGCTTCTTTCAGTTCCCAGGTATGTTTCGTATCACACCAGGGGCAGCCAACCGGGCAGCCCTGCAGACGCACAAAAATCGACGGAACCCCAGTGAACTGCCCTTCACCCTGGATGGTTTCGAAGATTTCATTAATTGGGTAAGCTGTGCTGATAGGATTCTCCGCCAATTCCGGTAAAATACGTTCGTCTTTGTGAATTGTAACTGATCAACCAAACAAAAGGGACGCCTGATATGGCAAAAGTTGTGGTGATTTATTCTGGCGGTATGGATTCGTTTACCGTTCTGCACTACGCGTTGCAACAAGGCCACGACGTCTATGCATTATCATTTAATTATGGTCAGCGCCATGTACGCGAGCTCGATGCGGCCGCCGAGGTCTGTAAACAAGCAGGTATTCCACATAAAGTTGTCGACATCACTGCTATTAATCAGTTGCTGGCCGGCAGCTCGCTGACCGACGACATCGATATTCCCGAAGGCCATTATGAGTCGGTCTCGATGCAATCTACCGTGGTGCCCAACCGCAACATGATTCTGTTGTCACTGGCTATCGGCTATGCAGTATCAATCGAAGCTGAGTCGGTCTGCTACGGAGCTCATTCAGGAGATCACGCCATTTATCCTGATTGCCGTCCTGAGTTTGTGCTGAAAATGAACGAGGTTAGTCAGATCGCAAACTATCAGCCGGTGACTATCGATGTGCCGTTTTTAGATAACAATAAGGCTGAAATTCTGGCCGCGGGACTTGCCATGGGCCTGGATTACGCGCACACCTGGACCTGTTATAACGGTCGTGAGCTTGCCTGTGGTAAGTGTGGGGCCTGTATCGAGCGCTTAGAAGCATTTGCCGCTAATAACCAGACCGACCCCCTTCCCTACGAATAGCAGCTAGCCGGCTGCAACTTTCTGCAGTACCTGTTGGGCGCTGTGCCAGCGCGGATGGTTGTGCAGGGTATTCAGATTCATCGACGCTGATTTTGCCAGTAGTTCATAGCTACGGGCATAACGGCGTGGGTCTTTGCTGACAATCGGAGCCACGGTTTCAATCACTGTTATCGCACCAGCCCGGTCATTGCAGGCCAGCACCATATCGCAGCCGGCCCGCAGCGCAGCCTTGGCCCGCTCCGCCATAGTTCCGGCAACTGTAGCACCAGCCATCGCCAGATCGTCACTAAAAATAACGCCGTGGAATTCCAGTTGTGCCCGCAACACATCCTGCAGCCAGTGCTCAGAGAAGCCAGCTGGGTGTTTGCAGACATCGGGATAGATCACATGGGCCGGCATAATCGCATCGAGACATGATGCCAGTTCGATAAACGGCGGCAGGTCGGTCGCTACAATTTCATCCCATAAACGATTATCTACGGGAATCGCTATATGCGAATCGGCGGCAACCGAACCATGGCCGGGAAAATGTTTACCGGTGGCTTTCATACCCGCCTGATGCATGCCTTTGATAAAGGCGCGGGCAATCGGGATAATGCCGTCAGGCTGTTCGGCAAAGGCCCGATCTCCGATCACTTCACTGATACCGTTTACATCAAGCACCGGCGCAAAACTGATATCAATATCAACAGCCAATACTTCGCTGGCCATCAGCCAGCCAAGTTCCTGCGCCCATTGCTGAGCCTCACTGGCATTTTGCGCCTGGCGGCCGATACGCGCCATCGCCGGGATCTCTGAAAAACCCTGACGGAAACGCTGTACCCTGCCGCCTTCATGGTCCACGGCAAGGATCAGAGGATTGCGCGCGGCGGCGCGAGTCTGCCGCACCAGTTCCTGGATTTGCGCTGGATCCTCGTAGTTGCGGGTAAAATAAATCACCCCACCGACCGCCGGATGAGCCAGCAGCTCGCGTTCCTCAGCAGTTAATTCGGGCCCTTCCAGATCAATCATTACAGCTGTCATAGATACCACTCGGTTATTGCACTGGCAGCAGTGTGCCAAAATTAATAGCAGCCGTCACTAGGCAAAATTAGTCTGGACTTCGGGCCGCCAGCGTCCTATAAAATGAAAGGACTTCGTTTATTAATCTTCCTCCGGATGGTCACCATGCACAAACAAGCCAACACGAAATGCAAACTCTCGCGCCTGGTTATCGCGTTAAGTGCCAGTGTAGTCCTTGCTGGCTGCGGTGGCGGTGGTAGTGACCCGGCAGGTGGTGGCGACGGCGGCATCGGAGGTTTCTGCTCAGCCGCGAATGAGAAAGAGCAGTTTCTCACTTATATGCGCGATGATTATTTCTGGTACGAGGATATACCGACTACGGTAAATCTGGATAATTACTCAACCGTGTATGACCTGCTTGAAGGTATCCGCAGCGAAGTTGATCGCTTTAGCTTCATCCTTACCGAAGAAGAATATCAAAGCCGTTTCGTGCAAGCTGAATTTATCGGCTTCGGTTTCTCGGCACGGGTTATTGATACTACTGTATTCATCAATTATGTCTTTGACGGGTCGCCAGCGGATAACGCGGGCCTGCGCCGCTCAGATGAGCTACTGGCCATCGACGGGGTGCCTGTCTCAACCTTGCTGCAGCAAGGAGAATATAGTGATGCTCTGGGGCCCTCAGAAGAAGGTATCGCAGTAGAGCTCACCTGGCGCCGCCAGGATGGCACCGAGTTTACCGATGTGCTGACTAAAACCGTAGTGGATACCAACACGGTGCTGGCCACTGATACCCTTAATTTCGGGAATCAGCGGGTTGGCTATTATGTACTTAATAGCTTTATTCAGCGTACTGGTCAGGATCTTAATAACGCCTACAACCAGTTTACTGATATTGACGAACTGGTTATCGACGTACGCTACAACGGCGGCGGACTTACCCGTTTCGCGAATCAGGCCGCAACGCAGGCAGCTGGTAACAATGTGCTGGGCGAAGTCTTTACCCGGTATCTTTATAACGATAAAAATACGCAGAATAATAATACTGAGCTATTTCAGCTTTATGAGGGGGTCCGACAGTTTAATCTCAACCGCGTGTATGTACTTACTACCGCAGCCAGTTGTTCCTCATCTGAACTTATAATCAACTCACTGAAGCCATTTGTAGACGTGGTGGTCATCGGTGGCCGTACCTGTGGCAAGCCCGTTGGCCAGGTTCCCCGTGCTATCTGTGATAAGCGCACCTTTGTGGTCAATTTCGAAACGGTAAATGCCAATAACCAAGGCCGTTATTTTGATGGTCTACCCGCCCAGTGCACCGCGCCTGATACTTTAGTTGGCGATTGGGGTGACCCGGACGATCCGCTGTTAGCCGAAGCCGGATACCATATTGCAAATGGCAGTTGCAGCCCGACGATGCAAAACCAGGAAATCACCCTAAGCCAGCAGGAACCAGGCCCTGCTCATACTCTGGTCGAACAGTGGCGCAGTGAGCACTAACTTTACCAGTTCCAGAGCCACTGCAGACGCAGTTGTCGCTCTGGAACCCGCCAACCAGACTGCCACTCTACGTCGGTATTAAACAGGTTTTGAATACTGACAGTGAGTCTGCCAGAGCGGGCTACCGGACCTTCCGCCCTCAGGTCGTGATGCAGGTAGCCCGACAGTTGCTGCTGATTACCGATACGGCTACCACGATACTGCATATCCCAGAGCCAATTCCAGGCTCCTATCTGGTAATCCAACTGCAATTGGCCGAATTCTCGCGCCCGGAAAGGTAACTGATCGCCCTGACCGTCGCTGCTGTCAGCAAAATTGATACTGGAGCTGACGCCAATGCGGCCGATACGACGCCGCAATTCCAGCCGCAGCCCGCGCAGTTCAGCCTCCTCCGTATTCTGTGCGGAGTACCAGCCGGAGCTATCCGGCACCCACTGAATTAGATTATCTAACTGACGCAGATAGCCGGAAAACTTGATGGCAGTGCCTTTTATCTCATGCTGCCACTGCAGTTGAAGTCCATAACTGGTTTCATCCTCCAGATTGGGATTGCCGCCCTGGGGCCAGTAGAGGTCATTAAAGCCCGGCCGCTGAAAACCACTGCCCAGCTCAACTGACCAGAGCCCGGCACCGGCCGGGCTCCAGGCCGTGCGCCAGCTGACTGCATGCCGTAGTGCCTGTCCGGCCGCGTCTTCCACACGCCAGCTCAGTTGGGTTCCAAGCGCTTTATGCTGCACGCCGGCATGGCCAAAAATACCAGTGACCGTGCGCTCATCTTGCTGGTAACTAACGGCTGAACCGCTGGCGGACTCATCGACCACAGACAACCCCCAACCCACATCAAACTCCCGAGCAGAATCGCGCTGCCAGAGCCGTTGCTGTTGAGCACTGAGGTGCCAGCGGCGCGTTGCGAAGCTATCATTTTGCCCGTACCAACTGCCGGCCGGTAGCACAGTGTCGCGATCGGCTACGCGGTTTGACCAGTAACTCAGTTGCAATTGATCACGGCCGTTATCTGCCCGGCGACTAGCTGAAAGTTGTTGCTGTTCGCTGCGTTGATCCAGTTCGGGCTGACAGTCCACCAGGGCAAAACTCTGGCTATCGTAGCAGCGATTGTCATAATCGCGGCGCTGCCGCTCTGCCCGGCCCTGCCACTGTAACCGCCAGTCGTTGTCGAGCTCATGCTCTGCGCCGGCACTCAGGGTATACTGGAATAAGCCGTCGTTATCCTCGGTGCCCGGCAGCGCACGCTGATCGACGCCGTCCCATGAGCGCAGGCTAAAACCAATGCGTCCCCGGGTTTGCGCCGCGATGGTGCCAGCAACATTCGCGCTAATTGCCGCCAGTCCATGAGTACCGGTCTGCAGCGCCAGCCGCGAAGAATCCTTATGAGTCGTCAGCAGAATTACGCCCGCCATCCCGTGGCTGCCATAAAGTGAACTGAGACTACCAGCCAGGATCTCAACCCGTGCCAGGCTCGCGGTTTCAATAAAGCTAAGATCCGCACTACCCAGGGTCGCGCTATGCAGCGGTACGCCGTCGAGCATGATCAGCCAGCGACTGGCAGGAAGTCCCTGAATAAATAACTGCGGCGGCGTCCCGGCCGCGGTTGGACTACCATCGACACCCGGCAGTTGTAACAGCAAGTCGGCCAGAGTCACACTATTAATTGAGTCGATTTCCTCGCTGGTAAGCGCGTCGCTGTAAAGCCTGTCCCAGGCCGCCGGCTGAATACCCCGCACTTCGATCACTTCCGTCGCAGCAGCAGTCAGCAGCGGCATACCCAGTAGCATGAGCAGCCCGGCCTTAACATTCGTCATCAGGGTTTTCCTTACATAAGGTCGGCAACATAGCTACGCCGCCATCTTCGCACCACCATTGTGCTTTAATACCGTAAGCGCGCCGCAGATTTTCGGGTGTCAGCACCTGCATTGGCTGACCGCTCGCAAGCAACCGGCCCTGATGTAACAGCACCAGTTGATCACAGTAGCGGGCCGCCAGTGCCAGATCATGCAATGCTATACATATCAGTTGCCCGTTATCGCTTCGCTGTTTCAGTAACTCCATTACCCGCAACTGATAATAGAGATCCAGCCCGGCAACAGGCTCATCGCATAGCGCCAACGGGCTTTCTGACGATAGTGATCGGGCCAGATGCACACGGCGCTGTTCGCCACCAGAAAGCTGCGTGATTGGCCTGCTCAGCAGTCCGGTCAGGTTAAATTCCCGGGCTACCTGTCGTACCCGTTCATCCAGCGATACCGGCAATTGCAGGTTAACAAGTCCGGTGGTCAGCACATGGTTAACCGATACCGGGGCACTGACTGAAGGATGCTGAGGCAGGTACGAAATAAGCTGTCGTCGGGCCTGCACAGGCATATCAGCGATAGGCTGCTGCTGCCACCAGCAATTACCGCTATCGGCCTGTAACTGACCTGTCATGCACTGCAGCAAGGTTGATTTTCCCGCACCGTTGGCACCGAGAATACCGATCAGCCCACCGCCGTTGGCAGCCCAGGAGACATTTTCCAACCGGCCGCTGACACTAAGCGCACTGACTTCAAGCATCGCTATCTCCATAAGGACGACGGAGCAAAATCACCAGTAAAGGCGCGCCCAGAAATGCCGCGACCACACCGAGCTGCAACTCAACAGCAGTGGGGATTAGCCTGATAACCAGATCGATAACAGCCATCAATAACGCGCCAGCTACAGCACTCCACACCAGTAACGGGTATGGCCGCTGAATACCGATCAGGCGCACAGCGTGCGGCGCCAGTAAGCCAATAAAACTGACCACACCAGCGGTAATTACGGAAGCTGAAACCAGCAAGGTCACCGCAAAGAGTACCAGTAACGATGCCCTGCGGGCATTAAAGCCGAGGGATCGCAGCGTGGCCGGATCGAAAATGTGCGCGGTAATAAATTGGCGCTGGCTGAACAGCAATAAAGCACCGACCAGCACACATGGAGCCATAAGTGCTAAATGCGACCAGCCCCGGTTTGCGACGGATCCCATGAGCCACAGGCTCCACTCCTGAAATGCGAAAGGGTTAGGCGCAAGGTTTAGCACCAGTGCAATAAGTGCGCCGCTGAACGAGGCAATGGCAACGCCACCGAGAATAAGCCGGGTACCTGATGGGTTGGCGCCGGCAATTAACCACAGCAGCGCCAGGCTGACTGCACCGCCAGACATGCCGACCAGTGGTAGCCACCAGCTTACCGGTAATAGCCAGCCGGTATACATCGCCAATACCGTAGCAAGCGCGGCGCCGCCGGCGACGCCGGTAATACCCGGCTCAGCCAGCGGGTTACGCAGGATGATCTGCAAAGTGGCTCCGGCCAGGCCCAGCGCTACGCCGTTAGCCATTGCCAACAGCAATCGCGGTAAGCGGATTTGGAAAACAATATCTTGTTGTAATGCTGAGGTTGGCCAGCCTTGCCAACCCGAATGTCCGGTTCCTAAATAAATAACCGCAACCAGTAATAGCAGAATACTCGTTATGAAAAATTTCATCAGCTGGTACTTCCGACTATCTGCTGCAGGTAATCCACGGCTTTTACGGCTGGGCAGCCAGCCACTTCAGGAGCCACAAAACTCAGCTCGCGCCCCTTCAGCCAATGGCTGACTGCACTGTGCCACAGCCAGTCCTGGGCCCGGGCGTAGTCTTCTGAAAATCCCTCAACCACCACCCGCTCTGGCGTCAGGCCCAACAGTTGTTCCAGATTTAACTGCCCCAATTGCCCCCGTTCAAGCGGTGTTACCAGAGGAATCTGATAGGCTCTGAGCAAATTCCCCGTCCAGCTGTCCGGGCCCCAGGTAAACTGGTTAGGCATGATAATAAGTACCGATTGGGGGTGATTCGCGGCGGCCTCATTCAATTGTTGCTGCTGCCGACCGAGCCACTGCTGCGCAGCCTGCTGCTGATCAAGCAACTGCGCCGCGCGCAGCACTTCATCGTGCCACTGCGCCAAGTCTGACGGCTGTTGAATCACTATTATTTTGCTGAACTCTCGCAGCGCTGTAAGTAACCGGTGATCGGTAAAGCTGCCCGCTACCACCACTGTCGGCCGCAACCCGGTAATGGTCTCCAGTCGGTTTTTATGTGCGTCGGATGGGATGATCTGCCAACTGGCTGGCAGCCACTGGGGCAACCACTCATCGTAACAGGGATTCAGCACGACTATGCGCTGAGCCAACACCGGCATGGCAGCAAAAATAAGCAGCAGCATCAGAGCGCGCGCATACCACCTCATAATGCGTCCAGTGCTTCCTGCAAGCTTTTTACTGCGGTTACTGTCATGCCTGGAACGGCTTCTTTCGGGCGGTTAGCAGAAGGAACGATCGCGCGCGTGAAACCATGCTTAGCCGCTTCATTGAGCCGTGCCAGACCGTTTTGCACGGGTCTGATTTCGCCGGACAAACCGACTTCGCCAAAAACAATCAAGTCGCGCGGCAAAGCGACTTCACGGAAGCTGGAAACAATAGCCAGCAGTAAGGCCAGATCTGCTCCGGTTTCAGTTACCCGAACGCCGCCAACCACATTAACAAAGACATCCTGATCCGACATATGCAAACCGCCATGCCGGTGCAGTACCGCCAGTAACATCGCCAGCCGCGTGGTTTCGGTTCCCACGGCTACCCGGCGCGGGTTAGCCAGCTGCGAAGCATCAACCAGGGCTTGTAGTTCAACTAACAGCGGCCGGGTTCCTTCCCAAATCACCATAACAACTGAACCGCTGCCATGCTCTTCACCACGCTGCAGAAAGATCGCTGACGGGTTACTGACTTCCCGCAACCCTTGCCCGGTCATCGCAAATACACCAAGCTCATTGGCTGGGCCAAAGCGGTTCTTACTACCCCGTAAGGTACGAAAACGCGAATCTGCCGAGCCTTCGAGCATCACCGAACAGTCAATACAGTGTTCCAGCACCTTGGGCCCAGCCAGCGAGCCTTCTTTGGTCACATGGCCGACCATGAAAATCGCTACGCCGTTTTGCTTGGCATAACGGGTCAAAAAAGCCGCGGATTCGCGTACCTGTGCAACGCTGCCTGGAGCCGACTGAATATCGGCCAGATGCATCACCTGAATCGAATCAATTACCATCACCCTGGGCTTTTCCCGATCCGCCAGGTTGCATATTGTCTCCACCGAAGTCTCGGCCAGCATCCTCAGCTTATCTACCGGCAACCCCAGCCGACGCGCCCGCAACGCCACTTGCTGCAGCGACTCTTCACCGGTTACATAAAGCGCGGTAACTTGCTCGGCAAGTTTACACATAACCTGCAATAGCAACGTACTTTTACCGGCACCGGGTGAACCGCCAATGAGTATCGCCGAGCCAGGCACAATGCCGCCGCCAAGCACCCGATCCAATTCCTGATAGGCGCTGCTAAAGCGCGGCACGTCATCCAGATTCACATCACTCAAAGTTTGTACCTGGGCGGAGGTAGCCCCCGCGAAGCCGCGGCGGTCGGTGCTTATGCTACTTTTCTGCGGCGATAATCTTACTTCGGTAATGGTGTTCCAGGCTTTACATTCGGTGCACTGCCCCAGCCAGCGCACGAAGTCGGCGCCACAATCGTTACACACATAAGCTGTTTTAGCTTTTGCCATGATGATTCACTCGTTGTTCCAGTTGTGTTTTCAGCAGCATCAAATCTGGTGATTCTATTACGATGTCAGCGATTTCCTTAAGCTTCGGCTTAGCACAAAAGGCTACGCCCAAACCTGCGGCCTGAAGCATGGGTATATCGTTGGCACCATCGCCGACCGCTATGGTATTGGTGATATCAATCTGCCAACGTTGCGCCAGTTGTCGCAGACTGTCTGCCTTAACCTGCGCATCTACAATCGGCAGGCTGACACGACCGGTTAATTGCTGCTGATACCATTCCAGCTGATTGGCAATATCTGCATCCAGTTTTAGCGCAGCCCGCAGTTTTTGGGTAAACCAGGTAAAGCCTCCGGAAACCACAGCGGTCTTCCAGCCCAGTTGCTTAAACCACGCGATCAGTTCGGCCGCGCCGGGGCTGACAGGAATAGGATCGAACAAGGTAGTCAGCTCTGTCTCAGCGACCCCGGCCAGCACCTGGACCCGTTGCTGCAAACTAGCTGCAAAATCGAGCTGCCCGCGCATTGCCGCTTCGGTAATCGCACTAACTTCAGCTTTACGCCCTGCCAGGCCCGCTATTTCGTCAATACACTCGATGGTGATCAGGGTGGAGTCCATATCAAACACGATTAGACCAGGCCTGGATAAGTCGATCATTGCGGGCAGATTCCTTATTTCCGGTTATTTGCTGCTAAATGGGTTGCCCGTATAGCAGGCGACAGCGTATATTTGCTGCATGAACAGTACCTCACGCCATGTTATCAATATCACACAGCTTGTCTATCGGCGCCTGCGTCGATTTGCACTGGCTGTGCTGCTAATTCTTGTTATTGAACACTTGTGGAGCACTATGCAAACCACCAGTATGCAGGAACTGCAGCAGCACAGTCAGCAGTTATTGCGGCTGACCGCGCAACAGGCCGCGCATGAGGCGCAGTACTGGCTGACGCAAGATGATACTGATCGACTACAGAAACTGGTTGATGATATCAGTCAGCGCCCGATGTTTCTCGCCGCTGCTGTTAAGAATCGCTACGGACAGAGCCTTACCAGCCGGGCGGCAACGAGTCCGGCAGTTAGAGGCAGCCGGCCTTTTGTCATGGTCGAGGAAATTCGCGATGGTTCGCAGATTTCCGGCTATCTGCAACTGACGGTCGATGAGCGTCAGCTACTGGCCGCACCGATTAAAACCCATGCCTACCTGAGTTACTACGGCCAGTTTTTATTGGGCTTTGCGCTGCTGGCTGGGGTCTTTATTGCGGTGACTTTCAATCGCTGGCGTTATCGCCGACCGGATCGTTCAGCGCTGGCAAAGGCGCCAGCAAAGACTTCCTGACTACCTTCCCATAGCGCCGCATCGACTTCATTTTCAGATTCACTCCGCAATCCGAGCAAGGATTTTCGTACCTCCAGCAAGCGCAGTGGTTCATTGCGCTGCCCTTGATGGCCACACACCGGCATATCCGGCGCATCGGTTTCCAGTACCAGCCCATTAAGTTTACTGCGGGCAATAGCATCGCGGGTTTTGCTGGCCCGCTCGTATGTGATAGTGCCACCAACACCCAACTTAAAGCCGAGTTCCTGCCATTGCTGCGCTTGTTCCGCACTACCGCTGAATGCGTGTAACACACCGGCAAGAGCCGGCAATTGATCGCGCATGGAACGAATTATCTCCAGCAAATCAGCCTGACTATTACGGTGATGTAAAATGAGGGGCCGCTGAAAATCTGCTGCAAATTGCACCTGATCCCGAAATAGTTTTTGTTGCAGCTTATAGTCCGCACAGGTCGCATCCAGACCAATCTCACCGACCGGCGCGCCGGGATGAGCGTCTAATTGCTCACCTATCCAGTCCAGATCACCCGCACAATGCTGGTCGATAAAGTAAGGATGCAAACCGAAACCATAGAGCAATAAAACCTCATGATGATGGACCTGTTCACGTTGGCTTTGCTTCCGGCTTACGCCCGGGATCATAATAGTGCGGATCCCCGCTTGCGCGGCGCGTTCGAGCACCTCTGCCCGATCCGCATCGAAATCCTCAAAATCCAGATGACAGTGCGTATCGAACAGATAACTCATGCGTTAATGCTCCCGGGTATGGCTAAAGGTGATATCCGGATAACGTTCCATGGCCAGATTCAGATTGACCATAGTTGGTGCTATATAGGTTAGATTGTCCCCGCCATCAAGTGCGAGGTTGGCATTTGCCTTGCGCTGAAACTCGTCCAGCTTGCGCTCATCGTCAGCGGTAACCCAGCGGGCGGTCGCGACGTTAATGTTTTCGTACACTGCATCAACGTTATATTCTGAGCGCAGCCGGTGAACCACCACATCGAACTGCAGCACACCCACAGCGCCGACAATCAGATCGTTGTTCGCCAAGGGGCGGAATACCTGCACCGCGCCTTCTTCGGATAGCTGCACCAGGCCTTTTAGTAGCTGCTTCTGCTTTAGCGGATCTTTGAGACGGATCCGGCGGAACAGCTCCGGCGCAAAATTCGGAATCCCACTGAATTTAAACTGTTCACCCGCGGTAAAGGTATCGCCGATCTGTATGGTGCCATGATTATGCAGCCCGATGATGTCGCCCGGATACGCTTCGTCTACATGTTCACGATCACCGGCCAGGAACGTCAGCGCATCGGCGATCCGAACCTCTTTGCCCAGCCGGGTCTGGTACATCTTCATACCCTGTTGGTACTGACCAGACACAATGCGCATAAAGGCCACCCGATCACGATGGCGGGGATCCATATTAGCCTGAATTTTAAAAATAAAACCTGAGAAGCCCGGCGTCGCCGCTGATACTTTGCGGCCGTCATCGGTTTCCCGTGACAACGGCCGCGGAGCCCACTCCACCAGACCGTCGAGCATGTGATCAACGCCGAAATTACCTAAGGCAGTGCCAAAATAGACCGGGGTCAGCTCGCCAGCCAGAAAGAGTTCGCTATCGAATTCATTAGAGGCTCCCTGGACCAGTTCAATCTGTTCACGCAGATCTTTTGCGTAGTCACCCAGGCGCCGATCCAGCTCGGGATTATCCAGTCCGTCAACCACATCGACTTCCTGAATCCGGTGTCCCTGGCCGGTTTTATAGAAGATCACCTGATCCTTGATGAGATGATAAACACCTTTGAAATTTTTCCCTGAGCCAATCGGCCAGGTAATCGGAGCGCACATAATGTTGAGGATGCGCTCAACTTCATCAAGCAACTCGAGCGGATCGCGGATATCCCGATCCAGTTTGTTCATGAAGGTAATAATCGGCGTGTCACGTAACCGCGTGACTTCCATCAGCTTGATGGTGCGATCCTCAACACCCTTAGCGCCATCTATAACCATCAGGCAGGAGTCCACCGCCGTCAGGGTGCGGTAAGTATCTTCCGAGAAATCTTCGTGACCGGGGGTATCCAGCAGGTTGACCAGAGCGTTGCGGTAGGGAAACTGCATAACCGAAGTGGTGACCGAGATGCCCCGCTCTTTTTCCATTTCCATCCAGTCTGACTTGGCATGCTGACCAGATTTTTTGCCCTTTACCGTTCCCGCTTTCAGCAGCTTCTGACCATGCAGCAACACCTTCTCGGTGATGGTGGTTTTACCAGCATCCGGGTGCGAAATAATGGCGAAGGTACGGCGTTTTGCTACTTCTTTCTGCAGGGCACTATTGGGCATTACTCTTTGTCTTCCTGGTCTTTTAACTGATAGGCGTATTTTCGCCGATCCTGCCGGGATAAACAAATAAAGAATAGCCGATGGGGCCCCACCAGAGTTTACTCAGGTAACGAGCCCGTTTAATGTCAGCTCAATCATGTCGGTAAAGCCAGTTTGCCGGGTGACCGCGTCCAGGTGCGTATCCTGCAACAGATGATCTGACACACTCAAAACCGCCAGCGCCTTCGCACCATACTCAGCGGCGACTGAGAATAGTCCGGCCGCTTCCATTTCAATACCGAGAATCCCAAACCGCTGCAGTAACACTGTCAGTTCCGGCTCACTGTAGAATCGGTCAGTAGAGAACACGTTGCCAACGTGTACCGGTTGCGCCGACTTTTCTGCCGCCGCCACGACCTGTTGTAGCAAACCAAAGTCGCTGATAGCTGCCAGATCGAAACCACCAAAGCGGTTGCGGTTAAATGCTGAGTCGGTTGAGGCCGCCTGAGCAATAATGATGTCCCGCAGTTGCACCTGCGCAGCCACCGCCCCGCAGGTTCCCACGCGCACCAGCTTACGCACCCCGAAATCGCGGATCAACTCGGTAGCATAGAGTGTGCAGGATGGAATGCCCATGCCACTGCCCATTACCGACACGGTCTGGCCCCGATAGCTACCCGTGAAAGCCAGCATATTGCGGGTGGTATTTACTTCTCTGGGATGGGTAAAAAAGTACTCAGCAATATATTTCGCCCGCAACGGATCTCCCGGAAACAAACAAAGCTCGGCGAAATCGCCCGCCCGGGCGCTGATATGTGGCGTACCCATAACTCCATTCCTCAAAATTTCTAATGATCACTTAGGCAATCCCCTATAGCTCGCTCTGGCGCTGCCAGCGGCTTCTGTATAGGCAAAGATTTTTGCTTCCCAACCTAGGGTATCTTATCGCAACCAGCGACAGCGAAACCTTGCACCAGGTCATTATAACTTTTGATCCAGCCGGCGTACCCAACGCCAGCCCACTTAATCTCTTGTCAGCTTGGGCATAAATGGTGTCAGTCCAGGCTGCCGCAGCACTTAGCGGCGTGCAGCAACTGCGGTAGCGGAGTAGTTTTCAATGACGCCGCTAAGCGGGCGTGGTTATGCCTTATTAAGAAAGGATTTGCCGTAATCCAACGGCTCAAGAGCGAGCCAGGTGGCAATGCTCTGGCCAATATCGGCAAAAGTTTCACGGCGCCCCATTGAACCGGGAGCAACCTTTTGACCAAACACCAGAACCGGCACATACTCACGGGTATGATCGGTGCCCGGCCAGGTGGGATCGCAGCCGTGGTCCGCAGTCAAAATCAATACATCGTCCGGCCGCAGGGCGTTCATGAGATCCGGCAGAAGTAGGTCAAACTGTTCAAGGGCCCGGGCGTAGCCGGATACGTCGCGGCGGTGCCCGTAATCCGTATCAAAGTCGACCAGGTTGGTAAAAATAATACTTTGCTCCGGTGCATTCTGCATGACCGACAAGGTTGTTTCGACCAGCGCCGGGATACCAGTAGCCTTATGCTTTGAGGTGATCCCCTGATGGGCAAAAATATCCGCAATTTTCCCGATACTAATCACTTCGCCGCCGCTGGCGGTCAGCTTGTCCAGAATCGTTGGTGCGGGGGGCGGCAGCGCATAATCACGCCGATTCCCGGTGCGCTTATAATCAGCAGGGCCAGAGCCCACAAAAGGCCGGGCAATAACGCGTCCTATATTATAAGGTTCGAGTAATTCGCGCACCTGCTCACAAAGCTGGTACAGGCGTTTCAGACCAAAACTTTGCTCATGTGCGGCAATCTGAAACACCGAGTCAGCCGAGGTATAAAAGATGGGCTTCCCGGTTCGTTCATGCTCCTGCCCGAGTCGCTGAATGATCTCAGTTCCTGAAGCCTGACAATTGCCCAGAAAACCCGGCAGGTTCGCCTGCGCCACTATGGATTCCAGCAGCTCCTGCGGAAATGAATCCGTGCTGCGGCGGAAATATCCCCAGTCAAACAACACCGGCACACCTGCCATTTCCCAGTGACCGGAAGGCGTATCCTTACCCGAGGACAACTCCTGCGCCCAGCCGTAACAGCCCAGTATGGCGTCGGGTTTAACAATACCTGCAGGCTCCTGTCCGGTTGCTCCGATGCTGGCTTCAGCAAGACCAAGCGCGGTTAGATTAGGGATATAAAGCGGACCCGAGCGCTGTTCATTAGCTTTTCCGGCCGCACAACGTTCAGCAATATGACCAAAGGTATCGGCGCCTTCATCGCCGAAGCGCGCAGCATCAGCTGCAGCACCAATACCGAATGAATCGAGTACGACAATAATCGCTCTGGCCATAGTGCTGACTCCTGGCTATTCAGTAATACGCTGGTAAATAACCGGCTGTTGTTCCGGCGTGGCATTGCCGGTGGTAAAGGCCTCCTGCAACTGCCGGGCAGCCCGCTGCCATTGCGCTTCGTCGCGGGCATAAAGCATCGCCAGCGGCGTTTGATTATCTGCAGTTGCTCCAATCCCCAGAATCTGCTCCAGGCCGACGTCAAAATCAAGGGTGTCACTCGTACGCTGGCGACCACCGCCCAGCGCTACCACAGTCATGCCGACAGCTCGGGTATCGATCTGCTGAATAATGCCCGCTTCGGCTGCAAACACAGGCTTTCCAACCGGCGCCAGTGGCAGATGCTGCCGGTAGTTATCCAGTAAGTCTGCCGGACCTCCCAGCGCTGTAATCATTTTCGCGAAGGATTCAGCCGCAGCACCAGAATCCAGTGCTACCTGTGCCTTCTTGCGGCCGGTGGCAAGATTATCCGCGAGCCCACCAAGTACCAGCATCTCTGCTGCCAACTCTATGGTAACCTGATGAAGTCGTGGTGCGCGGAAGTCGCCCCGCAGATAGCGAATGGCTTCATGAACTTCAATACGATTGCCAGCTGAGGCAGCCAGCACCTGATTCATATCTGTTAATACCGCACTGGTGTTCAAGCCGGCGCCTTGCGCAACAGTAACCAGGCTGTGAGCCAACTCGCGGGCACGCTCATGTTCGTTCATAACCGCACCGTTACCGGTTTTAACATCCAGCACCAGCCCATCGAGTCCAGCGGCCAGTTTCTTGGATAAAATAGAGGCGGTAATCAGGGGTATCGACTCAACCGTGGCGGTAATATCGCGGGTAGCATAGAACTTCTGATCGGCCGGCGCTAACTGCCCGGTCTGGCCAATAATAGCCACACCCACTTCTTTTACGACTTGCTTAAAACGTTCCAGATCCGGCTTAGCCTGATAGCCCGGAATCGATTCCATCTTATCCAGCGTACCGCCGGTATGACCCAGCCCACGTCCGGAGATCATGGGCACATAACCGCCACAAGCGGCAATAATTGGCCCCAGCATCAGGCTCACGACATCACCAACACCGCCGGTTGAATGTTTATCCAGTACTGGCCCATCAAGGTGCAGCGACTGCCAGTTAAGCACAGTTCCTGAATCACGCATGCCAAGGGTCAGCGCCACTTTTTCCGCGGGGCTCATGCCCTGAAAAAAAATCGCCATGGCCAGGGCTGAAATCTGGCTCTCAGAGATAGAACCCGCTGTCAGTCCTGTTACGAAGAATTCGATTTGTGCCCGGCTCAGCTCACCACCATCACGCTTACAACGAATAATTTCCTGCGGTAAAAACATCTAATATCCTTTTTGTATACTGTCTTCGCGGCCGCTCAGCAAGGCAATCAGATTAGTTAACAGACTACTGGCGCCAAAGCGGAAATGCTCTGGAGTAACCCAGTCACTGCCCATAATGTCGCTAGCCAGTTGCAAATAAATACGGGCGTCAGCGGCAGTTTTCACGCCGCCAGCGGCTTTAAAGCCGCATTGGCGCCCGGATTCTTTAATTGCGTTAAGCATTACGGCAGCAGCTTCTGGCGTCGCGTTAACGGAAACTTTGCCGGTGGAGGTCTTGATAAAGTCGGCTCCAGCACCAATTGCAATTTCGCTCGCAGCACGGATATGAGCAGGGCTCTGGAGTTCTCCACTTTCAATAATGACTTTTAACTGTGCCTGTTCGCCACAAGCTCTCTTACATAGCCGCACCAGTTCTGCGCCTGCGTTGCGGTCTCCGGCCAGCAGCGCCTGCCAGGGAAAGACCACATCCACTTCATCAGCACCGGCAGCCACCGCCCGCTCAGTTTCAGCGACGGCGCGCTGGATTTGCGAACTACCATCGGGAAAGTTTGTGACTGTCGCAATACGGACCTCAGCCAAACCCAGTCGGTCGAGCTCCTGCCTGGCCCAGATCACCCATTCCGGGTAAACACAGAGTGCCGCCGGAGCGCCAAATTCGCTGTGTGCCTGGTTACATAAATCGCTAATCGTTTGCCGGTTGTCAGTAGTTGACAGGCTGGTCAGGTCCATCATCGCCAGCGCGCTGCGGGCAGCTTGTTTTAATTCCATCGCGGTCTACTTCCGGTGGGTTGCTACATTAAAACTGAAAGCATCTGGCAGCAGTTCTTTCATTTGCCATTGCCGTTCCTGGCCGTCGCTGGTAGAAAATATCGGCGTATCACTGGCCAAAAACTCAGCCAGCACCTGCCGGCAGGCGCCACAGGGTGCAACTGCCTCAGCGCCTGGAATATAAATGGTCACTGACCGAATGTCAGCGCCTTTATAACCCTGGGCAATAGCCGTAAAAATAGCAGTCCGCTCGGCACAGTTGGACAGTCCGTAGGAGGAGTTTTCAACATTGCAACCGGTGATAATTTCACCGTTATTCAGCTCTAATGCGGCACCGACAGGAAAGTTACTGAACGGCGCGTAGGCACGCTCACTTGCTAATTTTGCCTGCTGTTTCAAATGCGCAGACGCATCATTTTGAATTTGTTTAGTCATTGGGTGAGTTCATGTTGTTAGTCGGCCATCAGCTTACTCTTTTCTTGATATCAAACCAAGTTTTGGCCGAATGGCCAAAGATCATATGGAGCCAACAATCAGTTAGTGCTAATCTCGCTGTATATTATTTAAACTATACAGTTCGACCTCTTAAATTTAATAAATATGAGTACGAATAATTATGGATACACTGCCGCTTGGTCAAATGCAGCAAGATGAAGCCAAATTTGCTGCTCGATTCTTACGTTCGCTGGCTAATGAGCATCGCTTACAAATCCTCTGTTACTTAACCAGCGGCGAAAAAAGTGTAAGTCAGTTAAATCAGTTTTTTCCCCACAGTGCCTCAGCTTTTTCTCAGCACCTGGCCGTGCTCCGCCAGCAGGGGCTACTGATTTTCCGCAAAGAAGGCCAGACTATTTACTATTCTATCGCTGACCCCGATATGAGGAAATTTCTGGAGTTGATTAAAGACAAGTTTTGCGCGGATCATCACAATTATTTGACCAGCGCATAACTAAAGCATCCTCGGTACCCGTCCTGGTGGGATAATAAGCTTTACGGACGCCAGCTTCGCTAAAACCAGCGGCCTTATAGAGTGCAATCGCCGCCCCGTTTGAGGCGCGAACTTCCAGCCATAACGTGCAGCCCGCTCGCCATGCCTGCTCCTTTACCCACTCAACTAACTGACGGGCATAACCGCGCCGACGGAAGTCAGGGTGTACCGCTATATTCATGATGGTCAGTTCATCAGCAACCTTTTGGGTGATGGCATACCCCACCAATACGCTGCCGGAGGTTCTCAGCTCCCAGTTCTGATAACTATCACCGAAACAGGATTCTAAGGCTGCTTCGGACCACGGATAAGGGCTTGCTAATTGCTCCAGCTCGTTAACAGCTGCAGACCAGCTAAGTGGCCCGATTACTGACTGATTAGCTGCCATATTTCACGCTTTTGCAGCGCGTTTAGTTGCTCGCCCTGCCATTCAGCCAAATCAATAACGCGCTTAGCATCCCATTGCTGATGAACTGCAGCAGTAACTTCAGTGGGCTTTATTACACCGTCACCGTCGGCGAGGGTGACACATAGGTCGTTTAACCAGGAAAAGCCGGTAACAGGTATTGCTGATGGCATGATGATCAGCCAGTCATGCAAACGATAGTAATATCTGGGAGGAACTGTCAGGTTTGTTGAATTGGTTTGCCGCGGGACCCAAAGGCGCAACCCCAACGCTGCCATGGCGCGCTGTTGTGCTGGTGAAAAAAGAGATGTTGGACTAGATTCTTTCATAGATGCCAGCTTAGCGTATTCGCGGCTGCCAGAAAAGTGGCAGGGGTGGAGGGATTCGAACCCCCAACCGTCGGTTTTGGAGACCGCTGTTCTACCAATTGGAACTACACCCCTGCAAACAGACTCCGAATTATACTGGCAGATACTTGCCAGGCAAGCGATTTTACCGCTAGTTCAGCTGATTGCCGTTTTTTTCACCGGATTTTCTAAGGCAAACTGGTATACTCATTAATAAATCAATAGGTTGGTCGGGAGACTTAATGGTTCGACTCGGTACGGTTGGTGGCTGGTTACTGGTAAGCCAACTCATCCTTCACATACCTGCAAGCTTCGCACAGGAATCTGAAGAGCGGCAACGCGCTCCAGAGGACGCGAAAGTAAAGGTAACCATTGAAGGTGTCGATGGCGAACTTGAGGATAATGTCCGGGGCTACCTTAGTATTATGGAACTTGACGGCAAAGCTGCGCCGGCCCGCTTCCGTTTGCGCTTTTTACAGCAACGCGGTGAAGAGCAAATTCGTGAGGCTCTGGCGCCATTTGGTTACTATAAACCTACGATAGAATCATCCCTTGAACTGACCGGTTCAAACTGGGAGGTTTACTATTCTATCGCCCCGGGTGAACCTGTACGTCTGGATCAAATCGATATCCGCATCCTTGGCGATGGTAAGGACGATCCTAAATTCCAGAAAATATTGACCGATTACGGTCTGACCTCAGGGAATATACTGCGTCATTCAGCCTATGAAACCTTGAAGACCCGATTACGCAATCTGGCCACTGAGCGCGGCTATTATAACGCTCGCTTTACCGAACAGACGGTTCAGGTCGAGCTGACCGATCTCTCTGCGGACGTCACTCTGTACTACGATACCAGCGTTCGATATTCGTTTGGCGAAACCACCTTCTGCTGCTCAGAGCTGAATAATGATTTCCTGCATCGGTTTCTCAATTATGAAGAAGGCGATGCTTTTCAGACACGCGAACTACTGGACCTGCAGGTGGCGCTGTCAGGCAGTCAGTATTTCAGTTCCATTGAGGTTGCGCCGGACTGGCAAAATCGGGGGGACAGCACAGTTCCGATTACCGTCGATATAAAGCCCAACGAGCGTGACCGCTATCAATTTGGTCTCGGCTACGGCACAGATACCGGCGCCCGCGCGACCGTCGGATTTGATCGCCGATGGGTTAACGCCAAAGGCCATAAATTAAACAGTATTCTGCGCCTATCCCAGGTACAGAACACGGGGTTTGTCAGTTATATTATTCCCGGTAATGATCCGGTCACCGATCAATATAGCCTCACCGGTGAAATAACGGACCGCTCCTACCAGGAACAGCGTTCCACACTTTATCGTTTTACCGCCCGCGACACCCGCCACTTTAATAACTGGCAACGAACCTACCAGCTTGGCTGGCAGCGTGAAGATTTTGCCTTTGGCGATCAGCCCACCCGCTCGTCAAATTTCTTAATACCATCGGTGGAAGTCAGCCTGGTGGAAAGCACCAGCCTCGGGGATAACCGTAACCTCGTCGAAGATGGTTATCGCATAAGCGCTTACGTACAAGGTGCAAGTTCATCTGTCCTATCCGAAACCAGTTTTGTATCAGCCCAGCTCTCGGCGAAATGGGTACATAGCTACACTGACAAGTTTCGTATGTTGCTACGGGGTGAACTTGGCGGCATGGCAGTGAGCGATTTCTCGGTACTATCGCCGTCGCTTCGATTCTTCGCTGGCGGTGACTATAGTGTCCGGGGCTATGAATTCGAGCAGTTGGGTCCAAGAAATGAAGAGGGCGTGGTTATCGGTGGCCGCTATCTGGCTACCGGCAGCGTCGAGTTTGACTACAGGGTTGCGGAATCCTGGCGGCTTGCGGTATTCAGTGATTTTGGTAACAGCTTTATGGATTGGCCGGTGACTATTAAGCAAAGCTACGGCATCGGCGTTCGCTGGATCTCCCCCATCGGTCCGGTGCGTTTCGACGTAGCGCAAGCGGTTGACGAGCCGGGCAACCCGTGGCGAATTCACCTGACGCTGGGGCCAGATCTATGAGATATATAAAGTGGTTATCCTGGATCATCGTCGGACTCTTTATTCTGATACCAACAGTAGCCGGTATCCTGCTAATGACAACAAACGGCTCACGCTTTTTAATCAATCAGGGTATTTCATATGCTGAGCTGCCGCTAACCTATGAAGGTATCGAAGGAAATCTGCTCGGTGAGCTGACGCTGGGTGATATTCGCTATACTCCGGGGCAACTGGATGTCCAGATTAACGAACTGACACTGCGCTGGACGCCAACCGACCTGTTTGACCAGAGGCTTAGCGTGGAGCGCCTGCAGGCCAGCGGGGTAAATGTTATTCAATCGGCTGAACCAGCCGGTTCAGAACCTGATCAAATGGTATCGTTACCGGTGATATCCATGCCATGGTTGCTCAAGGTGAAGCAACTTGAGGTAACAAACATTGAGTACCGTTATGATGAACAACAGCAGCACATAAACCGGCTTTACGCCGAACTTCGCTGGCACCAGACCAACATTGCCGTGCAGACGTTTGAACTTGATCACCGGCAACTGCAGTTAACCGCTGACGGCGAGCTGGAGATGGCCGATAGTTACGCGCTGTCGCTGCGCGCCGACTGGGCTCTGAGTAATTTTGAAGCGCCTGCTAAGGTGCAGCAATTGACAGGCTCAGCCGATGTTAGCGGAGACTTAGAGCAACTCACACTAAGTAGTCGCTTTAAGGTGGATGAGGGCTCCGGTAACAACAGTTTGGAGGCCAGCGTAAACGAGCCGATGTCAAACCCGCAGTGGCAGGCGAAACTGGTGGTTAATGAACTTCCGGCGCGGCTCTTTACTGAAACCCTGGTTGCCGATCAACCCGAAGACATCCGCCAACTGGTGCGCGACAGTCTGATAACCGCAACTTTAGATCTTAACCAGAACCAGGTAGAGCTACGCCAGTTCAGATTAGCTCCGGTGAGCCCTGCCGGGGGTTCCATTGAACTCAGTGGGCGCATTAGCAATTACCTTATGTTGGCGGAGGCTCCCGAGCAGACTCGGTTCGAATTGTCCGCCAATGCGAATGACCTGCAACTGCCCTATCGGACCAATGAGCGGCAACTGCAGCTAACAGCAGTGGATGGTAACGTGAGCGGCCGAATTGACAGCTATCAGCTGCAGCTGCAGGGTGGTGTACTGGCGCTTGACGATAATCCCATTGCCGTGCGCCTGACCGGTAACGGCAGTACCACGTCACTTAACCTCGCGGCCCTTGAGGCAACCCATAAGGACTTTAACGTAAAAGCCAGCAGTGAAATTGACTGGAAAAATGGCTTAGCACTAACCCTGGATATTGATGAAGCTAATACCACTATTCCTGCCGCTGACGGAGGTTATCCGATTTCAGCCGAAGGCCGGATAGCGATTGCCAACGGCAAAATTACCGCTGATGGGTTGCGGCTGATCTCCGGTGAGACCCGGCTTATCGCTAATGGCGTTATCAGCAGTCAGGACGCTCTCGACATTGAACTGTCCGTGCCTGATTTGTCGCAATGGCTGGGCGATACGATGATCGAAACCAGCGCGACATTAAAAGGACGCATAAGTGGTCATTACCAAGAAAAGCTGGCCATCGAAATAAATACGCTTGATCTTAATACAGCCGAGCTGGGACGCTGGAGCAACCAGCAACCCGCGACCATCCGGCTGGATACACGCAGTCCGCTAAGCCAGCTTACCGTTGCGGACTTGTGTCTCTATCAAGGCCAACAGAACCCCGCTGAAATTTGCATTAACGCCCAGCCACAAGAAGACTTGCTGGAAGTCGCAGTCGCTGGCGAACGCTTACCATTGCAATTGCTTAACCGGCTCCGGACTGAAGCGGCCGCGGAGCGGGTAACGGGTACGTTGCAGCTGAGAAGTACGACCCGCATAGTTCCGGATTCAATGCAGATTCACTCCACCAGTGGACGCTTATATAGCGAAAATACGGTATTTGTTGCTTTAGACGAGGAGCTCAGCAGCCGTCTGTCGTTCTGGGAGTTACTATGGGACGGCAGCAGCGAACTGGTGACTGCTACTGCTTTGGCGAAGCTGGACGACGATCTGGGCAGCGCCTATGGCGACTTTAGCCTCCATAATCTGACCACGACCCAGCAGCTTGAAGGCTCTTTAGATCTTTCGCTTAATGATCTGACGTTACTGCAGTGGGTTCTTCCGGATCTACGTTATGAGGGCGCTACGGCTATAGGGACTGTCCGGGTAAGTGGAACATTACACCAGCCGCAAGTACAGGGCTCACTGGAACTTGCTGCGGATGAAATTGGTTTCGCGCAAAGTGGGCTGCTATTAACTAACGTCAAGATAGCTGCTATTGATCGCGCCCAGAACGCTGAGCAGCTGGAGATCACCGGCCAGGCGCGCTCCGGCGATGGCTGGATAACCATTGATGGTTTTATTGAGCCATTAAACCGGGTGCTTGAGCTGCAGGTGAAAGGCGAGGATTTCCGTGCTGTACAGCTGCCCTCAGCGCGGGTCGACGTAAATCCGGATCTTAGTATTAAGGTAAGGAACCAACAAATTAATGTGGAGGGCTCGGTTCATATTCCTTATGCGAGAATCGACCAGCCGGACCTTGGTGACCAGCTGGTTAGCCGCTCAGATGATGTGCAAGTTGTGAGCAATGGTGAACCTGTAATACTTACTGACGACGCTATTTATCCGGTTCATGCGACGGTACGGATCAGTCTCGGAGACGATATCTTAGTGGAGGCCTATGGCTTTACCGGCAAGGTCACGGGCAGCCTTCGGGTATCTGAACAACCGCAAAGAGCGATGACAGTAACGGGCAGTATTAAAGTTGTGGACGGCGAATACACTATTTATGGGCAAAGTCTGACTATCGACCGCGGTGTACTTATTTATAATGGCGGCACGCTTGATAATCCTGGCCTAGACCTGCGGGTAGCCCGAACTTCTTCCGGCGTCGGGTCAGCTAATGAAGTCACCGTAGGTGCTCAGATAGGCGGTACCTTATTAGCTCCGGACTTCCGACTCTTTTCGAATCCGGCACTACCTGAATCTGAAATTCTTTCTTACCTGATCTTGGGGCGCGGTTCAGGTTCCGGGGCTCCTGATCCGGATTTACAGCTACAAGCACTGTTAATGTTGGGTTCTCGCGGGACTGATGCCATCGGCGGTTCGGTACAGGAAGCCTTTGGCCTGGATGAGTTTGGTCTGGATTCCACCAGCGATCCCCGGGAGACTTCTTTTTATATTGGCAAGTATCTGTCGCCTAAACTATATGTGAAATATGGCATGGGGATATTTCAGGATACCAATACGTTCTTCATTCGTTATAAGTTAACTGAGCATCTGATTATTGAATCAGCCACCAGTAGTGAAAGCCAGGGTGGTGACATCTTCTATACCATTGAGAGATAGATAAAGCTTTCAGACATAAAAAAAGCCCCTGTCATCTGACAGGGGCTTTCGTTATTTGAAGCCTGGCGGTGTCCTACTCTCACATGGGGAGACCCCACACTACCATCGGCGCTGAAGCGTTTCACTACTGAGTTCGGAATGGATCAGGTGGTT
>NZ_JAWVYM010000015.1:0-53200 GCF_033722695.1 Pseudidiomarina sp. | reverse complement strand
CCTCCGGAGGCAGAGGTCAGAGGTTCGAATCCTCTCGGGTGCGCTGTATTATTTTTACGGGGTAGTTACAATTCTGACCCGAATAGCTGAGGTTTGTGCGCAGTCCCTGCGGCCTAAAGATGTAATAGGGCGCTTTGGTGGGGAAGAATTTGTGGTGGCGTGGCCGTATACCAGCCCGGGAGATGCGCAAGCCGTAGCGCAAACCAAAGAGGATGACCTTGACGCCCTGATAACACGCGCGGCCGACATGCTTTACAAAGGCAAACGTGACGGCAGGAACCGGGTGGTGATGTAATTACGCTTCCCACGACAGCTCCTGCCGGTTTGTCAGCATTCGATAATGTTAACCGCCAGCCCGCCGCGGGCGGTCTCTTTATATTTGGTCTTCATATCGTTGCCGGTGTCCCACATGGTTTTAATGACCTTATCCAGTGACACCTTATGATCGCCGCTACCGCGCAGGGCTAATCGCGCTGCGTTGATGGCTTTGATCGCGCCCATGGCATTACGCTCAATGCAGGGCACCTGAACCAGCCCGCCAACCGGGTCACAGGTCAGGCCCAGGTTGTGTTCCATGCCAATTTCAGCGGCGTTTTCAACGTTACTGACGCTTCCACCCATTAACTCAGCGAGGGCGCCGGCTGCCATCGAGCAGGCAACGCCCACCTCGCCCTGGCAGCCCACTTCGGCACCGGAGATCGAGGCGTTTTTCTTATACAAAATGCCGATTGCTGCCGAGGTAAGCAGAAACCGCACGACGGTTTCTTCATCCAGCGGTTCAATATATTTGTCGGCGTACTTCATCACCGCCGGAATAATACCTGCTGCGCCGTTAGTGGGCGCGGTGACCACGCGACCGCCAGCGGCATTTTCTTCGTTAACTGCCAGGGCGAACAGATCCACCCAGTCCATCGCCTGCATAGGGTCAGTAGAGCGCTCGTTCTTCAGGCGCTGATAGAGCCCGGGGGCGCGGCGACGCACTTTCAGGCCGCCCGGCAGTATGCCTTCGGTGCGGATCCCGCGGGCAATACACTCGTCCATGGTTTTCCACAAATGCATCAGGCGTTCGCGGATTTCTTCTTCACTGCGGAACACCTTTTCATTGGCCAGCATCAGCGAGCTGATGCGCATGCCATGTTCCGAACAGTGAGTCAACAGGTCGGCAGCGCTGTCAAACGGGTAGGGAATGGGCTTACTGGACTGCTCAATGGCTTCTTCCAGGCTTTCTTCAAAGTCCGCGTCGCGCACGATGAAACCACCACCGATGGAGTAATAAAGATCTTTATAGATTACTTCATCGCCGCTGTAGAGACGCAGTTCCATGGCGTTGGCGTGCCGCGGCTTGGTCTTGCGGCGGTGGAATACGATTGCGCCTTCACGCGGGAAGTCTATTTCGTGCTTGCCCAGTAAGGCGAGCTTCTGGGTGCTGTCGACTTCTTTCAGGAAGTCGTCCACTTTGGTGGTATCGACAGACTCCGGCTTTTCACCTGCCAGGCCAAGAATAACAGCCTTACCGGTGCCATGGCCTTTGCCGGTCTGGCCAAGCGAGCCGAATAGCTCGACTATCAGGCTGTCAGCCTTATCAAGCCCGACTTCTTTCTCTGCGGCTTGCAGAAAATCATAGGCCGCACGCATCGGGCCCACCGTATGTGAGCTGGATGGGCCAATACCTACTTTGTAGAGATCAAAAACGCTAATCATAATTCCTCTTTAGTTTAGTGACCGGAACAGCGGGCGGTGCTCGGGATAGAGATGATCGGCTAATTCACGCAGGATTCCTGCGGTGGCGCCCCAGATGTTGCGGTGCTGGTACGGTATAAAGTATACCTGATCGTACAGAAAACGCTGTAGCCGGTAGACAAAATGTTCGCGCTGCTGCATGACGTGGTGCATCGGCACGGTAAATATCTCGGCAACTTCCCGCTCCTGCGGCACCAGCGGCGTGCTGGGGTTAACCAGCGCTACATAGGGCCGCACCATAAAATTACTTATTACAGGGTAATCCTGTAACTGACCCACCAACTGAACATCGGCCGGATCCAGGCCGATTTCTTCATGGGCTTCGCGCAGTGCTGTTTGGTAAAGGTTTTTATCAGCGGGCTCCTGGCGACCGCCGGGAAAGCTAATCTGATTGGCATGATGGCGGAGCTTCGCCGCGCGCAGCGTAAGAATAACATGGAGTTCGCCATCGCGCTCCCACAGCGCAATCAACACGGCAGCAGGGCGCAGGCGCTTTGGTGCCGGGCGTTTTACCACCGGAGCGTTATGCAGAAAAAAGCGATGTAAAAACTCGTCACGGGTCATGGTTAGTGCTCCGCCAGCACTGGCAAAATCCGGGCTACCTTATCAAGCGTTTCCTGGTATTCGTCCGCGCACTCTGAGTCGGCGACTATGCCGCCACCGGCCCAGCAGTATATTTGATTTTGTGCCGCCACCAGGGTCCGGATGGCTATATTGGTATCTGCCTGCCCGTGCTGAGAAAAGTAACCCAGGCTGCCGCAGTAAAAGCTGCGCCGGTGGGGTTCAAGTTCTTCAATAATCTCCATGGCTCGGATTTTTGGGGCGCCGGTAATAGAACCGCCCGGGAAACAGGCAGCAAGAAGCTCCACAGCCTGATTCGAATCGGCAAGCTGACCGATTACGGTGCTGACTAAATGATGCACGGCGGGGTAGGTCTCCACGGCAAATAATCTGGGTACTTTCACACTGCCGGGCAGACAGAGCCGGCTGAGGTCATTGCGCAGTAAATCAACAATCATGACGTTTTCAGCGCGATCTTTTTCAGAGGTGGCCAGTTCCTGCGCCAGTTGCTGATCGCGCTCGGGATCGTCATGGCGTGGGCGGGTACCCTTAATCGGCTTGGTTTCAACCTTGCCGTGCGGATCCACCGCCAGAAATCGCTCGGGAGAGTGCGACATAATGGCACCATCCTCCAGCCGCATGAAGCCCGAGAAGGGCGCATTGTTGCGTTCACGCAACCGCAGGTAGGCCTGCCAGGGGTCGCCGCTGAACTCAGCGGTAAAGCGCTGCGCCAGATTGATCTGGTAGCAGTCTCCGGCCAGCAAATAATCCTGTATTTTCTGAAACCTGTCAGCGTAATCAGTGGCTGATAAATTGCTTTGCCAGACTGAAGTTAGCAGGAATTCGCCGGCGCTCGAAGCTTCAGCTTCAGCCAACCAGAAGGCCTGTAGTTCATCAATGTGGTGCTGTGGCGCGAGCAACCAGGTGGTCCGGTCTGAGCGACGCTGAATCAGTGCCTGGGTATAAATGCCTACGGCCAGCTCGGGCAGCGGAATATCGGCCCTGGCTAATTCGGGAAGATCTTCCAGTGCCCGCCCGGCATCGTAGCTGAAGGCGCCAGCGAGCCCGCCCTGAAATGGCAGATCGGCCGGACCGTCATAGGCCGGAACCTGCTCCATTGCTCGGGCAAGCTGTTGCGGCCACCGCGCGGTATCTGTGAGCATCGCTACCGGCTGGCGAAAAATAAAATCATATTCACCGGCATGATCATCACAACTATCCAGCAGCAGAGCGCCGGGTTCGGCTGCGCAGCGGGCGAACAAAGTGGCCAGACGCGCAGTTAATGGCAAAACGACAGCGGTTAACGACACGGATAATCCTTTTAGCTA
Organism: Pseudidiomarina sp.; assembly: GCF_033722695.1. GTDB lineage: Bacteria > Pseudomonadota > Gammaproteobacteria > Enterobacterales > Alteromonadaceae > Pseudidiomarina. Next base: position 49,571 of record NZ_JAWVYM010000015.1, on the reverse strand, counting down.
TCAAGACCTAAAGCATACCATATCTGGTCAGGGGCGATGCAAAACGGTATCATACGCGCACTTTTTGATTCAGGTTACCCGAGGTTCTCATGGCATTGATCCGGCAGGCGGATTTCATCGACAGTATCGAAGATTCTCTCCAGTACATATCCTATTATCACCCCCTCGATTTTGTGCAGGCGCTGGAACAGGCTTACCACAGAGAGCAAAGCGAAGCGGCCAAAAATGCCATCGCACAGGTGCTGACCAATTCGCGCATGTCTGCTCAGGGACACCGGCCAATCTGCCAGGATACCGGTATTGTCACCTGCTTCGTCAAAGTGGGCATGGGCGTACAGTGGGATAAAACCGATATGACGGTGCAGCAGATGGTTGATGAAGGCACCCGTCGTGCTTATCTGAATCCGGAAAACCCGCTGAGGGCCTCGATCGTTGCCGATCCTGCGGGCTCGCGCAAAAACACGGGTGACAATACCCCGGCGGTTGTTCATATTGATATGGTGCCGGGTGACAACGTTGAAGTCATGATTGCTGCCAAGGGCGGTGGTTCGGAAAATAAATCCAAGATGGTGATGCTGAACCCGAGCGACTCGATTGCCGACTGGGTTGTTGAAACCATGCCAAAACTTGGCGCTGGCTGGTGTCCGCCGGGCATGATTGGCCTGGGCATTGGCGGCACTGCTGAGAAATCAGCGGTACTGGCAAAAGAATCCCTGATGGATCCCGTGGACATCCAGGAACTGCTTGACCGCGGCCCGCAAAATGCGGAAGAAGAGCTACGGCTGGAAATTTACGAGCGGGTGAACAAGCTCGGCATTGGTGCCCAGGGGCTGGGCGGCGTGACCACAGTGATGGACGTGAAGATTAAATCGGTGCCGACCCATGCGGCCTCCAAGCCGGTGACGCTGATCCCGAACTGTGCCGCAACCCGGCATGCGCATTTTGTGCTGGATGGCTCGGGCCCTGCTGATCTGCAGCCGCCAAAACTGGAAGACTGGCCGGATATTACCTTTGAGCTGGGTGATGACGCGCGGCGGGTGAATCTTGATGAAGTCACCCAGGCTGATATCGAAAGCTGGAAAACCGGCGAAACCGTGCTACTGTCAGGAAAATTACTGACCGGCCGTGATGCGGCCCATAAGCGTATTAAAGACATGCTGGATCGCGGTGAGCCATTACCGGTGGATTTCACCAATAAATTTATCTACTACGTGGGCCCGGTTGATCCGGTAGGCGATGAAGTTGTTGGTCCGGCAGGCCCGACTACCGCTACGCGGATGGATAAATTTACCGATATGATGCTGGATAAAACCGGTATTCTGGGCATGATTGGTAAAGCGGAGCGGGGCCCGGCCACGGTCGAAAGCATCAGACAGCATAAAGCGGTGTATCTGATGGCGGTTGGCGGCGCGGCTTACCTGGTTGCTAAAGCAATCAAGAAAGCGCGGGTCGTTGCCTTCGAAGATCTGGGAATGGAAGCTATTTACGAATTTGAAGTGGAAGACATGCCCGTTACCGTTGCGGTAGACAGCACGGGTGAAAACGCTCATGAAACAGGCCCGGCTATCTGGCGCCTGAAACTGGAAACTGCTGATGCTTGAAATTGAACTGTGGCAACTGATAACCGGTGCCGGGCTAATCCTTGGGATTGGCATGCTGCTCGGCTATGTTATTGCCAGCGCGCCGCGCAAGGCATTGCTCAGCCAGACGCAACAGCTGGAGCAGCGGCTACTGCTGACGGAACAGAATTATCAGCAGGTGTTGCAGCAGCGTGGCGAATTGCAGGCCGAATTGCAGGGCTCGCGGGTACGGCTGGAAGAAAGCCTCAAGCACGCTGATGAAAAGCAGAAGTTGCTGGAAGCGAGCGAAGAGCGCCTGAAGAAAGAATTCGAGCGGCTGGCGCAGCATATCTTTGAGCAAAAGTCCCAGCGCCTGCAGGACAGCAGCAAGCAGACGCTGGAAACCACGCTGGCGCCGTTCCGGCAACAGCTGGATGCCTTCAAGAAGCAGGTTGATCAGCAATATACTGAAGAAACCAAACAGCGGGCGTCGTTGAGTACTGAGTTATCCAGCCTTAAAGAACTCAATAAACAGATGGCCGCTGAAGCGGAAGCGCTGACCCGGGCCCTCAAAGGCGACACCAAAACTCAGGGTAACTGGGGTGAAGTTGTACTGGAGCGGATCCTGAAGCAGTCCGGTCTGCGTGAGGGCAATGAGTATGAAACCCAGAGCCATCACCGCGATGAAGAAGGTAAATCGTTTAAGCCCGACGTGATCGTGCACCTGCCCAACGACAAAGACGTGGTCATCGATTCCAAGGTGTCACTGGTGGCTTATGAGCGCTACTTCAACAGTGACGATGATAACGATCGCCACAGCGCCCTGAATGAGCATGTCACATCGCTGCGCAATCATATTAAAGGCCTGGGCAAGAAGAACTATCAGCAGCTCGATAGTGTCCGGACGCTGGACTACGTACTAATGTTTATCCCTATCGAACCGGCCTTCTTGCTGGCGGTTGATCGTGATCCGGAATTAATCCGGCTGGCGCTGGATAACAATATTATGCTGGTGAGCCCGACCAACCTGCTGGTGGCGCTGCGTACCGTGAATAATATCTGGCAGTATGAATATCAGAATCAGAATGCCCAGCGTATCGCCAGTGATGCGACCAAGCTTTATGACAAGTTTGTCAATTTCACTGAAGACTTACAGCGGGTAGGCAATGCCCTTGATACCGCCCGCAAGAACTACGACGGTGCGATGAATAAACTCTCTACCGGCCGCGGCAACCTGGTCGGCCGGGTTGAGAATTTCCGTAAGCTTGGGGTGCAGAGTTCGAAAAAAATCGACCAGCAGTTGTTACAGCAGGCCGATGATGAGGATGACAGCGCGGACTAAGTAAAGCTCTGGCCGGTTAACCGGCCAGCGTACCCCAGAGGTCATATTCATCAGCGTGTTCAATGCGCACTTCAACAAACTGACCAGGCTGCAGGCCGGTTTCACCGTTCAGATAAACCAGACCATCGATTTCCGGTGCATCAGCTGAACTACGGCCAATCGCGCCTTCCTCGTCAACTTCATCGATCAACACCGTCATGGTGCGGCCGATTTTCTGCTGCAGCCGCTCGGCACTGATTTCCTGCTGCAGTTGCATGAAGCGCTCATAGCGTTCCTGCTTGATTTCCTCAGGCACAGGATCAGGTAATTCGTTGGCTTTAGCACCTTCTACATCGGAGTAGGTGAAGCAACCAACGCGATCCAGGCGGGCCTCACGCAAAAACTGTAGCAGTTCTTCAAACTCTTCTTCAGTCTCGCCCGGGAAGCCAACAATAAAGGTGCTGCGGATGGTGAGATCCGGGCAAATCTTCCGCCAGTTCTGGATGCGCTCAAGAGTACGCTCAGCAGAGCCCGGACGTTTCATCAGCTTCAGAATACGCTTATTGGCGTGCTGCAGCGGGATATCCAGATACGGCAGGATCTTACCCGCGGCCATCAGTGGGATGACTTCATCAACTGACGGATACGGATACACATAATGCAAACGAACCCAGACGCCTAATTCGCCCAGTGCCGCGCACAGTTCAAGCATGCGGGTTTTGACCGGCTGGCCGTCCCAGAAACCTGTTTTGTGTTTTACATCAACACCGTAGGCGCTGGTATCCTGTGAGATAACCAACAGCTCTTTGACGCCGGCGTTGGCCAGGCGTTTGGCTTCATCAAGTACGCTACCGACTGGACGGCTGACCAAATCACCACGCATGGACGGGATGATGCAGAAAGTACAGCGGTGATTACAGCCTTCGGATATTTTCAGATAGGCATAATGGCGCGGCGTCAGTTTAACACCGGTGTCGGGTACCAGATTTTCAAACGGGATATGTTGTGGCTGTGGCACATACTTGTGCACGTGCCCCATCACTTCTTCATAGGCGTGAGGGCCGGTAATCGCCAGCACATTCGGGTGCACTTCACGGATCTCGTCATCTTTGGCGCCAAGACAACCCGTCACGATCACTTTGCCGTTTTCATGCAAGGCTTCGCCAATGGCGTCCAGTGACTCCTGCACGGCGCTGTCGATAAAGCCGCAAGTGTTTACGATAACCATATCGGCATTGTCGTAACTGTTGACGATGTCGTAACCTTCGGTTCGCAGCTGGGTTAAGATCCGCTCCGAATCGACCAGGTTTTTTGGGCAACCCAGGCTAACAAATCCAATTCGGCGCTGGTTTGCTGACGGATCCATTGTCGCGGAGGATGGGGCCGCCGGTGCTGCTGGCTGGCCTGGGTTGTATTGATTCACGGTCATGTAAAAAACTTCTCTGCTTAGGAATAACGAAACGGGCGCTATTCTACGCTATTTTTTCAACCCGTGCTGAAGTAGTTGAGCGTTACAGCCAGCCTTTGCGTTTAAACAGCCAATAGGGCGCAAAGCCAGAGGCAACCATCAGCAGCAGCGCCCACGGATAGCCCAGCGACCAGTCGAGCTCAGGCATAAAATCAAAGTTCATACCGTAAATGCTGGCGACCAGAGTCGGGGGTAAAAACACCACCGCAGCGATCGAGAAAGTTTTAATGATCTGGTTCTGCTCAATATTGATAAAGCCCTGGGTGGAATCCATCAGGAAGTTTATCTTGTCGAACAGGAAGGTGGTATGGCTCATCAGGGTGTCCAGATCGCGCATCACTTCGCGCAGAGCCTCGGTTAATTCCGGGCGGTCTTTAAATTGCTTGAGCAAAAAGGATATATCACGCTGAGTGTCCATCAGGCACAGCCGGATTTTACCGTTACTGTCTTCAAGCTTAGCCAGCTTGCTGATGGCATCTTCGAGGTCGGCACACTCATCTTCAAGCACCAAATGGCTGACATCTTCCAGTTGCCGGTGAATATCTTCAAGGGTGTCGGCATGGTTTTCGATTTTCTGATCCAGGATGGTGACCAGCAGGGTATCCGGAGCGTTACAGATAACCTGTTTTTGGCGGGCCCGCATCCGCAACAGGCGGAAATCTGCGATGTCGCTCTCGCGAATGGTGATCAGCCGGTCAGCCTGCAAAATGGTCGCTACAGTAACTGTATGGTGACGTCCTTCGGAGATCGCTAAGAATAGTGAGTGAACATGGATACCGGCCTGGTCGACGAAACAGCGGGCAGAGGCCTCAATTTCCTCTATCTCATCGGATTCCGGTAAATCAATACTAAGCAATGAACTGAGTTGCTCACGCTCCTTGTCGTCGGGCTCCAGAGCGTCGATCCAGTCAGCCGCCTGTAAGGTTTCAAGCGAAAAATTGTGTTCACCTTCAGCCTTACAAATTTCACAGATTTTGCCGTCTTTGATTTCAAATAACCGAATCATTCAGCCTCCCGTAAATGGTCCACATACATTGCGGTCGCGCCACATACCGCAACCGGTATCATCACCAGATTAACGATCGGAACAGACGCGAGCAGCGCAACTATTACGCCAAATGATAAGCTCAGGCCGCGGTTCTGGCGCAGTTGATAACGCATACGGTCAAACGGCACCTTGTGGTTATCAAAAGCATAGTCGGCATACTGTATTGTCATCATCCAACCACCGAATAAGAACCATAGCAGCTGTCCGACGACGGGTACAAATAACAGCAGCAGACCGTAGCCGATAGCGCGCGGAATAAAATAGAGGATTTTCTGAAATTCACGACCGATGGTGCGGGGAATATCTTTAATCATGCCCTTAATACCGCCATCCAGCGGTTTCACGCCGGTCAGCCGGTACTCCACTTTTTCAGCCAGCAGGCTGTTAAAAGGCGAGGCGATAATATTAGCAACACTGGTAAATAGCAGGCCAAATATCAGCAAGACCGCGATAACAATTAGCGGCCAGAGGATAAATTCGAGCCATTCCAGCCAGCCGGGCAACCACTCAATTAAATCGGCGACCCAGATGCCGGTGTAGTGAAAGATGGCATAAATTGCGATGCTGAATAGCATAATATTAATGCTCAAGGGAATGAGTACGTAACGGCGCACGCCTTTCTGAAAGGCCAGTTCGAATCCGCGGGCGACATAGCTGCCGCCAAAATCACCAGGTGTCGCTTGGCTCATGCTGAGTTATCCTTAATTTTTTTTCGGTAAAGCTGGTTCTTACTGTCATTATACAGAGGATTTAGCGATTAAAATTCAGCATTTTGTAAGCATGCATGAATCTGTTCGGATATTACAAAATACATTAATATCTGCTAATGTCGGTCAGGTAACTGCCATCTACGAACCATACAGATAACGATAATAACTCGATGCGGCTCAAGCATATAAAACTGGTCGGTTTCAAATCCTTTGTTGATCCCACCAAGGTCCCTTTTCCCCACCAGATGACCTGCGTAGTGGGGCCGAACGGTTGCGGCAAATCCAATGTGATTGACGCGGTCCGCTGGGTGCTGGGTGAAAGCTCGGCTAAGAACCTGCGTGGCGACGCCATGACGGACGTTATCTTTAACGGATCAACAGCCCGCAAGCCGGTTTCTCAGGCCAGTGTTGAGTTGGTGTTTGATAACACTGATGGGCGCATTCAGGGTGAATACGCCAGCTATGCAGAAATCGCGGTGAAGCGAGTAGTCACCCGCGATGGGCAGTCAAACTATTATCTGAATAACAGTAAATGCCGCCGGCGTGACATTACCGATTTATTTTTGGGCACCGGATTAGGCCCGCGTAGCTATGCCATTATCGAGCAGGGCATGATTTCCCGATTGATTGAATCCAAGCCGCAGGAACTGCGGGTATTTCTGGAGGAAGCGGCGGGGATATCCAAATATAAAGAACGCCGTCGGGAAACGGAAAACCGCATCAAGCATACCCGCGATAACCTCGATCGGCTGACCGATGTTCGTGACGAGCTGGGCGCCCAGTTGGACAAATTACAGCGTCAGGCTGCTGCCGCGCGGCGCTACAAAGAATTAAAGGCCCAGGAGCGCAAAGTTAAGGCCGAATTGCAGGCTTTACGTTGGCTGCAACTTGAAAACCAGGCCGAGCGCATCCGCACGACCATCCAGCAGCAAGAGACTGAACTGGAGCGCTGGCTGGCAGAGCAACGCGGTAGCGAGCGCGGTACCAACGAACTACGCGAGCAGGTGGCGGATGCTAAACAGCAGCTTGATGAAATACAGCAAGCTTATTACCAGTTGGGCAACGAAATTACCCGCACCGAGCACCAGTTGCAGGCCGAGCGTAATCAACTGCAGCAACGTGAGCAACGCCGGCAACAGCTCAGCCACGAGCTGAGTCAGCTGGATGAAACCAGAGAAGATGACCAGCAACAACAGGTAGAGCTGCAGGTACAGCAACAGCAGTTGCAGCCAGAACTGGAGGTCGCAGAACAGGATTATCAGCTGGCCGCTGAGCGTTTTGAGGCTCATGAAGGCGCCTGGATGCAGTGGCAGGATGACTATCAGAACCATCTGGACCGCCAGCAGCGTGAGCGTGAACAGGAACAGCAGATTCGCCTGGCCGGTGAACGGGCCGGACATCAGTTGCAGCGGCTGCAGGATGATCTGGCGGAGCTTGATCAACAACGAACTGAGCTTGAGCGCGAGCTGGCGCAAGCCGCTGACCCGTCAGTAACCGATGAAGTAACTGCCAAAACCACTGTGCGTGATGAACTGGCTGAGGCCATTGCAGAGCAGATGCGCCAGCAACAGCATCTGGAACAGCAGCGGGAATCACTGCAGGCGCAGCGTGAGCAAATTCAGCAGCAGCATCAGCAAGCCCTTGGCCGGCAGAGCTCACTGCAACATTTATTGGCGGCCGCGCAGAGCGATGACTGGCCGGCAGCGGTCGGCGAGTGGCTGCAGCAACAGGGTGTCCCCATGCTAGGGCAGGTGCGCGGCATGCTGGAGGTCAACAGCCAGTGGCAGCTGGCCGCCGAACAGCTGGTGGCGCCCTGGCTCGATGCCTGGGTGGTTGAAACACTGCCGCCGCACTGGCCAACCCAGCTTGGTGTCCGGCTAGTGGTGTTAAGCGAAGAATCAGCCAAAGCGGGTTCGTTGGCAAGCGAGCTTGACGGTGCCTTACAGCGCTGGCCGTGGTTGCAGCAGATCGGTCTGGCGCGGGATGCCGCCGAGGCAGAAGTGCTCCGACAATCCGGTGCCTGGCCTACGGTGCTGAGCCCGACCGGTCAGATCTGGTCCGCTGCGGGATATCAGGCTGCCCGGATTGCGGCCACGGATAGTCAGTTACTGCAGCAGGCTGAGCTTGATGAGCTGGTGCAGCAACTGGACGCATTTACGATGCAGCTGCAGGACGTCAACAGCGAGCTGGAACGCAACAAGCTGGCGCTGACGCAGTTACTGCAACAGTTGCAAACGCAGCGTGAGGCGCACAGCCAGGTGCAGGCCGAAGTAGCCGCGTTGGCCGAGAAGAGTAACTGGCAGCAACAGCAGCAGCGAAGTTTCGCGGAAAAAATAGCGCAGAACAGCGAACGTCAGGAGCTGCTTCGCGAGCAGTTGGAAACGGTCGCGCTGGAACAAGAGGAACTGGCCGCGCAAGCTGAGATTCTGGCTGAGCAAAGCACGGTTACCGATGATGACGGCGACTGGCAGCAGCGCCGCACCCAATTACAGGAACAACGGCAGCAACTGCGCGATGCGATGCAACAACGGCAGCAGCGATTGCAGCAGCTAAGCATGCAGCAGCAGCAGATTGAAACTCAGCTGCAGCATATAAATACCTTATTACAGCGGGTCGGCCAGCAGCGCGAGCAGGCCCAGGAGCAGCTCAGCTTATTGAGTAAGCCCGACGCCAGCCAACATGAAGAACTTGAAGTGCTGGCGCTGCAACTGGAAGAATTACTGCAACAGCGTGAGCAAGCTGACGAAACGCGCCGCCAGCGCGCTAATCAGGTGAGTGAACTTGAAGCACAATTGCGTGAACTCAGTACCGGCGTGCAGGGCGTAGAAAGTCAGATTGAGAAAGCGCGCGCTAAGTTGCAAAGCTCACAACTGGAAATGGCGGCGTTACAGGAGCGCAGCCGCAATGTGCTGGCGGTGCTGCAGGACATGCGGCAACCAATTAAGCCGGTGCTCGAACAATTGCCGGAAGAAGCTGAAGAGAAGGCCTGGCAAACTAAGCTGGAGCGGCTGCAGACGGCAATACAGCGTCTGGGTGCCATTAACCTGGCGGCGATTGAAGAGGCGGAAACCCTGGCAGAACGCAAAAGCTATCTTGACCAGCAACATGAAGACTTAGTGGCGTCGCTGGAAACCCTGGAAACGGCTATCAGAAAGATTGATAAAGAAACCCGGCAACGCTTTAAGGCAACCTTTGACGCGGTCAATCTGGGGCTACAGGAATTATTTCCGAAAGTATTCGGCGGCGGCAGCGCCTATCTGGATTTAACCGATGCCGATTTACTGGAAACGGGTGTTACTATTATGGCCAGGCCGCCGGGCAAGAAAAATAGCACAATTCATCTGCTTTCCGGTGGTGAAAAAGCGCTGACGGCTTTATCATTGGTGTTTGCTATATTTCGGTTAAACCCGGCGCCGTTTTGTTTACTTGACGAAGTTGACGCGCCCCTTGATGATGCCAATGTCGGTCGCTTCTGTCGGCTGGTGGAAGAAATGTCAGCGACAGTCCAGTTTATTTATATCAGCCACAATAAAGTGGCAATGGAAATGGCATCGCATCTGGCTGGAGTGACTATGCAGGAAGCAGGCGTATCACGACTGGTCGCGGTGGATATCGACGAAGCGGTGGCTCTCACCGAAGCGTCCTGAGTAAGAGGATAGTTACAAGACATGACCATGATGCAAATTGTTTTCAGTATAATTGGATTATTGCTGATTATTGCTATTGTCGCCCACGGGATGTGGACTATCCGCCGTAATGAACAGAAACAACGTGAGCGGATGAGCACGATTGAGCAGAAACGGCATCAGGCCGACGCCGATAGTTTCGATGGCGATGGCATCGGGCCGGTGCGGATAGTCTCCAAAAAGGCGCAGGCCGGCGAAGCAAAAGAAGGTGTGCCGCCAGCTGCCAATACGACTAAAATGCGGGCAAACAGCGATGATGCAGAGGTTGAACTGCCATCTGTCAGTGCTGAACCTGATCCTGTTCAGCAACAGCAAAAACCTCCGGCAAAATCAGCAAAAGCCGAACAGCCAAAGCCCGAAAAACCCGAAAAGGCCGAACCCGTCAGCCAGCCAGCCCAACAAAGCATGGACTTACCACTGGAACGCGATGAGGATGAGCCCATTCTGACCGAAGAGCCGGAAGAAGTGATTGCGCTGCACGTGACGGGCGATATTCAGGGCGCGGTGCTACTGCAACAGATGACGGAACTGGGCTTTAAATACGGCGATTTTGATATTTTCCACCGCCATGTCGATACAGCCGGCAACGGCCCCGTACTGTTCAGCCTGGCCAACATGTTTAAGCCCGGCACCTTTGATATCGACAATATTGAGGCCTTTCATACTGAAGGCGTGGCCCTGTTTCTGGCGCTGCCGATTAAAGGTAACTCAACCCAGGCCTTCACCATGATGCATAACGCAGCGGTTAAACTGGCAACTGCAGTTGATAAAGGCCAGGTGCTTGATGAGCAAAGAAATCCTTTAACCCGTCAGGCGTTGCAGCACATTCATCAACGCATTCGGGAATTTGAACGTAAACGCCTGATTCGACATTAATCATTATGACTGACAATAATGCAGCCGAGCGCGCGGCTGAACTGCGCGCGCTGATATCCCGTTATAACCGCGAATACTATGAACTTGATGAGCCATCGGTTCCTGACGCCGAATATGATCGGCTGTTCCGCGAGCTGCAGCAACTCGAAAGTGAACATCCGGCCCTGCGCAGTAGCGAGTCTCCGACCCAGAAAGTAGGCAGTAAGGCGCTTACTGCATTTCAGCAGGTCCAGCATGAAACCCCCATGTTATCGCTGGATAACGCTTTTTCTGAAGATGAGTTCAGCAGCTTTGTTGAGCGGATCAAGGATCGTCTCGATCGCAGCGGCGCAATCGCTTTCTGCTGTGAACCCAAGCTTGATGGCGCGGCGGTGAGCCTGTTGTATGAAAATGGCGTACTGGTGCGCGGCGCGACGCGCGGCGACGGCCAGACCGGGGAAGATATTACCGCCAACGTGCGCACCATCCGCAATCTGACGTTACAGCTTGAGGGCGATTATCCCGAACGGCTGGAAGTGCGCGGTGAAGTCTTTATGCCGGTACAGGCATTCGAGCGCTATAACGAGCAGGCGCTGGCGCGGGATGAAAAGGTTTTTGCTAACCCCCGTAACGCCGCCGCCGGCAGCTTACGCCAGCTGGATTCAGCGATTACTGCCCAGCGGCCATTGCACTTTTATGCTTACTCGGTGGGGGTAGTCAGTAGCGAGATTAAGCTTGCTGATAGCCACTTTGAGCGTTTGCACCAGCTGAAAAACTGGGGTTTGCCCATCAGTGATGAAGTTAAACGCGTACCGGACGGTAGTGCGTGCAAGGCCTACTACGATGACATTCTGAAGCGTCGCAGCGCGTTGCGCTATGAAATTGATGGCGTGGTTATCAAGGTTGATTCGATTCCCCTGCAAAATGACCTGGGCTTTGTATCACGGGCACCGCGCTGGGCTATAGCCTGGAAATTCCCCGCCCAGGAAGAAATCACTACCATTAAGGGCGTCGACTTTCAGGTTGGCCGCACCGGTGCTATAACCCCGGTAGCCCGGCTCGAGCCAGTAGCGGTTGGCGGGGTGACGGTATCTAACGCAACCCTCCATAACGCTGATGAAATTGAGCGGCTGGACATCCGTATTGGTGATGTCGTGACTATCCGGCGCGCCGGCGATGTGATTCCGCAAGTGGTTCAGGTGCTGCATGAACGCCGGCCAGATGAAACCAGCGAAATTATTTTCCCTGATCGCTGTCCTGTCTGTGATTCCCACGTGGAGCGGGCTGAGGGCGAGGCGGTCACCCGTTGTACCGGCGGGCTTATCTGTGGCGCTCAGCGAAAAGAAGCCCTCAAGCATTTTGCCTCGCGTAAAGCAATGGATATTGACGGCCTTGGCGACAAACTGATTGAGCAATTGGTGGAACGCGAATGGCTAAAGTCGCCAGCTGATTTATACCGCTTGAAAGCACGGGAGTTGGCTCACTTACCGAGGATGGGCGAAAAGTCAGCGGAAAAAATTGTAGCCGCTATCGTAGCCAGTAAAGAAACAACCTTAGCGCGGTTTTTATATGCCCTTGGCATTCGCGAGGTGGGCGAAGCAACCGCTGCTAATCTGGCGATGCATTTTGCCGGACTCGAAAGCCTGATGCAGGCTTCGCCAGAGCAACTTGAAGAAGTGTCGGATGTCGGCGGGGTGGTCGCCAGCCATATTTATCAGTTCTTCAGGGAAGAACATAATCAGCAGGTGATCCGTGAGCTACAAGAGCTGGGCGTAAACTGGCCTGCGGTTGAAAAGCTGGCCGCCAGTGAAGCAACTTTGGCCGGCAATACTTATGTACTAACAGGGACGCTCACCCAAATGACCCGCGATGAAGCCAAACAGGCCCTGCAGGCACGGGGTGCCAAAGTTTCCGGCAGTGTATCGGCTAAAACAACGGGCGTTATTGCCGGTGATAATGCAGGGTCTAAATTAACGAAGGCTGAGCAACTGGGAGTGCCAGTGCTCAGCGAAGGTGATTTGCAGGAATTACTACGCTAAACCTCAACTCTGAGAATTGAGTCGGGTCACATCAACCAGTAATTTGAGCTGCTGACCCGGCTGCAGATAGCTCGAGCGGCTAATCTGGTTCCACTTTTCAATATCTGCAATAGTGACACTGAAACGGTTTGCGATGCGTGCCAGTGAATCACCGGAGCGTACTTTATAGCTTACGCTGCGCACCACTCCCGAAGGTTTTTGTTTTTCAGGTAACCAGACCACCAACTGTTTGCCCGGGCGCAGCGGGTCGGTTGGAGCCATACCGTTCCATTTCGCCAGGGCCCGTAAGTTAACACTATAGCGACGACTGATGTCCCACAGGGTGTCGCCACTAACCACCTGATGTTCGATTTTATATTCGCCCCGCTCTTTTGACTGTGTGCTGGCCAGCCTGCTTTCGGCCGACAGGTTATAATCGTTGAGGTCGCGGGTCGCTACTGGGATCAGTAAATAATCACCGGCGCGGATAATATGGCTGCGCAGGTTATTCGCCTGCTGAATGGCCTGCGCTGTGGTGTGGTATTTGCGACCAATTACTAACAGGCTCTCACCGGGTTTAACTTTATGTCGGGTCCAGCGCACCAGTTCTTTGGCATCGGCACTAGCCAACCACTCTTGCAGCAAGCGGGCGTTTTCGAGCGGAAGCAATAACCGGTGCGGGCCGTCTGGATCAGTTGCCCAGCGGTTATAGCCGGAATTAAAATGGTGCAGAGTGTCGAGATCCAGCCCCGCCTGTTCGGCGGCTTTGGCCAGATCGATCTGGCTGCTCGCTTCGACTACCGCCAGATATGGCTCATTAGCGATCGGCACCCAGGTATAGGCATAGGTGTCGTGGTGTTTAAGAATGTCCGCCAGCGCAAGCAATTTAGGCACATATGCTCTGGTTTCGCGGGGTAAGTCCAGCGACCAGAAATCCGTGGGTTTACCGGCGCGCTTATTCTTACGGATAGCATTGGCTACCCGGCCTTCACCTGAATTATAGGCCGCCAGCGCATGGGACCAGTCGCCGTCAAAGCGCTGCTGCAAAGCATCGAGGTAATCAAGGGCGGCGTGGGTTGCTGCCAGCACATCGCGCCGGCCGTCGTACCACCAGTTAATATCCAGTCCGTAATGACGGGCGGTACCAGGGATAAACTGCCAGATACCGGCCGCGCGGCCATGGGAATAAGCAAAGGGATCAAAGGCGCTTTCAACAATCGGCAGCAGTGCCAGCTCAAGGGGCATGCCGCGGCGCTCGATCTCTTCAACGATCAGGTGCATGAAAGGGGCGGCGCGCTTGGCAACGCGCTCCATATAGGCCGGGTTGCGCAAATACCAGTTACGCTGGTTCACCAGCCGCGGAACTTCGGGAGCCTCCATGGTGAGCTGCCGCCGGATCCGGTGCCAGACATCAGCTTCGGCCTGGGGCGGAATTTCAACTTCGGCAATTTCCTGCAGCATGACAGGCGCTAATGCGGGCTCAGATGCCGGCTCAGGCGAAGCGATTGCCTCGGTAGGTGGTTGTTCCGTAACTGTTGCCGATGGTGGATTTTCTGATTCAGGGGACGAAGTGAGCTGACAGCCACCGAGTAAACTCGCACTAAGTGCCAGAAGTAACCATTTATTCATGCAACAGGGTCCTCAAAAACAGTAGCTCAGCTACTGTTCGTTGTTTCAGTTATCAGAGCGCAGTGTACGAGATTAGAAACGGTCTTTCCACTCTCGCAATTCGGCAAATTTGTCCGCGGTTTCAGCCCGCAAAAACGGATTAACCTGCAATTCGAGGTCAATGGTACTGGGTAAGCTGATCTTCCCCTCAGCCCGCCAGTTCAATACCTGCTGCTGATAATCTATGATCTTCTGGTTGCCGGGTTCCGCTGCCCGGGCAAACCGCAGATTAGCGCTGGTATATTCATGGGCACAATAGACGCGTGTATCGCCCGGAAGTTCACTAAATAACTGCAGCGAGTTAAAAAACTGCTGCGCCTTACCCTCGAACATCCGGCCACAGCCAGCCGAGAAGAGCGTGTCGCCGCAGAACAGATAGCCGGGACTGTAAAAACTGATGTGATCCAGGGTATGGCCCGGCGTCGCCAGCACTCTGAATGCCGCATTGAGGCCGTCAGGTGTGACTTTATTGTTATGACCTAAGGGTTCCGTAATACCTTTGATATCCGGATTGGCAGGGCCGTAGACCGGAACATGGTAATCTTCCAGCAGCGGTAACAAGCCGTCGGTATGATCCCAGTGATGATGGGTAATCAGAATAGCCGTAAGACCAATGCCTTGTTGTTTCAGCCAGTCACGTACAGGTTGTGCGTCGCCGGGGTCAACAATGACCGCATCACCATCCGCCTGTGGCTGAATGGCCCAAATGTAGTTATCATCCAGTGCAGGTATCGCAGTAACATGCATAATAGTCGTCTGTTATTTGCTCAGTTTGACCACAGTATACAGGTGTACGCCAATGATGTTAAAACCCGCGTTGGGTGAAAAGTCTGTAAAGGCTCCGCAGAGCTGGCAGCAACTACCCCATGGCCGCTGGCTGCAACAGCAGGTGGAGCAGGTGCTGACGCCGCACTGCGGTAAGCTGTTCGGCTATCATCTGGCGCGCGTGGGGCAGTTGTCAGCACAGCTGGAACTACCCAAATTGCACATCAAGCATCAATTTTCGGTGGCAGCGGGTGGCGAGGTTGACGTTCATGCTGAAGCGGAGTACCTGCCTTTTGCCGAGGCTTCAATTGACGCTGTGTTGATGATTGGCCAGTTAGAATTCGAACGGGATCCGCACCAGGTGTTGCGGGAAGTTGCCCGCAGCCTGATTGCCGACGGCTATCTGCTACTGGCCGGCTTCAACCCCCTGAGCCCGGCCCTGTTAACGGGATTCTGGCCAGGTCAGGCTGATCGTTATCCGTGGCGGGGCCGTTATTTCACCAGAGCACGGGTGCTTGATTGGCTGGCTCTGCTAAACTTTGAAGTTGTAGAAACGGGCTACCTCGCGCCGGGCATGCTAATTGAATCACTGACGCCGCCGGAGCGGGGGTTGGCCACTCTGACGCGAGCAATTCCGCAATTGGGCAGCATGTATTTTATGGTTGCCCGCAAGCGGCAGTTCCCGCTGACCCTGGTGCGCTACCGGAAAAAGCAGCAGCACCGGGTCAACAATGCGTTGCCACTAGCAAACCGAATGGAGTGACATGATGTTATCAGCAAGCGAATTATGTGCGCAGGCGCGCTCTAATGTAAAAGAAATTGATGTCCATGAACTGAACCGGAAAACTGCCGAAGGCGTGCGGGTTATCGATGTGCGTGAACCGGGAGAATATGCAGCGGGGCATATTCACCGTGCCGTTAATATGCCGCGAGGCGTGCTGGAAATGCAGTTGCATCAGCATCCGGATGTTGCCGGCTATGATGACAGCTTAGCGCGACTGGCGGCCGAACCGCTCTATCTGATCTGTCGCAGCGGTGGACGTTCAGCGCTGGCAGCAGAGTCGTTGCAGCGCATGGGTTTTGATAAGGTTATTTCGGTGGCCGGCGGTATGGAAGCCTGGGACCAGGCTAAATACGCCCAGGTGACCGGTCAGGGCGGCGTATAGCCTTCGTCTGGTAACAGATCGCTGGACTCAGCGGCCTTGCGGGCTAATTCATCGCAGCGTTCGTTCTGTGGGTGGCCCGCGTGACCTTTGACCCACTCCCAGGTTACGTCGTGACGTTGCCGGGCTTCATCCAGTGCCATCCATAAATCGGCGTTTTTTACCGGTTTGCGGGCCGCGGTGCGCCAGCCATTGCGCTTCCAGTTGTGGATCCAGGTTTTGATACCCTGTCTCATATAATCGCTATCCGAAGTCAAAACCACCTTACACGGCCGCTTCAAGGCCTCCAGCGCTTTGATGGCGGCTAACATTTCCATGCGGTTATTGGTGGTCAGCTGATAGCCCTGCCACAGCTCTTTATGGTGTTCACCATACTCAATTACGATACCGTAACCACCCGGGCCAGGGTTGCCCAGACACGAGCCGTCAGTGTAGATGTGTACAGTCTTCTGCTGCATAATAACCAATACCAGCCAGTCGCTATTTGATATGCGGTATAGTGACCAGAGCGAATCCAATAGTAAAGAGCTGTTTGAGCAAAGAATAGTGATAAGGATAGTTATGCGGCAGATTGTACTTGATACCGAAACCACTGGCCTTGACCCTGCACAGGGGCATCGCATTATTGAAATCGGGGCGGTGGAACTGATTGGCCGTAAGCCCACTGGCAGTACTTTTCATACCTATATCAATCCGATGCGGATTGTTGAGCAGGGCGCTATTGAAGTGCATGGCATTACCAATGAGTTTCTGCAGGACAAACCGGTATTCGCTGAAATTGCTGACGATTTTCTGAAGTTTATTGATGGCGCTGAACTGGTTATTCATAATGCGGCCTTCGACGTGGGCTTTATGGACCACGAGTTTGCATTACTGAATAAAGGTATCGGCCGCACTACCGATTATTGTCGGATTCTGGATACCCTGAGCCTGGCGCGTGAACGCCGGCCGGGTCAGAAGAATAACCTGGACGCGCTGTGCCGGGCATTTGGCATTGATAACTCAAACCGGACCTTCCACGGAGCATTGCTGGATGCTGAGTTGTTGGCCGACGTCTATCTGATGATGACCGGTGGCCAGACCAAACTGGAACTGGCCACGCAAACGAAATCCCAACAGCAGGCGCAGGGAACGGCTGGCTGGACGCCAGTTACCAATAAGCCGGATCTGAAAGTAATTCAGGCGACAGAAAATGAAATTCAGGCCCACGAAGAACGTTTGAAAGTGATCGCTGATGCGGGTGTGTCGCCCCTCTGGAATGCCTGAAACCGACCAATTTGAATGAAAATCAGACAAACAGTCCGAATTACTGAAAAAAAGGTTGACGGCTGCAGGCAGCGCTCGTAATATTCGCTCCGCATTCAGGGCGTGCCCACCCGGAAACCCCCGAATCAGGAAACGTGGAGCGGTAGTTCAGTTGGTTAGAATACCGGCCTGTCACGCCGGGGGTCGCGGGTTCAAGTCCCGTCCGCTCCGCCACTTTCCTCTTTAGTTTAAACCGCTGCGGAGCGGTAGTTCAGTTGGTTAGAATACCGGCCTGTCACGCCGGGGGTCGCGGGTTCAAGTCCCGTCCGCTCCGCCATTTAAACCTCTTTCACTATATTATCTTTGGAGTGTTGCGCGATGAGTTCGGCTAATGCCTGCTTAACGTGTGGGGCTTGTTGTGGATCCTATCGTGTTTCCTTTTACTGGGGCGAAGCGACCGGTGCGCCTGAAGGCTATGTGCCAAGCGAACTGACCGAAGCTTTTCACCCGCACCTGCTATGCATGCAGGGTACCAACCAGAAGCAGCCGCGCTGTGTCGCCCTTGAAGGCGAAATCGGCCAGAAAGTCAGCTGTTCTATTTATCCCAACCGTCCGTCGCCATGCCGTGAATTTGATATCTCGGTTGATGGCAGCAATGCCTTTTGCGATAAAGCCCGCTTAAAACATGGGCTGCCGCCACTCATTCCCGTTATACACGTCGCCTGATATTGTTGTAAAATCCGCTAAACTGCGGTCTTTGCGCTACGAATAGCTCTTGAGCCTGAGTGTCCAGGCGGGTACATTAGTGGGATCACTACAACAAGGAGAAAGACTATGCGCAAGAGCCTAATCGCTATTGCTATCGGCGCCACGCTATCAGTGGCTGCATGTTCTGATAAAGATGCCACTGAGCAAACGCAACAAGTTGCTGCTCAGACTGAGCAAACCGCTGCCACCGAGTTCAACGAAAGCAACCCGTTTTACGAGGCCAGCACGCTGGATTATCAGGCCCCTGATTTTACCCAAATTAAATTTGAGCACTTCCGTCCGGCATTTGAAGCTGGCATGGCAGAGCATATGGAAGAGATCGTCGCGATTGCCAGTAACACCGAACTGGCGACTTTCGAAAACACTATCGTTGCGATGGAACGTTCAGGTCGTCTGCTGAGCCGGGTATCTTCAGTTTTCTATAACTTGGCTGGCTCAAACAGCAACGACGATATTCGCGATTTGCAAGGCGAATTAGCGCCGAAAATGGCTCGTCACCGCGACAACATCATGCTAAATGCTGATTTGTTCGCTCGCGTGCAAGCGGTTTATGACAACCGCATGATGCTTGAAGGCGAAGACCTGCGTCTGACTGAAGAAACGTATAACAGCTTTGTCCGTGCTGGTGCGAAACTTAACGATGAAGCTCAGGCAGAAATCCGCGAAGTGAACGCCGAGCTGTCGTCACTGACGACAGAATTCCAGCGTAACCTGATGAAGCTGGTTGATGAGAATCTGATTGTCGTTGAGGATAAAGCCGAGCTGGCAGGCCTGAGTGACAGTGAGATCACGCGCCTGGCAGAAACTGCAAAAGCAGAGGGTATGGAAGGCAAGTACGTTATCAAGCTGACCAACACCACCCGTCAGCCTATTCTGCAGTCACTGGAAAATCGCAAACTGCGTCAGCGCATCTGGGAAGCTTCAGCAAACCGTGGTACCGGTAACACTGAAACCGATAACCGTCCACTGGTATCGCGCCTGAGTGAACTGCGTGCGCAAAAAGCAAACCTGCTTGGTTATGATAACTGGGGCCTGTATGTGCTGGACACCAGCATGGCTAAAACCCCGACCGCCGCACAAAACATGCTGCGTGATCTGGTTCCGGCGGTGGTGAGCAACGTTGCTCAGGAGCAAGCTGCGATTCAGGACATGATCGAAGCTGAAGGTGGCGACTTTGAAGTGAAACCGTGGGATTGGGCTTTCTACGCAGAGAAAGTTCGCTCAGACAAGTACGCTATTGATTCTGACGAAGTAAAACAGTACTTCGAGATTAATCGTGTGGTTGAGGATGGCGTGTTCTTCGCGATGAACCAGCTGTTTGGTATTACCTTCCATCAGCGCGATGACATCCCGGTCTATGCCGACGATGTGCTGGTTTATGAAGTAAAAGACGTGGATGGATCGACCCTAGGCTTATTCTACACTGACTGGTATACCCGTGACGGTAAGCGCGGCGGAGCCTGGATGAGTTCCTTCGTGAGCCAGTCACACCTGCTGGGTAATAAGCCGGTCATTCTGAACAACATGAACATCAAAAAAGCTGCGGACGGCGAGCCGACTTTACTGAGCTTTGACGAAGTAAGCACTATGTTCCATGAAGTGGGACACGCTCTGCACGGTCTGTTCTCAGACGTGAAATACCCATCGCTTGCGGGTACTTCTGTATCGCGTGATTACGTAGAGTTCCCGTCGACCTTCCAGGAAGACTGGACCATGCACCCGAAAGTTCTGGCGAATTATGCCCGCCATCATGAAACTGGTGAGCAAATTCCTGACGAACTGCTGGCAAAAGTGTTGGCGGCGAAAAACTTCAATATGGGCTTTGACACCCTTGAATATATCTCGTCTGCATTACTTGATTTTGAGTACCACACCCTGTCAGCTGACGCGGCCAAAATCGATGATGTTCTGGCCTTTGAGGAAGCAGCGCTGGCTCGCAATGGTGTTGATGTAGAAGCAGTACCACCGCGCTACAAATCAACCTACTTTGCGCACGTGTTCGCGGGCGGCTACTCTGCTGGCTACTATGCTTACATGTGGTCTGAAGTACTGGCAGCAGATGCCTTCGCCTACCTTGGTGAGCGCGGCGGTCTGACTATCGAAAATGGCCAGGCATTCCGTGAAGCCATTTTGTCGAAAGGTAACAGTATCGATCCGATGAAACAGTACATTAACTTCCGTGGCCAGGAGCCATCAGTGGAAGCCTTACTGGAACGTCGTGGTCTGACACCACCTAAAATCGACTAATTTTTAAAAAAAGAAAGAATAGGGGGCTGACACCGTTTTGATGGTGTCAGCCCCCTTTTTTGTTGTCCTCAACAGTGTTATATAGGAATGTAAAGATTAAATGGAATTAGGAATCTAACCAATGACAGAGACGTTATTTGCGGCGCAGCCGATATATGACAGCCGACAGCGGGTCGTTGCGCATGAGCTGCTGTATCGCCATGAGAACGGTATAACAGCGTTGGAAGTAGGCGATAGCCAGGCTACCAGCGAAGTGCTCTTTAATTTATGCACTGGCATAGTGGAACACGTAGAGCATTTTAAAAAGCCTGTATTTATTAATGTTGCCAGCGACTTTCTGATGTCCGGTTCGTTTCTGCCTTTAAATCCAAAAGACGTCGTGATTGAACTGGTGGAGCGGATTCGGCCCACGCCTGAAATCGTTGCAGCTATTGAGTCATGGGTCAGCGAAGGCTTTCAGTTTGCACTCGATGATTTTGCTTTTGAACCTGAATGGGAGCCGCTGCTGCATCTGGTTTCGGTAATAAAAGTCGATATCAGCCTGATCAGTATTGATGAAGTCAAAGATCACCTCGAAGATCTGCGTCATATACCGGTGCAGTGGCTGGCAGAGCGTGTCGAGGATGAACAAACCTACAACGCGTATCGGGATTTGGGCTTCGATCTTTTTCAGGGCTTTTATCTGGCGCGACCGATCGTGATCGAGGGGACCAAGGTGCCGTCGGCGGCAAGCCAGTTAACTTTCGTGATCGAACATTTATTCGCTGAGGAACCTGATCTTTATGATCTGGTCTCTGCGCTATCGACGGATCCGCTACTGGTGGTTAACCTGCTGCGTATAGCGAACAGCCCCTATTACGCGGCGCGACGGCGCATCGAATCGCTCAAAGAAGTGGTTATGATGTTAGGCCTTGAACCCCTGCGTAAGTGGGTTCTGCTAATTATTTCGTTGCAGAGTACCACGCCGGTTAAGGCTAAACTGGTACTAACCAGGGCTTATATGTGTAGCGAGCTGATGCAACTGAATATTGCTGATCAGCGCCGCGCCGGGCCAGCCTTTTTGGTTGGCCTGCTGTCCGGTACCGATACCCTGCTCGGCGTGTCGACCAAAGACTTTGTTAGTAAACTTAATATTACCGAGAGCATGCGTGATGCTGTGCTGCATCGTAAAGGCGAGCTCGGCGAGTTGCTGGCTTCGGTGGAAGAATTTGAATATGCATTAGCGATGAAACAGCCGATTGATGCGGACAACCCCTTATTCGGAATTTACCAACAGTGCCACTTCTTAGTGGACGAAATGCTTTCAGCGGCAGGTTTCGAATGAAAACAACCATAGCTCTGATCCTTTTGGGATACCTGATATTCATTAGCGCTGCTAACAGCACCAGCTGGGGCGAAAGCGAGGTTGCGGATCCGTTATTACCCGGGGAAACCTGTAAAGTGCGGGAGCCGATGAGTTACGGCAGCTACATATACCGCTGGGAGTCGAAATATGATCAGGTGTTCTGGCCCCTCATCGATATGGAAGGGATCTGGCACTGCGAAAAATCCGGTTTCATGGCCTTAATCGGTGATTTTGAACTGAATCCGGAGGAAGCATTAAGAATCAAAACCTTTCTGGACACCCATCCGGCTGCCCCGGTTAGCCGCGCCGATAAACTGGTAAGGCTGGACGCCCTTTATGCGCTACGGGATAAAAACGCCGACTATCGGAATATTGTGAGCCGGGTACTGGCACGCCAGTATCAGAGCATGAAGGATTATGAAACGGCGAACCAGTATCGGGCGGAAGCTTTTGCGGCCTTCGAGGGTATCCTGGCACAGCCAGATCTGGATCTGGCAAAGCGAGCCCAGTACTTGTATCTGGGGGTAAACTACGCCCGGCAATTCGGCCAAATGGCACTAAGTGAAGATTATGAGCGCCGCTTGAGTATTGTCATGACTGACGCTCAGGGTACCGAAGCCGAGTACTTTATCGAATATATCAGGGAATTACTGCCTGACAGCCAATACATCACGCCAGACGGCCCACTCGATCCCGAGCTGCCTGAAACCGGACCAGAAACAGGGGGCTGACACCCCCCTGCAACAACCCTGCATCACCCCTGACTAGTGCCTGGCGCTGCTTCGTGCTATAATCTGCACCACTTTTTGAAGCCTCTTATCATTCTGAACTTAAGAATAGGAACAACTATGTCGAACGATGGTTCAAAGATTATATATACTGAAACAGATGAAGCACCTCGCTTAGCGACGTATTCATTACTGCCTGTTATTCAGGCTTTTACCAAAGCGGCAGGGGTTTCTGTGGAAACCCGCGACATCTCGCTGGCTGGCCGGATTATCGCCAACTTCCCTGAGTACCTGAAGGAAGACCAGCGTATCAATGACGCCCTAGCGGAACTTGGTGAAATGGCAAAAACCCCAGAAGCCAATATCATTAAATTGCCGAATATCAGTGCCTCGATTCCACAAATGGTGGCAGCCATTAAAGAGCTGCAAAATCAGGGCTATAATCTTCCTGACTATCCGTTCGACCCTCAGACCGACGAAGAGCGTTATGCCAAGTCGCGTTACGACAAAATTAAAGGCAGTGCGGTGAATCCGGTACTGCGCGAAGGTAACTCTGATCGTCGCGCGCCTGCATCTGTTAAAAACTACGTGAAGAAGCACCCGCACCGTATGGGTGAGTGGAGCAAAGACTCCAAGACCCACGTAGCTAATATGAGCCACGGTGACTTTTATGATAGTGAGCAGTCCACCACGGTAGTGAATAGCGATACGCTTAAAATTGTCCTGAACACCCCAGAAAGTCAGACGGTACTGAAAGATGGCGTTAAAGTACTGGCTGGTGAAGTAATTGACGCGGCCGTAATGAACACCGCCAAACTTCAGGATTTCTTCGTAAAAGAAACCAACCGAGCTAAAGAAGAGGGCGTATTGCTTTCGCTGCACCTGAAAGCCACCATGATGAAAGTTTCTGATCCCATTATGTTCGGCCATGCGGTGAAAGTTTACTTCCGTGATCTTTTCGCTAAGCACGGTGAAACCTTTAAGAAGCTTGGTGTTGATGTAACCAATGGCTTCGGTGATATCGAATCTAAGATCAAAGAATTGCCAAAAGAACATCGTGAAGAAATCGAGAAAGACATCCAGGCTGTGTTCGATGAACAACCAGAACTGGCCATGGTCAATTCTGATAAAGGCATCACCAACTTACATGTGCCGAGTGACGTAATTATTGACGCGTCAATGCCAGCGATGATTCGTGACTCCGGTAAGATGTGGGATCGTGATGGCAAGCGCCAGGACACCAAAGCCATGATCCCGGATCGTTGCTATGCCGGCGTTTATCAGGAAACCATCGACTTCTGTAAAGAGCACGGCGCCTTTGATCCTTCGACTATGGGTACCTGTCCCAACGTGGGTCTGATGGCGCAAAAAGCTGAAGAATATGGTTCACACGATAAGACTTTTGAAATCCCAGCGCACGGTACTGTGAAAGTGCTGAATTCCAAAGATGAAGTCATTTTTGAACATAAAGTTGAGAAAGGCGATATCTGGCGTATGTGTCAGGTTAAAGACGACCCGATTCGCGACTGGGTGAAACTGGCAGTGAACCGCTCACGTTCAAGCGGTATGCCGGCTGTGTTCTGGCTGGACAGCAACCGCGCCCATGACAGCCAGTTGATTGCCAAAGTAAAAACCTATCTGCAGGACCATGACATTGAAGGTCTGGACATTCGTATCCTGTCGCCTGTGGAAGCCACGCGGCACACTCTGCAACGCCTGAAAGAAGGAAAAGACACGATTTCAGTTACCGGTAACGTACTACGTGACTACCTGACTGACTTGTTCCCGATTCTGGAGCTGGGTACCAGCGCCAAGATGCTGTCGATTGTGCCGTTAATGAACGGCGGTGGTCTGTTTGAAACGGGTGCCGGCGGCTCTGCGCCCAAGCACGTACAGCAGTTTGTTGAAGAAAACCATCTGCGTTGGGATTCGCTGGGCGAGTTCCTGGCGCTGGCGGCATCACTTGAGCACATGGCTGAGCGCACCAATAATGAGCGCGCCCAAATTCTGGCCGACACCCTGGATGATGCTACTGCTAAATTCCTGGAAAACGATAAGTCACCGTCGCGTAAAGCCGGTGAATTGGATAATCGTGGCAGCCACTTCTATCTGGCCATGTACTGGGCCGAAGCGCTGGCAGAGCAAAGCAAGGACAGCGCGCTGGCGGAACGCTTCAGTAAACTGGCTAAGCAATTCAATGATAACGCCGATGCGATTATTAACGAGCTTAATGAAGTGCAGGGACAGCCAGTGGACATCGGTGGTTATTACAACCCGAATCCAACGCTGGTTTCTAAAGCGATGCGCCCGTGTGACCAACTGAACGATATTCTGGCAAGCCTGTAAAGCGCTAGCTACAGAATAAAAATAGATCGGAAAAGGCGAAGCTCTGATGCTTCGCCTTTTTTTATGCGCTGTCCGGCACCATAAGCTAGACTGGAAAGATGGCAAGTAATTACCTTAAGTAAGGAGAAGTAAATGTCTGATAAAGAACCGGAACAAAGCCCGTTAACCCAGAAGGTTACGGTTGATGATAAAACTGTTGAGATTGATATTTACCGGGGCGATGAAGGTGGCTGGATTCTGGAAATTGTTGATGAAGGCAACAATTCGACCATGTGGGAGGACGAATTTGAGTCGGACGAGGAAGCCCTGGCCGAAGCAAAAGCAGCGATCCGGGAAGATGGCATCGACGCTTATATCGGCGATCACAACCAGTCGAACAAAGGTGAGTACGGCTACGAACATCGTGATGACACCGAGCCCCGGGTTGAAGAGATTCCACGTATTAAAAAAGGCCCGAAACAAGGCATGGGTAATGGTTAAGGAGGTCACTATGAAATTAACAACGGTGGTTGTTTCTGCTGGTTTGTTGATGTGGAGCAGTGTTGCAGCTGCGAATGCCGAAGTCTGCGAGCTAAAAGCAGACACCCCCGGTAAATATTTTGTGCTTGATAGCGACGGCGATGAAGTCGGCTATATTGAATTGCGAAGTGACGACAGCTGGAAAGCCTGGGTGTATGAGCGGGGCGCCGCTATTGAGACGTTCTGGGCGCCTGAAGATGCGATGGGCCATGTATGCCGAAACCGGGTTATTGAATAACCCGGCTTCGGAACATTACTACTGCTGGATACACTCTGCCAGTGAGCAACCCTGATAGGTTCGCTCGCATTGTTGATAGGCTCGGTGAGCCGCTACAGAACGCACTGGATCACTGGCTTCTGCCGTCATGCCCGAGGCGCTGGTGGAATAACAAAGCCAGTAACCGGTGATATCAGCTGGAGCTGTTTTATCAGCAGTATCACTGGCGGAACCAGCGCAACTGGTCATAAATATGGCAAGGGCGCTTATGAGAACGGTCCGCATCATCATTACCGTTGTACGCATTCTGCTGGTGTGCAGGCCTGGTAATGTTCATTACAACGTTCAAAGGCGGTTGCTTCCGCTTTTTCGCGATCCATATTGGTCGCTTCATAAAGTCTGCCACCACCGACACCGCTTCTGGAAACACAATACCACTCACCGCTCACCATGGGCGATGCGGTAATTTCTGTGTCCGGTTTATCAGTATTGGTGCAACCAAGTAAAACAAGTGTCAGTCCTGCAGCTAAGGTTAAGCGAATCATTGAATTAGCCTCTCTTTGCTTGGAATGTTCATATCAAAGTATAGAAGGTGATACTAAATTTTCCAGCTTCGCCCAACTGCTTGATCGGGCGGTTCAGAACTTGGTTAACCGGAAACGCTGCGTATACATGCCCTGGTGCTCCACCATTTCAGTAAACATTTCAAGTGGGCGCACCCATAGATCGCCGCTGCCGCCCTGGCCATCAAGCGGGCGGTACACGACCATCTCTTCCTCAGTTTCAGAATGACGGGCGACACCGATAACTTCATAATCCTTACCTTTAAAGTGTCGGTAAACGCCCGGGATGATTGTTGGCATATCAGCCTCTCCTTACAGTGCCTGAGGGTTCAGTTGCCAGATCTGGTAACTGAGTGCAGCTGCAAACGTGACCCAGATAAAATAGGGAACCAGCAGCAAGGCAGCGGCCTTACGCTGGCGCCAGAATAATACGATGGTTGCCAGAATAAACGCCCATAAAGCGATTATTTCAATAAAGGCGATTAACCCCAGATAAAAACCAAAAAATAACCAGCTCCAGATGGCATTAAGCCCTAATTGGATTAAAAATATCTGCAGCGCCGGTTTGGCCGTACCCTGATAGCCGTCCTGACGCCATACCAGCCAGGCGGCAACCCCCATCATAGTGTATAGCGCTGTCCAAACAGGACCGAACAGCCATGCCGGCGGTGCCCAGCCCGGTAACGTCAGCTCACGATAAAATACGGGGGCGTTGGCAGACCCGAAGCCGCCAATTGCAGCCGCGAGATAAACCAATATCAGCCAGCCGATGAGGCCTGCCAGTTGCTTACCAATCGACATAATGGATATCCTTCTTTATCTGCCTGAATATGAATTACTAGTGCTAGCTACTATAGCCGCTATTGGCCTGTAAGTGCTAGTCAGAAGGCTAATACTCGGCATGACAATTACCTCGGGCTAAGGCACAATACGACTAACTCATAAAAAGACGAATCAGAAGCTTATGACGTCCCAGGCCGCGACCACACAACCACAGTTTATTCATCTTCGGGTGCACAGCGATTTTTCCATGATCGATGGTCTCAATAAGGTGGGTCCTATCTGTGAAGCGACTGCGACCCGCAATATGCCGGCGCTTGCGATTACCGATCAGATGAACCTGTGTGGCTTGGTACGATTTTATCGCACCACACATAAACTGGGGCTGAAGCCTATTGTCGGCTGCGATTTGTGGGTGCTGGATCCCGATCAGCCAGATGAACCACCCAGCCGGCTTACCGCGCTGGCAATGAACAACGATGGTTACCAGCAGCTTACGCAGCTGATTTCGCGCGGCTATCTGGCTGGCCACCGGCAGGGTAAGCCCTGCGTGGACAGGCCCTGGCTGGCTGACCACAGTAACGGTCTGATTCTGCTTAGCGGTGGCCGCGAGGGCGACATTGGTCGCAAATTATTGCAACATCACGAAGAAGAAGCTGAGACTGCGCTGGCGTTTTATCAGCAGCATTTCCCTGATCGCTTTTACCTTGAACTGGTGCGCACCGGCCGCGCCGGTGAAGACGAATATATTCACGCCGCGGTGCAACTGGCAGCGAAAACCGGCATGCCGGTGGTGGCAACCAACGAAGTGGTTTTCCTGCAGCCCGAGAACTTTCATGCCCATGAAGTGCGGGTCGCAGTGCATGACAGCTTTACCCTCGACGATAAACGCAGGCCGAAGCGATACAGCGATCAGCAGTACCTGAAAAGCCCGGAAGAAATGGCCGAGCTGTTTAAGGATATTCCTGAAGCCCTGGCCAATACCGTTGAAATCGCCAAGCGCTGTAACGTTACTGTTCAGCTCGATACCCCGGTGCTACCAGAGTTTCCCACCGGCGGTATGTCGCCGGGTGACTACCTTATCAAAAAATCCCGTGAAGGCCTTGAAGTACGTTTGCAGAAGCTGTTCCCTGATGCCACAGAGCGGGCCGAAAAGCGTAAAGAGTACGATGAGCGTTTAGCGATTGAACTCGAAGTTATCAATCAGATGGGCTTTCCGGGTTACTTCCTGATCGTGATGGAGTTTATTCAGTGGTCCAAGGATAACGGCATTCCGGTTGGACCCGGCCGTGGTTCGGGGGCCGGCTCGCTGGTTGCCTATGCGCTGAAAATTACTGATCTGGATCCGCTGGAACTCGATCTGCTATTTGAGCGATTCCTGAACCCTGAACGGGTGTCCATGCCGGATTTCGATATCGATTTCTGTATGGATCGCCGCGACGAGGTGATCGACCATGTTGCTGATCTTTATGGTCGTGAAGCGGTCAGCCAGATCATCACCTTCGGTACGATGGCGGCAAAAGCTGCGATTCGCGATGTTGGCCGGGTGCTCGGGCACCCTTACGGTTTTGTCGACAAGATCACCAAGTTGGTGCCGCCAGATCCCGGTATGACCCTGGAAAAAGCCTTTGAAGTTGAATCGCGCCTGGTTGAGATGTACGAACAGGACGAAGACGTCCGCGACCTCATTGATATGGCCCGCATCCTCGAAGGTGTTACCCGTAACGCCGGTAAACATGCGGGCGGCGTGGTTATTGCGCCCACCAAAATCACTGATTATTCGCCGCTATATTGCGACGACGAAGGCAAGCAGCCCGTTACTCAGTTTGATAAAAACGATGTTGAGGCAGCTGGCCTGGTCAAGTTCGACTTCCTCGGACTGCGCACGCTGACCATCATCCAGTGGGCACTGGACATGATTAACGCCAACCGCGCCAAGGAGGGGGCTGACCCCATCTTCATCGAAGATATTCCACTGCAGGATCCGGAATGCTTCAGGCTGCTGAAAACCGGTAAAACCACGGCGGTGTTCCAGCTTGAATCGCGCGGCATGAAAGAGCTGATCAAAAAGCTCAAACCCGATAGCTTCGAAGATATTATCGCGCTGGTGGCCTTGTTCCGGCCGGGCCCACTGCAGTCGGGCATGGTTGATAATTTTATCGATCGAAAGCATGGCCGCGAAGCCATCAGCTACCCGGATAAAGACTATCAGCATGAACTGCTCAAGCCGATCCTGGAGCCCACCTATGGGGTTATCCTGTATCAGGAGCAGGTTATGCAGATTGCTCAGGTGCTGGCGGGCTACTCCCTCGGTGGCGCTGACTTGCTGCGCCGTGCTATGGGTAAGAAAAAGCCCGAAGAGATGGCAAAGCAACGGGCGGTTTTCGAGGAAGGCGCAAAAAATAACGGTATTGACCCGGAACTGGCAGTTAAAATCTTCGATCTGGTAGAAAAATTTGCTGGCTACGGTTTTAATAAGTCGCATTCCGCCGCTTATGCGCTGGTTTCTTACCAGACCCTGTGGATGAAGACCCACTATCCGGCACAGTTCATGGCCGCGGTGATGTCCGCCGATATGGACAACACCGATAAGATCGTCACTTTGGTGGATGAATGCGAGCAAATGGGGCTAAAGCTAATGCCGCCGGATGTGAACAAAGGCCAGTATAAATTTACCGTGGATGCCGACCAGCAGATTATTTACGGTATTGGCGCCATTAAAGGCGTAGGTGAGGCACCAATTGAAGCAATTCTGCAGGCCCGCAATGAGGGTGGGCCTTTTAGCGATTTATTTGATTTTTGCTGTCGGGTGGATCTGAAACGTCTGAACCGGCGGGTGCTGGAAAAGCTCATCAAAGGCGGCGCTATGGACAACCTTGGTCCGCACCGGGCTTCGCTGCTGGCAACCGTCGACAAAGCGATGCGCCAGGCTGAACAGCACGCGCGCGCCGAGGAAATCGGGCAAAGCGACTTATTCGGTGTGCTGACTACCTCGAATGACAATACTGAGATTGAACATGAGTTCGTCAAAGTCACGCCGTGGCCCGAAGCTCAATGGCTGGAAGGCGAACGTGAAACCCTTGGGCTATACTTGACGGGACATCCGATAAATCGCTACCGTGCCGAGTTGCGTAATTATGTTGCCGGCACCCTGGCTGAGGTGAAGCCTACTGGTCGTGATCAAGTCACCACAATAGCCGGTCTGGTGATTGATGTGCGAACGCTGGTCAATAAAAAGGGCCACCGCTGGGCGATCGTCACGCTGGATGATAAAACCGCGCGGCTGGATGTGCGCTTTTTTGCGCAAGATTATGAAAATCACTATGAATTGCTGGTAAAAGACCAGATATTGGTAGTGAAAGGAGAGGTCAGCTTTGATGATTACTCCGGGGGCAATACAATGTCCGCGCGCGAAGTCATGACCATCACCGGAATGCGCGAGCAATACGCCAAGGCGTTGACACTGACGCTGCGCCCGGAACAGCTTGAGGGGGCCGGGCTGAAACAACTGACCCAATTGCTGGCGCCCTACAAGCAGGGCACTTGCCCGCTGCGTCTATGCTATATGCGGGACGATGTAAGTGCGGAATATAAAGCCGCTACTGAATGGCATGTAACGCCGGCTGATGAATTATTGCACGAGTTGGAAGTCCAACTTGGTAAGAAACATGTTTCTTTAGAATTTTAATGGCAAACGGGAGCCATAATGAGTCTGCAATTTTTAGATTTTGAAAAGCCTATTGCTGAGCTACAGGCGCAAATCGAAGAACTAAAGTCTGTTAGTGCGAAAGGTGATTTTGATATCAATGTTGAGGATGAAGTTCGCACGCTGCAACAAAAGCGTGAACAGCTCATCAAAAAGATTTTTGGTGATCTGGGGGCCTGGCAGGTTGCCCAGCTGGCCCGTCATCCGGAGCGTCCATATACGCTGGATTATATCGAGCATATGTTTACCGATTTTGACGAACTTGCTGGCGACCGGACCTTTGCCAATGACCGTGCCATTGTGGGCGGTACCGCGCGGCTGGATGGCCAGCCGGTGATGGTTATTGGTCACCAGAAAGGCCGCGAAACCAAAGAAAAAATCAAACGTAACTTTGGTATGCCAAAGCCTGAAGGCTACCGCAAAGCTCTGCGCCTGATGGAAATGGCAGAGCGCTTTAAGCTGCCGATAGTTACTTTTATCGACACCCCTGGTGCCTATCCCGGTATCGGCGCCGAGGAACGTGGTCAATCAGAAGCAATCGCCCGTAACCTGAAAGTGATGGCGCGGCTGACGGTACCTATCGTTTGTACGGTAATCGGCGAAGGTGGCTCCGGCGGTGCACTGGCTATTGGTGTGGGTGACAAGGTCAATATGCTGCAGTACAGCACCTATTCCGTTATCTCACCCGAGGGTTGTGCTTCGATTCTCTGGAAAAGTGCTGCGAAGGCCGAATTGGCGGCCGAAGCTATGGGCGTAACCGCTGACCGCAGCCTGGAGCTGGGGCTAATTGATGCCATTATCGAAGAGCCGCTGGGCGGCGCGCATCGGGATCATCCCGAGATGGCGAAGCGCCTTAAAAAGCAGATTTTGTCTGACTTAGGTCAGCTTGAGAAGCTTGATAAGAGCAGCCTGTTAGACCAGCGCTATCAGAAACTGATGTCGTTCGGTTATTGCTGATTTTGTTATGACGACTGAGCAGCCTCTGTGCGATCTTTATCCCGTATTCACACAGAGCCTCAGTCGTCTTGACCTGAAACCAGAACAGCAACTGATTGCCTGCCTTGGTGGCGGCGCCGATTCCCAGACTATTCTTGATTTACTGGATCGCTATCGCAGCGAACACCCCCAATATCAATATCTCGCTATTCATCTGGACCATGAGTTCCATCCGGCCTCCGGAGAATGGGCCCAGGGCCTGGTAGCTGACTGTGAACGCCGGCAATTCCCTCTGCATACTGAAGTGCTGGAGATTCCCAGTGGTCGCCGCATCAGTAAAGAAGCCGCAGGGCGCGAAACGCGCTACGCCCGCATGGCCGAGCTGGGCAAGCCCGCCGCGGTTTTTTTACTGGGACAGCATCGTAACGATCAGATTGAAACTTTTTTGCTGCAGCTTAAGCGGGGCAGTGGGCCTAAAGGTCTGTCGGGCATGGCCGCGGTCGCAAAGGGGCTGCATCAGCAGCGTTGGGTGCGCCCTCTGTTACGGGTGAGCAAGCACGAAATTTATCGCTACGCCAGGCATCATGAGCTGTTCTGGATTGAAGATGAAACAAACTTTGATACCAGCATAGATCGAAATTTTTTGCGTCACGAGGTGGTTCCGCAACTGGAGCGGCGCTGGCCGCAGTTCGGTGAAGCGGTACTGCGTAGTGCCTCTTTGTGCGCCGAACAACAACAATTGCTGGATGAGCTGCTTAGCGTTCAGATCAGGCCGTTAATCGATGCTGAGGGTCAGTTACAGAGCAAAACGCTGGAACAGGCCTCCCCGCAATTGCAACGGGCCGCACTGCGCTTCTGGCTGTCTCAGCGCGGCGCTTCCATGCCGTCCTATGCTCAGCTCGAGCAATTGCGCACCCAGATGTTGCTGACCACCAATGATGCTAACCCTTCGGTCAATTGGGGTGGGTATACCGTAACCCGGCGGCGTGACCGCACCCTGATACTGAGCGCCCTGTGATTAATCAGCGCCGGGCAATCATGTATGGCTTACTGGCCGTATTGCTCTGGGCTACGGTCGCCACCGCATTTAAACTTGCACTAATTTATCTCACGCCGCGCCAGTTGTTGTTCATTGCGGCGCTGACCAGCCTGCTGTTCTTTGCCGGGGTTATCAGTGTGCAGGGCAAATGGGCGCAGACGGTGGCGGTGGCGCGCAGCCATACCGGCTTTTACTGCCTGCAGGGCTTTATAAACCCATTCGCTTATTACTGGATCTTGTTTATGGCTTACAACCAGCTGCCGGCGCAGCAGGCACAGGCGATCAACTACACCTGGGCGATTACCATGGCGCTGTTGGCGGTGCCTATTCTTAAGCAGAAGCTATCAGGCCGCGAATTACTGGCGATGCTTATTGCTTATTGCGGGGTCGCCTTAATTGCCACCGGCGGCCGCTGGGATCTGGCGCAGACCAACTGGTCCGGGGTTGGCCTGGCGCTGCTCAGTACATTATTGTGGGCCGGTTACTGGCTGATTAATACCCGTAACCACGACCAGCCGGTCATCGCCTTGTTCTGGTGTTTCTTCTGGGGTGTGGTGTGGCTGCTGGCGGCGGCGATCATCTGGCCGGAACCCTGGATGCCGGCATGGCAGGGGCTGCTGGCCGGTATCTACGTAGGAATTTTTGAAATGGGGCTGACCTTTTTGATCTGGCTGACGGCTATGCGCACCGCCAGCAAAACCAGCCAGGTGTCAGCCCTCATCTTTCTCAGCCCCTTTTTGTCACTGATTCTGATCTACTCTATATTGGGCGAAGTGATTTATATGACTACGCTAATAGGACTGTCGCTGATTTGTGGCGGGCTATACCTGCTGCGTGGTACAACAAAAAAGGATGTTTAAGTGAATAGCGGATTTACTGACGTACTATTGCTGTTGGCCCTTGCGGTTGTCTTAGTGTGGGGATTTCGCCGTTTGCGGCTGCCCGCTATTCTGGCCTACCTGGCCGCCGGCCTGATTGCCGGCCCCTACATTACCGGCTGGATTGCCGACCCCAATGAATACCATTTTGTCGCTGAGCTGGGCGTGGTGTTACTGCTGTTTTCGCTGGGGCTGGAGTTCTCGCTACCGAAAATGATCGCCATGCGCAAGCTGGTATTTGGTCTGGGGGCCGGGCAGGTTGTTATCTGTACCATCTTATTTGCGTTGCTGGCTGTGCTGCTGCTGGATGACTGGAGCGCCGCATTTGTGGTGGGCGGCACTATTGCGTTGTCATCGACGGCAGTCGTGATTAAGCAATTGGCAGAAAGCGCACAGCTGGCCACCAAGAAAGGTCAGGTTACGGTGTCGGTGTTGTTGTTCCAGGATCTCGCCGTAGTCCCCATGTTGATTATCATCCCGCTGCTGGCGGCCAATAACGATGTCAGCATCTGGGAAAGCCTGGGGCTGGCGCTACTTAAAGGTGCCGGGGTAGTGGTGCTGCTGATGGCCATCGGCAAATGGGTACTGCCCCATATATTCAAAGAAATTGCCCGACTGCGCACTGACGAGCTATTTGTGCTGGCGACCTTGCTCGTGGCGTTGGTAGCTGGCGGATTAACCCATCTGTTTGGCCTGTCGATGGCGCTGGGCGCTTTCCTGGCCGGTATGATGCTGGGGGAAAGCAAATATAAGCACCAGTTGGAGGCTGATATCAGGCCATTTCGCGATATCCTGATGGGGCTGTTCTTCATTACCGTTGGCATGCAGCTGAACCTGGATGTGTTCCTGCGCAATATGCACTGGGTGATTCTGGCCATGCTGGTGATTGCGGTGGTGAAATTTCTGGTCATCCGCAGTCTGGCCGGATTAATGGGCGAGCGACGGGAAGATAGCTGGGCCGCTGGGCTGATGCTGTTCCAGATGGGGGAGTTTGGCTTTGTGCTGGTATCGCTCGCGCTGACTTATCAGCTGCTGCCGCCGGATTTTGCTTCACTGCTGGTTGGTATTGGTGTATTTGGCATGGCGCTCACACCGGTTATTATTCAGCGCAATAACGTCATCGTGAAGAATTTACTAAACTGGCGCGGGAAAAGGGCCGAGGATTTACCCAAAGATGCTATTCCACAGCCGGAAAAACCAAGCCGGGTGCTGATTCTCGGCTTTGGCCGGGTTGGTCAGACGGTCGGCCGTTTCCTTAAAGCCGAAGAGATAGACTACCTGGCGATTGATCATGACCCGCGCCGAGTTCAGGAAGCACAGGCGGGTGGCGCCAATGTTTACTTTGGTGATGCCGCCCGGCGCGATATTCTAAAAGCCGTTTACGCGGAGCAGGTAGCGCTGATTATTATCAGTTTTGCGGAAGATAACCGGGCTATAGAAGTTCTTAAGTCCGTCCGTTCGCTGAATGAACGGGCCGAAATTATCGTGCGTAGTCGCGATGACATGAAACTTAGCGTGATGATGGATGAAGGCGCTACCCAGGTGGTCCCCGATACGCTGGAAGCAAGTCTGATGCTGGTCTCGCAGGTGCTAAGGCGCAGTGATATCCCGATCCGGAGGATCCTGTCGCAGCTGGATAAAGCGCGGCGCGAGCATTATGGCGATATGCATGGGTTTTATCCGGGCGAAACGACCGATATGGATCCGGAAAAAATCGAACGGCTCACCTTTCTGCACGCTGTGGCTTTGCCGGAACAAGCCTTTGCCGTGGGCAAAAAGCCGCGTGATCTGGAACTGGATGAGATTAAGGTAAAAATTAAGTCAGTGCGAAGAAACGATGAAGAACTGACAGAAATCGATGAATATTTCACTTTCTCTGAGGACGATGTGGTGCTGCTAGCCGGCTCCCCGCGTGCGGTAGAAGAGGGCGAGAGCTACCTTCTTAACGGCTGAAACAAATAGCAACACAAAGACGCTTAGCTATTGGCGTCTAGTCCCTCATACTATATAGGTCTTTAACCTGTAACGGAATTACTGCTAATGGCTTTTAAAAAACGAGTTTTGTTACCGCCGGCCATCATTCTGATTGCCATTTTACTGGTTGTGGTTCTGGCTAGTCTGCGTCCGGAGCCTCCTAAACGTGAATCAACCCGCCCGGCCGTTCTGGTCGAGGTCAAAGACGCGCAGCCTGAAGATGTCAGTTTTCTGGTGGCGGGACAGGGTAACGTCGAAGCACGTAACAGTACCACGCTGGTTGCTCAGGTTAGCGGGCAGGTAATTGATATGGCAGAAGACTTCGTTGCCGGCGGTTTTTTCAAAAAAGGTGAGGTGCTGCTACGCATCGACCCGTCTGATTACCGGGTCGCGCTCCAAAGCGCTAAGGCAAGCCTTGCCCAGGCCCGTTCAAACCTTGCTGAAGAAAGCGCTCGCGCTAAGGTAGCGAAAGAGGAATGGGAGTCGCTGCAGATGGGCGAGATTCCTGACCTCGGGCTGCGTAAGCCACAAGTTGCCAGTGCCGTTGCTGCGGTACAATCAGCCGAAGCCGCAGTTGCTAAAGCAGAGCGAGATCTGGCTCGTACTGAAATTAAAGCGCCCTTTGATGGCTTGTTGCAAAGTAAAAATGTCGATTTGGGCCAGTTCGTGTCAATGAATTCACAAATCGGACAGCTGATGAGCACCAACATAGCTGAAGTCCGCGTCCCCCTTAGCGACCGGGATATTTCTTACCTGGAACTGCCGGAAATTGGCAATACCCTGTCTTTGGAAGAATTCCCGGAAGTAGAGCTTTATTCGGATGTCGCCGGCCAGCGTCACAGCTGGATGGGCCGCCTGGTCCGTACCGAAGGTGTGCTGGATCCGGCCAGCCGCGTTATCTATGGCGTGGTTGAGGTGAAAGATCCCTACAACCGGGCTGGTCAAACCCATGAAACACCGCTGCGATTTGGCCGTTTTGTGCAATTAAATATTGAAGGCGTGGAAGCTGAGCAAGTGTATAGCCTGCCGCGTTATGCCCTGACCACTACTGGTAAGTTATGGGTGGTCGGTGACGATCGCCGACTGGCGATGCGTGATGTCAGTATCATACGGGCTGAAGCCAACACGATTTATGTTAATGAAGGGCTGCAGCCCGGCGACAAAGTTGTATTAACGCAGCTCGCCAACCCTTTGGTTGGTATGAAAGTGCGGTTGCCAGGCGATCCGTTACCGGAAGAAAATCAAGAGACCCCGGGCAGCGAATCTGACGACAGCAATGCTGTCGGCAGTAACTAATCAGGAGCCGTACCCATGAGTGATTCAACACCAAAAGGGTCTGACCTGCCGACTAACCCGCCGGCACCTGTTCCGCCTGCGCAAAAGGGCCTGATTGCCTGGTGGGCAAATAATAGTGTTGCCGCCAACCTGTTGATGTTTTTGATAATTATTGCCGGATTGTTCCAGGTATCCCAGGTTCGCAAGGAAATGTTCCCTGAAATAGAGCTGAATATGATCAGTATTCAGGTACCGTTTCCTGGCGCGGCGCCTCAGGAGGTAGAGCAGGGTGTGTTGGTACTGATTGAAGACGCTATCGAAGATGTGGATGGCGTTGAGCGTATAGTGTCCACGGCGCGTGAAGGCAGTGGTTCGGTTTCTGTTGAAGTACAGAGTGATTATGACCCGCAAATCGTCATGGACGAAGTGAAGATGCTGGTCGATGCCATACCCAACTTCCCACAGCAGATTGAAAGCCCGAATATTTACCGGGCCCGCCCGCAGCGCCAGGTTATTTGGATAAGTGTCTATGGTGATCTCAGTGAAGTGGCGCAAAAAGAGCTGGCTAAATCTATTCGCGATGATCTGAAAAAGGCCTCAGGTATTACCAAGGTTGATGTGGTAGGCGATCGCGATTACGAAATCTCGATTGAAATTTCAGAAGCGGACCTGCAGCGCTATAACCTGAGTTTCCAGCAAATCGTCAATGCCGTACGCGGCACTTCTATTGATGTCGCCGGCGGTTCTATTCGCACACCAAATGGCGATATTCTGCTGCGTGCCAGTAACCAGGCCTACGTAGGTGCTGAATTCGACAAGATTGTACTAATTAACCGGCCAGACGGAACCCGTCTTACCCTGGGCGATATTGCTCAGGTTAAAGATGGATTTATCGAGCGCCGGCGGTTTACCCGGTTTGATGGCGAGTCAGCTACCTTTGTGCGGGTTAATTCCGTTGGTGACCAGAGCGATCTGGCTGCGGCAGAGACGGTTCGTAACTATATTGAACGTAAGCAGAAAGAGCTGCCACCGAATGTGAATGTAGCGCATTGGGGTGACTCATCTTATTACCTTCAGGGACGCCTTGATCTCATGCTCGGCAACATGGTCAGCGGTGGTTTGCTGGTATTCCTGATGCTGTCGTTGTTCCTGCAATTGCGGCTGGCATTCTGGGTGATGATTGGTATTCCGATCTGTTTCCTGGGCACCATCGCAATGATGCCGGTGATGGGTATTTCTATCAACATGATCTCGTTATTCGGCTTTATTCTGGTGCTGGGGATCGTGGTCGACGATGCCATAGTGATAGGTGAGAGTGCCTACTCCGAAATTGAGAAGAAGGGCAAATCGACAGCCAACGTTGTTATTGGCGCTAAGCGCGTGGCGATTCCCGCTACGTTTGGGGTGTTGACCACCATGGTGGCCTTTATCCCGATGCTGATGGTGGATGGTGGTATGGGCGCCATCTGGGAGTCGATTGCCTTGGTTGTTATTCTGGCGTTGGCGTTTTCACTGATTGAATCCAAGCTTATTTTACCGGCGCACATCGCCAATATGAAGTTTTCGCGGGGTGGTGGTGAGAAACTAAATGCTTTCCAGCGCACCCGTAACAAGATCTCGGACAGCCTGAAAGTCTTTGTCGACCGGCATTACATGCCGTTTCTGAAAAAATGCCTGCATTATCGCTACACCACGCTGGCGACTTTTATCGCTTTGTTTATTCTGATGATTGGCCTTATCAGTGGTGGGGTGGTGCGCTGGGTGTTCTTCCCGAATATTCCCAGTGACTTCATTCAGGCCCGGGTTGAGATGCAGCCAGGATCTTCAGAAGAAGCAACGATTAAGGCGCTACAGACAATCCATGAGTCATTGCTTGAAGTGGATGAAAAAATTGAGCAGGAAGAAGGCGATGGTGTGGTACGTCATACCAATATGTGGATGAGCAGCGCCGGTGGCGGCAGTCTGATGACTGAGCTCAAAAAAGGTGAAGATCGCCAGATCGACGGCTTTGCCATAATAAACCGCTGGCGCGAGAGCGTGCCAGAAATACCCGGTGTCAAAAACCTGAACTTCCAGGGCAGTATCGGTGGCGGTGGCGGCTTTGACGTTGAGTTTCAGCTCACTGGCGAGGATCTCGACCAACTGGCGTCGGCTTCGCGTGAACTCAAACAGGTACTGGCGGGATATGAAGGGGTATTTGATATTGAAGATACCTTCGGAGAAGGCAATGATGAAATCACGCTGAAGCTAAAACCGCTGGCAAATGCCCTGGGAATTACCTTGTCGGAACTCGCCACTCAGGTTCGCTACGCCTTCTATGGTGCTGAAGCACAACGGATTCAGCGCGGTGATGAGGAAGTGCGGGTGATGGTTCGTTATCCGCTGTCAGAACGGCAATCGGTGGGTAACCTGGAGGATATGAAGTTACGCACTCAGGATGGTGGCCTGGTGCCATTCACTGAGCTGGCCGAAATCGATTTCTCGCAAGGTTATAATACTATTACGCGGATTAACCGTGAGCGCTCTGTGAACGTGCGCGCCCGGGTCGATAAAGATCAGGTCGAGCCGTTTGAAATTGTCCGCCAGGTGCAGGCTGGCCCGCTGCAACGAGTTCTCGATAAATATCCTTCAGTTGGCTCAAAACTGGAAGGCGCTTCGCAGGATGAAGCCGAAGCAACCAGCTCGCTGGCTGTCGGCTTCGGACTGGCGCTGTTTGCCATTTACGCTTTGATGGCGATTCCACTGAAGTCATACAGCCAGCCGCTGATCATTATGTCGGTTATTCCTTTCGGGATGATTGGCGCTGTGGTCGGGCACTGGATTCTGGGGCTGCCGATCTCCATTCTGAGTTTGTTTGGTATTATCGCCCTTGCCGGGGTGGTGGTAAACGACTCGCTGGTAATGGTCGATTATGTCAACCAGTCGCGCCGCGCGGGAATTAAATTGCGTAAGGCTGTTGTTGAAGCCGGCGCGGCCCGTTTCCGGGCTATTATCCTGACGTCACTGACGACTTTCTTCGGGCTGTTGCCGATTGTGCTGGAAACCAGCCTGCAAGCGAAAATGGTTATCCCGATGGCGGTATCATTGGCGTTTGGTATCCTGTTTGCCACTGTGATCACTTTGCTGCTGATTCCGTGCCTGTATCTGGTGCTGGATGACTTTAAGCGCGGCAGCCGCACTATGTTTTCCTGGTATGGCCTGGCAGAGCCGCCCGCAGTACTGGAATCAACAGAAACGAAAAGAGAAGATCAAAATTCGGTCACATAATGATAAACTACTGACCTTACACTGATATACCCGGCAGCGACAGCGGCGTCGCTGCCACTTCAGCTGAGGAAGGTAGCATCATGAATATGGCCCTGAACGATCTTATTGCCCTGACGTTCTATCTGGTTATCTGGATCGGCTATACTCAGTTTGCCCGCCTGCGGGCCCGTACTACCCACAGCTTGTCGAATGTTTTGCGGCAGCTTCGGGTAGACTGGATGACCACGCTGTCGCGCAAAGAGCACCAGATTGCCGATGCTGCTTTGCTTGGTAACGTGGAGCGTACGGTAACCTTTTTTGCCTCTTCGACGGTGCTGGTTCTTGCCGGTGTCCTGACGGTATTGTCAGCCGCCGATAAAGTGGTGTTGGTGCTGCACTCACTGCCATTTACTGCTGACACATCCCCTGAAAAAGTACAGTTTAAGCTGGCCGGGCTGGCGCTTATTTTTGTCTTCGCTTTTTTCAAATTTACGTGGGCAATTCGTCAGTTTGGCTTTGTTTCGGTGCTCGTTGGGGTGGCGCCGCAATATCGTAGTACCGAATTTACCGATGAGCAGCGCGATGTGTTCGCGCGCCAGGCGGCTAAGGTGTTTGACCAGGCCGGTCATGAATACAATAACGGGCTACGCGCGTACTATTTTGCGCTGGCGTTTATGTGCTGGTTTCTGCACCCGATGGCCTTTATGGTGGCGACCGCCGTCGTGCTGGGCGTGCTGTATCGGCGCGAGTTCCGCTCGACGGTGCTGCGCGCACTACTGGCTACCAAAGGCCTGGAACCCGGACCGATAAAGCTCGTAAAAAAAGAAGAAGGAGCCTCTGAGTGAAGTTTGATGATCTGGATGTTCTCGACTGGACTACCCAAAAGGTGTCAGCCCCCCCCTCCTGGCCGAAGCCGGGTGACAGCGGCGAGCTGGCTGATGGCACCCGTGTTGAATTCTGGGATTATGGTGTATTTGCGCTGACTCCCGCGCAGCCCGGTCGCAAAGATGTGATCTTATCCTGTGCTATTCATGGCAATGAAACTGCGCCGATTGAGATGGTTCGTGACATGCTGCACGATATCTTTCAGGGCAAACTAAAGCTGCAGCAGCGCACACTGTTTCTGATTGGTAACCCGCAAGCCATTATGATCGGCAAACGTTTTGTCGACTATAATATGAACCGCTTGTTCAGCGGTGCCCACCAACATGGCGATACGCCTGAGCATAAGCGCGCCGCGGACATTGAAAGCTATGTGACGCGGTTTTATAACGAGGCACCGGCAGATACAAACCGACAGCGGCTGCACTATGATTTACACACGGCCATCCGTGACTCGAAATACGAAAAATTCGCGGTCTATCCGTTTACGCACGGCGGGCCCTATAAAAAAGAGCAGCTGACCTTTTTAGCTGAGTGCGGCGTGACCACC
Source organism: Pseudidiomarina sp. (assembly GCF_033722695.1). Lineage (GTDB taxonomy): Bacteria > Pseudomonadota > Gammaproteobacteria > Enterobacterales > Alteromonadaceae > Pseudidiomarina. Next base: position 8,066 of record NZ_JAWVYM010000015.1, on the reverse strand, counting down.
ATCTTGTTAAACCAGGCACCGACCACGACTTTTTCCTACTACAGTGTGAAAAGTCATGGTGCCGACGCCTTTACGGTGGAACTGGGCAAAGTGCGGCCGTTTGGCGAAAACGACATGAGTCGCTTTGTTGATGCTGATCGTATGTTCAGGCAGCTGATTAGCCTGGATGAACTCGATTTGCCGGAGTTTGACGCGGCGCGGCACAAGATTTTTGACGTATACCGGACAATTAATCGCACCCAGGAAGGCTTCCGCCTGAATTTTCCAGGTGACGTGGCCAATTTTACCGAGTTTGAACAAGGCCATTTGCTGGCTGTTGACGATACCCTGGAATATCACGTCGATCAGCCCGGTGAGCGGATAATCTTTCCCAACGCCGATGTGGCTATCGGTCAGCGGGCATTATTGACCGTGTTGGAACTTCCGTTAGAGCAGCTGAAACTGGTCTGACTTAGGCCTATGAAAGTATTTTTAGCGTGCTGCTTATTTGCATGTCGATTGACGTAAAGGTAAAGTGAGCGCAATTTTACAACCCGAAATTCCCAATGAACTCCGAGAACGAGAAAGCTATGGCGAAGGACAAACAACACCAGCTCGAGATCGTGACGCAACCATCATTTTTAGATGCCAGCGCACTGAAGATCCCGATGCTGCAGATCCTCAAAGAGGACGGCACTGTTCATAAAGGCGCTGACGCACCTGAGATGGACAAAGAATTAGCGCTGAAGATTTTCGATACCATGCAGTTTATCCGTATTCTGGATGAGCGCATGATCGCGGCACAGCGGCAGGGGCGTATCAGCTTCTATCTGTCCTCGCTGGGCGAAGAAGCTGCCAGTATTGGCTCCGCAGCCGCGCTGACCGACGGCGACATGATCATGGGGCAGTACCGCGAGCAGGGCGCTTTAGCCTATCGTGGTTTTACCGTTGAACAGTTTATGGATCAGTTGTTCTCGAATGAGCGAGATTTAGGTAAAGGCCGGCAGATGCCCGTGCATTACGGCTGCGCTGATCTGAACTTTATGACCATTGCCTCGCCACTGGCGACTCAGATTCCCCAGGCCACAGGTTATGCCTACGGCCAGAAAATGGATAAAACCGGTAACTGTACTATCTGTTACTTCGGTGAAGGCGCCGCTTCAGAAGGGGACTTCCACGCTGCCCTGAACATGGCTGCAGTGTATAAAGTTCCGGTGATTTTCTTCTGCCGTAACAACGGCTACGCCATTTCTACGCCATCGCAGGGTGAGCAATATGCCGGTGACGGTATCGCGCCACGCGGTATCGGTTATGGCATGAAGACCATCCGCGTTGACGGTAACGACGTACTGGCGGTTTACAAAGCAACCCAGCTGGCCCGTAAGCTGGCGGTTGAAGAGAACGAGCCGGTGCTGATTGAAGGCATGTCATACCGCATGGCTGGTCATTCGACTTCTGATGATCCAACTGGCTACCGGACCCGCGAAGAAGAAGCGGCCTGGCGTGCTAAAGATCCGGTCGCGCGCTTCCAGACCTGGTTGATCAAGAAGAAATGGTTAACCGAGAAAGACGCAGACGAAATTTTTGCTGAGAAGAAAGCCGCCGTGCTGGCAGCGCTGAAAGAAGCTGAGAAGCACCCGGCACCACATATTGATGAACTCATCACTGACGTGTACGACACCCCGCCGCAACAGCTGCAGAAACAGTTGCAGGAGCTGAAAGAGCACATCCGCAAATATCCGGATGCATATCCGAAAACCGCGTCGCGGCTGGAAGGGGGTAACGACTAATGGCAAAGATGAATTTATTACAAGCCATCAATAACGCACTCGACATCGCGATGGCCAAACACGACAACGTGTACAGCTTTGGTGAAGATACCGGCGCTTTTGGCGGCGTATTCCGTGCCACTTCAGGTTTAACTGAGAAGTATGGCCGCCACCGCAATTTTAATACGCCGCTGGTTGAGCAGGGCATCCTGGGCTTTGCTAACGGCCTGGCTTCTCAGGGCAGCTATGCGGTAGCCGAGATTCAGTTCGGCGATTATATTTTCCCGGCCTTTGACCAGATCGTGAATGAATCGGCGAAGTTCCGCTATCGTTCAGGTAATGAGTTTAATGTTGGCGGCCTGACCATTCGTACGCCATACGGCGGTGGAATTGCTGGCGGTCACTATCACTCGCAATCACCGGAGGCCTATTTTGCCCATACACCCGGCCTGAAGATCGTTATGCCACGCAACCCGTACATGGCAAAAGGCCTGTTGCTGAGCGCGATTTTCGATAAAAACCCGGTGCTATTCATGGAACCCAAGCGCCTGTACCGTGCGTCTACCGGTGAAGTGCCGGAAGAAGAGTACCAGCTGGAGCTGGGCAAAGCCGATGTCGTCAAAGAAGGCAAAGACATCACCGTTTTGGCCTGGGGTGCGCAGGTTGAGATCGCTGAAAAAGCCGCTGAAAAAGCAGCGGAAGACGGCATCGACTGCGAAGTCATCGACCTGGTTAGCATCCTGCCATGGGATATCGACACTGTGGCTAAATCGGTGATGAAGACCGGCCGCCTGGTGGTTACCCAAGAAGCGCCGCTGACCAACGGTTTTGCCAGTGAAATCGCGGCATCTATTCAGGATCGCTGCTTCTTATACCTGGAATCACCGATTGCCCGTGTCTGCGGCCTGGATACCCCGTATCCGCTGTGTCACGAGAAAGAGTACTTTGTTGATCACCTGAAAGTCTACGAAGCCATTAAAGCTTCGATGACTTATTAAGAGGGCCGTTACGCATGAGTAAAGATTTTATTTTACCCGATATCGGCGAAGGCATCGTTGAGTGTGAAATCGTAGAGTGGCTGGTGCAGGAAGGTGACACCATTAAGGAAGACCAGCCAGTCGTTGATGTGATGACCGACAAAGCATTGGTGCAGATCCCGGCCAAAGAAGATGGCGTGGTGACCAAGCTGTATTACAAGCAGGGCGACATTGCCAAGGTGCACGAGCCGCTGTTTGCGGTCGAGCCTGCTGATGGTAGCGGCACTGCCGAAACTGAAACCAAGCAGCAAGCCAAGGCCGAAGACGCAAAAGCCGCCGCCGCTTCTGGTTCTGAGAAGGGGGCTGACACCGGTTCTTCTGACTCTGGCTCTACAGTGACCGATTTCATTCTGCCGGATATCGGCGAAGGTATCGTTGAGTGCGAAATCGTTGAATGGCAGGTACAGGAAGGCGATGTGGTCGAAGAAGATCAGCCTGTGGTTGATGTCATGACCGACAAAGCCCTGGTGCAAATCCCGGCCAAAGACCACGGCGTGGTCGAGAAGCTGTATTACCAGAAAGGCGATATCGCCAAAGTTCACGAACCGCTATTCGCAATCCGCGTCGCCGGCGCTGAAAAGAGTGCCGAGAAGGGGGCTGACACCACCAAACAGGTGTCAGCCCCCTCTTCCTCATCGGTGTCAGCCCCCTCCTCAGCGGTACGGCAGGGCAAGGCGATTGCCAGCCCGGCAGTTCGCCGTCGTGCCCGTGAGCTGGATATTGATATCAGCAAGGTGCAGGGATCAGGCGCGAAAGGGCGCGTGATGAAAGAAGACGTGCAGAAATTCGCTGATGGCGGCGCGCAACAGGCGCCGGCCGGTAAAGCCGACACCGCAGCCCAGACCCGTGGCGAAGCCAAAGGCTTTGTGGCTGGTGGTAAGCGCACTGAAGCGATTCGCGGTGTGAAAGCGGCGATGGCGAAGGCGATGATGAAGTCGGTCAGCACCATTCCGCACTTCACCTATGCTGACGAGTTTGATCTGACTGCTGTCATGGCTCTGCAGAAGCAGTTAAAAGAGCGCTATAAAGATGAAGGCGTGCGCATCACCATGATGCCATTCTTTATCAAGGCGCTGTCACTGGCGATCAAAGAGTTCCCGATCATGAACGCTCAGGTGAATGATGACTGCACTGAGCTGACGTACTTTGATGATCACAATATCGGCATGGCCGTGGATACTAAAATCGGCCTGCTGGTACCTAACATCAAACAGGTACAGAACAAGAGCATTATCGATATTGCCAATGAAGTGACTCGCCTGACCAACGCGGCCCGTGAAGGCCGGGTAGCGCAGGAAGACATGAAAGGCGGTACCATCAGCATCTCGAATATCGGGGTGATTGGCGGCACTGTGGCAACGCCTATTATCAATAAGCCGGAAGCGGCTATTGTGGCACTTGGAAAGGTACAGGAACTACCGCGTTTTGATGCGAACGGCAACGTGGTTGCCCGCAAGATCATGACGGCCAGCTGGTCTGGCGATCACCGTATTATTGATGGCGGCACTATTGCCCGCTTTAATAAGCGGTGGCAGGAATTTCTGGAAGATCCAACGTCAATGCTGGTACATATGGTGTAATCCGCCTCGCGCGGATTACCTTTTTGCCACCATGCGGCGCACCAGACCTGGTGCGAAGCGTTGCAGAAAGGGCGCGAGCTTCGACAGGCCGGAACCGACAACGACTTCAGCTTTACCGTCGGCGATGGCCTTAAGCGAAATGCGCGCACATGCTTCTGGTGAAATACCACCGGCATTGTCCGGGTCTTCATGACCCAGGGCGGTGCCATCTCCCGTCAGCGAGTTGTGCGCAACCTGCGTATTAATAAACCCCGGTAATACCGAAGTTACAATAATTCCCTGATCCGCAGTTTCTGCCCGCAGACAGTCCATAAAACCCAGTACGCCAAATTTGGCCCCTGCGTAGCCGCTACGGAGTTTTGTCCCGACTTTGCCAGCTACACTGGATACCGTCACAATTTGTCCTGAGCGGCGCTCCAGCATGCCTGGCAGCACCAGTTTGGTCAGGGCGACTACCGCAAAGTAATCAATTTCCATTAATTGGCGGTACACTTTCAGGTCAGTATCGATCACGCGACTGCGCTGGGATACGCCAGCGTTGTTGATCAGGATATCAATAACCTGACCGTCAAGCGCCTTGCGGGCTGTTTCAACGGCTTGTTCCGGGTGAGCTAAATCGAGGGGCAGAACACGGTGATCATCACGGTTAGCCAGACTGCGGCGAACCTCTTCCAGCACTTCAGGGCGGCGCGAGGTCAGAATCAACTTAGCGCCGGCCTCGGCGAGCTGGTGGGCAAGCGCCAGGCCAATGCCTGACGATGCCCCGGTTAACCAGACGGTTTTGCCCGCAAACATATTAGCCAGCTGCCGGATACATGTAGTTAGACTGGAAGCCTAACGGAATGCCGATCATCCAGTAGATGATCAGGAAGGCTGACCAGATTACCAGTAAGCTGATCGAGAACGGTAACATCAGCGCGACCAGTGAACCGATACCGGTGTTCTTCACATAGCGCTGGCAGTACAGCACCACTAACGGGAAGTAGGGCAGCAGCGGGGTGATGATGTTACTGATAGAGTCACCGACCCGGTAGGCAGCCTGGGTTAAATCAGGCGAGTAGCCCATCTGCATCAGCATAGGTACGAAGATAGGCGAAATCAGTGCCCACTTGGCTGAGGCTGAACCTACAAACAGGTTAATAAAGGCAACCAGGATAATCATACCAACCATGGTGACACCACCGGACAGTGCCAGTGAACTCAGGAAGCCCGCGCCTTTAATCGACAGCAGGGTACCCAGGTTGGAATCACCGAAGGCTTTAATGAACATCGCACAGAAGAATGCCATGACCATGTAGTAGGCCATGCCTTCCATAGATTTGGTCATAGCCCCGACAACATCCTGTGAGTTGGTAAAGGTACCGGCCACATAGCCGTGCACAATGCCCGGAATAGCAAACAACAGGAAGATCAGCGGTACAATCATCTGCATCAGCGGCGCGCCGAACGAAGCCAGCTCACCAGTCTGTGGATCGGCCAGCGGGGTGTTGTCCTGAATGGTCCAGAAGAACAGTAGCGCCAAGCCAACAACCATAGTCAGTACGGCACTATAAAAGGCCTTACGGTCGCGCGGGGTTACCTCTTCAATCACCGGGATATCGTCTTTATCGCCATCTACCGGCGTGTTTTTAAGGCGCGGCTCAATGATCTTATCGGTCAGATACCAACCCACCAGCACCACGATAATGGATGAAGCTGAAGTGAAGAAATAGTTGTTCAGCGGGTTAAGCTGAATCGCCGGATCCAAAATCTGCGCGGCACTTTGGGTAAAGCCTTGCAGTAACGGGTCGATGGCTGAAGGTACGAAGTTGGCGCTGAAACCACCGGATACACCAGCAAAGGCTGCGGCAATACCCGCCAGCGGATGGCGACCAGCGGCGTAGAAAATCACACCACCGAGAGGGATGACCAGCACGTAACCGGCGTCGACCGCGGTATGACTGACAATGGCCACCAGAATCAGTACCGGCGTGAGCAGTACTTTGGGGGTCACGTTGAGCATCAGCTTAATGGCAACATTGATGAAGCCACTGCGTTCGGCCACACCAACACCCAACATGGCAACCAGTACCACGCCTAATGGCGCGAAGCCCATAAAGGTGTTGACCATACTGGCCAGGAAGGCGGCCATTTCGCTACCGCTGAGCAGGTTATTTACGCCGACGTTTTCGCCAGTGAGCGGATGAACTGCATCAAATTCGATGCCGGAGAGCATGAAACTAAATGCCCAGACGATAAGTAACAAGCCGAAGAACATCACGGCCGGGTCGGGTAGTTTATTACCGACCTTCTCGACTTTGTCGAGTATTCGGTTGAGCATACCGGTAGATTCGGACATAACTTAGCCTTTTTCTATTGTTATTATGGTTACGACGAAAGTATCATACCCAATAACTGGACAACAACAAGAGCCAATATGATTTGTGGAACAGATGAAGCGGGCTGTGGCCCGCTTGCCGGCCCGGTTGTAGCGGCTGCGGTTATACTGAACCCCGATCGGCCGATCGACGGGATCACCGACTCGAAAAAGCTTACGGCCCGGCACCGGGAAGAACTCAGTGAGCTGATTAAAGAGCACGCACTGTACTGGGCGATTGCCCAGTGCGACCCGGCGGAAATAGACGAAATTAATATTATGCAGGCGGCATTGCTGGCCATGCGCCGGGCGGTCGAAGCCTTGCCGGTGCCGCCGGCGATGGTGCTGGTGGACGGCAACCGGATGCCGAAACTCACTGTGCCGGCCCGCACTATAGTGGGCGGCGATAGCCTGGAAGCCTGTATCGGCGCAGCGTCAATTCTGGCCAAGGTGGAGCGGGACCGGCAGATGGTTGAGTGGCATGAACATTACCCGCAGTACGATTTTGCGCGGCACAAAGCTTATGCCACGCCTGCGCATCTGGCTCTACTTGAGCAATACGGGCCGTCGCCTATTCATCGCATGAGTTTCAGCCCGGTGGCCCGGGCTGCTGAACGCATGATGAAGATAAAAGTCAGTTAATCACATACAGACGCGCTGGATCATCTGGCGCAGTTGCTTTAATGCCGGGTCGACTTCTTTCAGACGGATAAATTCATCGGGCTGGTGCGCCTGCTCAATGGAACCCGGCCCCATTACGATGGTTTCGCAGCCTAACTCCTGAATAAAACCCGCTTCAGTACAGTAATTCACCGGCGTTGCCTGGTTGCCGGTAATTTCTTGTGCCAGTGCGACAATAGAGGCGTTGGGATCACAGCGGAAGCCGGTTATCGGCTCGTGCAAATGGTTCAGGCACACGGCGCCGGGATACTTCTGGTTTACTTGATCCAGGCGCTTATCAATCAGCCCGTACAGATCATCCATCGACATGCCCGGCAGCGGTCGCAAATCAATGTGCAGCTCGCAGCAGGCGCAGATGCGGTTGGCCGCGTCACCACCCTGGATCGAGCCAAAATTGAGGGTCGGGTAAGGGATCTTAAATTCGTCGTTGGTATATCGGGTTTTGAAGTCTTCTTTAAGATCACGCAAGCCACTGATCACATCGTGCATCACTTCGATGGCATTCACGCCAGCGGACGGGTCGGAGCTATGGCCGCTTTTACCCGTTACCCGGATGGCTTCGCTCAGATGGCCCTTATGCATAATGACCGGCGTCATCGAAGTCGGCTCGCCAATGATGGCGTAGTCGGGCTTCAGGTTTTCAAAACGCCCCAACTCGCGGGCT
>NZ_JAWVYM010000014.1:0-59412 GCF_033722695.1 Pseudidiomarina sp. | reverse complement strand
CGGGCTTCAGCCCCAGTAAGGTGGTGGTAATCACAGCAACCGCCGCGGCCAGTGCCAGATAACCGAGCGCAGCAACCGCCCCCAGCGCAAACGTCAGTAGCGCGGCGACACTGGTGGTACTACCGTAGTCGCCGGTTTTGCGGGCTTCGAGCAGATGGGCGGCCACTACCAGAATCGCGAAGCCAAGAAAGCTTGCCGCCAACATCAGATCGCTGTCGAGCTTGTCAGAAAGTGTGCCACATAAAGCACCGAGTAAACTGATAATGCCGAAGGTTCGCAGGCCCGCAAAACGCTTTCCTTCATCACGTCCACGCTGGTGCCAGCCGCGCTCAATACCTATCAGCAGCCCCACTGCCAGGGCGACGCCGAGCCGTTCAAACAGTTCCACCGCAACTCCTTGTTGTCGTGATCAGAGCGACAGCTCTTTACGGATATCGTCATAGATGTGCTGATCGCTTGTGGTATGCAGCACAAACCGAATATGCACAACATTCTGCAGTTCAGAGCGCACTTTTTTAATAGTATGCATAGCAACCCGCGCCGCTGCCTCAACCGGATAACCAAAAGCTCCGGTTGAAATGGACGGAAATGCGATTTTCCCGATGCCATGCTCATCGGCAAGTTTAAGCGCCTCGCGATAGCAGGACGCTAGTAATTTATCGGAGGGCTCATCCTGGTCATATACCGGGCCGAGGCAGTGGATAACATAGTCGTTGGGTAACTTGAAGGCGTCGGTTATTACGGCTTCTCCGGGCTCTAGCGGAGCGTGGTGCTGGCCTGCTTCCTCAAGCTCCGGACCAGCTGCAGCATGCAGCGCCCCGGCGACACCGCCGCCGGAGCGCAGCTGCGCGTTTGCAGCGTTAACCACTGCGTCCATATCCGGTTGATCGGCGATATCTCCCTGCACGCATTCGACCTTCACATTGGATAATTCTCGTTGCCGCATACGTGTTGCCCTCCTCTTCGCTTAGCTGATACCTCAGTAGCATAAATCATAGTATAAGACCGGCTTTTATGCCGAAACTAAGCACCGGAAAAAGTTGATTTTTTTGCAACCGGCTGCCAGTTTTAGAAGTATCGGCCGGTTTTTTTTTAATAAGGATCACATGGGTATGGCACAACAGCGGATTCCTCTGTGGGTAAAGGTAGCTTATACCCTGATGGTTCTGATCATCATACCGGTTTACTGGTATACCTTGGGCGTGACCAATTTCCTCTGGTTCTCTGACATCGCCCTGATCCTCATGGTGCCGGCACTGTGGTGGGAAAATCGCTTGCTGGCCAGTACCATGGCGGTTGGAGTTTTGCTGCTGGAACTGCATTGGGTCGCGGACTTTATTTCAGGAGCTAACCTGACCCAGGTCGCGCTTTATATGTTCACTGATCAAGAGCCCTGGTACATTAAATTACTGTCGGGCATCTTTCATTTTGCCCTGCCACCAGTGATCATTCTGATGCTGCTGAAATACGGCTACGATAAGCGCGCCTATCCACTCCAAATCCTGATTGCACTGATGGTTATTCCCTTTACCTATCTGGTTACCGGGCCAGATAAAAACATTAACTGGGTTTACGGTTTTGCCGAGCAGCAAACAAATTTGGCACCGCACATCTATCTTGCCCTGTTACTGGCGGGGGCTATCTTGCTGGTTTACACGCCATCGCATTTTATCCTTAAGCGACTGTTCCAGACCCACTGATCCCACCGTTAAAGCAGTTCGGCTACCCGCTCGCGCAACCTCGGGATAAGTTCTGCTTCAAACCAGGGGTTACGGCGCAACCACATATTATTGCGCGGTGAGGGATGCGGCAGCGGCACCACTTGCGGCCACAGTGCTTCCCAGTCTCTGACATGTTCCGTTACTGTCTTGCGTTTATCCAGATGCCAGTCGTGGGCATATTTACCTATTACCAGTGTAAGCTCCAGATTGGGCAGCTGGGCCAATAGCGGCTTCCGCCAGGCCGGCGCGCATTCACGTCGGGGCGGCATATCACCGGCTTTACCCGTGCCCGGATAACAAAAGCCCATCGGAATAATGGCCATCTGATGCGGGTCGTAAAAGGTCGCCGGCGTTACCCCCAGCCAGTCCCGCAGGCGGTCGCCTGAAGCATCGTCAAAAGGCCTCCCCGAGGCATGCACCCTCCGCCCGGGCGCCTGCGCCGCGATTAAAATGCGGGCGTCCGGATGCATCTGCACCACCGGCCGTGGACCCAGCGGTAAATCCGCCTGGCAAATGGTGCAGGCGCGGACTTGCTCTAACAATAGTTCCCAGGATTCCACAGAGTCTCCTTCTCAATCACAATCTGACTATTAAGCCTAACCAAACTGGCTCAGATCGCAACTCAGCGAGCCACCCAGACCACTGAATTGCCTTCAGGATCCAGAAATTTTATACTGGTTTTTTGCTTACTCTCCGGGACAGTCCGAATTCCATGCCTAAATCTTTACGAACGATCGCTCTGGTGTTACTGGTTCTGATTGGCTGCGCTATTTTCTGGCAATGGTTGTCGGCGCAAGGCACATTGACGCCCACACGAGTCGCCGGAATCATCGAAACAACGATGCAATGGCGCCGGGAGTGGTGGATGCTGCCGGCGGTGGTCATTACTTATGTTATCGCCTTGCTGCTGGTGTTTCCGCTTACCGTGCTGGTAGTCGCAACCGGACTGCTATTGGGGCCCGTCTGGGGCTTTTTTTATGCCATAGCGGGCAGCCTGGCTTCAGCGGCAGCTTCGTATTGGATCGGCCACCGGCTGGGGCGTGAAGCCTTGCTGAACTATGGCGGCGAGCGACTGAATAAGGTTGCCCGTCATCTGGCCGAGCGGGGTGTGCGGACCATGTTTGTCATCAGCCTGTTGCCGCTGGCTCCGTTTACCCTTACCAATATGCTGGCCGGCGCTTTCCACCTGCGCTTCCGCGATTATTTTCTGGGCTCTGTACTGGGTCTGGTGCCGGGCCTGGCAATAGTTACCCTGATGGGCAGCCAGCTCGGCACGCTGGTTACTGCTGCTGATCGTGATGACATCCTGTGGTCATTGGCGGGGCTCGCGGCCGGTATCGGAGCGTTGCTGCTATTGCGGCACCTGGCTGCTATGCGCCAGCGCCGCAAGGCTTCTGAGCTCGATTAGCCCTGCTCTGCCTCAGCCAACAGGTAGGCGTAGAATTCGTGGATTTCGCGGGCGAATTCGGATACATCAAAATCCGCCGCAAAACTGCGCGCTTCACCGCTCATACGCGCCCGCAGGGCATCGTCTTCGAGCAGTTCACGCACGGCAGTACTCCACTCGCGGCGGCGCCCCGGTGTCTTATAGCCGTTCACCTCATGCTTAATGACATCATCAATACCGCTCGAACGCACTGCCACCACCGGTAAACCCGCCGACATCGCTTCCAGGATAACCATGCCCTGAGTTTCGGACTTTGAGGCAAAGACAAAAATATCACCGAGCTGGTAATAAGCGGTGATTTCCTCAGGCGGCACCGGCCCCACCAGAACCACGTCATGGTGCAAATCCAGCTGGCGGATTTTATGCTTCAGGCGCTCGCGCTCAGGTCCATCGCCGATCAGCAGCAGCTTGAAGGGGCGAAGCGACTTCGCCTTTACCCTTACTAATGCTTCCAGCATGAAATCGATATTCTTTTCTGTACCCAGCCGCGAGACGCTAATCAGCACCTGCTCATCCGTTAACCCAAAGCTTTCCTTTAATGCGGCCAACTGCTGATTATCCAGCTTCTGAAACCGCTGAAACTCAATGCCGGTTGGTTGCACCAGAATCGGCGTTTTAACACCGATAATACGCAGATACTCTTCCGCGGAATACGTCGGCACCACCACGCCGCTGCATTTATTGGCAAAGCGCTTCACCAGATAGTGCGAAATCAGGTTGCGGAAAATCAGGCCCGGTAAGGGCACGTAGTGGGCGTAATGCTCCAGTCGGGTATGGTAGGTATATACTACCGGGATCCGCCGCCGGCGACCCAGCCACAGCCCCAGTGAGCCAATCCAGAACGGATGGTGAACATGGATAACATCGGGCGCAAACTGTTTCAGCCGCCGGCCAAACCGCGGTAAGAAGATATTAGCCAAAGGGAAATTACCCCGGTTGCCAAAAGTGTACAGCCGCGGTAGCCGCACAATTTCTTTATCGTCTTCGGTGATTTTCTTGCCACTTTGCGGATACTCGGGCACAAACGTCAGCACTTTGTCACCCAACTCTTGCAAGCCCCGGCGCAAGCGTTCAACAGAAACCGACACGCCGGACACAAAAGGAAAATAATTATTGGTAAAGATCCCGACCCGAAGCGACTTATTTAGAAAGGCTGCGGTGTCGACATCGAAATCGCGATAGTAATCTTTATCTTCTATCAGTAACCGATGAAGCTTCATCGCTATCACCACTAGCAGACTGACAATAAGTAAAAAGCGCGGGAAGCTGACATAGAAAAATGAATAGATCATCGACCAGATACTTTCAGCGGTGCGCTGCCATCCTTGCGCTGCCGGGTCAACCCGCTGCGGCACCACCGTTATACCGTCATCAGTTACCGAAACTTCGACGTAATGATGGAAGCTGTTCTCGTCATCGACGACCAACCCGCCCGCTCCGCCAGTGGTCACATAATCAACCCCGGCTATAGTCTGGTGGGCATACAGAGTAAGGTTAGCCGAGAACACTACGTCAACGCCCTGGCGGGTAAAAAGCTCCCGCAGGCGCTGCCGCGTCGCCGCGTCGGCAAAGTAATTCGTTTCTTCAAACAGCGGGGTCTCTTCGAGGGGCTCATGCACGGGCAAGCCGATAAATACCAGCTTATGCCGCGCTGTTGAAGCGCTGAGTTCGCGTTCGAGCCAGCTCATCTGCCAGGACAGCGACGTCTTTCCGGTACCGTCGAGAAACAGAAAGTGGCTATTACCGGCGACAAACGAGAAAAAGTGCGGCCCGAAATACTCGTAAAAACGGAAGTCGCCGAAGTTACTGCCTTCCTGCTCGCCGAAGGTAAGCAGATAAGGCATTTCCAGGTGCGCAAACACATCATAGATAGCGCGATAATTTTCTTCATCGCCGGAGCTTACCGCATTCCCCGCCGACACCAGAAAAGCCACATCATCATTGTGCAGCTGCGGGATCATTTCATCCTGAAACACCTGTACTGAGTTCTTGATATTGCCCACCACAGCGAACTTATAGGCACTTTCATCCGCAAGATTCGCCCTGATCGCATCTACTTGCTCGGTGTGCAGATCCGAAAATTCAGCCTCCGACAGATGCAAATAGCCCTGGTGGATTATCAGCGCGGCAATCAGTAGCAGGTTGGCGTAATAGAATGTGCGTAAACGATTCATCTGTAGTCCGGGTTAGGATGGTCAAAGCGGCAGCCGTCATCCCATTTGCTGCGCTGGTTGCCCTGGGCGGGAATACCACCAGCATTGGGTTCAAAACCATGCTCTGTCATATCGGGATAAACCCCGAAAGGCACTACGTAATCCATCGCCCGCAGCGTGCAGTTCAAAAAAACAGCTGACAGCCCGGAAAAGTCATAGTTATGGCTATTACAAAGCTCTTGCTGCGCTTTACTCAGTGACATAGATCTACTCCCTATCTGGCTTCATCGGCTGGCTTATCGAACTGGCCATGTTCCAGAAAATATAATGCCTGATGTATGCTTTCATCATCAAACATCATTAGCGCATGGGTCGCGCTAACCCGGATGTAATCATTCATGCCCTTAAGCGGTGTCTGTTCAACGCCTACCACGCCATCATCGTTGCCGGGTATCAGCCAGGAAAACAACGGGTTGATCGACACCGTGCCAGCGATAATACCAAGCTCCAGGCCGGTTGGGCCCAGCCGGTTTGCTAAGGAATCCGGGTTCGTGCCCAGTTGCGCGCCGGCCGGGCCTCCGATCCATTTAAATAATGCCGATCCTTTCAGTTTATCCACCACCGGAGTGCCCTGGTTCGGCGGCGCCAGCATAACCACACGACCAAAGGTAAATGGCGGATCCATGGTTTCAAGTTGCCGGACAATAATGCCGCCAATTGAGTGGGTGATAAAAGCGACGGGTTCGCCGGAGTCACCGATGCAATCCATGATGGCTGGCAATACGTGCTGGCGCGCCAGCTCACCGACAGGATGCTGGCGGGCTGGATAGTCGATATTGCAGACCTGGTAACCGGCATCGCTGGCGGCTTCTGCCAGGTTCTCCATCGCGGTGGCGGAGCGCACTAAGCCGTGCAATAACACCAGGTGCTGGGGCTGAGCGCTCGCTGCCAGCGGCGCCGTTACAGCGCTGCCCAGCAAACTGAGTACTAAAACAATTAAATAGCGTGATTTCATCACTGTTTCGTCTGGCCCGTTAGCTGTATCAGAACCACTCACTTTGCATCGCCAGCCAGGTATTGTCCAGTTCGTTCAGCTGATGCAGCTGAGCCCGGGCCCGCGGGATCTCCCAGCGGATAAAGTAACGGGCGGCCTGCAGCTTGCCTGCGGCGAAGTCCTGCTGCGTTTGATCCGGTGAATCACCGAACGTAGCCAGCGCTTTATCTGCCATCTCCAGCCACAGCCAGCCCACCACGTAATTGCTCATTACGTCCAGAAATACTGCCGAGTTGGCGAGGGCTTCGCTGACTTTACCCTGGCCCAGGGCTTCGCCCAGTGTAAGCAAAGTATGCATAAAAGGTTTTAGCGCCGTTTGATAAGTGGCGACCAGTTCACTCAGCTCCTGCCGTTTACCGGCTTCCAGTAGGGTCTTTTGTATTCTTTCGAACAATAATTTTTGCCCTTTGCCATTGTGCTGCCAGAGCTTTCTACCCAGCAGATCGAGTGACTGAATGCCGTGCGTGCCCTCGTGGATCGGATTCAGCCGGTTATCACGGTAGCATTGCTCCACCGGGTACTCGCGGATATAGCCCGCGCCTCCAAGCACCTGAATGGCAAGGTCATTGGCCTTGGGTCCATACCACGACGGGTAAGATTTAACGATTGGGGTCAGCAGATCCAGCAGGATGCCGGCATCAGTGCCGCGATCGGTGTCAGCCCCCTCCTCATGTTCGTCGATGAGGCGGGCGGCGAGCAGGCACAGGGCCAGCGAGCCTTCCACCCAGGCCTTTTGCTTGAGCAGCATCCGTTTCACATCAGCATGTTCAATGATAGGGACCGGCTTGCTCTGTGGGTTTTTGTCATCGGGCAGCCGGCCCTGGGGCCGGTCTTTGGCGTAAGCCAGGGATTCAAGATAGCCGCGGTAACCAATCATGGCAGCGCCCAGACCCACGCCAACCCGGGCTTCATTCATCATTTTGAACATGTACTTCAGGCCCTGATTGCGCTCACCAACCAGGTAGCCGTGACAGTCGTCGCGTTCACCAAAGCTCAGCACTGTTGAGGTGGTGCCCCGATACCCCATTTTATGCAACAACCCGGCCAGCTGCACATCGTTGCGTTCAGCAACTGAGCCATCGTCATGCAGTCGGAATTTGGGCACGATAAACAGCGAAATACCTTTGACTCCGGCAGGCGCTCCCCCGGCTCGCGCCAGCACCAGATGAACGATATTTTCAGTAATATCCTGATCACCGCCAGAGATATACATTTTTTGGCCCTTGATGCGGTAACTGCCATCGGGTTGCGGCAGCGCTTTGGTACTGAGATCACCAAGGGCTGAGCCGACGTCGGGCTCGGTAAGCGCCATCGTACCGGCAAAGCGACCGCTGAACATAGGCTTAAGATATAGCCGGCGTTGCTGGTCGGTACCAAAAGCCTGGATCAGATTAGCCGCAGCACTGGTTAAAAAAGGATAAGCCGCGGTAGCCGGGTTGGCCGACATAAAGTAGGCGTTACAAGCCATATTAATCAGCGCCGGCAGCTGCATGCCGCCGTCCGCTTCAGAATGGCGTGCCGCCAGCAGACCAGACTCCGCATATTTCTGCCAGGCAACTTTGACTTCATCAATTGTGGTTACGCGCTCGCCGTCAAACCGCGGCTCATTAGCATCGGCTTTCGCGTTGTGAGGTAAAAAGTGCTGCTCGGCGATGCTGCGCGCAGTGGCAAGTATGCTATCGAAGGTTTCGCGGTCATAATCCTGATAGCAGGAATACTCCTTTAACTGCTCTGCGGAAAATACCTGATAAAGCAAAAATTCAAGGTCCTGCTGGGACACCAAACGAGACATAGCTACTCCTGAAGCCGAATTTGCGAGTATGTGTTTATCGCATAAAGCCCGCTCAGGTTAAAGCCTGACGTTTTCTGCGGCGCTGACTATACTTAAAGCAATAAGCTTATTCTGATAACGCAAGGAGATCGATTAGATGTCGAAACAAGCGACCTTATATCGTATGGAGTTTTCCGGCCATATCTGCCCCTTCGGGCTTAAAGCCAAAGATCTGCTGCAACGCAAAGGCTACGAGGTGGAGGATCATACCTTCGACTCCCGCGAAGAAACCGACGCCTTTCAGGAAAAGCACAATGTCGAAACAACTCCGCAGGTGTTTATTGATGGTGAACGTATTGGCGGCTATGACGAACTACGGAAGTATTTCGGGATGTCGGAAGAAGCCCATGAGGGCACAACTTATGTGCCCGTTATCGCGATTTTCGGTGTTTCTCTGCTGATGGCAGCAGCGATTAGCTGGGCGCGCTCGCAGAATATTCTTTCCGCCGACACCCTGTTTACCTTTATCGCTGTCAGCATGGCGGTGCTGGCGATTCAGAAGCTGCAGGACTTACCGTCCTTTACCAATCAGTTCATAACCTATGACCTGCTCTCGATGAAATACGTGCCTTATGCGTATGTGTACCCGTTCGCAGAGGCGTATGCAGGTATCGGCATGCTGGCGCATTTCCCGGGCTGGATGGTCGGCCCCGTCGCGCTGTTTATTGGTACCATTGGCGCGGTATCCGTGGTCAAGGCTGTGTATATCGATAAGCGCGAACTAAAATGCGCCTGTGTCGGCGGCAACAGTCGCGTACCACTAGGCGCAATTTCACTGACCGAAAATATCTTTATGATGATTGCCGGTATCTGGATGTTATTTGGCTAACACCTGATCCAGACCACCGGTAATGGCCGCGACCTGAGCCTGAATACACTGCTCAGGCGTGGCTTTCGGACTGTCCGGATAGACTTCGGTGGTGGTGACATAACGGGCATTGGTCAGCCCCATACACAGCCCAAGATTTTTAGCGGCATAGTTGATCACCCCATGTTGGGCTATATCGACCCCGATAAGCTTACCATCCTCGTCGGGCTCGGCGATATGCGTGACGTTTTCGACTGATTCGATAATAGCTTGCTGAAACTCCGGCTCGTTGCGGTCAGCATCGGCCACCAGGTAAAAACCATCGGGAATATTCCAGTTGGTATTAACGGTGCCTTCGCGCGCCGCCAGGGCCGGCCGGAACTCACTGTTATCCGTATCGGTGGTCTCATGCAAATCAATATGAACCAGTAGCTTGCCTTCCAGCGACTTCATATATTCCAGTAGGAAGCGGCATTCGCGCGCCGGGCTGTTGTCGACAAATGAGCGATTCGGGTCGATTGCCAGCGGATTCCAGCGGTTAATGGTTTCATAGCCCCAGGGGCTGATGCAGGGCGCTACGATTACATTGGCAACTTTAGCGTAGTCTAGCGCTCTGGTTTCCAGAAAACGCAGCGCTCCATGCACGCCACTGGTCTCATAACCATGCACACCGCCGGTGACCAGTACCACTGGCTTGCTGACATCCCAATCGCGGGTTTTTACCAGGTATAGCGGATAGGTACTGGCTTCATAAGGCAAGGTACCATAGCGCTCAACATCAAAATCCTGTTCCAGGGTGTCAATTTTATCCACCACATCGTCGAAATAAGAGCGCTTGACGGTCTGTTGGGCCAGCCATTCGGCCTTTTCTTCAGAACCCCAGGGTTTTCCCGGAGTGCCGATTTCATATACTTTTCCTGAGGTCATATTGTGCACCTTACTGCTTGCTGAATTGAATGATAGATCGATAATACCAGACTAGCTGGTCGCCAGACAGTCACGGAGATGCTGTTGCCAGAATTCCGGCGGGTGTTCCATAGTGCGGCGGCCGACACTGATCTCACATACACTGCGGCCTTTTTCGGTTGCCCGCGGGATGGGCAACACAACGATACCGTGCTGTTGCGCATAACCAGTTGCGGCCTGCACCAGTACTTGCGGTTCACGGTTAATATGCAGGTGAAACATAGCTGCCTGGGGCAGCTCGGGATTCACCCGCACATCAGCCACATTTGCCAGCAGGGGTCCCAGCCGCCGGGTATATTCGACTGCTTGATCTATGCTCGCCAGATTATCAGCAAACCCCTGCCCGGCCGCCAGAATATAAGGGTAGAGCGAGATCAGATTGCCGCCGGCGCGGCGATTCCAGATCCGGGCTTTATCAATAAAACCCGCGTCGCCGGCCAGCACGGCACCAGCGATACCACCTATATCTTTGTACAAACTCACGTAAACCGAATCTGCGAGCGCGCCGATTTCAGCCAGGCTCCGCTGATAATAAGCCGGACAATGCCACAGCCGCGCGCCGTCAATATGTACTGCAATATTATGCTGCCGCGCCCAGTTTACCTGTGCCTGCAAGTCATCCCAGGCCGGCAGCTGCCCACCGATCTCACGCATCGGCAACTCCAGCACGATAGCAGCAAGCTCCTCCGGAGGCTGTCGTCGCAGGTCGTCATGGCTTAACACCTGCTGCTTGTTGCCAATTAACCGTCCCTCCAGGCCCCACAGATGCTGGTAGCCGTTTTGCTCATGCAAAACCATATGCGAAGTCGGATGCATACCAATAACCTGCTTAGTTCGATTCCCCGCATGAATCTTCAGCGCCATTGGCTGCGCCAGGGTACCGCTGGGTAAAAACAGTGCCGCCGGTTTACCCAGCATGGCCGCCACCCTGGCTTCGAAGTCTTCAATCAGCGACCCAGTACCATAATAGTCAGGGGCATCCGCCGCCTCGGCCCGATCAGCCAGCCGCCGCAAAGTGGTCGCCATGGATTCCGGTGGATGCCGCAAAATAGAGGAATGCGCGTGACGCGCTGCTTCCTGATAAGCCTGTCGGATCGGATCAGTCATGACTGCCCCATTGGCTTTGTGCGTTTCCAGTGAATCAGAATAGGCACCCAGAGCACTACGCAACCCGCTGTCAACAGCAACTGATCAGCAACAGGTACGTCCCGTGCCAGATTGTTAAATACCAGAATATTGACCACCAGATGAAAAGCGGCGGTAATGGCAACGGCATGGGTATCATCAGCCAGCTTACCCAACAGGAAGCTACCGCCAATGAGCACCGTTAATGCCGTGAGTTGGTTAGCCAGGGTGGCACCCTCGGCCAGAAAGCCAAAATGCCATAAGTACCAGAGTATCCCGACCAGGACATAACGCCGAGCCGGCGACCAACTGTGTAACGCATTGTGTAAAAATCCGCGCCAGCCAGCTTCTTCAAACAGGCAGTAAATAATAGTACCAGCACCGAGCGCCAGACCGAATAAGTGTGGTGAAACACCGGTTTCGTTGGGTACGCCGATCAGGGTAAAGACCACCGGAGCAGTGAGCAGCATCAGCAACGCGTGAACAGTCGAGCTACCCGAAAAAGTAACAGGCCGCCAATACTGGCGTAACCCCAAGGTTACCACCAGCACTGCAATAATAGGTCCACTACCTTCCAGCAGCGCGCGCAACACCGGCACCCCGAACAGGTCAAGGTCCATCGCCGGCCAGTCGACCAGCGCAAACCGAAAAGGCAGCGAAATAAGTATCGCCAGCAGCATGAAGATGACAATACGAAACCACGGAACGGAGGTCGTCACGGACACCTGAGCCTTGTGTAGAAGAAATGAGTTTCTGTTATAACGCACCTGTGATGCACGCTCAACAGCAAAAAAACAGCTACACTGGTAATAACTTCAAATAATACAGAAGCTTTTATTATGAGAAATCAATCTTTCATGTTGCTTTTTACTCTCATTCTGGCGGTTTCAGCGCCGGCGCTTGCGGTGGCTCAGGAAGCCGCTGTCGCTGAGCCACAAATCCAGGTTGTAGACGCACCTCAGGACGAGGCCATTGCCACCCGCATCCGGAGTATTTTGGCGGCCATCGGCGAGCTTGACGCCGTGAACGTCTCGGTGGAAGCGGGTGTCGTCACGCTCAGCGGTGAAGTGGCCAGCCTGGACGAAGCGCGTTCGCTGGTAGCGATTGCTGCGCGCACTGAAGGGGTTGTGCACGTGCGCAATAAACTGACCGAGCGACTAGAGATCGGCGCACGCTTACAACCGCTGACCCAGAAGTTTCAGGAACTGGGCAATACCACCCTGCAGTTGCTGCCACTGCTACTCATTGCCCTCGCGGTGGTCGTGCTATTCTGGTTTATCGGCGGCTGGGCCAGTAACCGATCCGGTTGGCTGCAAAGGCTCGGGGTGTCTGAGCTCGCCTCATTGCTGGGACGCCGGGTTATTCGCCTGACCATTACCATTATCGGCTTAATCATCGCCCTGGAAATTCTCAACGCGACCGCTTTGTTCAGCGCGGTACTGGGCGTAGCTGGCGTGTTCGGTATCGCGGTCGGTTTTGCGTTTCGCAATATCGTAGAGAACTATCTGGCGGGTATCTTATTAAGTGCCCGCAATCCCTTTAGTATTGGCGATGTTATAGAGATCGGTGAGTTCACCGGCAGTGTCGTCCGCCTGACCTCCCGCGATACTGTGCTAATGACCCTCGACGGCAACCATCTGCGCATCCCGAACAGCGTCATTATGACCTCCTCGATGACTAATTTTTCACTTAACCCTTTGCGCCGGTTTGATTTTAATGTCGATATTACTCCGGATGCAGATTTGTCCTACGCCCGCCAGCTCGCCAGACAGACGCTGAGTCAGATGAAGGGGATCCTCAGCGACCCTGCACCGCAGTGCCTGATCCATGAGCTGGGCGCCAGCACCGTTATTTTGCGGGTGCTGGGCTGGGTCGATCAGCGCCAGACCGATGTATTGAAAGCACGCAGCGAAGCCATTCGCTTTGTGAAGCAGGCCTTTGATGACGCCGCACTCGAGATGCCGGAGCCGACTTACCGGCTGCGGTTTGAAACACCGCTGCCCGCGATCCCCGGCGCCGCGCCGGCGGCAACTGAGCAGGCCACAGCTGAACGCCTGGTGCCTGAACCTACGGATATTAGCCAGACGGATGTCAGTGCGGATGACACTATTGATAAACAGGTGGCTGCAGAGTTACGCAGCTCAGATGAACAAAACTTGCTGAAGAAATAATTGTTATTACCGTGGGAAACACGTCATGACGACATTTATTAAGGCTATGCTGCGATTTGTCGCAAAATTAATCATCCTTGCAGCCGCGGTCATTGCCGTGGCTGTGATTGTTTTCTGGACACCCGGCAAGCCGGTGGAGGAGCTGGCTGAGCGCTGGGCTAAGCCGCCATCAACCTTTATCGAATTGCAGGGCATGCGGGTACACTTACGCGATGAAGGCCCACTTAATGATCCTGAGCCGATTATCCTGCTCCACGGCACCTCCGCCAGTCTGCATACCTGGAATGGCTGGGCTGAGCGGCTATCCGAGCAGCGCCGGGTAGTCCGGGTGGATCTGCCGGGGTTTGGCCTGACCGGGCCCCACCCGCGCGAGGACTACCACATCACCAGCTATTCTGAATTTGTGATTGCCCTGGCCGATAGCCTGCAAATCGACAAATTTGTGTTAGCCGGCAATTCGCTGGGTGGACGCATTGCCTGGACCACCGCTGCAATTGCCCCGGAGCGGGTTACCCGGCTGGTACTAGTTGACCCGAGCGGCGGCTATCCTCTGCCACCGGAGTCACTACCGCTGGCATTTCATGTGGCGCAGTTACCGGTATTGGGCCAGCTTATGGACTATACATTGCCACGGTTTATGGTGCGTAAGAGCCTGGAGAACGTATACGCGAACCCGGATCTGGTCACTGATGACCTGGTTGATCTTTATTATGATATGGCCCGGCGCGAGGGAAACCGGCAGGCGTTACGTCAGCGTTTTCAGCAGGAGGGCAACGGCAATGAGCAGGCCATTATCAAGTCGCTGCAGCAACCAACCCTTATTCTTTGGGGCGCTCAGGATCGTTTAATTCCTGTGGCGAACGGCTATGAATATGCCAGAGATATCCGTAATAGCGAACTGGTGGTGTTTCCGGAGCTTGGTCATATTCCTCAGGAAGAGGACCCTGACCAGTCACTACAACCGGTTCTTAATTTTCTGGGGCTGCCTGAGCTGCGTTAAGACTCCTCGTCAGCGGGCTCTTCCTGCTCCAGCAGTTCATCCAGCTGTTCGCGGCGTCCGCTAAGCGAGTAGCCATGCTTACGGATGCCAGCCCAGGGATCGTCTTTTTGCGCCAGTCGGCGTGGCAGACTCTCAATAGTCCAGTCCCGGGGCGAGGCGCCATCTTTAATCTCCTGCCAGTCCAGTGGTGTCGCAATCGGTCCCTCTTCTCGGGCACGAACCGCATAAGGAGCTACAGCGGTGGCACCGTAAGCGTTACGCAACATATCGAGGAACACCCGGCCTTTGCGGTCACTCTTACGCTGCTCCAGGGTATATTTATCGGGCTCGCGCCGCACCAGTAAGCGCGCTGTATCTTTGGCGAATTCGCGGACAGCATCAAAATCCGCACTGCAATCCAGTGGAATAATCACGTGAAAGCCTTTGGAGCCGGTGGTCTGCACCCAACACTCAAGTTCAAGTTCCTGCATCACCTGCCGGATCGCCAGTGCCGCTTCGCGCACCACAGAGTAATCAGTAGTGTCTTCGGGGGGATCGAGATCATAAATCATCTTATCCGGGTGATTCAGATTATCCTTGCGGGCCAGATAAAGATGGGGCGTCAGCACCGCCTGATTGGCCAGATAAACCAGCCCGGCTTTGCTGGTAATAACGGGTGCGTTAAAGCTGCCGCCTTCCTGCTTCGGGAAGTTTATCCGTTCAATCCAGTCGGGAAAGTAGTCGGGGGTATCTTTGTTGTAAAAGCTGTCGCCGTCTATGCCGTCAGGGAAGCGCTGCATGCTGACGCCATAATGCTTCATGTGCGGCACCATGACCGGAGCGACCTGCTCATAATAATCAATAAGATCGCCTTTGGTCAGGCCGGCTTCAGGGAAAAACACCTTATCGCGGTTAGATAGTTCAATCTCGTGTCCGTCTATTTTCACCTTGCTGCCCTCTTCACTCAGAGTTCCGGTTCAGCCGTCTGGCTCTCTTCCTCTTTATGCACGTCCTCTGGTTTTTTATCACGCCGCAGGCCTTTAAAGCGCGGATGGCGAAGCTGATCTTTTTTGGTCCACTCGGTAAAGCCAACTTCGCACACCATCTCAGGATCGACGAAATGGACATCACTGGGTGGATCCCCCTCATCGTAGGGCGAGGTGTCACGCTCAATTTTCTGCAGCCGCCCGTGGAGATCCTCCAGCGTTTCATCGTCAAAGCCAGTCCCGACCTGCCCGGCATAAACCAGTTTATCGTCGCGGTAAAATCCTAACAGCAGGGCGCCGAAGCCAACGCGATCACCCTCAGGTTCGGTATAGCCACCGATAACGAATTCCTGCTCCATCACACACTTGAACTTCAGCCATTTAGGTGAGCGACTGTGCACGTAGGCGCCCTCGCCGTCTTTGGCGATCAGGC
This sequence comes from Pseudidiomarina sp., assembly GCF_033722695.1. Lineage (GTDB taxonomy): Bacteria > Pseudomonadota > Gammaproteobacteria > Enterobacterales > Alteromonadaceae > Pseudidiomarina. The sequence continues at coordinate 43,738 of NZ_JAWVYM010000014.1, read as the reverse complement.
CTTCCCAGCCCTTGTCACAGGCCTCTTTGTAATAGTCCAGGCCGTCCCCTCTACGGTATTCGGTAAACCGCAGCGGGTCCTGCCAGTCCAGCGCTTCTTTCAGCAGCTTCTTGCGCTCATTCAGCGGGCAATCGGTCACGTCATAACCATCGATGTAAAGACAGTCAAAAAAATAAAAGTGGAGTTTCACGTCGCTTTGCCGGGCCTCGTCACGGCTGGACACTTTCATCCGCGCCTGCAGCTTCTGAAACTCACTGACGCCCTCATCGTTCAGGGCCACCACTTCGCCATCCAGAATGCATGGCGCTTTGTGGCACTCTTTTAGCGCCTTCTCCAGCTCAGGATAACTGTCATTCAGGCATTCCTGGTTACGTGACATCAGGCGTACTTCGCCATCGGCTTCGATGTATGCGATCACGCGCTCACCATCAAGTTTCCGCTCATACAGCCAGTTATCATCGGAAAAATGGTCGTGGGTCAGTTTGGCTTGCATGGGAGCCATCCAATCTGGCTGCTCTACTTCCTGAGCCTGTTCCCGGGCGTTGTCGGACAGCCTGTTCAGCAGATCACTCATCGTCCGACTCCTCGTCATCGATTTCCTTCAGGCTGCGATCGCTTTCAACGGACGTCTTTTCAGTGGAAACCGGATTGCGCCGGGCATCGGCTTTCTCATCATCAATTTTAACCAGCAACCAGCGTTCGTCATCACCGCTGTCGGTATGGATAAGTGCATAACCACCGCAGATCTTCTCGCCTTCCAGCCAGATGGTGGCATGGCCATCGTCAAGCTGATCGGCCACGGATTTGTCGTCTTTGAGGTTCCGGTAGCAGCCCCGATCCCAGATCATCACGGTGCCGCCGCCATACTCATCTTTGGGAATGACCCCTTCAAAATCAGCATAATCCAGCGGGTGGTCTTCGGTGGGCACCGCCAGGCGTTTATCGCCCGGATCGGTGGATGGCCCTTTGGGCACCGCCCAAGACTTCAAGGTGCCATCAACTTCGATGCGAAAATCATAATGCAGGCTGGATGCGTCGTGCTTCTGAATCACAAAGATCGGCCGCTCGTCGGCCCAGTCGAAGCTGACGTCACCATTTGACGGTTCTGAGGTTTTATCGAAATCGCGTTTTTTCTGATAATCTTCCGGTACTTTGTCATCTTCAGACATAATTACCTCTCAGGTTTTTTCAGGTTCACCTGTGCTTAACGGCAGAGCGCCCGGTTTGGCAAAGTAGTATCCCTGAGCATAACGCACCCCAATTATCTTCAGCGCCAGAACGTCTTCTGCAGTCTCAACGCCTTCTGCAACAATATCCATACCGATCCGCGAGCCAAAGACTACCGCTGAGATAGCCAGTGCCTGTTTTATCACGTCCTGGTATATGCCCCTGGTCAGTGACATATCCAGCTTCATAATCCGCGGGCTTACCTGGATAATATGACTGAGCCCTGAATAACCGGCGCCGGCATCATCAACCGCGAGACGAGCTCCGGTGCTATGCAGGCGCTGTACCGCAGCAATAAGCGGCTGATACTCCTCCATCACTTCGTGCTCAGTCACTTCCACTACTACCCGGCTGGCATCCACTGCCTCGATCGCGTCAAACAGGGCATCAGACAGCAGCACTCGTGGTGACACGTTTACCGACAAATAAATATCCTCCGGCAACTGGTCCATATGCCCTAATGCCAGACGCACTGCGGCAACTTCAAGCTCCTCCTGCAGCCCTACCTGGGCCGCTTCCGCGAACCAGAGATCCGGCGTCCGCCGGGGCTCCATATCAAATCGCGAGAGTGCCTCGGCACCGACTGTTTTACCGCTATGGAGATCAACGATCGGCTGAAAGACCACATGAAACGCACTTTCATCAATAGCCTGGTGAATGCGCTCACTTTTCATCTCATACTCAGCGATAGTTGATTCCTGCCGGCTCAGGTGATCGCCGAGGATATCCCCCAGCACGCGCAAAAAGCGCATATCCCGTTCATGTATGTGGGTGCTGGGATGGTTATGAAGTGCGCAGAGCGTACCGTACTGACGCCCGCCCGAGAGCATGACGGGCACACTAAGATAGGCGCCGATGTTCAGCTGTGCGGTTATCGGCAGGTCTCGCACCCGTTCGTCTTCCAGGGCATTTTCGATAACAGCGGGCAACTCGCCTCTGGAGACACGATAGCAGTAGGTTTCCTTTAACGGAAAGCTATGGCCTTCCTCGATACAGACACGATGAGGCTCACCGGAGAGACGACGAACTATTTTGCGATCGCCTTTAAACTCGGCCAGAAACGAGACATCGGCACTCAGATGCTCCCGGACTGAATCGACGATAAGGCCAATAAAGTCCTTAGTACTTTCCCTCGCTGATTCAATGAGTTCCTTTAATCCAGCCATAGCCTTCCTTTAGTTGAATAGAACGCAAAGCATAGATGTGAGCAGCGTATTTCACAAGTTACGAAGCCGCTACGAGGGGTCTGTGCCATTTACCGCGACCTGATTTCGGCCGCGCTTTTTGGCCTCATACAGAGCGTTATCAGCCAGCCGCAGGAGGTCTTCTTTTCTGCTGGCATGGTCAGGGAAGGTGGCAACCCCAAGCGAAATGGTTACAGTGCCCAGCGAATGTCCGCCATAAAAGAGCTCGAGACCTTCGATACGGCGCCGCAACTCTTCGGCTCGCGCGCTGGCAATGTCAGTGGCCGCCTCGGGCAGAATCAGCATAAACTCCTCGCCACCAAAACGACAGACTACATCGCCAGGTCGGGCGAGGCTGGTCATCTGCGTCGCCAGCTCTTCCAGCACCCGATCCCCGGCCTCATGGCCGAAAGTATCGTTAAAACGTTTAAAGTGGTCGACGTCCAGGGTGATCACCGATAAGGGCTTGCCGGCGCGAGAGACCCGCTGAATCTCCCGCTCCAGCGTTTCTTCAAGGTAGCGGCGGTTGTACAAACCAGTCAGGGGATCACGGACTGATTCGCGGCGCAGTTTTTCTGTAAGGCGTAAGTTGCTTAACGCCAGTGATAGTCGTTCGGCAACGGTTTTTGCCAGCGCCAGTTCATGGTCATTCAAACTGGCCGAAGTTCCCTTTGGTGCCGCCAGGAACAAGGTCCCCAGCACTTCGTCACGGGTCACCAGAGGAATGCAGACCGAAAAGCTGAGTTCATGCTCATCGGCATGCATGCAGAATAACTCTGCTGACTCATGAGAAGCCCTGTACACGCGGCCGAGACGCAGGGCACGACAATCTTCCGGATGGAATCGTGGGACCGGCTCAATGTTATTATTCCATTCAATGATGCGCTCAGCAAAATCGCGCGACGGCGCGATCAGGTACAGCGCGCCGGGTATGGACGGCAGCAACCGTTCGAATGCACGCCCTGTAGCCGCATAAGCTTCGAGCTCCGAGTTAGACGACACCAGCATCGACTGCAAACTATTCAGAATCCGGGTTTCACGATCAGCTGATTCGAGCTGCCCGGCCATGCGGTTAAAATCTCCGGCCAGGGTACCCAGCTCATCGGAGCGCGTATCTTCAACGCGCGCTGTTAAATCGCCCCTTTCGAGACGGCGGGCCGTCAGGCGCAAACGCTCGATGCTGGAGATAACGCCCATTTGCATCAACAGCAAAAAGGCCAGCCCTAAACCCACACCGAGCACGGGCAGCAACACTGCCGTGCGTTCAACTAATTGCATCCGATTATTGACTTCCGTTTTAACTGTGGTGTATCTGAGCTTTTTCTCCAGGATTGCAACGCGAATAATTTCACGCATTTCATCCACCAGCGCTTTACCGCGGCCAGAAGCGACCAGCGCGGAACTCACATCTTCCGCTTCGCGGTACTCATGGGTAATTTCCCGCCAGTCCCGCTCCAACCCCGCGGCCAGCCTGTTGATACTTTGCAGCTGCGCGGCCGACGGTCCGCCAGGTTCCAGATCCTTAACCAGCGCAGTTAGTTGGCCACTGGCAACCTCAATGGGCAACCAGGTTTCACCCACTGTGTCAGCCGGGGCTTCACGCAACGCTCTGTTGTAGGACGCCTGGTATTCGCTGAGCTCCAGCCGCACCCGCTCGAGCATAGTCTCTCGTTGCAGAAGTTCCTGCATACGGTTCAAATGATAGTAGGCATTAAAGCTGTGGCTGAACAGTCGCCCGGGCGTTTGGGAGCGTGCCGCTACTGCGGGTTCGGCAATCTCGTTCAGCCAGCGTTGAAAAAGCTCCTCCATGCGCGCCAATTGCGGATCTGCTCCATCGGCACCTGAAAGTTCGCGCCATTCCGACGCTACGTTAATAAACTGCTTCCGCGCGTTTTGATAAGGCTCAAGAAACTCCTCATTCCCGGTAATGATGAAGCCGCGCTCACCAGTTTCTGCATTCACTACCGCTTTGAGTAGTTCGGTGCGCACCGTTATTTCCCGCGCAAGTCGCTCAGACTGGTCCGACAGTCGGGTTACAGTTTCCATATTAACGGATACCAGCCAGGACAAACCGGCCACAATCACGATGGGCACCGCAAAGCCGGCAATAATTTGAGCGCGCAGCGGAATATGACGCCAGAACGAAAAAGATCTACTTGTCTTCGAAGCCAAATCGTTTACTTCCTCAGCTATGATTAAGTTGTCTAGGATTATATAGAGTAGCGCATGCCGCACTGAATGTCAGATCAGCGGTGCGTTGAAGGAGCCCGGGTAATGGCATTTGCCCTTAGCGGCTGCGCCCTTTACACTCGGTCTATCATCAGCAGAGCGTAAGCGCAGGACGTAAGATGGCAGCCTTTGGTACTGTTTTCATGCCCGAAATGACATTGATTACCTTTGATAGCAACGGCTGGAGCACGCCCGAGCGCGTTTCCGCAAACCATATATCGCTGCACCCCGGCGCTCATGTGCTGCACTATGCCAGTACCTGTTTTGAGGGCCTGAAGGCCTTTCGCCATAAGGACGGTTCGGTCAATATTTTCCGCATGGAAGCCAATATCGCGCGGCTCATTCAAAGTAGCCGGTTGCTGGCGCTGCCTGAGATTAGTCCTGAGCTGCTGGAAGAAATGATAGTCAGCATCGTCACTCATTATGCCGATCAGGTGCCTCAACCGCCGGGATCCATGTACATCCGACCGACTCATATAGGCACCGAACCGGCAATTGGTAAGGCGGCCAGCCCCAGCAGCACCTCAATGCTCTATGTATTATTGTCGCCGGTAGGCGACTACTTTAGCGGCGGCGCTAAGCCACTGCGGCTGCTACTGGAAGAGCAAGGCGCTCGCTGTGCCGCGCATATGGGCATGGTTAAAAGCGGCGGCAATTACGCCAGCGCCCTGCAACCGATTATGCGGGCACGCAAATCAGTGGATGCTGATCAGGTCCTGTTCTGCCCGGGCGGTGACGTGCAGGAAACCGGTGCCGCTAACTTTCTGCTGATTGACGGCGAGGAAATTATTACCAAGGCGCTGGATAGCTCGTTTTTACATGGCATCACCCGGGATTCGCTGCTGACACTGGCACGGGATATGGGAATGACTGTCAGTGAGCGCGAACTCAGCGTCGAAGAATTACTTGAACGGGCAGCGAAACCCGCTACCGAAGCGGCGTTATCAGGGACCGCGGCGGTTTTGACGCCGGTCGGTACGCTAATCCATAACGGCAAGGACTACCATGTGGGCAGCGGGGCCCAGGGCCCGACCACTGAAAAGTTACGCCGCGCCCTGAACGCCGTGCAGTGGGGCGAAGCCACTGACAACCGCGGCTGGCTTACGAAAATCTGATAGCGGTTACGGCTTAGATCAAAACCAACGCGCAATGCACTAACAAGGCGATATTCGCAATCAACCCAATCAGGTAAAAATAGCTACGCGGGCTGGGGTTCTTCTCAGTCGCGATGCCGTAGTAAAGAATCATGTGGAAAATACGGGCTAGGGCATAAATCCAGATCCAGATCCCCATCCAGAACACGCTGACGCCCATGAACAGACCAAGAAAGATCGTGGCCAGCATGAAGGTGGTATTTTCCAGCGAATTCATAAAAGTACGGTGGGTACGGAAAATCAGCGAAGAATGGCTTAATGAGGGGTCAATCTTGCCTGGTATGGCATCCGGCTGTTTGCCCTTGATCGCGGCAGCGATCAGCGACTGCAGGATGACAGTAGCGATAATAACAATGATTCCCCAAAATATCAGTGGATAGCTAGCGGTCATGGTTTGAATATCCCAATTATGTTTTTATTTATGGCCACCGGTTCAGGCTGACCACCGGGCTGAGCCGGCTCATCACGTTCACTGAAGCGATGCTTACACTGAACGCACTCGACCGTCTCGACATCATCCTCGACAAACAGCATTAAAGTATCAAGGGCATTACACGCCGGGCACTGAGCACCAGCAATAAAACGTTTACGTTGTCGGGCCATATTCACCTCTGTTGGCATGCGGTATAATTGTGGCAGACTTTGTCCGAAATTTCGCATGTTTAGAATAAAAATGCAGCTAAACACCTAAGCTCGGGGAGCTTTATGATAAACATCCGCGCCATGACTCTGATGCGTGGCGGCAAGCTATTGTTACAAGACGCTGATATTACCATTTTTCCGGGCCATCATGTGGGCCTGGTAGGCCGTAATGGCACCGGCAAGTCCTCGCTGTTTGCTCTGTTACGGGGCGAGCTCCAGGTCGAGCAAGGCAACTGCGAGGTGCCGCAAGGCTGGCGTATCGCCAGTGTCCGCCAGGAAACTCCGGCGCTAGACCAGGCTGCTATTGAATACGTTCTGGATGGTGATACGGAGCTACGGGCCCTGCAAAAAAAGATCGCTGATGCCGAGCATCGTCAGGATGGCCATGCCATCGGCCGGCTGCATGATGAGCTGGGCACCATTGGCGGCTATGACGCCAATGCCCGCGCGGCCAGTCTGCTGGATGGCCTGGGTTTTACGCCGGCCCAGATCCATCAGCCGGTGCAGGCCTTTTCCGGCGGCTGGCGGATGCGCCTCAACCTGGCGCAGGCACTGATCGCCCGGGCTGACTTGCTATTACTGGATGAGCCCACCAATCACCTGGACGTTGATGCGATTTTCTGGCTGGAAGACTGGTTGCAGCGCTTTCCCGGTACCCTGATGGTGATTTCCCATGACCGGGATTTCCTGGACGCCATCGCCCAGCAAATTATTCACATCGAGCACCAGCGGGCGACCAGTTACAGCGGTAATTACAGCAGCTTTGAGCGCCAGCAGGCCGAGCAACTGGCGCAGCAGCAGGCGCTATTTGAAAAAGAGCAGGCACAGAAAAAGCACCTGCAAAGTTATATTGATCGCTTCCGCTATAAAGCCAGTAAGGCCCGCCAGGCGCAAAGTCGTATCAAGGCGCTGGAACGCTTGCAGGCCAGCGCGCCCATGCTGGCCCGCAGTGGTTTTAACTTCAGCTTCCGCAAACCAAATCAGTTGCCCAACCCGCTGCTAACCCTGGATAAGGTGCAGGCGGGCTATGGCGATCTTACGATTCTGAAAGACATTAAATTTAATCTGGTGCCGGGCAGCCGTATTGGGTTGCTGGGCCGCAATGGTGCCGGTAAATCAACGCTGGTTAAGTTACTGGCCGGTGAGCTGAAGCCCCAGGCCGGGGTGGTGCAACTCAACCCCGGCGTGAGCCTGGGCTACTTTGCCCAGCACCAACTGGAGCTGCTGGATTCAAAGGCCACACCGCTACAGCATTTGCAGCGTCTGGATGAAAAAGCAACGGAACAACAACTGCGCGATTTCATCGGCGGCTTCGGCTTCTCCGGCGATATGGCCAGCTCGCTGGTTGCGCCTATGTCTGGTGGCGAGAAGGCGCGACTGGTACTGGCGCTGATTGTTTACCAGAAACCGAATATGCTGTTGCTTGATGAGCCGACCAACCACCTGGACAGCACCATGCGCGAAGCCCTGGTGTTCGCCCTGCAGGATTTTGAAGGCGCTATGGTCATTGTTTCGCACGACCGGCATTTGCTGCGCACCACAGTTGATGAGTTTTACCTGGTGGCAAATCAGCAGGTGAATCCGTTTGACGGTGATCTTGACGCCTATCATGATTGGCTGAAGCAACAAGTTTCGGTGTCAGCCCCCCCCTCAGAGGGGGGGGCTGACACCGGTTCCGGCAAGGTGGATCGGAAGGTCGAGAAGCGGCTGGCGGCAGAGCGCCGGCAGGCCCTAAAGCCTCTGAAGGACAAGCTGCAAAAGGCTGAGAAGCAGATGGCTGAACTTGAATCAACGCTGGAGCAGTTAAATAACCAACTGGCGGATAACGGTCTCTATGAAGCCGCGCGCAAGGCTGAACTGACCGATCTGTTGCAGCAGCAAGCGACACTCCGGCAACAGCTGGAACAAACCGAAGCGACCTGGATGGAAGCGGCAGAAACCCTGCAACAGGCGGAGGATGCGAGCTAATGGAGATCCCCTGGCAGCAGCTCGATGAGCAGACTCTGGAGAACCTGATCGAAAGTTTTGTATTGCGCGAAGGCACTGATTACGGGCTGGAAGAAAAATCATTGCAAGAGAAAGTTGCTGATGTGCGGCTGCAGCTGCAACGCGGTGAAGCGGTTCTGGTTTGGTCCGAGCTACACGAAACTGTGACTATTCTTCCTGCCGATGGTAGGTAAATACGTCACGCCAGTTTACCGCTGGGTCACCCATAATAATAAAGTTCGGGTTGCCAAGGTTCGGCTCCTGATTATAAGTAAGCGGAGCAAAATACTCGCTGGCAATGCTGCCACCCGCTTCACCGACAATCACCTCCGCGGCCGCAGTATCCCACTCACCAGTAGGCCCCACCCGTAAAAAACAGTCGGCCTTGCCTTCGGCAATCAGGCAGGCTTTCAATGAGCAGCTGCCAATCCGCTCTAAATCGAGCTGACGCTCAGCGGTCATCCGATCCAGCACCATAGCCTCGGGCTGGCGCCGGCTGATAGCAAGAGTCAGCGGGTCACGCTCGGGGTCATCAAGGTAACGCACTTCAACTTTACGCTTGCCATCGCGGTCCTGCTTATAGGTACCTTTACCCTGCTGCGCGCTGAACAGGACATCACCGACTGGCCAGTAAATGATGCCCAGCACCGGCCGGTTATGTTCAACCAGACTAATCACCACGCCAAAGTCGCCGCTTTGCCTGATAAATTCCTGGGTACCGTCAATAGGGTCAATAATCCAGTAGCGCGGCCACTTTCGACGCTCCTCAAAGCTACGATGGGAACCTTCTTCGGAGAGCACCGGGATATCTGGAGTTAAGTCGCCAAGGGCATCGAGAATCATGCGATTAGCGGCGAAATCAGCGCTGGTAACCGGCGAATCATCTTCTTTTTCAAAGGTTTCAAAATCTTGTTCCTGGTATAGCTCCAGGATCAGCGTACCAGCCCGCACTGCGATATCAGCGGCGCCTTCCAGCCATTCCGTGAGTTGATCAGGGCTGCTGTATTTGCGTGACTTGTTAGTCATGACCGTTACGTTCCCTTAGCATCATCAGCAACGCGGCAATACTGCGCGCCTCAGTGAAATCATCCTGATCCAGCAGGGCATCAACTTTTTTAAGCGACCAGGGCACCAACTCCAATGGCTCAGGTTCATCTCCTGGTAGTTGTTCGGGGTACAGATCGCGGGCGATAAAAATATGCATAGTGGCGGCAAAAAACTGCGGTGCCATGGTGACGCTCTTCAGCGGAATAAGTTCGCGCGCGCCAAAGCCGATTTCTTCTTTAAGTTCGCGGTTTGCCGCCTGTTCTGGGGTTTCACCCGCATCAATCAGCCCCTTGGGAAAGCCCAGCTGATAGTTATGCAGGCCGGCTGCATATTCGCGAACCAGCATCAGGGTGTCGTCATCCATAAACGGCACCATCATCACAGCGCCACGACCGCTACCCTGCATGCGTTCAAACTGGCGCTCGACGCCGTTGCTGAACCGCAGGTCAATCGCCTCGATGCGTAATAGCCTGCTGCGGGCGACGGTTTGTCGGGTCAAAATTTCAGGAATTTGTTTGTGCGCCATTCGGGATCCGTTAAAGCTGGCTCAACCTGCATGATTTTAGTTACTATAACGGGAAAGAACTGCACCGCACAACCTAAAGGAGTCCTTAATGAGTCAGACCAAGACACAATTTGACGCAGTAGTGATTGGCAGCGGCCCCGGCGGCGAAGGCGCGGCCATGCAACTGGCAAAGAGTGGCTGCTCAGTCGTGATGATCGAAAAACACAGCTCCATCGGTGGCGGCTGCACCCATTGGGGGACTATCCCCTCCAAAGCATTGCGGCATTCGGTAAGCCGGCTCATCGAATACCACAGCAATCCGCTGTTTTCCAACGATCGTATTCAGCGTGGCCTGACCTTTGCTGAAATTCTTAAGCATGCTCAGGGCGTGATCCGTAAACAGGTGAATTTACGCAGCAGTTTCTACAACCGTAATGGGGTCACCGTAATCCACGGCACAGCCAGTTTTGAAAGCCCGACCTGTATTAAAGTGACCCAGGATGAGGGGGTTGAAGAATATATCGAAACCAAACAAGTGGTGATCGCCAGTGGCTCGCGGCCTTATCACCCGAAAGATGTCGACTTCAGTCATGCCCGGATTTACGATTCCGATACTGTGCTAGCGCTTGAGCATGAACCGCGCAGTATCATTATTTACGGCGCTGGCGTGGTGGGCTGTGAATACGCCAGCATTTTCCGTGGGCTTGGCGTTAAAGTTGATTTAATCAATACCCGCGATCGTCTGCTGTCCTTCCTGGATGCCGAGATTTCCGATGCATTGTCCTATCATCTGCGCAATAGCGGCGTGGTGATCCGCCACAATGAAGAATATGAAAGCATTGAAGGCACCGATGAGCATGTGGTCATGAAAACCAAATCGGGCAAGCGTATCGTTGCTGACTGTCTGCTTTATGCCAACGGGCGCTCGGGCAATATTGAAGAGCTGCAGGTTGATAAAGTCGGTCTCGAGCCGAATTATCGCGGGCAGTTGGAAGTTTCCAAGCTCTACCAGACGGCGGTGGATAACATCTATGCGGTTGGCGATATCATCGGCTATCCGTCACTTGCCAGTGCCGCTTATGATCAGGGCCGTATCTGCGCAACCGCAATGCTATCCGGTGACTGTGCCCAGCGTTTGAAAAGCGATATTCCCACCGGCATCTATACCATTCCGGAAATCAGTTCAGTGGGTAAAACCGAAGAAGAACTGACGGAACAGCGAGTTCCTTATGAAGTTGGCCGGGCGCAGTTTAAACACCTGGCCCGGGCGCAGATATCAAATATGGCCGTCGGCAGCCTGAAGATCCTGTTTCACCAGGAGACTAAAGAAGTGCTGGGTATTCATTGCTTCGGTGAGCGGGCGGCGGAAATCATCCACATCGGCCAGGCCATCATGGAACAAAAAGGTGATGGCAATACCATCGAGTATTTTGTCAGCACCACCTTTAACTACCCCACCATGGCTGAAGCCTATCGGGTGGCGGCACTGAACGGGCTCAACCGCTTACGTGGCTGAGCCTGTGGAACTGGCCACCGGCAGCTCCACCCGTACCTGCAAACCGCCGAGTTGTTCGCTGCGGCCCAGACTAATGTGGCCGCGGTGACGCTCAATAATCCGTTTCACAATTGCCAATCCCAACCCTGACCCACTGGTCGCACGGGCCTTATCGCCCTGGGTAAAAGGCAGTAACAGATGCTCCACCTCACCGGCGGGGATACCCGGCCCATCATCACTGACACTAAACCAGACCAGCTGCTGCTCCGCATCAAAGCCAGTATCAATCTGAATGCGTTGGCGCCCGTAGCGCTCAGCATTTTCCAGTAAATTCACCAGCACCCGCTTAATCGAAATTGCCCGCACCGGGACATCCGGAATGGTCTGGTAGTTCACGCTGATCACCGACTTCCAGGTATCCGGCACGTGCCCCACCACATCTTCAATCAGATAATTCAGGTTCTGGGTTTCATTATCTGCTGAGGTATCCATCCGCACATAGTCAATAAACTGATCAATGATGGCGTTCATATCATCGATATCGCTGATGATGCCTTCGGCCAGAAAGTCTTCGCTTGGTGGCATCATTTCAGTGGCCAGTCGGATCCGGGTCAGTGGCGTGCGCAGGTCATGGGACACCCCGGCCATCAGCAACGCGCGGTCCTGCTCCAGCTGCTGCACCCCTTTGGACATCTGGTTAAAAGCCTGGGTCACCGCAATCACTTCGGTTGAGCCGCGCTCTGGCAGCTGCTCAGGCACCTCGCCGCGGCCAATTTTGCGGGCTGCTGCCTGCAGTGCTTTAAGCGGGCGGTTTTGCCAATTGGTAAAGAGCATCCCGCCCAGCACACTGAGGATACCAATAAGGATGAGGTAGAACATCAACGGCGAGAAGCGCGCCTCATCAAAACTGTCGAGTTCCATCTGCAGCCAGTAATCCGGCATGCCTTCAGTATGAATCCAGACCTGATAATTCTGGCCCTGAGAAATCCGCACTTCAGCCTCAGTACCCAGCAGGCGACTCATTTCTGCGGATAGAAAGTTATAACCTGTGGTTTGAGTGAGTCCCTGCTGCAGCGCTTCTTTCTGGCTCATTAAGCGAATGCCGGTAGCGGCAGTGTAGGCTCGCGCCAGCTCCCGTTTCTCGCTCATGGTCAGGCGACTATCGGTTAGCCAGCGATCCAGGGTGAGCACCCCTTCTACCTGGCGGGCCACCACCGAACTAATTTGCTGCATGCTTGGCTTAACCACGTACAAGCCCACCATGATGTATGACACCACCTGGTTGATCAGTAGCAGACAGGCAATTAATGCAACAGTGCGGGCAAACGCGGAACGCGGCAGAATTCGCATCACGGCTTACGCCGGCTTGCTTTCGCCGTCGGGTACGAATACGTATCCGAGTCCCCATACGGTCTGGATATAGCGCGGGTTGGCCGGGTCCACTTCAAGCATCCGCCGTAGCCGGGAAACCTGCACATCAATGCTGCGCTCCAGCGCACTGTAGTCACGGCCGCGTGCCTGGTTCATCAGCTTGTCGCGCGACATCGGCTGGCGCGGATGAGTAACCAGCGCTTTGAGCACTGCAAATTCACCACTGGTCAGCGGCATGGGCTCATCGCCGCGGAACATTTCGCGGGTACCCAGATTCAGCCGGAAGTCACCAAATTTGATCTGCTCATCACTGTTCGAGGGCGCCCCGGGGATTTCTTTACCACGACGGCGCAATACCGCCCGGATCCGGGCTAAGAGTTCACGGGGATTGAACGGTTTGGCAAGGTAATCATCGGCACCCAGCTCAAGGCCGATGATGCGGTCAACCTCATCGCCTTTGGCCGTCAGCATAACGATCGGGATGTCGTTATTGCTCTGCCGTAGCCGGCGACAAATGGATAAGCCATCGTCACCCGGCAGCATCAGATCGAGCACCATCAGGTGGAAGTTTTCACGCTCAAGCAGACGATCCATTTGCTCACTCTGGGCGGCGGTGCGCACATAAAAGTTCTGCTCGCTCAGGTAACGCTCCAGCAGGCTACGCAGCCGCGCATCGTCGTCGACGACCAGAACCTTGAAGGTTTCCTGTGACATTTCGTATTCTCCGTTAAACAGGCATCTGCATTTACTATAAAAGAAGCAGCGGGTTTTACCAATAACCGCAATGTAACACCACGCTGCTTTTTGTTTCCAAATGTTTTACTGCGGCTTGTTCTTCACAAATTCGTCCAGCCAGTTGGTGGTTTCCCACAGCATGTGCAGCACCGACTCACGGGCGCGGTAGCCGTGCGATTCCAGCGGCAGCATCACCAGCCGGCTGGTGCCGCCAAGGCCTTTAACCGCCTGATACAAACGCTCACTCTGCATCGGAAAGGTGCCGGAGTTGTTGTCATTCATGCCGTGGATCATCAGCAATGGCTCATTAATTTTGTTGGCATGGAAAAACGGGGACATGGTCACATAGAGTTCAGCGTCATCCCACACCGTGCGCTCTTCACGCTGAAAGCCGAACGGTGTCAGGCTGCGGTTATAGGCGCCGCTGCGCGCTACTCCGGCGGTGAACAGATCGCTGTGTGCCAGAATGTTAGCCGTCATAAACGCGCCGTAGGAGTGGCCACCCAGCGCGACGCGCTGCGGGTCAGTTACGCCCCGATCGACACCAGCTTTGATCACGGCTTTACCGTTCATGACTAACTGCTCAATAAAGCTGTCGTTCGGCCGCTGCGCGCCTTCGCCGACAATCGGCATAGTCGCCGCATCCATCACCGCATAGCCCTGGGTGGCCAGGAACTGCGGCGTCCAGTAGCTGATGCGGTTGAATTCATAAGGTGAGCCCGACACCTGTGCGGCAGCGGATGAACTCTTATATTCGCGCGGATAGGCCCAGACGATAGTCGGCAGCGGGCCATCTTTTTCTTTATCGTAGCCGGCCGGCAGGAATAGCTTGGCCGACATCGCCAGACCATCTTCGCGCTCATAGTGAATCAGCTCACGGCTAATGCCCAGCGTATGCGGCATCGGATGGGGCGTATTCGTCAGAGCAGTCAGCGTATCCTGTTGCAGATCCCGGACATAAAAATCGGCCGGTTCATCCACGGCTTCCCGACGGGTCAGGAAAGTCAGTTGCGCCGGATCAATTAAGTCCATCGGCTCTTCGTAGTAAGGCGCTTCTGAGCGCCACAGGCGTTCGGTGCGGCCATCACTCAGGTAGTAGCGATCGATAAACGGCCGGTCGCCTTCGTCAGACGCACCGTCACCGGTCAGCAACATGGCGCCATCAGCCAGATACAGCAGGCGACGACCATCGCGCATAACGATTTCCGGCGTACCCGGATTGTTGTACCGGTCTTCCCATGAACGCTCCCACACCAGCCGCGGTTCGTTAGCACCGGTGGTGTCGACTAACCAGAGCTTTTCATCACGATCCGCCCACCAGCGTTCCCACACCAGCGCGTGCTGCGCGTCGGCGGCCAGTAACCGGGCATAACGCTTGCTTAAATCAACCAGCTTTTGCGGTTCGCCGGTAAATGGCGCTGCCAGTTGAAACACCTGATCCCGGATTTCGGCTTCGTTGGCCGGGTCACCACCGTCAGTGGCCTGGGCCCAGATAAGGGTCGCGTCAGCGTCATTGCGCCAGCTGATATCACGCCGGCCGGTTACCACGGCATCAAAAGCAATCGGCAGATCATCAGCCAGCGGCTGATCAACCACCTGATAAATGGTGCGGCCTTTGGTATTCCAGACATCCGTAGTGCGGGCAAAACGATAGTGCGGCACCGCATAGGAATATGGCGCCTGCAGGGTAGTCACCAACAGATAATCGTCATTAGGCGACAGGCTGATATCGTCAATCACGGCCGGGATATTCAGCTCGGTGGTTTTACCACGGGTGCTGATATGCATAACCTGGCTGGTAAAGTAGTAGTCAAACAGGGCTTCATCGTATTTGCCCTGTAACAGATCCTGATAGGTTCGCGCTGGTGCGCTGCGACCGCGGCTCTCGGTAATGATCGGCCCGGTGGGTACCGGATTGCGCTTGGGTTCTTCGCCGCGGTTATTGGGTACCGTCAGTACGTACACACCCTTGCTGTCATGGCTCCATTCAATCTGGCTGCCCCACACCGCATTGATTTTTTCCTTGCTCCACTGCTTTGCCTTCTGTTTGGCAACATCCACATGCCACAAATTCACCGCATCATCGTTCATCTGTAAAAACGCAAAAGCTGAGCTGTCAGGAGCCCAGGATAAGCCGATGACTTTAAGATTTTTTGGCAGACCTTTGATGGCAGCTTCGTCGCCACTGTTTACGTCGATAAGGCTCAGCTTATTAATGTAACGGGCTTGGCTGATGCTGTTATTGGCCGGGTTAATACGGCGTCCAGCCAGTTTGTACTCAGGTGCGGCCAGATCGCTGATCTCCGGTAATGCCGGATAGCCGGTGACCACCAGCAGACGGCCATCAGGGCTCAGTCCTGCGCCGGGCGACGGTGCTGCATCAACGATATCAATAATTTCCTGAGCCGGTTTCTGGTAATCCAGCTTCACCGGGTTCGCTGCAGCACTCTGCAGCCCGGCTATTAGTGCCAGCCCGCCGACCAGCGCCAGCAGTTGCGTTACTTTCTTCATATTTGTTACTCCGCCTGGTTAAATCCGCGTGTGATCAATGCCTCGACATCGATGCCCTGAGGTAAGGTACCATAATTCCCATGCGGCTGGTCGCCCAGCCGGCTGGCACAGAACGCATCAGACAGGTTGTTCGGCGCATGCTGAACCAGCAGCGCCCCCTGCAGGGTTAGCGCCAGCTGATCAACGATGCTGCGCGCCCGATATTCCATATCGCTGGTGTCAGCGAACGCATCCTGCAGCCGGCTAACGGCCTGATCCAGATAGTTGTTACCACCCTGCGCCGCTTTGAGTTCAGCGAAATAAGCGTCCAGTACCTCGGGTTGCTTACTGATAGCACGCAGCACATCCAGACACTGGATGTTGCCGCTACCTTCCCAGATGGCGTTGATCGGCGCTTCACGGTACAAGCGCGGCATAATGCAGTCTTCCATCACCCCGCTGCCGCCAATACATTCCATGGCTTCATAAGCATGATTGGCTGAGCGTTTGCAGATCCAGTACTTACCGACGGGTACCGCGATCCGGGTCAGTAATTTCTCATGTTCATCATCGAGGTTATCCATAGCCCTGGCCATGCGCATGGTTAAGGTCATGGCCGCCTCGCTTTCCAGCGCCAGGTCAGCAAGCACGTTCTGCATCAGCGGCTGGTCGCTAAGTTTAGCGCCAAAAGCCGCCCGGTGATGACAATGGTGCAGGGCCTGAACTGCCGCCTGCCGCTGACCGGCCGAGGAGCCGATCATGCAGTCGTAGCGGGTCATCGCCACCATTTCGATAATGGTGCGCACACCACGGCCTTCCTCGCCCACCATCCAGGCCAGCGCACCCCGCAGTTCGGCTTCACTCGAGGCATTGGCAACATTGCCCATCTTGTTCTTCAGACGCTGGATCTGCAGCGGGTTCTTGCTGCCATCCGGCCGCCAGCGCGGCAGTAAAAAGCAGCTCACGCCCTTGGCGGTCTGCGCCAGCACCAGAAAGGCGTCACACATGGGGGCGGACACGAACCACTTATGGCCGACCAGCTCATAGGTCTGGCCCGGCCCCTGCTGGCCAATCGCATACGCACGGGTGGTATTGGCGCGCACATCCGAGCCACCCTGCTTTTCGGTCATCGCCATGCCGATAGTCAGGCCGCGCTTTTGGCTGTCCGGAACATTACGGGGGTCATAGTGTGACGACATAATCTTCGGTAGCCACTGTTCGGCCAGATCCGGCTGGTGCTGCAGCGCCGGTACCGCGGCGAAGGTCATGGTAATGGGGCAGCCATGGGCAGCCTCGACCTGCGTGTGCAGATAATATTTGGCGGCGCGGGCAACATGGGCGCCGGGCTTGGGGTCAGCCCAGGGACTATTGTGCAGGCCATTCTCAACAGCAATCTGCATCAGTTGATGGTAGGCGTCGTGGTATTTTACTTCATCAATACGATGCCCAAAGCGATCATGTGAGTGAAACTCGGGTTTGTTGGCGTTTGCCTTAAAGCCCAGTTCAATAATATCGCTGCGCCCGGCCAGCGCACCAAAAGTGGTGATGTCAGCGTCCGCCCAGCCAGCGTCTTCACGGCGTACCGCTTGCTGCAGGGCGACATCGGATTTATACAGGTTATAGTTTTCCAACGCCGGCGGCTGATTGAATACCTCATGGGTGCTGGCAAGAAACCTCTCTGCCTTGCTGAACGATTCTTTACTCATCGGGGATACTCCTTGCGCGTCAGCCCGGCCAGGCAAAACGCGATAATGTGATCGATGGTGGCATCGTGGTCAGTTAACGGCTCAGCCAGCGGACCCACCAAAGCTTCAGCTAACGCGCCAACCATGGCGGTACTGGTCAGCCGGGCATCCTGAGGCGGCAACTCACCGCTTTCCATGCCGAAGCTGATCACCTGCTCAAACAAGCGTGCGTAGCGCTGGCGATAGAGTAACCGCTGCTCATCAACCGCAGGATCAACGGGCTCAGCAATCAGCGCCCAGGCAGTGCGCGGTTTCAACAGGGCCCGCCGGGCAAATACCCGTAGGCCGGCTTCCATCCGCTCACTGCTTGGTCCGGGTTGCTGTAGCGCAGCCGCTACCTGGCGCACTTCCTGTTCAGTAGCAAGACGAAAATAATCAGCGAACAAAGCCTCTTTGCTGGCGAAATATCGATACAGCGTACCGGCCGCGATACCAGCCCGGCCAGCAATCTGGCCCATTTGCACCAGGCCAAAGCCACTTTCATCCACCAGTTCAGCCGTGGCCTGCAATATTCGCTGACGGGTTTTTGCTTTGCGCGCTTTTCCACGCTCCGTTTCACGATAGGCCATGACCAGATCTCAAAATGATATGCATATAAAGAAGTGAATCACGATTCATTTCTTTGGTCAAGCCAGTTGAATTTGTCATCGTCATTCTTTGCAACCATTGCTATACTGCCGGCAGCAACAATTCTGGAGACGTTATGCCTGATATAGTCATCGCCTTTTTTGCACTTGGTTTGCTGGCCGGGGTACTGAAATCTGATCTCAAGGTTCCAGGCTCGGTTTATGAAATTCTAACCATACTGCTGATGCTGAGCATCGGTATCAAAGGTGGCCTGGCACTCCATGCCGACGCCGCCAGTATTGAACTCAGCCAGCTTCTGTTAGTCGCCGCCCTGGGGCTAATTATTCCGTTGCTGGTGTATCCGGTACTGAGCTACGCGGTCAAACTGAATGCGGCCAACGCCGCCAGTATCGCCGCCCATTACGGTTCCGTCAGCGCCGGTACCTTCGCCGTCGCCTGGGCACTCGCAGAAACTGCCGGCATGCCGCTGGCACCGGAAACCACCCTGTTTCTGGTTATCCTTGAATTACCCGCAATTATCCTGATGCTGGCTCTGTATCAGCACCGCGATCCAAATATCGAAGGCTCGATGGCCGCCATCTGGATTGAAGCACTCACCAGCCGCGGCGTGATTTTGCTGATGGGTGGTGTGCTACTGGGGTGGATGTACGGTCCTGAAGGGCTTGCACCTATCGAAGGCGTGGTCGTGGGTGGCTTTAAAGCGTTCCTGTCATTGTTCCTGTTAGAAATGGGGCTTTGTACCGCCCGGGTATTCCAGCCGCTGCCCTGGCAGCATTGGCGCTTGATTATATTCGCAGCGCTGGTTCCCTTCCCGCTGGCCTGGCTCGGCCTGGCGGTCGGCTGGTGGCTGGACCTGCCAACGGGTAGTATCCTGGTGCTGGCTGCGCTCACGGCGAGCGCATCCTATATCGCCGCTCCGGCAGCGATCCGCGCCGCCATCAAAAAAGCCGATATCGGCCTGGCCATGCTCGCCTCGCTCGGCATCACCTTCCCGATTAACGTGCTGCTGCATCTGCCGCTGCTCGCCGCCTGGCTGGATAAGTAGCACAACCGCTACCATACCCGACAAGCCAGCAGGACCTTGCGCCTGCTGGCTAATCCCGGACTGAGCAACGGTGATCCTCAGTTCGATAAATGACTTACTCAGTGTCGACTTAAGAGCTATTCCACAATCAGCCAGAGCATCATCCTCGTCAGCCGCTGGACTTTGTCCATCCTGTGGCTCCGTTTTAGCGTTCTTGTCACTTAACAGAACCTCTGCAATAGCTGGCTCTTCTTGTTCGCCGGGCTTCAGGAGTTGATAGGAGGCAAATGCCAGAATCAGCATGCCAGCCAGGTAAATTTATTCTTAAGTATTAAACTCGAAAAGTCGCCTGATAAATTTAATGAAAGTCTGTTTTATTTGGCGATGCGGGTTACAGCAGTCAGAAGTTCAGCTGGCAACCCGATAAACACTGCGCTATTATTAAAAGGTACTACCCTCTGATACCCGGGAGATAAAATGGCCACATCGGTAAAATTAAATGACGATCTGAAGAAGCGCGTACAGCAGCTCGCCGATGTCAGGCAGCGCTCTGCGCATTGGATTATGCGTGAGGCAATCCATGATTATGTGGAGCGGGAAGAAAAACGCGAGGCTTTTAAACAGGATGCCCTGAATGCCTGGGAAGCTTACCAGAGTAACGGTCTTCACCTGACTTTTGCAGAAGCCGATGCCTGGCTGGCAAAACTGGAAGCGGGTGATGATGCAGAGCTCCCGCCATGTCACACCTGATTTGGTCTCCCGCTGCTCTTGGCGATGTAGAACGGCTGTACAATTTTCTCCTTGAAAAGGATGCGGCCGCAGCTCGTCTGGCGGTAAAAACCATTCGCACGGGTGTAAACATACTTGCATATAAGCCTGAGATTGGCCGTCCGATGGATGATATGCCACCGGAATTTCGAGAGTGGTTAATAGATTTCGGCAAAAACGGTTATGTTGCTTTATATCGCTATGACGGAAAAACTGCCGTTATTTTAGCTATCCGGCATCAGAAAGAAGCCGGATACTCATAAGGACCGCCTGATAAATTTATGAGAACCAACTTAATTACCCGTGCGGGCTACCAGAAGCTTGAGGCTGAATTGCAGCATCTGTGGCGGGTGGAGCGTCGCGAAACAACCGAGAAAGTGGCCTGGGCTGCCAGCCTCGGAGACCGCTCTGAAAACGCAGACTATAAATACAATAAGCAGAAGCTGCGCCAGATTGACCGCCGCATCCGCTTTCTGAGCAAGCGCCTGGAAGACCTCAAGATCGTTGATTACTCTCCCCAGCAGAACGGCAAAGTATTTTTTGGTGCCTGGGTGACTATTGAGAATGACGCCGGCGATGAGCGTCGCTTTCGCATTGTCGGGCCCGATGAAATTTATGATCGCAAGGATGTCGTCTCCATTGATGCACCTATGGCCCGCGCGGCGCTGGGCAAACAAGTGGATGATGAAGTCCGGGTTAATACCCCTGGGGGCACCAAAACCTGGTTTATTACTGAAATTAACTATGAGGTGAATGCCGATGCCTGAGGTGAAGCCGGAGTGTATCCTGGTCGTGGATCTTGAAGCCACTTGCTGGGACCAACCACTGCCCAGCACCGGCGAGAAGCAGACCGTCGATGATATGGAAGTGATTGAGTTTGGCTGCGCGCTGGCAACGGCTGATGGCGAGGTCTTAAGCTCGGCAAGCTTTATGGTCAAGCCGGTGGTTCACCCCGAGCTAAGTAACTTCTGCAAAGGCCTCACCGGTATTGAGCAGGAGCAGGTGGATGCTGCGCCCCGTTATGCCGAAGCCGTCGCGCAGCTGGACCGCTGGTTATCTGAGCAGCGGCAGCCGGATCTCTGGTGCAGCTGGGGCAACTACGATAACCGCCAGTTGCAGGCTGAAGAACGGCGTCATCAGGTAGCACCGGCATTTATGCAGTTGCCCCACTACAACCTCAAGCAGGTGTGGTGCCAGAGCCACGACAAGCCTATGCGCACCAGCCTGCGCAAAGCCCTGGCGTTTCACAATATGGAATTCAGGGGCCGGCTGCATCGAGGTATTGATGACGCCGAAAATATTGCCCGCCTGCTGCCCTATGTGAACTGGCAACTGGCCGAAGCATCTGAAAAATAAGCATTGCCGCTGAAACCCGCCAATTTTTTTATCCGCACCGCCCCTTAGCTGGCTCAGGCTGGTATACTTGAGCCCGTTTTTTTTTCAGCATGAGAGATACTATGAGCTCGATTACTCAGCAAATCGCGAACGAGTTAGCAGTCAGTTCGCAGCAAGTGCAGGCTGCTATCGCGCTACTTGATGACGGCGCCACCGTGCCCTTTATTTCGCGCTACCGCAAAGAAGCCACCGGCGGCCTCGATGATACCCAGTTACGTAACCTGGCTTCGCGCCTGAGTTATCTGCGCGAACTACAGGATCGCCGCGCGGTGATCCTCGCCAGCATCCGCGACCAGGGTAAGCTCACAGATGAACTGGAGCGGGCTATTCTGGGCACCGAGTCGAAGACTGAACTCGAAGATCTCTACCTGCCGTTTAAACCCAAACGCCGCACCAAAGGCCAGATCGCCATTGAAGCGGGCCTTGAGCCACTGGCCGACGCCCTCTTTACCGACCAGAATCTGGATCCTGAACAGCAGGCCGCTGAATACATCAATGCCGAAGCGGGCTTCGCCGATACCAAAGCCGTTCTCGAAGGCGCGCGCTTTATTCTGATGGAGCGCTTCGCTGAAGATGCGGCCTTGCTGAAGAAGGTTCGTGACTATCTATGGAACAACGCTGAAATCACCAGCACCGTGGTACCAGGTAAAGAAACCGAAGGCGCTAAGTTCCGCGATTATTTTGACTTCAGCGAAGGTTTGAAAAAAATACCATCGCACCGGGCGCTGGCATTATTCCGTGGCCGCAATGAGGGCTTCCTGCAACTTAAGCTTAATGCTGACCCGCAACAGGAAGATCCCAAAGCCCGCAGCTATGGCGAGCAACTGATTGCCGCTCATGTTGGCTTTCGCGAACAAGGTCTGCCGACCGATGCCTGGTTACAGCAGACCATTCAGTGGGCCTGGCGCATCAAGATCCTGCTACATATGGAAACTGAGTTGTTTGGAACGGTGCGTGAGCGCGCCGAACTAGACGCTATCCAGATCTTCGCAAATAACCTGAAAGATTTGCTGATGGCGGCACCGGCCGGCGCCAAAACCACTATGGGGCTGGATCCGGGCGTACGTACCGGCATTAAAGTGGCAGTCGTTGACAGCACCGGCAAGGTACTGGGCACCAATACCGTGTTCCCGTTCCAGCCCCAGAATCAGGTCGACAAGGCCATGCGCACCCTTGCCGGCATGTGTAAGCAACATAAAGTTGAGCTTATCTCGATTGGTAACGGCACCCACTCACGGGAAACCGACAAGCTGGTCGAGGCCATGCTAAAGGGCAACCCTGAGATCAAGGCCGCGAAAGTCATGGTCAACGAAGCCGGCGCTTCGATTTATTCGGCGTCCGAGCTGGCCGCCAAAGAATTCCCTGATCTCGATGTGTCCTTGCGTGGCGCAGTATCTATCGCCCGCCGGCTGCAGGATCCATTGGCAGAACTGGTTAAAATTGAACCTAAATCCATCGGCGTGGGCCAGTATCAGCATGACGTGAGTCAGGCGCAACTGGCACATAGCCTGGATGCGGTGGTTGAAGACTGTGTAAACGCCGTCGGCGTGGACCTCAACACCGCTTCGATGCCGCTGCTGGCCCGCGTAGCCGGCCTGAGCAAAACTATGGCACAGAATATCGTGGTGCACCGGGACACCAACGGCCGTTTTAACAGCCGTAAAGAACTGCTCAAAGTGGCGCGTATGGGTCCCAAATCGTTTGAACAGGCCGCAGGCTTTTTGCGCATTACCAACGGCGAACAGCCGCTGGACGCCTCGGCGGTTCACCCGGAGGCTTACCCCGTGGTGGAGCGTATCGCCAAGCAACATGACAAGCAGGTGGCGGGTATTATCGGCGATACCGGCTTTCTAAAGAGCCTGAACCCGGCTGATTATGTTGATGAGCGTTTTGGTCTGCCGACCATTAAAGATATTTTCAGCGAGCTGGATAAACCCGGCCGGGATCCCCGCCCTGAGTTTAAGACCGCGACCTTCAAAGAAGGCGTGGATACCATGCAGGATCTTAATCCCGGCATGACTTTAGAAGGCGTAGTCAGTAACGTGGCGGCCTTTGGCGCCTTTGTTGATATCGGCGTGCACCAGGATGGTCTGGTTCATGTGTCAGCGCTGGCGGATAAGTTTGTCAGTGACCCGCGTGAAGTGGTTAAAGCCGGCGATATCGTGAAAGTGAAGGTGCTTGAGGTTGATCTGCAGCGTAAGCGCATCAGTTTGTCGATGCGCCTTAACGATGAACCGGTAGCAGCGCCAACTGCTGCCGCTAAGCCTGCGGCTAAGGGGAATAAGCCGGCGGCTACGAAGCCCAAACCAGCTCCGGCACCCGCCGCCAACTCAGCGATGGGTTCAGCCTTTGCTGACGCCTTTGCTAAAGCTAAAAAGTAGCAAAAAAAAAGCAGCTGATTAATTCAGCTGCTCTGATGGCTTGCGCAGGCTGGCATTCACCAGTTCCCGGAACTGATGTCTGTGCTCACGGAAGGACTGCCGCAAGTCTTCAACCTGCTGCTGTAACTCATTCAGCGTGGGCACATGCATTTGCTCGGCTATCGCCTTGGCGCGCGCATCCAGCAATTGCTTACGTACCTGATAATACTGGCGTAGCTTGGCAATCAGTACATCATATTCGTTTTGCAACCGCTCCATGGTCGTTTCACAACTAATCCCACCCTTATTCCGCAGGGCTTTAAATTGCATTTCCAGCCGGGCTTTCTCGACCTGAAAGCCGTTAGTGCGTTTCAGGTTGCTGGTTAGGCCCAGCCAGCTGCAGCTACGGATCAACCATTTGGTGGGATCGTAATGCCACCAGCGGATACCGTTACGGTAATCGGCCGAGAAAATGTGATGGTAGTTGTGATAACCCTCACCGAAAGTCAGAAACGCCAGCCAGCCGTTATCGCGGGCGGTATTGCGATCGGTGTAGGTTTGCTTGCCCCAGATATGCGCCAGCGAGTTAATAAAGAAAGTGGTGTGGTGATTGATCACCAGCCGCGCAAAGCCAACCAACAAAATCGCACCCCAGATATCACCAACCATCAGACCCAGCGCAATCGGCCAGCCAAAGGTGGTCAGCAACGTCAGGGTCAGGTAATTACGGTGCTGCCACATCACGACAGGGTCGTTTTGCAGATCCTTGCAATTATCGTAGTTGCTATAGCGGGAGGCCTGATACTCACGCAGCATCCAGCCAATATGCGAATACCAGAAACCACGCTTAGCTGAATATGGGTCTTTATCGTTGTCATCCACATGCTTGTGGTGTTCACGGTGATCCGAGGACCAGTGCAGGGCGCTGTTCTGTACCGCCAGGGCACCACCTAGCGCAAATAAAATCCGCAAGCTCCAGTGGGCATCGTAGGTTTTATGTGCCCACAGCCGGTGATAACCGGCGGTAATCGAAATACCGGCAAAGCCAATGGTGGCGATCATCGCCACCACCAGGGTGGTTGAAAAACCATGAGTCAGCCCGTACCAGGGGACGCCGATAGCAGATACGAGAAAGGTAATGGTAAACACCAGCGTGGTAAGCCAGATTAAGGGGGGCTTCTGAATTTTTTCTGAGGACATATTCTCTGACAACATATAAAACAATAAACTTTAAGCTAACAAGTGTACGCTCAATTTACAGGGATTACCCCCCTAACGCAATGGTAATTACACTTATCTGCGATAAATTGCGTGAACACGCGTTCACTGACATAATCGGTTTTACCCAGCTCACTGAAAACAAACGATAAGCAGGACATTACGGCGAATGGCAGGTATCCGGGCACAACAAAAAGAAAAAACACGGCGCGCTTTAATTCAGGCGGCGATGAACCAGCTTAGCGCTGAACATGGCTACGCCAGCCTCAGCCTGCGCGAAGTCGCCCGGGAAGCGGGCATTGCTCCGACCTCGTTTTACCGACACTTTCAGAATATGGAAGAACTGGGGCTGACTCTGGTTGATGAAGGAGGGCTGGCACTGCGTCAGTTGCTGCGCCAGTCACGCCAGCAGATCGCCAACGGCGGTTCTATTATCCGCAGTTCAGTGCGTACCTTTATGCAGTTTGTTGGTAACAATAAAGCGATTTTCCGGCTGTTATTGCAGGAAAAATCAGGCAACTCACGGGACTTCCGTATGGCGGTGGTGCGTGAAATCGAACACTTTACCGCCGAACTGGTGGATTATCTGCTTGATGAGCAAGACTATCAGCGCGAGCTGGCGGAGCTGCAGGCTGATGCTATAGTGCGCATCGTCTTTGGTGCCGGGGCTGATGCGCTGGACGCCGACGCGCAGGAATGTGAGCGCCTTACCGAACAAACTATTCAACAGGTGCGCATTGTGGCGCGTGGCGCTGAAGCTACCCGGTTAGCGGCCAGACCCAGAGAATAACCGGAATCGCCACCGCCATAATCACCATGGTCAGCGGCAGGCCCAACTTCCAGTAATCCCCGAACACATAACCACCCGGCCCCATAACCAGGATATTCGACTGGTGGCCGATGGGCGTCAGAAACGGCAAGGCGGCACCGATGGCTACCGTCATCAGAAAGGGATCCGGTGAGGCTCCCAGGGTACTCGCCATACTCAGCCCGATGGGCGCCATCAGAACCGCCGCAGCAGCATTATTGACGATGTTCGACAGTAGCAATGTCACCAACATCAGTAAGCCGATACCGACGGCCGCCGGCGCCCCGCTACTGACCATCAGGGCACCCTGCGCGATGCTATCGGCGGCGCCGCTGCGCTCCAGCGCCGAGCCCAGGGGAATGGTCGCCCCCAACAAAATAATGATGGGCCAGTCGACGTTTTCATAGAGCTCCCGCACCGGCATAATATTGGTCAGCACCATAGCGCCGGCCGCCAGCGTGAACGCCACCGGCACCGACAGAATGTTAAAAGCACTAAGGCCAATAGCGGTAGCAAAAATCAGTAGCGGCAGCAGAATTTTCTTCTCGCCACCAATACGCATGCTGCGCTGTGCCAGCGGAAAACAGCCAAAGCGGCGGAATACATCGCTGAGAATTTCTTTATCACCCTGCAGCAGGAGTACATCGCCCGGCTTAAAGCGAATATTGCCTAGCTTCGGCTGACCGGCCTGCCCATGTCGTGCCACCGCCAGTACGTTCACGCCAAACCGATGGCGCAGGCGCATATCCGAGGCCGAGCGGCCAATCAGTCGCGAGTCCTGGCCGACAATACCTTCGATAACCTGAATCTCATCAGAGATCAGGAAGCGGTCGTCAATCTCTTCTTCAGCGTTGAGCTCGAGCCCGGTGACGTCGATGATCTCCTGCATGGTTTCGGTATCGGCTTCGATAATCAGCACATCTTCAGCGCGGATCCGCTGATAACGTGGCGGCGCGGTAATCAATTTTTTGTCCCGCTTCAACGCCACAACTGAAAAGTTTTCCTGCACCCGGGATTCGAGCTCATACAGGGTTTCGCCCACGAGACTGGTACTCGGCGGTACATAAAGTTCGGTCAGATAGGCACTTACATCGTAGGGTGAGGTCGACATATCGCGGCTTTTTTTCGCCGGAACCAGAAAACGGCTGAAAATCCACATGAAGACCAGGCCGACCACCGCCACGCTTAAACCAACCGGAGTAAAGTCAAAAATTCCATAGGATTCACCCAGGGCCTCGCGACGCAGATCCGCAATAATAATGTTCGGCGGCGTACCTATCATGGTGATGGTGCCGCCCAGCAGAGAGCCGAAAGCCATTGGCATCAGGACCCGCGAAGCATGACCCGCGCCACTGCGGGACAGCTGCAGAGCGACTGGAATCATAATAGCCATGGTGCCGGTATTACTGATAAACGCAGAGCAAAACGTGGTCAGCGCCGTCAGCGCAATCATTTGTGAAAACGGATTATCTCCCACCCGCTTCATAGTCACCGCCAGTTCATCGACTACGCCAGAGCGCCACAGGGCATGACTGATAACTAATACAGCAGCCACGGTAATGACCGCCGGATTACCAAACCCGGAGAACACCTCACTACGTGGCACCAGCCCTAGAATTGCGGCTGCCATTAACGCCATCATTGCGACGATGTCGTAGCGCCACTTTTCCCAGACAAAAAGCACCAGGGCGCCAATGATAATCACGCCTATAAGAATTTGGTCAACCATTACTGCTTCCGTTTTCAGTCAGTCTTTTAATTACTTAAGAGTGGCGGGATTTCTTGGGATGTCAATTCTTTTACTGTTAAGATTGGCTGGTTGAAAACAATAAGGAGAAGTTGATGGTTAGTTCCATGCTACGACAAGTGGGCCTCGCAGCCTTGATAACCGCGGTAAGTATGCCGCTCATAGCACGCGAGATCACTTTAGAA
Organism: Pseudidiomarina sp.; assembly: GCF_033722695.1. Classification (GTDB taxonomy): domain Bacteria; phylum Pseudomonadota; class Gammaproteobacteria; order Enterobacterales; family Alteromonadaceae; genus Pseudidiomarina. The sequence goes on along the minus strand of NZ_JAWVYM010000014.1, from coordinate 15,835 downwards.
GAAACCGTAACCATAAAATCTGTCAACAGCGCAGCGCTGGCACCGAGCGCACAGCTTGCTGCCTTTACCCGGGTCAATCCCCGTCAACCTTACCAGGATGACGACGGTAGCCCTTATGTAGAGCTCTTTACCGTGCGCGGTGAGAGCGAGCCGGTACCCTTTGTGACCGGCAAGGAGCAAATCGGCTCGGTAACCGTAAGCCCAGACGGCAACAACATTTATTTTCTGAGCAAGCGCGGTGACGACAAACACACCAGCCTGTATCGCATCGCGACTACCGGTGGCGAAGCACAGAAAGTACTGACCCACGACGTCTCGATTGCCAGCTACTCGATCAGCGGTGACGGTCGCTACATCGCGTTCCGCGCGAAAAGCAAGGCCGATGCCAACGAAGAGAAGCTAAAGAAAAAAGGCTTTAAGGCCGAAATCTACGAAGAACAGCTGGAATTTACCCATGTCTGGTTGTGGGATACCCAAGCCGAAGATGCGAAGCCGCAGCAGTTAACCAGCGACGTGCAGATCTGGTCAGCGGAATTCCGGCCACAGCACGAGCAACTGCTGGTGCGCACTGCGCCTACCCCGCTGGTTGACGATAATTACATGAGCAGCCAGTATCGTTTGATCGATTTCTCCGGCGCCCCGGTTTCTGACTTCGAGTCAGAAGGCAAACTGGGCGATGCCCGCTTTTCACCGGATGGCCGCTATCTGGCAGTGATCGGTGCGGCAGACTACAACGACCCGTCAGCGGGCCGTCTCTATGTTTACGACACCGAGAAAGACAATGCGCGTACCGAGGTGCTGCCAGACTATCAGGGGCACGTGAAAGATATCGCCTGGCGTCGTAACGATGAAGTGATCTGGCTTGGCCATCGTGGTACCACCTCGGAAGTTCAGGCGCTGACCATGCAATGGCTGGAAAGCCGTCAGCTTTTGGCTCCTGGCATTGCCGTTGTGGTTGATGTTGAAGCAGTGCCGGGCCAGAGTGACGTGCTCGTGCGCGCGCACAAGCCAGAACACCCTACTGAGCTGTTCCGTCTGCAGAACCAGACGCTAATCCGCTTAACCGATTCCAACCCCTGGCTGGCGGACATCACCATGCCGCGGCAGGAGAGCATCACGTATAAAGCCCGGGATGGTTTAGAGTTAGAAGGAATCGTTGTTTACCCGACGGATTACCAGAGCGGGCAGAGCTACCCGTTAATCATGGTCGTACACGGTGGCCCTGAGTCGCATTACAGCAACGGCTGGCTGGATCGCTACGCAAGCCCGGCTAAGTACGCCGCCCAACGTGGCTACGCGCTGTTCTTCCCGAACTATCGCGGCAGCACGGGCCGCGGAGTTGAATTCTCCAAGTTGGGCCAGAACGATTACGCCGGCAAGGAATTCGACGATCTGGTCGATGGTAAGAACTATCTGGTTGAAACTGGCCTGGCCGATGACGCGAAAATTGGTATCACCGGTGGTTCTTACGGTGGCTTTGCTTCAGCCTGGGCCGCCACGGCGCTGACTGAGCATTTTGATGCCAGCGTGATGTCAGTGGGTATCAGCGATAATATTTCTAAGTTCGGCACCACCGATATCGCCAAAGAAATGCACGCTGTTCACGCCCGCAGCTACCCCTGGGACAAATGGCAGTGGTACCTGGAGCGCAGCCCGATTTACCATGCTGAGAAAGCCCGCACCCCGCTGCTAATTCTGCACGGTAAAGAAGATACCCGGGTGCATCCGAGCCAGTCGATGGAGATGTATCGCTATCTGAAAACCCACGACAAGGTTCCGGTGCGTCTAGTACTGTATCCGGGCGAAGGTCATGGTAACCGCAAGGCAGCGGCACAGCTGGATTACAGTATGCGGCTGATGCGCTGGATGGAGCACTTCCTGGTGGAAGGCGGCACCGAAGCACCGCCTCACGAATTACCCCACGCAGAGAAGCTGTAAACGGAGATTAAAGCTGAGGACCGGCAGCGACTAAGGATTTTCCTTCGTCGTTGTCGGTAAACTTCTCAAAGTTAGCCACAAAACGGCGCGCCAGATCCTGCGCCTTCACATCCCAGTCCTGCTCGTTGTCATAAGTATTACGCGGGTCCAGAATATGTTGTTCATCCACACCATTCAGTGACGTTGGCACCGCCAGATTAAAGTATGGCAGGTTAATAAACTCTGCGTCTTCAATGCTGCCATCCAGAATGGCGTCGATGATAGCGCGGGTGGCCTTGATCGAAATCCGCTTACCGGTACCGTTCCAGCCCGTGTTGACCAGATAGGCTTCAGCGCCGGCGGCTTCCATTCGCTTGACCAGCACTTCAGCGTACTGGGTTGGGTGCAGACTCAGAAACGCTGCGCCAAAACAGCTTGAAAAAGTCGGCGTCGGGGCAGTAATGCCGCGCTCTGTACCGGCCAGTTTGGCGGTGAAGCCAGACAGGAAGTGGTACTTCGTCTGTTCTTTCGTCAGCTTGGATACCGGCGGCAAAACACCAAATGCATCTGCGGTCAGGAAGATCACTTTCTTCGCGTGGCCTGCTTTAGATACCGGCTTGACGATATTATCGATGTGATAAATAGGATAAGAGACCCGGGTATTTTCAGTTTTTGAACCATCGTTAAAGTCGATAGTGCCGTCAGCGCGCACGGTGACGTTTTCCAGCAGCGCATCACGACGAATGGCGTGGTAGATGTCAGGCTCGGCTTCCTTCGACAGATTGATGGTTTTGGCGTAGCAGCCGCCTTCAAAGTTAAACACGCCATCGTCATCCCAGCCGTGCTCGTCGTCACCGATCAGCTCGCGCTTCGGATCCGTCGACAGGGTGGTTTTACCGGTGCCGGACAAACCAAAGAAAATAGCCACATCGCCCTGCTCGCCGACGTTGGCCGAGCAGTGCATTGAAGCAATACCTTTAAGCGGTAAAAAGTAGTTCATCATCGAGAACATACCTTTTTTCATTTCGCCGCCGTACCAGGTACCGCCAATCAGCTGAATCCGCTCGGTCAGGTTAAAAGCCACGAAGTTTTCAGAGTTCAGGCCGTGTTCCTGCCATTTGTCGTTGATGCATTTGGCCCCATTCATGACCACAAAGTCTGGTTTAAAGGTTTTTAGCTCTTCAGCGGTCGGGCGGATGAACATGTTTTTAACGAAATGAGCCTGCCATGCAACCTCAGTAATAAAGCGCACCGACAAGCGGGTGTCTTCGTTGGCGCCACAGTAGGTATCGACCACAAACAAGCGCTTGCCAGATAACTGGGTGGTTACTGTGTCTTTTAAATCAGCCCAGACTTCCTGCGAAATCGGCTTGTTATCATTTTTGCCCTGATCAGCCCACCACAAGGTGTCACGGGTGGTGTCGTCACGCACAATGTATTTATCTTTCGGCGAACGGCCGGTAAAAATACCGGTGTCTACTGCCACTGCGCCGAGGTTCGTCACCACGCCTTTTTCGTAACCCACCAAGTCACTGCGGGTTTCCTCTTCGAACAGCTGGTCATACGAAGGATTGTGAACGATTTCGTTGACGTCTGTTATGCCGTAGCGGCTTAAATCCAGATCAGTCATTGGTGAGCTCCTGCGGGTCTGATCAAAGCAAAATATAAATAGGAAATTTTGGGGCGCGATTCTAACCCTAAAACGCAAAAAATAATAGTCTGCCAGAGGTTATATCCGTGCTGTACAGCTATTTTCTCGCCACTTTGGCAGTCAGCGCGTCAGCGACCCGTTGATCAGTAAACTGTCGGACGTCTCCGTGATGAAGGGCGACTTCCTTCACTAAGGTAGAGGAAATAAAGGAATTTTCTTCTGAAGGCGTGAGAAATACACTTTCGAGTTGCGGATATAACCGGCGGTTCATATTGGCCAACTGAAACTCGTATTCAAAATCTGACACCGCCCGCAGACCGCGGATCAGCACCGTTGCCTGGTGCTCTTTGGCAAAATCGACCAGCAGCCCACTGAAGCCCACCACAGTCACATTGTCGATATCTGCGGTAACCTTGCGCACCAGCTCTACCCGTTCGTCCAGGTCAAACAACGGATTTTTACTGGGGCTTTTTGCCACGCCGACTACAATTTCACTGAACAGGCTGGCGGCGCGTTCAATCAGTTCGGCATGACCGTTGGTAATGGGATCAAAAGTCCCGGGATAAATGGCACGTCTGTGCATGATTTTCTCCAACCTCTTAATTGAGGATGTGCAGTACCCTGCTGATCAGTTAAACTATAAGGTATTAATGAAACGGAGAATTACATGAACAACGATTTTTATCAACAACTCGAGAGTCAACTGGCTGAGCTAAAAGAAGAAGGCCTGTATAAGCACGAACGCATTATTGAAAGCGATCAAAGCTCTGAAATCGTGGTCGATAACGGTAAATCCGTACTGAACTTCTGCGCCAACAACTATCTTGGCCTGGCTAATCATCCTGAACTGATTAAAGCAGCCAAAAAAGGCCTGGATGAGCACGGCTTTGGTACCGCCTCGGTGCGGTTCATCTGTGGTACGCAGGATATCCATAAAACCCTTGAGCGTAAGCTGAGTGAGTTCCTGGGTACTGAAGATACGATTCTTTATTCGTCTGCCTTTGATGCGAACGGCGGCCTGTTCGAAACCCTGCTGGGGCCTGAAGATGCAGTTATCAGCGACGAACTGAACCATGCCAGTATTATCGACGGTATCCGCTTATGCAAAGCCAAGCGCTACCGTTATCAGAACAACAACATGGGCGACCTGGAGTCGCAGCTGAAACAGGCCAAAGTCGATGGCGCCCGTAATATTCTGATTGCGACCGACGGCGTGTTCTCCATGGATGGCGTGATTGCCGATCTCAAAAGCATCTGTGACCTGGCCGATGAATACGGCGCCCTGGTTATGGTTGATGACTGCCACGCGACCGGCTTTCTTGGCGAGAAAGGTCGGGGTACCCACGAGTACTGCGACGTAATGGGTCGCGTTGATATTCTGACTGGCACCCTGGGTAAGGCCCTGGGCGGTGCTTCCGGCGGTTACACCTCGGGTAAAAAAGAAGTGATCGACTGGCTGCGCCAGCGCTCGCGTCCTTATTTATTCTCAAATTCCGTATCCCCATCGATCGTTCAGGCATCCATTCACGTATTGGATATGCTTGAAAGCGGCGACAAGCTGCGTAACCAGCTGTGGGAAAACGTTAAACACTTCCGTAGCGAAATGACCAAAGCCGGGTTTAATCTGTGCGGTGCTGATCATGCCATTATTCCGGTCATGTTGTGCGACGCACGGGTTGCTGCCGAAATGGCCGAGCGGCTGTTAAAAGAAGGCATTTATGTGGTGGCCTTCTCGTTCCCGGTGGTACCACGTGGCAAAGCACGGATTCGTACGCAGATGTCAGCGGGCCATACCCGCGAGCAGCTGGACAAAGCAATTGAAGCCTTTACCCGTATCGGTAAAGAACTCGACATTATTTAACTGCGGAGGTTATGAATGAAAGCACTGGCTAAACTCCATGCCGAACCCGGCATCTGGATGACCGATGCACAGAAGCCTGACTATGGCTATAACGACCTGCGCATCCGCATCAAAAAGACCGCTATCTGCGGTACCGATGTGCACATTTATAAGTGGGATGAATGGTCTCAGAAGACCATTCCTGTACCCATGGTGGTCGGCCATGAATACGTCGGTGTAGTGGAAGCTATGGGCGACGGTGTGCGTGGCTTCAATGTTGGTGACCGCGTTTCGGGTGAAGGCCATATCACCTGTGGTCATTGCCGTAACTGCCGTGCTGGCCGTCGCCATCTGTGCCGCAATACCGTCGGTGTTGGCGTGAACCGCCCCGGTGCCTTCGCTGAGTATCTGGTGATCCCGGCTGACAATGCCTTCAAACTACCCGACGACATCAGTGATGAACTGGCGGCGATTTTTGACCCTTTCGGTAATGCCGTGCATACCGCCCTGGCCTTTGACCTGGTCGGCGAAGATGTCCTCATTACCGGTGCCGGCCCTATAGGCATCATGGCAGCGGCCGTTGCCCGTCATGTGGGCGCCCGCCATGTGGTGATTACCGATGTGAACGAATACCGGCTGGACCTGGCAAAAACCATGGGCGCTACCCGCACCGTGGATGTCAGCAAAGAGAACCTCAAAGACGTTATGACCGAACTGGGCATGAAAGAAGGCTTTGATGTCGGCCTGGAGATGTCCGGCGTACCCTCAGCCCTGCGGCAGATGCTGGATACTATGAACCATGGCGGCAAAATTGCCATGCTGGGTATTCCACCACAGGACGTTGCCATTGACTGGAACAAAGTGATTTTCAAAGGCCTGGTTATCAAAGGTATCTACGGCCGGGAAATGTTCGAAACCTGGTATAAGATGGCCGCTTTGCTGCAATCAGGGCTGGATCTGTCACCGATTCTGACCCATGAATTGCCGGTAGATGACTTCCAGAAGGGCTTTGATATTATGAGCTCCGGGCAATCCGGAAAAGTTATACTGAACTGGGAGTAAGCTTGGCTATGGCAGCATTTACGCGGATCAATACAGAAACAGCACACGAGCTTTGGCAGCAGGGGCAGGCCCGCTTTGCCGATATTCGTGACGCCCGCTCCTATGCTGCCGGGCACATTCCCGGCGCGGTGCATCTGACGGATGCCACCCTGGCCGGTTTTCTACAGGAACTCGAAGACGATCAACCCGTGGTGGTGGTCTGCTACCACGGCAACAGTAGTCAAGGCGCTGCCGATTACCTGACCCATCAGGGGCTTGAAACCGTCAGCAGCCTGGATGGCGGTTTTACCGCCTGGGGCCAGCAATTTCCGGACGCCGTGGAGTCAAGCTAAATGAAGAAACTACTGACCACCCGTGACGCAGATATGATGGGCCGGTTGCACCGCTTTCTCCGGCAACAGGGCGTTCCGGTCACGGTCAGTGAGCATGGTAACCAGTTGGAGCTGTGGCTGACGCAATCCAGCTACCTGGCCCATGCAAAGGACCTTATCCAACAGTTTAAAACCGATCCTGAGGCGGCTGAAAATGAAAGCAGCGCCGATGGCAATCGCCCTGAACCTGCATCGGATTCGCCGCTGAAAAAAGTCCTGCGTCAGGGCGGTTGGTTTACCGCGATATACGCCGGCGCAGTATTACTGGTGTTTGTACTGCTGCTGATTCCAACCAGCGCTGAGGCCATATTTAACACCCTGCGAATAAGTGACTCCTGGGATGAATTACCCCTGAGCCAGCCGTGGCGTCTGCTGACTCCGGCGCTACTGCATTTCAGCCTGCTCCATCTGGTATTTAACCTGTTCTGGTGGTGGTATTTAGGCGGCCGCTTTGAGCGTCTTTATGGCACCACCTGGCTGATCCTGGCCTTTGTGTTCTGTGCGCTGGCTTCGAACATTTCTCAGTTTTACATGGGCGGCCCCTATTTTGGCGGTCTGTCGGGTGTGGTTTATGGCCTGTTCGGCGTTGCTGTGGTGGTTGCCTGGCAACGGCCTACCCACCCGCTGTTTCTGCCGCCGGGCCTGATCGGCTTTATGCTGATCTGGCTGATCCTGGGCTACACAGATCTGCTCTGGATTAATGTCGCCAATACCGCCCACACCGCTGGCCTGATCAGCGGCCTGGTGCTGGGTGGGGTGCTGCGCTGGCTGAGCGAGCGCTCGCGCACGGCGCGCTAAGCAGCGATGTCGCCCTCCGATACCCCCTGGCAAAGCGCCGATATGGCCCGCACGGCTATTCCCACGGCGGCCCGTGACTGGCTGCTCGATCCGGATTCGTTAACCGCGAAACTGAAACGTCATTGTCAGACGTTCCGGGTGCAGCTGTTGCGTCAGCAGGATGCGCCGGTAACTACCGACGAGGCGCGCTGGCTGGGTAATCCCCCGGCGACCACCGTGCGCGAGGTCATTTTGTGGTGCGATGAGCAACCCTGGGTATTTGCCCGCAGCGTGTTTGCTCATGCTGACCCAGACGGGCAGCTGCAGCTTGACCGTCTGGGTACGCGGCCGCTGGGCGAGCATCTGTTTTCGCAGCCGGATTTGCAGCGCAGTGCAATTGAGGTCGCCGCTTTTGAACCGGACACACCCGTCGGTGAACTCCATCAGCAACTGGGCTTCAGTTCGCAGCAGCTGTGGGGCCGCCGCAGTTGCTTTACCGCCGCCGGGCAGGCCATTCTGGTGGCCGAAGTTTTTATTGGCGCGACACCATTTTATCAGGAGATCGCTCATGCACCCTTCCGCGACCACACGCTTTAACGCCTACTGGCGCCTGATGCGCGCCGACCGCCCGATCGGCAGCCTGCTGCTGGGCTGGCCAACCCTGGCCGCACTGCTTATCGCTGGTACTGGCTCACCGCCGCTCAAAGTCGTGGTGTTGTTTATGCTGGGCGTATTTGTGATGCGATCGGCCGGCTGTGTCATCAATGATTTCGCCGATCGGCACATTGACGGGCACGTAACCCGCACCAGCATGCGGCCATTGGCTGCCGGCGAACTGCGGCCGTGGCACGCGATGTTGTTATTCGCACTGTTACTGGCGATTGCGTTTTTTATTCTGATCCAGTTTAACCGCGAAACCATTCTGCTGGGGGTTGCCGCCGCTGGCGTGGCGGTGCTTTATCCGTTCTGTAAGCGCTTCACGAACCTGCCTCAGGTGGTACTGGGGATTGCTTTTAGTTTTGGTATCCTGATGGCCTTTACCGCACTTGACCAGGGCCTGTCACTAGCGGCCTGGGTACTGTTTGCCGCTAATATTACCTGGACTGTCGCCTATGACACCGAATACGCCATGACTGACCGGGAAGACGACTTGCGGATTGGCGTAAAATCGACCGCCATTCTGTTCGGCGGCTATGACCGCATCGCCATTGCGTTGCTTCAGTTGGTGACTCTGGGCTTACTGTTCTGGCTGGGACAACTGCTTGAGTTTGGTCTGCTGTATCAGGCGGCGCTGGTGATTATTGCCTTACTCTTTGTCTGGCAGCAGCGGTTGATTTGGTGGCGCGAGCCGCAGCGTTGCCTGCAGGCATTTCTGCATAACAATTATGTCGGATTAGTACTGGCGGCCGCGGTGGCCGCCGAGTTCTGGTTCTAAAGTATGGTTCTAAGTTCTGGGGTTCTAATCGTCCTGGATAAGCTGCTGGACTGACTGGCGGATGGTTTGCAGTACCGCCGGCTCCAGCAGGGTATCGATGGAGTCACTGAAATGGCCAACCCGTTCATCGGCAATCAGCTGTCCGTCCTCGTCCACGCCGATATAATCCTCGCGTTTCAGCGTGCCGATGACATTGGCCAGTACCTTTTTGTCGAAAAACTCCGGGGCATTAATGCCGTGCATAGCACTAAGCCGCTCGGCCAGTGCTACTGCATGACGTTCCAGATCCCCGCGACCAATAGGTTGCATCTGCTGCAGTAATTCAAGCACCACAGCATAGCGCTGCAGGGTTTCAGCGGCGCTGCGTGCCAGCAGCTGTAACTGAAAGAACTTATGGCTGTCGCGGGCAGCAGCCCGGTAGCAGTCTTCACCTTCAGTTTCGTGGATCAGACCCAACTCAGCATATTCTTCCAGCAAGGCTTCTACCCACGGCGCCATGCGCTCACGCGAATGACTGACGAAAAGCTCATCCTGCAATAGTGGATGCAAGGCTTCCAGCAGGTTCACCACTGTACTGGCTTTGAACTCATAATGCGCACTGGCAACTGCCGCCACGATAGCCGGTACTATAACCATATGCATGATGTTATTACGGTAATAAGTCATGGCAATGGCGGTGGTGCCATCAACGCGGATAAGTTCGCCCATGCTATCGTCAACAACGGTGAACTTATCGTGACGCTGGGCCAGCTGCCATAGCTCTTCACCACTTTGCTCAGGCACGTAGGCATCGCTGCTGTACGGTACGCTGCGCATAATACGGGTATAGAGGTCCAACTGACTGACCAGTTCTTCACGGGTCAGCGCATGCTGCTCGGAACTCAGCAGCGCCAGTGACGTCAGGTTAATACTGTTAAAGGCAGCGGCATCGTTGATACGTTGCATGATTTCTTCCGCCAGCAGGTTTACCGTTGGCGTCAGCCACTTCGGCCGCGACGGCTCTTCAGCGCCGGTAGTGGTTGACTCGTGCCAGTCAGGCTGCAGCCGATCCAGGGCCTTAGTGAGGTTGATCGGCTGACCAAAGGTCACATAGCCTTCACCAAAGTTGCGCAGATGCCGCAAGCTGGTGAGCACCTTAAACACTGACTCTTTTTCTTTAGACTTGCCTTTGAGCTCTTTTAAGTAAGTGTTCACTTCCATTACATGCTCATAGCCAAGGTAGACAGGTACGATGGAGACCGGCCGTTGCTGGCCTCGCAGCATGCCCTGCACGGTCATGGCGACCATACCGGTTTTCGGCGGCAGTAAGCGACCTGTGCGGCTGCGCCCGCCTTCGGTGAAATACTCAACCGGGTAGCCTTTCTGAAACAGCCGGTTCAGGTACTCGCGAAATACCGCTGAATACAGCTTATTACCTTTGAAGCTGCGGCGGATAAAAAACGCACCGCCGCGCCGGAATAAAGGCCCTGCCGGGAAAAAGTCCAGGTTCACGCCGGCAGCGATATGGGGGGGGACCAGGCCCTCTTTATAAATGACGTAACTTAATAACAGGTAATCCATGTGGCTGCGATGGCAGGGCACATAAATCACCTCATGACCGGCCTGTGCCAGCGCGCGGATGCGCTCGCCGCCTTCAACATGAATGCCATTATAGATGCGACTCCACAGCCAACCCATGAAGCGATCCAGCATGCGCACCAGGGTTTCACTATAACTGGCAGCAATCTCGTCCAGGTATTTGTGGGCAGTCTTACGAGCCTGCTCTTCAGATATTTTTTTGCTGCGTGCTTCGTCTCGGATGGCTTTTTTCAGTGCAGCCGTTTCCAGCAGCGACTGAATAACCAGTTCTCGTTCAGTAATTTTGGGCCCGGCAACAGCATGGCGCAGCCGCACAAAATGTACCCGCGCAACGCGCGCCAGTTTATGTGCCATCCGGCGATCGGCGCCGTCTTTGCTGACCACTTCGCGGATACTCAGCGGACGGCTGCCACGCACCAAGATATGCCGACCGGAAAACAACACCAGCCAGAACTTGCGCCAGCGCCCGGGATTCTCGAGATCAGCCACCATAGTATGGCCTTCACGGCGCTCCTGGCCGGCTTTCCGCCCCCAGAATAAGCCGATTGGTATGACCTTTACATCCAGGCTGCTATCCTGCTGATGATTTTTCAACAGCGACAGAAATTCATCAATGGCGACTTCACTGGAAGGTCGCCCGACGCGTTCCAGATAAAGCGTCCGCGCGTGCTCTACACCGTTAAGCAACAATGGCTCGCGCGGATCCGGCAGATCGGCGCCGCGCAGCGCCCGCCGGGCCACCAAGAGATCAGTGACCGAGGTTGAGCGCATTACATACACGACTTGCTCGGCTCCCTTCAGAGCCTCCGCATCTTTATCCAGTATGACTTCAAAGCGGGTGAACCAGCGCACCGGCCAGTACAGAACCTTAAGCCAAAAGCCTCGAAAACTCATTCAAACCTCTCACCGAGTACGGATACTGAAAGCATAACATTTATCGGGCACAGCTGAAGCCAGAAAAAAAATTTCATAAAAAACATTGCGAAACAAAAACACCTGTATATACTCACAGTATCACTGTATAGATAAACAGGTATCAACATGCGTCCATTAACACCACGTCAGCAAGAAATCCTGACGTTGATTAAAGATACAATCGATGCGACGGGCATGCCACCCACACGCGCCGAAATTGCTCAGCGGCTTGGCTTTAAATCAGCCAACTCGGCCGAAGAGCATCTGAAAGCGCTGGCGAAAAAAGGCGCCATCGAAATGCTGCCGGGCATGTCCCGCGGCCTGCGCTTGCTTGGTACCGAAGAAGAAGATGTGCCCATGGGCCTGCCACTTATCGGCCAGGTTGCTGCCGGCGAGCCGATTCTCGCACAACAACATATTGAGAGTCATTATCGGGTTGACGAAAACTTGTTTCGTCCCCACGCCGACTTCCTGCTACGAGTTAGCGGTATGAGTATGAAAGACATCGGCATTCTTGACGGCGATTTACTGGCGGTACACAAAACTCAGGAAGCCCGTAACGGCCAGATCATCGTGGCCCGGGTAGATGAGGATGTCACCGTCAAGCGCTTTGAGCGCAAAGGCAATATGATTATATTACACCCGGAAAATGACGAGTTTTCTCCCATTCAGGTCGATCTGACCCAACAGTTTTTCACCATCGAAGGTTTAGCTGTTGGCGTTATTCGCAATGGAGCATGGTTATGAGACACAATTATCAACAACACCCTGAAAACGTTTTCGCGGACTCCCTGACCTGCGGTGCCGAAATAGAGATTGGTAATGCACGTTTTGCTGAAGCCCTGCCGCGCCTGCAGTCCCTGGCGTTGCGCACCTCTGAGTGGGTCACGGTCATCGGCGGCTCCCGCGATATTATCGCCCGGCTGGTTGCAGCTGGCGTCAGCCGCACACGTATTCGCTGGGTTAGCGGGCGGGATCAGGATCATCGCGAATGGGCGACCGAGCAAGCGCTGCTGGCCGGCACCAGCAGTGTGGTACTGAGTTTTCTGGACGATATCGCGCCGCGTATGCAGCAACGTTTAAAAATGGCCAGTAAGGTCAGTCATACCCACAGTTTCGTTTTTAACGAATTGCCTTCATCTACCCCACTCCACTAAATCTGCGGTGAAGGCGAGTACCCCAGGGCTGCTTCGGCAGCCCTTTTTTATTCTGCAATTTTCAAATTTTATTAACTTTGGCGGTGGCTTTTTCAGCTACTCATGGTATTTTGTTTCAGCAGCTTACTGCTAACACAAAAACGATAATAACTAAAAACACATAACAACAAAGGGTTAGTAGGGAAAGCGATTTTCTACGAAATGCTGTTCCTTTTTCTGCTTACCTCGTTGTTCTTCAGGCTCGCACTTCGGTGTATTCGCGGTTAATCCCGCGTCGGAAGAATGAGAGGAGACGTCCCGTGAGAACGAGACTAATCACTGCACTGTCAGCAAGCATGCCGTTTGTTGCCAGCGCGCAATCGCAGTTTAACCTGACTCAGGGTGTAACCGAGGTCAGTAACCGCGTATACGACCTGCACATGACCATCTTTTATATTTGCTGTGTCATTGGTGTAGTCGTCTTTGGTGCCATGTTCTGGTCCATTGTTCGCCATCGCAAATCAAAAGGCCGCAAGCCCGCAACCTTCCACGAGAATATTCAGGTGGAAATTATCTGGACTGTGGTGCCCTTTTTGATCCTTATCGGTATGGCTATTCCCGCAACCTCTACGCTTATCGCGATGGAGGATGTCAGCGAATCCGAAGTAACCGTTCTGGTTACGGGTTCGCAGTGGAAATGGCACTATAAGTATTTTGACCGCGACGTCGAATACTATAGTTTACTTGCCACCCGCCAGGATCAGATCAATAACAAACTCGAAAAAGGTGAAAACTACCTGCTGGAAGTTGACCGCCCGCTGGTCATCCCGACTGGCAAGAAAGTTCGCTTCCTGATCACTTCGGATGATGTTATCCATTCGTGGTGGGTTCCCGCTTTTGCCATCAAGAAAGATGCTAATCCCGGCTTTATTAACGAAACCTGGACCCGTGTCGATGAGCCCGGTATCTATCGCGGTCAGTGTGCTGAGCTTTGCGGTAAAGATCACGGCTTCATGCCGGTGGTGGTCATCGCCAAAGAACCTGCCGAGTATGAGAAGTGGATCACCGAGCAGGAGCAGCAGCAACGCGAAGCCAAGCAACGCGAGCAGGAACTGCTGAGCATGCAGATGAGCAAAGACGAGCTGATGGAGCTGGGTGAGAAAATCTACCTCGGCAACTGCGCTGCTTGCCATCAGGCTAATGGCCAGGGCGTTCCCGGTGTATTCCCGGGCCTTAAAGGCACCGACATGGTCATGAATGACATCCAGGGACACATCGATATCGTGGTCAATGGTAAGTCAGGCACAGCGATGCAGGCTTTTGGCAATCAGCTCACCATGAGCGAACTGGCTGCGGTTATTACCTATGAGCGTAATGCCTGGGGTAATGATACCGGCGACCTGATTCAGGCCGCTGATATTAACGAATTTATGAACGAATAAGGGAGACCCGACTATGAGTTATGCTGCTGGCGAGGCTGATCACAACGATCATCACCACCACGCGCCGTCGGGTATCACCCGGTGGCTGTTTACAACCAACCACAAAGACATAGGTTCTTTGTATCTGTGGTTCAGCTTCATTATGTTCCTGGTCGGCGGGGCGATGGCGATGGTTATTCGCGCCGAGCTATTCCAGCCAGGTCTGCAATTAGTTGATCCGCATTTCTTCAATCAGATGACCACAGTCCACGGCCTGATCATGGTATTTGGTGCGGTTATGCCTGCCTTTACCGGTCTGGCCAACTGGATGATACCGATGATGATTGGCGCGCCGGATATGGCGCTACCGCGAATGAATAACTGGAGCTTCTGGATCCTGCCGTTCGCCTTTGCCATTCTGTTAGGTTCACTGTTTATGGAAGGCGGCGGCCCGGCCTTTGGCTGGACCTTCTATGCACCTTTATCGACCACCTACAGCAGTGATTCAACCGCGCTGTTCGTGTTCTCGGTGCATATTATGGGTATCTCATCGATAATGGGGGCGATAAACGTCATCGTCACCATCATGAACATGCGTGCGCCTGACATGACCTACATGAAGATGCCGCTGTTCGTCTGGTCCTGGTTTATTACCGCCTTCCTGCTAATTGCTGTTATGCCGGTACTGGCCGGAGCGGTGACCATGGTGCTCACGGATAAATACTTCGGCACCAGCTTCTTTGATGCCGCAGGTGGCGGTGACCCGGTCATGTTCCAGCACATTTTCTGGTTCTTCGGGCATCCTGAGGTCTATATCATGATCCTGCCGGCGTTCGGCATCGTGTCAGCAATCATTCCGGCGTTCTCACGAAAACCGCTGTTCGGTTATGCCTCAATGGTGTACGCCACCGGTGCTATCGCGGGGCTGTCATTCCTGGTATGGGCCCACCACATGTTCACCACGGGTATGCCGGTGGCCGCAGAACTCTTCTTTATGTACTGCACCATGCTGATATCAGTACCAACCGGGGTGAAAGTCTTTAACTGGGTAGCCACTATGTGGCGCGGCGCGCTGAGCTTCGAAACACCGATGCTGTTCGCCCTGGCCTTCGTTATCCTGTTTACCATAGGTGGTTTCTCGGGTCTGATGCTGGCGATTACGCCGGTGGATTTCCAGTACCATGACACCTACTTCGTGGTCGCGCATTTCCACTACGTACTGGTAACCGGAGCCATCTTCTCGATCATGGCAGCGGCCTACTACTGGCTGCCGAAGTGGACCGGACACATGTATGACGAAACCCTGGGCCGCTGGCATTTCTGGCTGTCGCTGATTTCCGTCAACGTGCTGTTCTTCCCGATGCACTTTGCCGGCCTGGCTGGTATGCCACGGCGGATCCCGGATTACTCGCTACAGTTCGCTGATATCAACCAGATTGTCAGTATCGGTGGCTTTGCCTTCGGTCTGACCCAGCTACTGTTCCTGTACATCGTGATCAAGTGCGTACGCGGCGGCGAGAAAGCCGAAGCGAAACCATGGGATGGTGCTGAAGGTCTGGAGTGGACAGTGCCTTCTCCGGCTCCGTACCATACCTTTGACACACCACCAGAGGTGAAATAACCACGATGACCGATACCAATTCACGCCCGGATAATATGCGCATCGTTCGCCGGCTACTGTTTACGGTAGCCGGGATGTTTGCCTTCGGCTTTGCATTGGTTCCGTTATATG
>NZ_JAWVYM010000013.1:0-59617 GCF_033722695.1 Pseudidiomarina sp. | reverse complement strand
TGACCTCTGCCTCCGGAGGCTACCGGTCACCAGACTGGCAGTTCAGTACCAGCAAATAGCTGATCGATCTCATCCTGTGATTTCAGCGCCATGGCTTCGTCCACTTTATGGCGGGTCAGATGTGGCGCAAAGCCCTCAATGAAATCGTACATGTAGCTGCGCAAGAAGGTTCCTTTGCGGAAACCTATCTTGGTGGTGCTTGGGCCAAATAAATGCTGCGCGGGAATTGATACTAGATCGGTATCCACTTTCGGGTCGTAGGCCATGCTGGCGATCACCCCGATGCCAAGCCCCATGCGCACATAGGTTTTAATCACGTCGGCATCGGTGGCAGTGAAAACCACTTCCGGCTTAATTCCGGCGGCGCCGAAAGCACGGTCTAATTCGGAACGCCCGGTAAAACCATGGACATAAGTCACTATGGGGTAGTCAGCGAGATCGGTAATGGCTATTTGCAGTTGTTTACTCAACGGATGGTTGGCCGGCACTATGATTGAGCGGTTCCAGTGATAGCACGGCAGCATGATCAAATCGTGGTACAGATGCAGCGCTTCGGTGGCTATAGCAAAATCAGCCCGCCCTTTCGCGGCGGCTTCACTGATTTGTTCCGGCGAGCCTTGGTGCATATGCAGGCTCACCTTCGGATAAGTATGCATAAAGCGTTTTATTACCGGCGGCAAGGCATAGCGCGCCTGGGTATGGGTCGTCGCTATGTTAAGCTTACCCTGGTCCGGTTGGGTGTGTTCATGGGCCACGGCCTTAATCGACTCACACAGAGAAAGGATCTGGGTGGCAACCTGGATGACTTCTTCACCGGCAGGCGTCACATGGGTCAGATGCTTACCACTGCGGCCGAAAATCTGAATACCAAGTTCATCCTCGAGCATGCGCACCTGCTTACTGATCCCGGGCTGCGAGGTAAATAAGCTTTCAGCTGTCGCTGATACATTCAGATTGTGATTTAATACTTCGACGATATAACGGAGTTGCTGAAGCTTCATGGTCAGGCCTGATGCGAATTACTTATTCTAAAAATATATAACACGTTGTCTAGTTATACCAAGTTTAAATTTTGAGGTTTTTGTGAGCAGTCTTCAGGATCAATTAAAAAGTCTGGGTTTTGCACCGTCAGCAGCCGCGCCGGAAGCGGAAAGTGATAAGGGTGTGACTATCGATACCAGCGTCCCGGTGCGGATTCAGCGTCAGACCAAAGGCCGCAAAGGTAAAGGCGTTACCGTAGTAATGGATTTACCGGATCAGCCTGAGTTGTTGCAGGAATATGCCAGCGCGCTGCGCAAAATCTGTGGCGTTGGCGGCTCGGTCAAAAACAGTACTATCGAACTACAGGGCGATCAACGCCAGCCGGCCCAGCAGTGGCTTGAGCAAAAAGGCTTTAAAGTAAAACAGGCCGGCGGTTAAAGCTGATAGGTGAAGACGACCTCGCGTCCGTCATCCTGCCAGCGCAGCTCGCGACAAAGTTGTTTCAGCAGTTCCAGACCACGACCATAACTTTGCTGTGACTGCGCTGCCTTAAGTTCAGTTTCCCAGCCCTCGCCGTTATCCGTAACGGTAAATTCCAGCCGTTCCGTATCCGCATCAAACCGGATCCGAATTCGAACTTTCCCGGCTTCAAGCTCAGATAACCGTTCTGAGCGCAGCTGATAATACTGAGCAAAGCCTTCAGGGCTTCGCTTGAGATTAGAGTCCAGCTTTAACAAGCCATGCTCCAGAGCATTATTATAGGCTTCTGCCAATAACAGGTAGATGGTCGTGCGATGGCTGCGCAGGCTCGGCAATTTGCTAAGCGAATTAACGATATGGCTGACAGGCTCCAGCCGTTGCAAATAGCTAACTTCGAGCTCTGATTCAAAGACAAATGGCAGGCTGCCGTCTTCGCTAGCAGACTTAACTTCGTCAAGGCCGGTTGGGCAGCACTGTAAAATAGCCAGCGACAAGTCATCATGTAAGGGTTGCTCGCCCCGGAAATGCTCTAATTCACGAACGACTTCCGAAAATTCTTCAGGTTCCGGAAAGCGCTTCAGTAAGGATTCAAGTGCCTCCCCACCAAGAAATTCCAGTTTATGGCCAAGCAGTTCAATAACGCCGTCAGTATACAAAGCAATGGAGATGTCAGCGCTGGCCCGGAACGTGGTTACCCTGCTATCGAAATCGTTTTCATCGAGCACACCCAGTGCCATATGTTGAGCGTGCAGCCGATCCAGAATCTTTCCATTACAATCAAACAGTAAGGCGGGCGGCATACCGCCATTCCAGTAGGTTACCCGCTCGCCGTTGGCAGAAAGCTCAAGCAAAAAGCAGGCGCAGAACATATCAGCGGGAAGCAACCGATTCAGGCGGAAGTTAAACTCAGTCACCATTTCAGCGACTGATACGCCCCTGTCCGACATCGCGAAAAAGGCCTGTGAAAGCGGCAGGGCACCGGTCGCGGGAGCCAGCCCATGACCGGTAAAATCGGCCAGCAGCATATAAATATTACCGAGCGGCCCGGGCGCTATCAGACACAGATCGCCATTAAATTTCGATACTGGTGTCAGATAAGTTTTGACATTGGGATAATCGAGATAGTTGCGACTCAGGGCATTACGGAAAATGTGCTCAACCAGCTGGTGCTCGCGATCTATGCGGTTAGCGTGCCAGGCTAGCGCATCGCGGGTCATTCCCAGTTCCAGGCGGACATCCTGCCAGTGCCTTAGCACCTGAACCCTGTGACTCAATAAGCCAGCAGGTTCCGGCCACAAGATAAGGTCGTTGACCAGTCCCTGGCACTGTTCAATGCGCCGGGAGCTATCGGTAATCAGTAAAATAACCGGAGGCTCTAGTAGCTCTGTGCGGCGCCGTCGTGGCCTCGCTTTTTCTTGCTGTAGCGACTCGACAATAGTATCGCAGGCTTCACTGTTGGCGCCCGCCAGGATTAAAACCCGGATTGTCGCCGGCCCCGCCGGCAATTTGCCAAGCGCATCTAATACCTCGCTGGCAAGATCGGAACCATCGTGAATAACCTTCAGGCGATTTTCAGCAAGGCTGACTTCTATCAACTTGGGATACTCAGTGACTACTCAATGACGAAAAGCTTATCGAACCGGGAAATATCCAGAATACTACGAACCTCTGGCCGGCAATTGATAATGTGAATAGCCTTCACAGATTTACCCAGAGATTTCCTCATATTCAACAACATTCCCAGGGCTGAACTGTCCAGGTAGTCCACTTCCCGTAAGTCAATCAGTACAGTTGGCTGTTGCGCGTCTATATCTTGGTAAGCCTGGCGGAATTCCTGAACCAGACTAAAGTCAAACTTACCTTTAATCGCGATAATAAGTTCTTTGCCATCGGTGGAGAACTGTCGGTGTAAGGTCATTAGCTATTGCCTGTTTCAAATAATGTACTCTAAGATATTGCCAACAGAATCCAAACAACACAATAAAAAACCGGGCTATTGCCCGGTTTTTCTTACTATTACTAAAGTTAAGGCTTTTGCTTATATTTTTGATACAGCTGACTATGACGATTGTTCAGATCAACCTGGCTGCCATCAATGAACATGAATTTGATATCCTGACTCAGATGGTTCATCACATCACCTCCGGAAACAATAAGCGAAGCCTGCTTACCTACTTCCAGTGAGCCAATTTTATCAGCCACACCCATTATCTCAGCAGGCTTCAGCGTGATAGCCGCCAGCGCCTGTTGCTGATCCAGACCATAAGCTACGCTATTACCGGCCGCAAAAGCAAGATTGCGGATATCCCAGTAACCGGGATAGCTTATCGCAAAGTTCACACCGGCTTGCGCCAGTATCGCGGGCGTGGAATACGCCTGGTCATAGGCTTCATCATGACGGGTAGGCAGACCATAAGGGGCGCCGTAAACTACGTCAACCTCTGCCGCTGCCAACTCAGTTGCCAGCCGCCAGGCATCCCGGGCGCCCATAAGTACCATGTCAAAACCATACTCACGGCTGAAATCCAGCGCCTGTTCAATCTGGCGCTTATCCTGAGCATGGATATAGAGCTTACTACTTCCATCAAACAAACCAGTCATGGCTTCCCAGCGTAGATCTGTGCCCTGCAACTCTCCAGCCAGTTTGGCTTCGTAATAGGCCTGAGCGTCTATAAATGCGCCATGAAGCTTTTTCAGGGCTTCGGCATTTGCTTTGCGCTGCTCTTCCGGGCTCCGGCGTTCCCACCAGGCGGTGTTAAGGCCTACCCGTGGCCAGCTCAGATGCACACCCATATCCAGCGCTTCAGCAGCGTCTTCAAAGGTCCAGCCGTCGGTTTGTAATAAGCTTGAGCGACCGCGAATCAGATCGCCCTGAGGAACAATCTGCGCATGGGTAATGCCGTTGAAGCGCACCGTCGGAATAACTTCCGAATCCGGGTTGTAGGCAGTGTGACCACTCACCTCTGGGGTAATCGTGCCTACTTCCTCCTGATCGTCAGTCGCCCGGACGGCTTCAATCTCAACCAGCCCCAGAGTCGTATCCATGGCGATCAGCCCAGGATATACATGGCGACCATCAATATTGATCACCCGGGTATTCTCAGGCAGTTCAATATTTTTACCGATTGCAGTAATAACGCCGTTCTCGAATAGCAGATCAGTTTGCGCCTTTATACCGTCAGTGATGGTATAAAGGGTGCCACCCTGCAGCAAAATCGGCTGCTGCTGCGGCTCGCCCGGCACCATGTCATGGGCCGACGCGCTCAGCGCAAAACCTGCGGCCAACACCGCACTCATTAACTTTTTCATTCGTGCTGTCCTCCGTGCAGATGGGCGTGGCCATCGGTCCAGATATCATGGTTATCTTCACAATGCCAGGTCGGCTGCTGCGGCTTGTAGCCATTGCTGGCACCAGCGCGCTCGCTGTCAGGGCTCTGCAATAGTTTCTGAATCAACTGCTGCTTCTCTTGCTCCACTGCCAGCCGGGCCTGTTGATCCTGCTGTCGGTCAAAATATTTACGACCATTGATCCAGGTTTGCTCCGGACGTGCATATGAAGTCAGCGGATGCGCGTTCCACAGAACAAAATCGGCATGTTTACCGGCTTTGATGCTGCCCACGTACGCATCAATTTTCAGCTGTTTAGCCGGATTCAGCGTAACCATCTGCAACGCTTCGTGCTCACCCATACCGCAGTAGGTGACTGATTTAGCCGCCTCGGTATTCAGCCGCCGCTGCAGGTCATTACTATCTGAGTTGATACTCGTCAGTACGCCTTTTTCTGCCATCAGGCAGGCATTGTGCGGAATGGCATCATAGACTTCGAATTTATAAGCCCACCAGTCCGCAAAAGATGATGCTCCGGCACCGTGCTTCGCCATCTCGGTAGCCACTTTGTACCCTTCCAGAATGTGGGTAAAAGTAGTCAGGGTAAAATCGAAATCTTCTGCCAGCCTTAACAACATCAGGATCTCTGACTGCACATAAGAATGGGCGTGAACAAAGCGTTCGCTGTTCAGGATCTCAAGCAGCGTATCCAGACGATAATCGGGACGAGGTGGTGCGATTCTGGCCTGTTCACTCTTGCTCAGCTTGTCATAAGCCAGCTGTCGTGCCCGGTACTCGTGGGCGGCAAGAAAGCCATCACGCATGATCGTTTCCACACCCATGCGGGTTTGCGGATAGCGCACACTGTAGTTGCTGCCCCAGTTGCTCTGTTTGACGTTTTCGCCCAGCGCAAACTTAATGCTCGGTGGCGCGGCGTCAAACTTAATGTCGTTGGCCGTACCACCCCAACGCAGTTTAATCACCTGCGCCTGGCCGCCAATCGGGTTAGCAGAACCATGCAGTAGCTGCGCGGTGGTGGTGCCGCCGGCTAGTGAACGGTAAATATGAATATCTTCGGGGTTAACCACGTCCCCGATACGTACTTCAGAGGTGATGGCTTCCGAGCCTTCGTTAACACCGCGATCAATGGCGATGTGCGAATGCTCATCGATAATACCCGGCGTGACATGCATACCGGTGGCATCAATTTCGAGATAGCCAGAAGGCGTGCGCAGATTTTTACCGACGCGTTCGAAATTACCATCTTTAATCAGGATATCGGTATGTTCTAATACGCCTTCATTGTCGGCGGTCCAGACCGTAGCATTTTTGATGTGCAGGTTCTGCCGCTCCGGCAGGCCATCCAGGCCATAGGCCACATTCGGGAAAGTTACCTTGCTGACATAGCTCACTGCTGTCTCAGCGGAGTCTGCTTCTTTATTTGAATCCGCTGCAGCTGAACGTTGTGCCGTTATCGCTAACTCACGTCCATCCGGGCCAACGGCTACACCGCGATAACCGGTTTCGGTTTGCTGTTCTAAACGAAAACGCCAGGCGCCGTTAACCGCGGCAAATTCGCCGTCCACAACAAACTGCAGGCTTTCTTCATCACGGCTCAGGTTGCGCAGTTTCTGACTGGTGCCAGCATATTCGAGTTCACCGGAAAGAGCTTTATCGCCTTTAATCGAAAGTTCGATTTGCTGGTTGGCAATGTTGAGATCGAACTTGCCACCGAAGTCTGCCTGGCGTAAAGGCTCCAGTTCAACCTCCAGACCCTGTAACCAGACTGATTTGATTTCACCGTTGGTGAACAAATCCCCTTGGGCAATCACGAAGTCAGCGGCATAACCTGGCGCCAGTTTACCGGCTTTATCAGCAACACCCGCGATAAGTGCCGGCACTGTCGTTAACGCCGCTAAGGCACGGTCTTTGTCCAGGCCATGGCGCACCGCTTTGCGTACATTTGGCCAGAAGTCATCTGCTTTCTTCAGTTCATGCAGCGTAAAAGAGAAATCAATGCCGGCCTGCGCCAACGCCGCGGCGTTACCAGGAGCGCGCTCCCAGTGCCGTAAATCTGCCAGACTCACATCCAGATGATCATCGACACCATTAACTTCAGGCGCCGCCGGAAAATTGAGCGGTAAAATGATCGACGAGTTGGTGGCTTTTATTGCCGCCAAGCGTGCATATTCATAGCCTGAACCCAGGTAAGTAACCGGCACGTTAAAGTTGGAGAAAACATCGTGGGCACGCAGCAAGGATTTATCATCGCTGATTTTAAAGACAACACCTTCCTGCTCCACCGGCCCTAACTCAGCCAGCGCCGCATTGTATTCAACCGGACCGTTATGAGCCTGTTTACCAAATGCTTGTTCGTACCAGTTAGCATCAGACAGGGTTTGCCGGATCAGCGCAATAGAGCCCATCAACGAAGATGGATACTGCTGCTTCGAAGTGCCCTTATCAAATGAACCAAAGTGGCGGGCTTCGGCCCGGTAGATGGTATCGTTGGGGATCTTATCTGCCAGTGACACTGTCACGCCCTGACCCTGAAATATACCGTCCAGACGCGCGCTTTGCACGGCAGTAAAACCTTGTTCAATATAAGTTTTGGCCGCTTTCTGGTTATTGGCGTACTCGTCAACCCAGCGCTTCTGAGCATGGATAGCGTCATTCGCCGCGTTACCACCTTCGCGCTTATTATTATATTGCGGTGCTTCGCTGCGATAAGGCGCGCGTTTCGGCTCTTCGACCTCTGGTAAGCCATAATTACTATAAGCATCAATAAAGCCGGGATAAATGGTATGCCCGCTGGCGTCAATGATGCGGGCTCCGGCAGGCGCCTGGTTGTTCGCATCAACGGCGACAACTTTACCATCGCGGATAACCAGGGTCGCATTTTTCAGCTGTTTACCGGGCTCCGTAACAATGGTGGCATTCTGCAATGCGACGAATGTCGGGGTATTATCATGTAACCCTTGAACTGGCGTGGTCTGCGATGCCAATGATACCGCGGGTATCACTGCATAGAGCGCTAACGCCAGTTTGCTCAGGTGCTTACTCCTGCTCATCTGGAATATCCTCTGTGAGATTTTGTAGTATTGTTATCCTGGACTACAGTAAAGGTAACTGCACTATAGACGCAATCCGTTAAGGGATGAAAAGCGCAGTGAAAACGTTAAACCGTCAGACAATGAAGAATAAAACGGAGAAAGTCCATGAAACGGTTATTCGCGTTAACGATGATATCACTACCTGTCAGCCTTTTTGCCGACACAGTGACGGCAAAAACGGCCTTTTATGACGCCGAAAAGGCTGTTACCTACCGGCAGAATGCCTTAAATGTGATGTACCACAACTTTAAAACCATGGGCGATATGATCAAAGGCGATGTACCTTTCGAGTCAGAGATTTTCGCCGAGCGCGCCAGTGACTTTGCCGCCATGACAGCCATTCCCTGGGCCGGCTTTCAGGTTGAAGGTGCCATGCCCGGCACCAATACTGATGCGCTGCCGGAAATCTGGCAAAACTGGGATGACTTTAAACAGCACTATGAACAATTACAGACTGACGCGCAAAACTTGAAGCAGCTTGCCACCGCCGGCGCTTCGCGCACTGAGCTTGGTCAGGCAGTAAAAACCGCGGCCGAGAGCTGTAAGGGCTGTCACGACGACTATCGCGCCGACTAAGCCCCAAAATAATAAAGCGCGCTGGCTATCACCCCGGCTATTAACAAGCCCCAGATACCATTGCGAAGCCGGGGGGCTTTACGGTGAGCGCGTTCATCTTCAAAAGTCTGGTAGCCGTGAATCATGGCCATGGTCAGCCCGATGCCGATCAGCCGGTAGCCAATAATTGCCAGAACATGCAAACCAACAATAGCAAAGATAAAATAGACATTAAGATGATGGATGGTGGTCAGCATATCCTGGGTTGAATCACTGACTAAATACGCCAGCGGCCCGTCGAACAGAATATCGTCAGTCGCAAACAGCCCGGTACCAATCTGAATCAGTAACGCCAGCAAAATTAAGAGCACCGACCACCCCCCAGCAGCATTGTGGGTGGTTTCTTTTTGATGGCGCCCGTCCCGCAACTCGCGGAAATGCTCTATGACCGCCCGCGGGCCGCGTAAAAAAGCACTGAAGCGGGCCGATTCACTACCGATAAAGCCCCAGATAAGACGCGCTACAATTAGCGCTGCCAGGATAAATGCCCCACGCTGGTGCCACTCCATATAACCCTGACTGGCGGTCCATAGCTGAGCAATGATGAGCAGCACCATCAGCCAGTGATAAATGCGAATAAAGCTGTCCCAAATCTTCACCCGGCTCATTTTATTGTCCTTCTGTTTACCCGTTGTCACGAATTTGCTAGGGTTTCACCAGATTTAGTCTAGGATAAAAATTATGAGTGATAAAGGTCCGAAAATATTAGTAGTTGATGACGATTTTGTGTCACTGGAAGTGATTAAATCTATGCTTAGCCATTACCCGTCGCAGGTAATTACTGCCGAGTGCGGTGCCGAGGCGGTCGAAAAAGCGCTGGCAGAGCGGCCCCAGCTGCTATTACTTGATTATGAGCTGCCCGACTTCAATGGCATTGAAGTCTATTGTCGGATCCATGACGAGCTGGGCGAGGGCACTCCGCCCGCCGGCCTGATAACCGGTCATGATGATGAAGAAATTAAAGAACGCTGCACTGCTGCTGGTATTGAGCAACAGTTGAGCAAACCTCTTTCGGTAACCGATTTAACGAATCTGATGCGTATCGCCGGCAAGGCTGAGTAGTCGCTGGGAATCATTCAGAAAGTCAGTCGAAAACTGGCCGAAATAGGCTGCAACCTCAGCGAACTCCCGCAAAAAAGCAGCCTTATCACCTGCTTCCAGCTCACCAATAATAGTGTCAAAACGCTGCAGGTAACGGCGCATCATCGCAAAGTTCTGCGGCTGCGATAAAATAATATCGGCATAGAGCTCAGCATTCTGGGCAAACAGCCGGCCTACCATCATGAGCTCCAGCCGGTAAATCGGTGAGCTCAGCTCAAGTAGCTGCTGCAGGTCAACCCGTTCGCGGGCAAGGTGAACACCATATACGAAGGTGGATAAGTGCCGCATAACCTGAATAAAAGCCATGGCCTGGTCATGGGCGCTTGCTTCAAATTCCTGTAAATTAGCGCCCCAGCGGACAATACTCTCAAGCAACCACTGGTAATGCTCCTGGCCGCGGCCGTGACTGACCACGATAAGCTGCTTAGCCAGCGTCTGCTGCTGTGGGCCGAACATCGGATGCAGCCCGACCACGGGGCCCTGGTGCTTATCCAGCATAGCCTGCAGCGGCGTCTGCTTGATACTGGTGACATCCGCCAACACACAACGCGCAGGTAATTCAGGAAGATCAGCGATAACCTGAGGGGTAATAGCAATAGGCACACTGACGAGAACCAGGTCGGCACCGGCGACAATATCGGCTGCCCGCGGCCAGTCATCTTTATCCAGAATAGCAACGCTGGCACCGGCCGATTCAAACAAGCGGACGAACAGCTGGCCAAGAGCGCCAGCACCACCGACCACCACAATATTTTTGTCCTGCAGGTGTACATCGGCGGCTTGTTGTTGCTGATAGGATTCACGAATAACCCGGCGCAGCACATCTTCGATTAAATCAGGTGACAACCCGACAGCGGCCGCCTGTTGCCGGCGGTCCTCAAGCATTTTTGCTTCACGATCCGGCACATAAAGGGGCTGGCCCAGTTGCCGTTTCACTTTGCCCACCTCGGCCGCCAGCCGACGCCGACGCAGCAACAGTTCAACCAATTCGCCATCGGTTGCGTCAATCTCAGTTCGTAACTGCTCTAGTTGTCGCTGCTCGTCCATTATTACTCCATCACTTAGCCAGGATGTTTAGCAAGCTGCTGCTATTGTGCCTGACTTCAGACATAAAAAAACCCGCCAGAGGCGGGTTTTTTGACTGCACGCAAAATTATGCGCCCAGTTTTTCGCGGATACGCGCAGAACGGCCTGAACGCTCGCGAAGGTAGTAAAGCTTAGCGCGACGAACCGCACCTTTACGCTTCACAACAATGCTGTCGATAATCGGGCTGTGTACCTGGAAGGAACGCTCAACACCTTCACCATTCGACACTTTACGAACGGTAACAGCTGAGTGCAGTCCACGATTACGCTTACCGATAACCACGCCTTCAAATGCCTGAACACGCTCACGGTTACCTTCTTTAACCTTAACATTAACGACCACTGTATCGCCCGGTGCATAAACCGGAAGGTCACTTTTTAACTGCTCATCTTCGATCGCTTTGATCAAATTTTGACTTACTTTTGCCATGATAGCCTCACTTGCCTAGATTAACCGCCCGAGTTGTTGTCAGTGGCCTGATACTGTTGAATGAATTCATCCAGTAAAGCCTGCTGCTCGCCAGTCAGAGCTAGGTTGTTTAATAATTCGGGACGTCGTAACCAGGTTCTGCCCAGAGCCTGCTGCAATCGCCACCGACGAATTTTTTCATGGTTACCACTCAGCAATACTGAGGGAACCTGCTCACCATCTAAAACTTCCGGCCGTGTGTAATGAGGACAATCCAGTAATCCTTCAGCGAACGAATCTTCACTGGCAGAATCCTGATGGCCAAGTACCCCGGGTATTAATCGCGCTACTGCATCAATCAATACCATGGCCGGTAACTCGCCCCCACTTAACACGTAATCACCAATCGACCATTCTTCATCAACATGACGGGTAATAACCCGCTCATCAATGCCTTCATAGCGACCGGCAATCAGGATTAGCTTGTCATGCTCTGCTAATTGCTTAGCGCCGGCATGATCTAGCCTGCGACCCTGAGGTGACAAATAAATCACCTTAGTACTGGCTCCCAGTTCCTGCTTTGCTGCCGCAATCGCATCAGTGAGCGGTTGCACCATCATCAGCATTCCCGGGCCACCGCCATAAGGGCGGTCATCGACAGTGCGATGCCGGTCGTGGGTAAAGTCGCGGGGATTAATGAGTTTAAGCTCAAGAAGCCCGTCACGTACTGCCCTACCGGTCACACCGTTATCTGTAATGGCCTGAAACATTTCAGGAAAAAGGCTTATTACCCCTACCTGCAGTTGTGCAGCCATTAAAAATCCGACGGCCAGTCAACAACAATACGTTTTGCTGCGCGGTCTACAGATTGCACATACTGACTCTGAATAAACGGAATCAGGCGCTCTGACCTGCCAAACGCATCATTGCTGTTCGCTTTCACCACCATCACATCATTCGATGCTGTGGCCATTAGCTGGTCGACAATACCCATGTTATAACCTTCGGTATTTACCACGGTCATCCCAATGAGATCGCGCCAGTAAAACTCATCCTCTGGCAACTCAGGTAACTGTGCGGCCTCAATCACAATATCAGCACCTGTATACACCTGAGCTTTATCGCGATCATCAACACCCGCCAGTTTCGCAATCAGTCCTTTATTATGCCGACGCCATTCTTCGACCTGAACTGTTTGCGGTTTGCCCTGCTTAATAATCTGCCAGGGGCTGTAATCAAAAATGGCTTCCGCATCATCGGTATAGCTTTGAACTTTAAGCCAACCCTTTACGCCGTAAACTGCGCCAAGCTGGCCAATAACGACGGTTTCAGATGTTGAGTTCATAGCCACCAGATGCGTTTAAATTAATACTTAAGCTGCGCTACGCGCATCTTTGATCAGCTTGTTTACGCGCTCAGATAAAGTTGCGCCGTTGCCCACCCAGTGGTCAACACGATCTAAATCAACACGCAATTTTTCTTCCTGGCCGCGGGCAAGCGGATTAAAAAAGCCGACATTTTCAATAAAACGACCGTCGCGGGCATTGCGACTGTCAGTTACTACCATCTGGTAGAATGGGCGCTTTTTAGCGCCGCCACGTTGTAAACGAATGGTTACCATTACGTTCCTCGATACAGTTTTTAATGTTAAGTAAATAAAAAAGCCTCCGACACGGACGAGCCTGAGTCAGAGAGCCCGGCAATTCTACTGATTTTTTGCCTGAATGCAAGTTTTCTCTGGCGTGGAGCCTTGCCTCAGTCAGCAGACTGCCTACCGTTTTGGGAGCATCCCCGGAGGCATTTTGCCACCCATACCGCCAAGGCCGCGCATCATTTTTGCCATGCCACCGCCTTTCATTTTTTTCATCATCTTCTGCATCTGCATAAATTGCTTCAGCAGTTTATTCACATCCTGCACCTGAGTGCCCGACCCTGCGGCGATCCGACGCTTACGTGAACCTTTAATTAAATCAGGGTGTTCACGCTCTTTCGGGGTCATGGAATTAATAATAGCTTCCATGCGCACGGTCATTTTGTCGTCCAGCTGGCCTTTCACCTGTGAGCTGATGTTGCCCATGCCCGGCATTTTATCCATCAGGCCCATCATGCCGCCCATATCGCGCATCTGCGCCAGCTGATCGCGGAAATCTTCCAGCGAGAATTTACCCTGCTTCATTACTTTGCGGGCTACTTTCTCAGCTTTGTCGCGATCGACCTTGGTTTCCAGCTCATCAATCAGCGACAGCACATCACCCATACCAAGGATACGCGAAGCGACCCGCTCAGGATGGAACGGCTCCAGTGCACTGTTCTTTTCGCCAACACCGAGGAATTTGATCGGCTGACCGGTAATATGGCGGATTGACAATGCCGCGCCACCACGTGCGTCGCCATCGACTTTAGTCAGAATGACACCGGTTAGCGGTAAGGCTTCACTGAATGCTTTCGCCGTATTGGCAGCATCCTGACCCGTCATGGCATCAACCACAAACAGGGTTTCAATTGGCTTTACGGCGCTATGTAACTGCTGGATTTCAGTCATCATGACTTCATCAATAGCAGTACGGCCGGCGGTATCTACCAGCACCACATCAAGGAACTTCTTGCGGGCGTAATCAATTGCGGCCTGGGCAATAGCCACGGGCTTCTGTTCTGTGGACGAGGGGAAAAACTCAACATCAACTTCGGCGGCGAGTGTCTGCAATTGTTTGATTGCCGCCGGACGGTATACGTCCGCGCTCACTACCAGAACTTTCTTCTTGTGCTTTTCGCGCAGATGGCGCGCCAGCTTACCCACGCTGGTGGTTTTACCCGCGCCCTGCAGCCCCGCCATCAGAATCACCGCAGGTGGCTGCGTGCTCAGGTTAAGAGGAACATTCCCCTCGCCCATTGCGTGCTCGAGTTCCTGCTGTACGATTTTAATAAACACCTGGCCAGGGGTAAGGCTCTTATTCACCTCAGCGCCAATCGCCCGCTCTTTGACGCGACTAATAAAATCGCGCACCACGGGCAGTGCCACGTCAGCTTCGAGCAATGCCATGCGCACTTCACGCAAGGTATCTTTAATATTGTCTTCTGTCAGCCGGCCGCGACCACCGATTGATTTGAGTGACTGTGTCAGTCGTTGGCTTAAGTTTTCAAACATGCCGATGCATCCAATCTACTGCGTTAATTAGTCCAATTTATATCGCGACCAGTATACCTTAAATCAAGCAAAGTTTCTTGCCCCTATTGGGTTTCATTGTGACAATGCATATACTTGCTTAACATTTTACCGAGTCAGGTTAGGTCATGTTGATATTGCTGCTTATCACGCTGTTATTATATCTCGCCAGTGCGCTGGTGCTGTGGCGCCGCCTGGCTCATCGTACGGGTCCTCTGGTATGGCAACAGTTACTCCCTTTCGCCGCTGTGCTCAGCCACGGCTTACTGCTCTGGCAGTATCTTGGCGCTGATGACTTTGACCACCTTAATATTACCAGTAGCCTGAGTTGCGTCGCTTTCTTTCTGGCGCTGTTATCGCTGGTCCGCCAGAACAAATCCGGTGGCTTACTGTTACGTCCAGTGATCTATCTGTTTGCCGCAGTAACCAGCGTATTACTGTTGATCAGCCCGGTGAGCTGGGGTGCGCAACTGGATAATGATTATGGCCTGGCAATTCACATTGTACTTTCGTTGATCGCGTATGCAGTACTGCTATTAGCAACCCTTTATGCAGTGCAGTTACTTTATCTGACTTACTTGCTCAAACAACACAAAATAAATGCTGTCGCCAGTTACCTGCCGCCGCTAATGACGGTGGAGCGTTATTTTTTCCGACTGGTCAGTACCGGCACCCTGATGTTAATTGCGGCCTTAGTAAGCGGCTTTGTTTTTCTTGATAATATGTTTATTCAGGGCCAATCCCATAAAACGATTTTAAGTAGTATTGCCGCCATCATTTATCTTGCAGTGGTCTATCTGCACGGAGTTCGTGGTATCCGCGGGCGGAGCCTGGTCATTGCCAGTGTTGTTGCCAGTGTTATCCTGACCCTCGCCTATTTTGGCAGCCGTTTCGTCAAGGATGTACTGCTGGCAGCCTGACATCCGGCGTGATTTTATCGCGGTTTACTTGACTTGGCGGTCAGGCTGATTACATTAAGCAACTGAACTTCTACTACAGGTATCATTTTTGGACGAAATAGCCACTTCGACGCTGCTGATTATACTCGGCGTGCTCTTGTTCCTCTCTGCATATTTCTCGGGTTCCGAAACGGGCATGATGTCGGTGAACCGCTACCGATTGCGCCATCTGGCGCAGCAGGACCATAAAGGTGCCAAGCGGGTACAATATCTGCTGGATCGTCCGGATCGCCTTATTGGCTTGATACTAATCGGCAATAACCTGGTGAATATCGCTGCTTCAGCGATAGCGACTATCCTCTGTTTACGTTGGTTCGGCGATGCCGGTATTCTGGTAGCGACCTTAGGATTAACAGTGGTGGTGCTTATTTTTGCCGAAATCACGCCAAAAACAATAGCTGCGCTGCACCCCGAGCGGGTGGCTTTTCCCAGTTCCGTGATCCTCAAGCCGTTGCTGACAATCATGTATCCACTGGTTGCTGCGATTAATTTCATCACGAATGGCTTTATGCGCCTGCTTGGTATAAATCCCCGCAACGTGGCCGGGCGTGACGCACTGAGCAGTGAAGAACTCCGCACTGTGGTTAATGAAGCAAACTCAATGATTCCCCGCGGCCACCAGGAAATGCTTATCAGCATTCTGGACCTTGAAAAAGTGACCGTTGAAGACGTGATGATTCCGCGCGCGGAAATCAGCGGCATCGATGCGCAGGATGATCTGAAAGTTATTATCCGGCAGCTATCTCAAGCCCAACATACCCGTCTGTTGCTTTATCGAAACGAGATTGACGATGCGATTGGCTTTTTACATGCTCGCGACATCATGCAACTGGTGACTAAGGCCAGTAGCGAAATTGATAAGGCTGAGGTGATACGTGCAGCTCGGGATATCTATTACATTCCCGAAGGAACACCACTGAATGTCCAGTTGCTCAAGTTCCAGCGCAGCAAAGAACGCATTGGCCTGGTGGTCGATGAGTACGGCGATATTCAGGGCCTGGTAACGCTGGAAGATATTCTGGAAGAGATCGTCGGCGATTTCACCACCAGCATTTCACCCCCACCAAGTGAGTCAGTGATTATTCAGCCGGACGGCTCTGTATTGGTTGAAGGCGTTGCCAACATTCGAGACTTAAATAAAGAACTGAACTGGAATTTACCAACAGATGGACCTAAAACCGTCAGCGGACTGATAATAGAGCAGTTAGGCGATATTCCCCGTCAACCGCTTTGCATGCGTATTGAAAGTTATGCCCTCGAGGTGATTGAGAGCGGTGAGCATATGGTCAAGCTGGTGCGGTTTTTGCCGGATTATTTCTTGTCGGGGTCCGACTAACCTGTCAGTCGAAAAATATGTGCCACAGCCAGCTGCGCTGCAGGTCTTCCTCACAGCCCCGTAATTGTGCCCCGTATGTGCCCGCGCGCTGCTTAACCCGGCGCGCGACCTTAATTAACCAGGGCTTTTTAAGGTAAGTCTGGCGACGGTAGCCGCCCCAGCCTTCATGGTAGTTAAGATACTGGGCATAAGCGTCCCACTTGGAAACACCGTTTACTTTTGCACTTTTAGCAATAAACCAGCCCATGAAATCAATCGCATCATCAAAACTGTCGCGCGAGGCCCAGTTATTACCGGTTTCCCGTTGATAATCAGCCCAGGTTGGCGTCTTGGCCTGGGAGTAACCATAAGCGCTGCTGACCCGGCCCCAGGGGATCACCCATAAGATATAGTCCCGCGGCGGCTTAGCGTCATGCTTAAACGAGCTTTCCTGATACATCATAGCCATGGGTACTTGTATCGGCACCCCGTATTTCTTACTCATCCGGTTAGCCGCATCGTACCAGTCACGCTTTTCAAAAAACACTTCACAGAGGTCGTCAGGTTTTTGTGGTGGCGCGGTACTGCAACCCATTAGCACAACCACACTACTCAACAGAGCGATCCGCACGGCCTGCTGGAGCAATCCGCCGTTCATCAGAGACACTCCGGACTGGCGCAGGCAGCGCGACGAAAATATTCAGTCAGGAAATCATCAAATGAGCTGCCGGCATCCGCTTGTTCGCGCTCCCTTTGCTGCTGCAATGATAATTCGGTCCAGCCAGAAAAGTCCGCCTCACTGTAATAGCTCAGAGGCTGAGCCATAGCGTCCCGATACTGACGGGCAAGCTGCATTCCCAGCTCGTTATTATCGATGTTCTCTTGTTTCAGTATCCGCAAAAACTGACCCGAGAGGGTTAGCTCCGGATTCAGCACCGCGCGGTACTGCTCAGCTACGGTTTGTTGGTAATCCTTGCTACCGTGCGCTCCATCGAATGCTGCGGCAATATCCTGGAAATCCGCAAAAAGCTCTTCCAGCCAGTCGGCGATCGGTCGCTCATACCCCTCGGTCAACAAGCTCAGACGAGGATTACGGCCATCCAGTACCACCCGGTTGAAATTACGATCAGCTTCCTGTTGCTGTTCCAGGCTGAGACGCGGGCTGGGCCGCAACAGACAGTACATTAGCAGCAGGTCAAGCAGCCGGATCTGCTGCGCGGTAATGCCGATCGGGCTAAACGGATTGACATCCAACGCCCGCACTTCGATATACTCAACCCCGCCACGCTCAAGCGCCTGGGTTGGCGTTTCGCCTGCTCGCGCGACCCGCTTTGGTCTGATCGGTGCGTAGAACTCATTCTCAATCTGCAGAATACTGTCGTTCAATTGCTGATATTCGCCGTCAACTTTTATTCCCAGCTTGCCAAACACACGGGAGGGGGTGGTAATTGCCCGGCGCAGACCATGTATATACTCTTCGACCGAGTTATAGGTGATTTTCAAATCTGCCTGTTCGCGATTGGTATAGCCTAAATCACTCATCCGTAACGACGTACTGTAAGGCCGGTACAGAGTACCTTTGCCATGCTCTTTAAACTCGATATCACCTTCGGCGTGCTTCAGGAAGGATTTACACACCGCCGGCGACGCACCGAACAAATACGGAATAACCCAGCAAATACGTTTGTAGTTGCGGATTAAATCAAAGTAACGGCGCGAAATATAATGCGCATCGGCGGTGGTGTTATCGGCGGCAGCCAACTGCTCCCAAATCGCTTGGGGTACGGAAAAATTGTAGTGCACGCCGGAGATTATCTGCATGCCACCGCCATAGCGTTGGGTTAACCCCTTGCGATAAAGGGTCTTCATCTGACCTATATGGGAACTACCGTAACGGGCAATATGGATATCGCCCACATCGCCGACAAAGCATGGCATACTCAGTGGCCACAACAAATCCTCACCTAAATGGCGATAGCTGTACTTATGAATATCTTCAAGCTGTTGCAACGTCACCGTAATGCTTTGCGCTACCGGCGTAATAAACTCCATTAACATTTCCGCATAGTCAGTAGTAATATACGGGTGTGTTAACGCCGCGCCCAAGGCCGGAGGATGCTCAGTAACGGCCAGTTTCCCCTGCGGAGTAATACGCAGGCACTCGCGCTCAATACCCCGGCTGATTTGCGTTAACGCCTCACGGTTAGCGGGTTCAGCGAGAAGCTTCAACGAACTGGAAAATGGTGACTGCAAAAGTATATCCTGCCTTATAACGCAATTCGGTAACTAATGCCGAAAGCTTACTGGGAAATAACCCGCTAGTCCATGCCAGCAACGGCAAAAAGCAGTAATTTCGTGACTTGGCGTCAGGCACTACGCATGGCATGATAGCCCGATACTTTATAAGGTAAAATGCCCAACTATGTCCGTTAGCTCAGTTTGGAACTGGCTCCGCAGCCGCTTTAGCAAGCATCAGGCACAATCAGGTTCGCCGACTCCGTCGGCGACCGAACTTGCTCAATTGGAGGAAATGCAGCGGGCGATCCGCAGCGCTGAACAAGCCAACCAGGCTAAAAGTGAGTTTCTGGCCAACATGAGCCATGAGATCCGTACCCCGATCAATGCCATTCTGGGCATGACGCAACTGTCCTTAAAAACCGATCTAAACGAAAAGCAACGGGGTTACTTAAAATCGATTGAAAGCTCTTCGCGGATGTTGCTTGGCATCATTAATGATCTGCTGGACTTTTCAAAGCTCGAAGCCGATAAGCTGACGATTGAGGCAATTCCTTTTGACCTGGAAGAAGTACTCGCTAACCTTGCGGATATGTTTGCCTACCGCGCTCATGATAAAGACCTGGAATTTATCATCAGTTTACCCACCAATATTCCCACCCGTCTTATTGGTGACCCGCTGCGGATCAATCAGGTGCTGGTTAACCTCGTCAGTAACGCGATAAAGTTTACTGAGCACGGCGAAATTGTCGTCTCGGCCACGCTGCTTGATTTTGATTCCGAAGAAGTCTACCTGCGCTTATCCGTAACCGATACCGGCATAGGTATGGATGAAGAGCAACGCGCACGTCTTTTTCAGGCCTTTTCTCAGGCGGACAGTTCAACCACCCGCAAGTTCGGCGGAACCGGCCTGGGCCTGGCCATCAGCCAGCGCATCGTCAAGTTAATGAACCAACACGGACTGGGGGTAATCAGCAGCCTCGGTCAGGGCTCGACCTTTTTCCTCGAACTCAAATTACCACTACAGCAGGAGCAGGATACCAGTGGCCACAGTCTGTTACTTCCGCGCCTGGCTGGCAAGCGGGTTCTGGCGATAGAAGATAACCTGACTACCCGCGAAATGCTGACCGAACTGCTGCGTAGTTACCAGGTCGATATCCGTACCTGTCGCACAGCCGAAGAAGGCTTCGAACTGATCCGACAACAGCAATTTGATGTCTGTATTGTCGACTGGCAGCTGCCCGGAATTAGCGGCCTCGATTTCTGTCGCGAGATGCAGGGGTATGAGGATGCACCCCGCCTTATTCTGGCTACCAGCTTTCACGCCAGCGAACTCATCAGTGCAGCCCATCAGGCGGGGGTCGCGGACCACTTAGTCAAGCCTTATACCAGCTCGGCAGTCATCAGAGTGCTCTGTTCAGCACTTACCATTACCGCGCAGGAACAGCGCCGGGATCCGCTCGGCTTGCCTGGTGAGCTGCGCGGCGCACCGGTATTGCTGGTTGAGGACAACGATATTAATCAGCATATCGCGCGCGAAATGCTTGAGCAGGCCGGTTTACAGGTTGACATAGCCAAACATGGTGAAGAAGCGCTCGCACGCGTAGCGAAGCGCGACTACGCGCTCATATTTATGGATATTCAGATGCCGGTAATGGACGGTCTCACAGCAGCACAGCGCATTCGCTCACGATATTCATACCGGCAGTTACCCATTATCGCGATGACTGCCAATACCAGCCCCGAGGATGTTGAGAGCTCGCTGGCCGCGGGTATGCAGGATCACCTCAGCAAGCCCATTGATGAGCAACTGCTTTATCAGGCGGTAGACAAGTGGTGTTTACGCGGTAATTACGACAAAACCCCTGACAACAGCGCGGCAGAACCGCAGCAGCCTGCAACCGCAACGGAGATTAGCTATCCTCATCATCGTGATATCGATTTCGCCGGCGCCATGAACCGGCTGCAGCACAATGTCGCTTTATATGTATCGTTGGTGGAACGTCTGCATCGGGAGTATCAGGAAGCACCACTGCGGGTGGTAGACTTTCTGGCTAAAGGCCAGCACGATCAGGCCCGGCGCTTTTTTCACTCGCTAAAGGGCGCTGCAGCCAACCTTGGTCTGACGCGCCTGCAGGCAGCAGCGAGTACGCTGGAGCAATATATGAAAGAAGGACAAGTTGATTTGCTGGCTGATCACATCACCCGGCTTGATCCTTTGTTGGAACAGGCCCGACAGGCTGCCTCGGATTTAGCACTCTGGCATCAACGCCAGCAACAAAACAGGAATTCATCATGACGCGTTTTTTATTTTTAATACCCCTGGTGCTGTCCGTGTTATGGATAGTTTATTTATTTTCTAACGGGCAAACACTGCGCCAGGGGCTGCGTGGATTCATTTATATCGCGGTGATCAGCGGTTTTATTGCGGTGGTCTATACACTTTTATTGTTTCTCACCGGACGCTCCTGAGGGAGCGCCCTAGCCGACCAGCGCTAATAGCAGGCCGGCAGCAACTGCCGACCCCAGTACGCCGGCAACGTTCGGCCCCATCGCATGCATCAGCAGGAAATTACTGGGATTTGCCTCCAGCCCGACTTTATTAACCACGCGTGCTGCCATTGGGACCGCCGAAACACCAGCTGCACCGATTAACGGGTTAATCGGTTTACTGCTAAAGCGCGCCATAACCTTGGCCATCAGCACGCCCGAAGCCGTACCCACCCCGAACGCAACTGCACCAAGTGCCAGAATCCCCAGCGTTTGCACTGACAAAAACTCTGCTGCGGATAGTTTGGAGCCAACCGCCAGCCCGAGGAAAATAGTAACTATGTTAATCAACTCGTTCTGGGCCGTCTTGCTCAGCCGGTCAACAACTCCGGCTTCACGCATCAGGTTGCCCAGACAGAACATACCTATCAGTGGTGTGGCTGTGGGTAGCACCAGCAGGGTCAAAAAGAGTACCGCCAACGGAAATAGGATTTTCTCACGCCGGCCCACCGGCCGTAACTGTTCCATTTTTACCGCGCGCTCTTCTTTGGTGGTCAGCAATTTCATAATGGGCGGCTGAATGATGGGGACTAGCGCCATATAGGAATAAGCCGCTACCGCTATAGCACCAAGTAATTCAGGGGCCAGCCGCGAGGCAAGGAAAATTGCCGTGGGACCATCAGCACCACCGATAATCGCGATCGCAGAAGCATCGGCCAGCGTAAAATTAAAGCCGGGTAACGCGTTGAGGGCAATTGCACCGAGCAGGGTCGCAAAGATGCCAAACTGTGCCGCTGCGCCTAGCAACAGTGTGCGGGGATTGGCGAGTAACGGCCCAAAATCCGTCAGCGCGCCTACGCCCATAAATATCAGCAGCGGAAAAATCCCCGTTTCGATACCGACCAGATAAATATAGTACAGCAGTCCACCCGGTTCGTTTAAACCGGCCAGGGGGATATTGGCGAGAATAGCGCCAAAGCCGATTGGCAACAGCAGCAAAGGCTCAAACTTCTTACTGATCGCAAGATAAAGCAGAGTAGCGCCCACCAACATCATGGCGGCCTGGCCCCAGGTAAAAGCTGAGAGCGCCGTGCTGTTCCATAATATCATCCACCGTTCCATCGGCGCTTACTCCATCATCAACAAGACATCGCCGACATTGACGCTGTCGCCGTCGCGAACCAGTAATTCTTTAACAGTGCCATCCTGCTCGGCTTTTATATCCGTCTCCATTTTCATGGCTTCGAGAATAATCACGACTTCGCCAGCAGCGACTTGCTGTCCCGGCTTAACCAAAATCTTGAAGACGTTACCGGCCAGCGGGGCTTTGATCGTAGTCGGGGCATCCGCCGCTGATGGCTGGGCGGTCTTTTCGCCAGCTGGTGAATCGGTCGTCTCAGTGGTCGACGTCATATCGCCTGCCGGCCCGACTTCAACATGAAAGACCTTGCCTTCAACCTTTACCTGATAACTGGCTGGCTCGTTCGGGCCAGCAGCTGCAGTTTGTTTATCGGCAGTGGCCGCCGGATGCTCATCAGTCGCTGTTGGCACCGGCTCAAACGCCGAAGGATCGTCGCGGTTCTTAAGAAATTTCAGACCAATCTGGGGAAACAAGGCGTACGTCAGTACGTCATCAATTTCATTGTCAGCTAAACGAATATCGTCTTCTTTCGCTTTTTGTTTCAGTTCGCTAGTCAGACTATCGAGTTCATCATCAATTAAATCAGCCGGGCGCACGGTAATAGGTTCTTTGCCGTCCAGCACTTGTTGCTGCAACTCTTTATTCACCGGCGCTGCTGTAGCACCATACTCGCCCCGCAAAACGCCTTTGGTTTCTTTTGAAATCGATTTATAGCGTTCGCCACTGAGAACATTCAACACCGCCTGGGTACCGACAATTTGTGACGTCGGGGTTACTAACGGGATAAAACCTAAATCTTCGCGGACTTTAGGGATTTCTGCCAACACGTCATCAAATTTATCAGCGGCGCCCTGTTCGCGCAGCTGATTTTCCATGTTGGTTAACATACCACCAGGCACCTGCGCCAGCAGGATCCGGGCATCAACGCCCTTAAGTGATCCTTCAAAGCGTGCGTATTTCTTTCTCACCTCACGGAAATAGCTGGCGATTTCCTCCAGCCGGGCCAGATCCAGGCCGGTATCCCGGTCAGTATCTTCGGTCATCGCGACCAGGGTTTCCGTCGCTGAATGCCCGTAGGTCATACTCATTGACGAGATCGCGGTATCCAGCATATCAATACCGGCGTCAATGGCCTTCTGATAGGTCGCAGTACTTAACCCTGTGGTGGCGTGACATTGCATCGCGATAGGCACGTTAACAGCCTGTTTAAGGGCGGTAATGAGCTCGTAAGCAGCCTGCGGACGTAATAAGCCGGCCATATCCTTAATACAGATCGAATCACAACCTAAATCAGCCAGCTCTTCTGCCATGGCCACCCACTTCTCCAGGGTATGCACCGGGCTGACCGTGTAAGACATGGTGCCTTGGGCGTGGCCATCAACCGCTTTGGCGGCCTTGATTGCTGTACGCAGATTACGCACATCATTCATGGCATCAAAAATCCGGAACACATCGACGCCGTTTTCACGCGCGCGCTCAACGAAGCGTGTGACCACGTCATCAGCATAATGCCGGTAACCCAGAAGATTCTGCCCGCGTAGCAACATTTGCTGGGGTGTTTTGGGCATGGCTTTTTTTATTTCTCGTATGCGCTCCCAGGGATCTTCACCTAAATAGCGGATACAGGAGTCAAAAGTCGCTCCGCCCCACGACTCCATCGACCAGTACCCGACTTCATCGAGTTGTGCGGCAATCGGCAACATGTCGTCAAGCCGCATACGCGTTGCTAACAGCGACTGATGCGCGTCGCGCAGCACCAGTTCAGTTATTTTTAATGGGTTAGCCATCCGTAAGCTCCTATATGAAGTGGGGTTAGCGCCGGTCGCGGCGATGATATTTATGAACGGCCGCGGCCACAGCTGCCATCAGCGGTGCATCAGGTTGTGCTGTCGGGGTTGCTGCAGTACTCGCAGGCACCTGATCGGAACCGGCGGTAAACCAGCGTAATAACGCCATGGCGCCAATGAGCACGGTCAAAAAGCCAAATACGGTCACCATGCCGATGAGCATTATAGATAGCGCTTCTGAGAGTAGTTCGTTCATTGAAAATCGCCGCTTTGTGGTAGTTTTGTTAATAATCTTAGCTGAAAGCCAGAATAACACAATCGCCGGCGGGGTTCGAACACGTCGGTATATAGCAGGTATTCATCAGGGGAATGGTAATAAAAGATGGCGCACTCGGGAGGACTCGAACCTCCAACCGCCTGGTTCGTAGCCAGGTACTCTATCCAGTTGAGCTACGAGTGCGTATCGACAGTAAATGGCGGAGAGGGAGGGATTCGAACCCTCGATAGGGCTATAAACCCTATACTCCCTTAGCAGGGGAGCGCCTTCAGCCACTCGGCCACCTCTCCACTTACTTGTGGCGATGAATGATAGCGGCACCGCCAATAATGTCAAACGATTTTTTTGATTTTAACGTGCGTTTGTGGGATTTTTAAACATCTCGCTTAAAATTCCCACACAAAGGTCTATTTCTATAAGAAATCCGTGCAGCGCCTAATACATTACTATCCGCTTTTCGGGTGGGACTTATTTCTGATCAGAGCTATCGTCGTCATCCTGCGAGTCAGCCGAACCTTCCTGATGCTCAGCCTGAATGCGCATATAGATTTCTTCCCGATGCACTGAAACATCTTTAGGCGCATTGACACCAATGCGGACCTGGTTGCCTTTAACACCCAGTACCGTCACTGTGACCTCATCGCCTATCATTAAGGTCTCACCCACTCTGCGGGTTAAGATCAACATTATCCTGCTCCTTCCCTTTAGCTCAGCGCAGCCGTGACAACCGTTCAATAACGGTGTAACTACACATCCAGCTCTCGTTTAAATAAATATCACTATTGTTATGGTAGTCTGTTCAGCCATCGCACACAAGAGCGTGAAGTAATCGACAGCCAGATTATTGCAGTCCGGCTTCGCTGTCTAGCAAAGCCGTAAATTAAAACACTTACAACAGACTGACTAATCAACTACTCAGTAAGCTTTCTATATGCCGCTGTGCAACTGCCAATGCTGCCGGAATACGCTCCGGCGCCGTGCCGCCGGCCATCGCCATATCCGGCCGACCACCGCCTTTACCGCCTACTTCAGCGGCCGCCAGATTAATCAGATCGCCGGCTTTAATCTGGCCAGTCAGATTCGTGGTCACGCCGGCAATCAGGCTTACTTTATCTTCCGTCGCAACGGCCAGCACCACAATTCCACTACCTAACTGATTCTTAAGATCATCAACCATAGGACGTAAAGCTTTTGAATCTACGTTTTCCAGTTGCGCCAGGATCACTTTATTGCCGCCGATATTTTTCGCTGATTTCACCAGATCGCCGCCAGCATGGGCAGCCAGTTTCTGGTTCAGTTCACTGATGGTGCGCTCAAGTGATTTACTGCGGTCTAATTGTTGTTGCAGGCGCTCGGTCAGATGCGCCGGTTCCGCCTTTAACAAACTGGCCGCCTGGCGCAGTTGTTTGGTTTGCTGCTGAGTAAAGCTTATAGCACTGCTGCCCGTCATGGCGTCAATGCGCCGCACACCCGAGGCGATACCGGCTTCACTGACAATCCGGAATAAACCGATGTCACCGGTCTGATGAACGTGCGTACCGCCACACAGTTCCAGCGAATAGTTCCCCATCTGCACCACCCGGACCTGTTCATCATACTTCTCGCCGAACAGAGCCATGGCTCCTGCCTGCTTCGCCGCTTCAATGGGCATCAACTCGGTGGCCAGCTCGTGGTTCCTGACAATTTCTTCGTTCACCTGACGTTCCAGCGTATCGAGTTGCTCAGCACTGACTGCTTCATAATGTGAAAAGTCGAAACGCAGGCGCTCAGGACTCACCAGAGAGCCTTTTTGCGTAACATGCTCACCAAGCAGGTTGCGCAGTGCGGCGTGCAATAAATGAGTGGCAGAATGATTGCGTTTTATCGCTTCACGGCGTTCAGCGTCAACCTGTGCCGTCAGCTGATCGCCGACTTTCAGGGTCACATCGGCCTGCCCGTGGTGGGCAATGGCTTTGCCTATGTACTGGGTATCTTCGACGGTAAACTGGCCATCAGCCGCCAGCAGTTTGCCGGTATCACCAACCTGACCACCGCTTTCGGCGTAAAAAGGAGTGCGGGACAATACGACTATACCCGCCTGTCCCGCAGGTAATTCAGTGACCGACTCGCCCTGAGAGAATAATTCAATTACTTCGCTCTGGTCGCCTAGTAACTGGTAACCGGTAAATTCGCTACGCTGAGAGGACTTCAGCCGCTCATTATAATCGACCCCAAACTGCGAAGCCTGCTGAGCTCGTTGCCGCTGCTGTTCCATCGCAGCCGCAAAGCCTGCCTCGTCCACCGTCAGCCCCTGTTCGCGGGCGATGTCCGCGGTCAAATCAACCGGAAAGCCGTA
This sequence comes from Pseudidiomarina sp., assembly GCF_033722695.1. Lineage (GTDB taxonomy): Bacteria > Pseudomonadota > Gammaproteobacteria > Enterobacterales > Alteromonadaceae > Pseudidiomarina. The sequence continues at coordinate 32,803 of NZ_JAWVYM010000013.1, read as the reverse complement.
AGTATCATAGAGTTTAAATACCAGGTCGCCCGGCAGCACATTACCGCTGAGACCAGATAACGCGTCCTGCAGAATCGACAGCCCCCGATCAAGGGTCTTACTGAACTGTTCTTCCTCACGCAATAATGCCTGCGCGATTACTTTTTCTTTCTCTTTAAGTTCCGGGTAAGCCGCGCCCATTTGTTTTACCAGCTCAGGCACTAACTTATAAAAGAACACATCGGTGGCACCCAGCAAATTGCCATGACGAACCGCCCGGCGGATAATCCGGCGCAGCACATAACCACGGCCTTCGTTGGAGGGTTGTACACCGTCAGCGATCAGGAAGCTGCATGAGCGGATATGATCGGCAATAACGCGCAGGGATTTGTTTTCCCAGTCGTCGGTACCGATGACTTTAGCCGCAGCTTCAATCAGGGCCTTAAATAAATCAATTTCGTAGTTGCTGTGTACATGCTGCATAACCGCTGCGATGCGCTCGAGCCCCATGCCAGTATCAACCGAGGGCTTTGGCAGCGGCCGCAATTCGCCGTCGGCCTGCCGGTTGTACTGCATAAAGACCAGGTTCCAGATCTCAATATAACGATCGCCATCTTCTTCCGGGGTGCCCGGTGGGCCACCCCAGACGTCTTCACCGTGATCAAAGAATATCTCTGAACACGGGCCGCACGGACCAGTATCACCCATTGCCCAGAAGTTGTCTTTAGCACCGATGCGCGAAATGCGGCTCTCTGGAACACCAATTTCTTCGGCCCAGATGTCATACGCTTCATCGTCTTCCGTAAATACCGTTACCCAGAGCTTGTCTTTGGGCAGCTTTAGCACTTCTGTCAAAAATTCCCATGCATACTGAATGGCTTGACGTTTGAAGTAATCGCCGAAGCTGAAGTTACCCAGCATTTCAAAGAACGTATGATGGCGGGCAGTGTAGCCAACGTTCTCGAGATCGTTGTGCTTACCACCGGCGCGCAAGCACCGCTGCGACGAGGTCGCACGGTTGTAGTCACGTTGTTCATCACCCAGAAAAACATCTTTAAAAGGCACCATGCCGGCGTTGGTAAATAGCAATGTGGGATCATTGCCCGGAATCAGTGATCCCGATGCAACACGCTGGTGGCCGCGCTCGGCAAAGAACGCTAAAAATGCTTCACGGATATCGGCACTGGTCATAGTCATGAACAACTTCCTACGAGAAAACGGTTAAACGAACAGCAAATGAATAGCGCGAAAGCGTACCATGAAAGCACCTTGCCGACTAGTCTGCAAGGGGATCAGATTGACGTTCCAGCGCCTGTTTTATATCCGAATAAGTAAAGCCGCGTTGCAGCAGATGACGAATGCGCCGATCGCGATCTTTTGGGGTTGCGGGGGGCTCCGGACCAAACTTTTTACAAAGCCGCACAAAGCATAGTCCAGCCCAATCCGGCTCTTCAGCGGCCAGTGCCTGTTCCAGCAGTTCAGCGCTGATACCTTTAATATTAGCGCTGGCTTTTATTTTATTGATGCCATCGCCCCGTTGCAGGCAGTGGCGCGTCCATAGTTCGGCGTAGCGTTCATCACTCTGCCAGCCGCGCGCAATCGCTTCGTTTATGACCACCCGGATAATACTGGCAGTGAAGCCGCGCTGACTGAGCTTTTGTTCAAGTTCACGCACACTGTGCTCCCGGCGGCCGAGTAATCGCAGTAACACCTCGTTCGCCTGAACCTGTTCATCACTGTCACTCATAGATGCTCCTGACTTCTTTTCGACAACCGCTGAATTAACCGCATATTCTATACTCTAAGAGAAACCACCTGCGATAAGCAAAAACATTAACCACAAAAAACCAAGGACTATCTTATGCGCGCGCTATCCGGATTATTTATCACACTTGCTCTGCTCACCCTGGCCGGCTGTATACCGGTAACGAGCGCCCCGGAACATACCATTACAGTAAGTGGCAGCAGCGATATCAGTGCGGTTCCTGACATGATGAAACTTGATTTGCGAGTGGTTGAACGCGGCGCCACTGTGCCTGAACTGAAAACTCAGGTCGACCTGACCACCTCCCGTCTGCTGGACTATTTAACTGAGCAAGGCGTCGATGCGAAGGATATCAGTTCGTACGAGGTGCAGGTTCATCCTGAATACCGCTACGACGATGGCGAACGCCAGCTGACTGAATACAATGTGCAACGGCAGATCAACCTCACCTTACGTAACCCGCAACTTTACGACGCCATTCTCAACTTCGCCCTGCAACAAGGTGTTACTAATGTGGGTTCACCGGTTTATGAAATCAGTAATGCCCGTGAGCTTTATCAGCAGGCGCTAAACGCTGCTCTGGCCGATGCCCGTAGTAAGGCAACAGCCCTGGCGGTCGAAGGTAAACTGACGCTAACCGGTATACAGCATATTCGTGAACAAACCGGCGCGCCGGCGGCGGGTATGGAAATGAGCGCAATGCGGATGCAAAGCGATAAAGTCTCCTTACCCGGTCAGCAGGATGTGAGAGCTCAGGTAGAGGTTGTGTTCACGGTAAATTAAGCGTCATACAGTGCGGCCCACCGCCAGCCATGATGAACTCACTGGCGGCAATGCCACTAACCTGCAACTCAGGAAACGCGCTTCGCATGGTTGTCAGTGCTTGCTTATCGCTAGCCAGACCAAACTGTGGTACCAGAATCGCCTGTGGTAAGCGGATAAAATTTACATAACTCGGCAGCACCGGCAGTTCTCCGCGGCGACGTACCCCGACGTGCCGTCGCACGGTAACAAAATATTCCGGCGGCAACGCCAGCGGCCCGGGTTGTGGTAGTTCAATGATACGATAGGGCCGCCCGTCGCCCCCACGTAACTGCCGCACTGCGTCAATTGTGCTCTGATAATGCCGATAAAAGGGCGATTCCGGCGGCGGACAGGCACAGACCAAACTGCGCTCATCGGCAAAGAGCATCTGATTGTCAACATGACCACCAGTTTCATCGGCCGGATGAGCCCATTCCAGCCAGTGCACTTGCTTCACATCCAGCAGCTGTTTTAACTTGTATTCCAACTGCGCTCTGCGCAGCTGTGGATTATTCCGCGCCACACTACGGGCGTGAACAATAACGGTGCCCTGCCCGTCGTGTGTAATGGCACCGCCCTCTAACACCAATGCATCAGCCTGATAGCGCACGGCCAGTTGACGAGCCAGCCCCCGGGCAAACTGCCGGTCGTGCTGATGTTCCTGGTAGAGCCCGCCCCATGCCGTAAAGCCGAACCCCTGCGCCACCAACCCTGAGGAAGGGGGCTGACACCAAAGCGGACCAATATCACGCGGCCAGGCATCGTTATAGTTGATCGGCAATAACGGAATTTCAGCAGGAACATTAGCCCTGACCCGAACGAGGTCACGCGGAGTGGCGCCAAGCAGCACCGGATGGAAGGATTGCACTGCGAGTAGCAGTTCAATTAACTGCTGCTGAGCCGGCCGACCCTGCTCACGCCAGACATCAGCACGAGTGGGCCAGAGTGCCAAAAGAGGGCCTTTCAGCTGCCAGTCAGCAAGTAGCATCAGCCGCGCGATTTGCGGTTAGTACGACCTGTTCCGGCCCGCGAGCCTGGTTTATTTGTCGGTTTGCGGGGCGGCTTACCGGCCGGTTTTCCAGCCGGCTTACGACTAGTCGCTGCCGGCTTTTTCGACGGCGCGGCTTCAGATCGTGCCACCGGAGCTGGTTGCATCCGCTGCGCCTGATTGCGCCGTGCCCGTGAATAACGCTTTTGCCGGGATTCTGCACGCAGAGGGTCAATAAAACTACGATCTTCCGGCGGTAATCCGACTAAATCACGTAAATAATTGACCTTATCAAGGGGTAACTCGCCCCAGCCGCTTTGTGGCAGGCCCTGCTCGAGCGGAATTGAACCATAACGAACCCGCATCAGACGACTGACCTGTACGCCCTGAGATTCCCACAAACGCCGGACTTCGCGATTACGACCTTCCGTCAGGACCACATGAAACCACTGATTAATGCCTTCGCCGCCACCGCGCTTAATTTCCTTAAAGGCTGCTGGACCGTCTTCCAGCTGCACACCTTTCTTTAATTTACGCAGCATTTCATCGGTGACGTCACCAAATACACGGACTGCATACTCACGTTCAATCTGGTGGCCCGGATGCATCAGGCGGTTAGCCAGCTCACCGTCGGTCGTGAATAGCAGCAAACCGGAGGTGTTCACATCAAGGCGGCCAACAGCAACCCAGCGCGCTCCTTGCATACGTGGCAGACGATCATAAACCGTCGGGCGTCCTTCCGGATCGCGGCGGGTACACAGCTCACCTTCAGGTTTGTGGTACATCAGCACCCGACAAACCACATCTTCAACTGGTTTAATAGATACTTCATGACCATCAATGCGGACGGTGGCATCGGCTTCGATCCGCTCACCCAGGGTCGCAACCTGGCCATTTACACTGATCCGGCCAGCGGCAATTTTTGCTTCCAGCTCACGCCGTGAACCATGTCCGGAACGGGCCAATACTTTCTGTAATTTTTCACTCATGGGGGCACTTTTACTCTGTAGCTGTCGCTGTCTCAGCGGTTGTCTGAGCGGTTTGCCCTGTATCCTTAGCCTTTTCAGCAGGCGCAGGAATAGCAGGTAACTCGGATAAATCCTGTAAACTAAAATAGTCCAGAAACTCGGCTGTGGTGGCATATAACTGGGGTCGGCCCGGTACTTCACGGTGTCCGACCACTTTCACCCAATTACGCTCCTGCAAGGTCTTCATCATCTGAGAGCTCACGCTGACCCCGCGAATTTCTTCGATATCACCACGGGTGATAGGTTGCCGGTAGGCAATCAGAGCGAGCGTTTCTAATAATGCTTGCGAATAACGGGGCGGCTTTTCCTGCCACAGCCTGCTTATTATACCACCCAATTCCGGCCGCGTCTGAAATCTGTAACCACTGGCAACTTTCTGTAATTGCACCCCGCGTTCCTGATAGTCTGCCGCGATTTCATCAAGAATCGCACCCAACTGACGCCGGCTGACCTGCTGGTCTTGCAGGTGTTCAAGTAACTGAGTGTCGCTGAGCGGTTGCTCGGCCACAAACAGCATTGCCTCGACAATTTGTTTAAGCTGTTGGTTCTGCATAAACAGGGTCCCGGTTGGTAACGTGGATCTCACTGAAGGAATCCACCTGCACAATCTCTATTAAAGCTTCTTTCACCAGTTCAAGGATCGCAAGAAAACTCACGACTACGCCCGGCTTTCCTTCACTGACATCAAATAAATCGGCAAACCGTAAACGCTGGTGCTGCTGCAACATATCCATAATGCGGCTCATACGGGCCCGGGTTGATAGCTTTTCACGATGAACCTGATGGTGGTGCTGCAGTTCGGCTTGCGCCAGCGCCTGACTAAATGCCAGTGCCAGTTCGGACAGCGTGATATCGGGCAGCGGCTGCTCCACATACTGGCGCGCATCGGTCGCGGTGCGGGCGACAAAGTTATCCCGGCCTGTCTGCGGCAGTTCGTCAAGATACTGAGCGCCCTCACGAATGGCTTCATATTCCTGCAGCCGGCGCACCAACTCGGCGCGGGGGTCCATTTCTTCCTCTTCCTCAGCCGGTGGCCGGGGCAGCAGCATGCGGCTTTTAATCTCCGCCAGCATGGCCGCCATGACCAGGTAATCCGCAGCCAGTTCAAGCTTAAGGTTTTTCATCATGTCGACATATTCCATATACTGTCGGGTTATCGGCAGTATAGGTAAGTCAACGATCTCTAGCTTCTGCCGGCGAATGAGGTACAACAGCAGATCCATAGGCCCGGAAAAGCTATCGAGAATAAGCTCCAGTGCATCAGGCGGAATATACAAATCTTCGGGTTTATCAAGCAACGGCTCGCCACGCACAAACCCTAATGGCAACGACTGCTGCTGCGGACTGGAACCAGATCCACTCGCGCTCATAATCGCTCAGCCATTGCTAAAGGGTGACACATCACCGGAGCCTTCCCTGGTGATCTTCACTTCGTCATCAGCCATATCAACCACTGTGGTTGGTGCTTCACCGCGGTGCCCCCCGTCAATAATAACATCCACCTGGCGCTCCAGTTGCTCCCGAATATCATCCGGATCCGATTCGGCAAAATCATGATCTCCCAGCACCAGACTGGTCGACATCAGAGGTTCACCAAGTGCCGCCAGTAAAGCGACTATAATAGGATCATCTGAAACACGGATGCCGATGGTTTTACGTTTGCTATTCAACAGGCGTTTAGGGACTTCTTTAGTTCCTTTAAGGATGAAAGTGTAACGACCTGGAGTATTATTTTTCAGTAGGCGAAACGCCTGATTATCTACCCGCGCATAGTCGGACAGCTCCGACAGGTCACGGCACATCAGCGTAAAATGATGGTCTTTATCTATTTCCCGGATGCGGCAGATACGCTCCATCGCGTTTTTCTCGCCAATCCGGCAGCCAATGGCATAACCTGAGTCGGTCGGGTAAACCGCCACGCCGCCGTTCAGAATGATCTGCGCGGCCTGCTGAACTAAACGAGTTTGCGGATTATCAGGGTGGATTTTGAAATACTGACTCATAGGTTCTGTTCTGCCCTCTTCTTAATTAGCTACCAGTCACTCCATATTGGCACACAGGCGGCAGGCAGACAAAGGTTTTTGCCCAGTTCCCGCCATGGCTTGGGGGCGTGAAAATCCGAGCCCGCCGAGGCCTTCAGGCCGATCTCACAAGCAAAAGTAGCCAGCGCTTCGCGGTGTCCCGGGGGTTGCTGGCCGATAGCAACTTCCACACCATTCAGGCCAAGCTCTTTGCCTTCCTGTAACAGCCGGCGCAGCCATTTATTGCTAAACTGATAGGCATGCGGATGAGCGAGCACAGCTACCCCTCCTGCCTGCTGGACGACCTTAGTGGCTGTATCCAGATCGCACCACTCGGCCGCCACATAAGCTTGCTGGCCTTTGCCAAGGTAACGCCGGAAAGCCGTTTCAAACGATGATACCCAGCCTTGCTCAACCAATGCATCAGCAAGATGCTTACGGGTTGGCATGGTCAGTTCCTGTGCCAGTGGTGGCTTAACCTCAATCCCAGCCCGCTGTAGCCTGGTGACCATCTCGGCATAGCGATCACGGCGACGTTGCTGCTGCTCGGCCAGTAACGCAGTGATAGCTGGATGAGCGGTGTCCATGTTCAGACCCACTACGTGAATCTCATGCTGTTGCCAGCGACAGGTTAGCTCGACGCCGTTTATCAGACGCAGTGGGAGTTGATGTCTGCTAATTGCAGCACGTGCCTCTGGCAAACCGGCAATGGTGTCATGGTCGGTAATAGCCAGATGGGTCACGCCTTTTTCTGCGGCACGTAAAACCAGATCCGATGGGCTTAGCGCGCCGTCGGAAAAGTTGCTGTGACAATGCAAATCGTAAACTTCAGACACCCTTAATTATATCCTCGTTGCTAATTCAACGCCTTGGCGGATAGCGCGCTTGGCGTCCAGCTCAGCGGCCACAAAAGCACCACCAATCAAATGAACAGTAACCCCCGCTTGTTCCAGCTCTTCGACCAGTTCCCGCTGCGGCACTTGTCCGGCACAGGTTACTATAGTATCCACTTCAAGCAGCAGTTCTTTATCATCGACGAGCACTTCAAGACCCTGCTCTGTGATGCGCTGATAGGTCACAGCCGGGATCATGTTGACGCCTTTTTTCTTCAAGGTAGCGCGATGTACCCAGCCAGAGGTTTTACCCAGGCCGGCACCGACTTTACTGGCTTTACGCTGCAATAAATAGACTTCACGAGCGGAGCGCTCAGGCGCTTGCGGCTTCAGCGCGCCGCGATGCTCATAGTCTTTATCCACTCCCCAGATTTCGTGCCAGTCTTCAGGTACCAGGGTTGGAGACATCTCAGTGGTCAGGTATTCTGCAACATCAAAGCCAATACCGCCGGCGCCAATAAGAGCGACTTTGTTACCGACTTTTTTGTGATCCCGCAGCACATCAATATAGCCAAGCACCTTATCCGAATCGATGCCAGGTAGCTCAACCTGACGTGGTAACACACCAGTTGCCAGTACCACTTCATTAAAGCCTGCTTCCTGCAAACTGGCGGCACTTTGCCGGCTGTTCAGATGTAAATGCACGCCGGTGTCCTGCAACCGTTTATTAAAATAGCGAATGGTTTCGTAAAACTCTTCCTTACCCGGTATCTGTTTGGCGTAATTAAACTGTCCGCCGATTTCACTGCTGCCCTCAAACAGATGCACTTCATGACCGCGTTCGGCAGCGATACAGGAAAATGCCAGGCCTGCAGGTCCCGCCCCCACCACCGCCAGTTTACGGGGCTCAGTCACAGGGCTAACTACCAATTCAGTTTCGTAACAGGCGCGCGGATTAACCAGGCAACTTGCCCGTTTATTTTCAAAAACATGATCCAGACAGGCCTGGTTACAGGCGATGCAGGTATTAATACGATCGGCCTGATTATTTGCCGACTTATTGACAAAATCAGGATCAGCCAGCAGCGGCCGGGCCATAGAAACCATATCCGCCTCGCCGTCAGCAAGAATTTTCTCGGCAACTTCCGGCGTGTTAATGCGATTTACCGCCACCACAGGTATCGACAGTTCTTTTCGAACCCGTGCGGTGATCCAACTAAACGCCGCTCTGGGCACCGAGGTCACTATGGTGGGTACCCGCGCTTCATGCCAGCCAATGCCGCTATTAATAATAGTAACCCCAGCGGCCTCTGCCGCCTTACCTAAAGCGATAACCTCGTCGTACTGGTTACCTTCAGGAACCAGATCCAGCATCGATAGCCGGTAAATCAGAATAAAATCATCGCCAACTTCGGCGCGAATAGCTTTAATAATTTCCAGTGGCAGCCGGACGCGATTTTCAAACGAACCACCCCAGCGATCGGTCCGCTTATTGGTACGGGGGCAGACGAACTGGTTGATCAGATAGCCTTCTGAGCCCATTACCTCAACGCCGTCATATCCGGCTTTTTTCGCCAGACGGGCGGCCCGGGCAAAGTGCTTAATCGTTTTTTTAATCTGCCGCTCACTCATCGCGCTGGGTGTAAACGGCGTGATCGGTGATTTTATTTTGCTGGGGGCGAGAGAGAACGGATGATAACCGTAACGACCGGCATGCAGAATCTGCAGACAAATTTTACCGTCATGCCGATGCACGGCTTCGGTGACCTGCCGGTGCTTGTTCACATGCCAGAAGCGGCTGAGCTCACTGCCAAAAGGGCTCAGACGCCCCCGAAAGTTCGGGCTGATACCACCAGTAACAATTAAACCTACACCACCTTTCGCACGCTCCTCATAAAAAGCTGCGAGCTTTTCAAAGCCGTGCCGTTCTTCTTCCAGGCCGGTATGCATAGATCCCATCAGTACGCGGTTTTTAAGTCGCGTAAAACCAAGATCCAAAGGTTCCAGTAAGCAGGTATAGGGGCTTGTCACAGTGACCTCAACTTAAACAGGTGTTTGAATGAGATCACTGTACTTGTTTCATGCACAACCGACAAGTAGCCCTATCAGAAGTAATAACCAATATTGATGTTAAAGCGGGTATTGGTTTGTTCTGATTCACCCACCATCGAGCCGCCGATAAATGGCTGATTACGTGCGGTCACCAGATCAAAGTACGTGTATAAACCGCCAGCCGTAACCGCCATCCCCAGTACATTCATCATGGTGTCTTCATCGTAACCGCGTTTATCGGTCATCAGGCTGAAGTCATTGTAGAACGTCAGGTTACTGATCGGCCCAATTTGAACCGGCATGCTATAAGCAATGTTGGCGGTGTACATAGTGGCTTCGGAAGGAATAGTGTCATAGTACGCGTAAGCACCTACCACAATTCCCTGGTTTGCCATATCCATATCGTAGTCGTACTGCGCTACCTGACCCATAAAGGTCCAGCGATCAATGTTATATACGCCATGCGCGGCCCAGGCCATGCGATCGCCAACATCATTCTGACCATCATGCATACTGCCCCACTGACCCGAAACCCCGACTTCGGCATTTTGAGCTTCGCCCAGATTAAACTTACGCGCGCCACGAAACGCCCAGCTATTAGACTCGGCTACTGCCAGCGATGGGTCGTCATAAATACCCTCACCAGCAAGACGAACCCCAAGAGGATCATAGGCATAACGATTGGTACGGCTGCGCACCGCGCCGTCGACACCGCCCTGTTCATCATTTTTGAAGAAGCCAATATCAAAGTCCCAGTCATCGGTGCGATAGAGCAACTTAAGACCCGTATCATGATCATCTTCTAAACCGATATAGAAATTGGAACTAAAGAAATAGTTATTCGAGTTATAAGGCATGTTACCGAAGGGCACCGTGGTGATGCCGACCTGTCCCTGCCATTGATCGTTAAAATCATAACCGACCCAGGCATGTTGCACCGCTTCCATATACTCAAACCAGCGGTATTGTGCTGACAAAATAACGTCGCCGATTGAACCCGTATAATCAATCCGCAGCAAATCGAAATCGAAGTCACCGCCACGATCTTTATTGCCTTCGTTATAATCCTGCCAGACATACTGGGTACGCACCGCACCGCCAATATTTATCGGCGCGTTTTCTGCGGTTTTTATATCCTGTTCCAGTTTATCAACCCGCGCGGCCAGTGCGGCACTGTTAATTTCCCGTCTCGATAGGGTTGTCACTTCCTCAGGAGGTTCTTCGGCGCCGTCTTCAGCGACCGCCACCTGTTGCTCTGCCTCGTCACGTTCTTCCGAGGCCTGCGCACGGGCCTCAAGTTCAGCGACCCGCTGTTGCAAGGCTTCAACCTGGTTGAGCAGCGCCCGAACCTCTTCTGCCGAGACTGGCTCAGTCGACGATTGCTGCGCGATGGCGGACGTACTTAAAGTAGCCGCCACGCAAAGAGCTAAAGAATGAATCTTCATGTCACCTCCGATTACCGCAGAATATGCAGAAAATGCATGTGCTTGTGATAATGGTCAATTATGTCGCCGATAACGGCTTCGCGTGACCAGCCCAGGATGTCATAATCCTGGCCGCCTTCGCGCAAGTGCACCTCAGCGCGATAATATTTTTCTTCCTCAGCAACATTCTCGACATGCTTTTCACCCTCTAAGAATGCGGGGCGAATGTGACCTGCCAGTTGCACGCTGTAGATGAAATCAATCTCATCGCCATGGATGACGCGATAGATAACCTGGCCTTCATTTGCGCCGGTTAACTCCACCGTCAGGCCTTTCTCCCGCATCTCTGCGGCAACCTCTTTATAAGCGGGAAAAACCACTTTATCGAGGAATCGCTGGCCGACTTCACGGGTGGGGAAATCGACAATATTGTTCAGCCGCTCACGCCAGTTCTTAACACTACTACCGCTAGTCAGCAAGGCGCTGTTTTGCAGCGTATCGCGCTTGTGCACATCAATGCGCAGTGCCTTGATCAACCCGTACGTGGCAATTAGCAGTACAATAGTGAACGGCAATGCTGCGGCAATCGTCATGGTTTGCAGTGCGCCCAAGCCGCCGGCCAGAAGGAGTATGATAGCCACTGCTCCTTCGCCACCAGCCCAGAATATGCGTTGCCAGGCGGGCGTATCGTCGCGGCCGTCAGAGCACAGCATATCGACGACCATGGAGCCTGAATCCGATGAGGTAACAAAGAATACCACCACCATCAGCGTAGCAATCATCGACAGCACTGAACTAAAGGGGAAGGCTTCAAGGAAAGCAAACAAGGCCACCGATACATCACTTTGCACCAGTTCAGCGAGCCGGTCCGCGCCCTGGTTCATAATCAGATCAATAGCGGTATTACCAAAGAATGTCATCCACATCATGGTAAAGCCAGCCGGAATAAGTAATACACCGGCAACGAACTCGCCAATAGTGCGACCGCGTGATACCCGGGCGATGAATAAGCCAACGAAAGGCGCCCAGCTTAACCACCAACCCCAGTAGAAAACTGTCCAGCCACCAATCCAGTCGGTTTTTTCATAGGCGAACAGATTAAAGGTATTACCCACAATGCTCGAAATATAAGCCCCGGTATTCTGCACAAAGGCTTGCAGCAGAAACACCGTTGGCCCCAGTAATAGCACGAACAACAGCAGTAATACTGCCAGCCCCATATTCAGCTCCGATAGCCGGCGGATGCCTTTATCCAGGCCGGTGGTAACAGAGATGATGGCTAACAGGGTTACGCCGACAATCAGCATCACCTGAACCGTCGTGGTAATGGGTACGTCAAACAGATAATTAATACCTGCATTAATCTGAGTAACACCGTAACCGAGAGAGGTCGCGACGCCAAACACCGTTCCTATGACAGCAAAAATATCGACGGCGTGGCCAATCGGACCATAGATTCGGTTACCAATGATCGGGAATAACGCAGAGCGCATCGTTAAGGGTAAGCCATGCCGATAGGCGAAAAAGGCGAGAATTAAAGCCACGATGGCATAAATAGCCCAGGCATGCAGACCCCAGTGGAAGAAGGTCAGGTTCATCGCCGCCCGCGCTGCCTCAACGGTGCCGGTTTCAGCTACCGGTGGGTCTAAGTAGTGCATGACCGGCTCGGCGACACCGAAGAACATCAGGCCGATACCCATACCAGCCGAGAACAGCATCGAGAACCAGGTCAGCTTGGAGTAATCAGGAATCGAATGGTCGGGTCCGAGTTTAATACTCCCGAATCGTGAGAAACCCAGATACACCACCACCAACAAAATCAGTGCCACTGCCAGCACATAGAACCAGCTGGCATTGGTAATAATTGCGCCCTGTAAACCCTGGAACCAGCTGTCAGCGATATCAGGCAAGATGGCGGCAAAAAGCAGGATGAGTACGATTAGTCCTGCCGCCGGGTAAAATACTGCGGGATTCAGTCGAGCTTGATTTTGTTTTTGCTCCATGCTGTCCTCTTCGTTATTAGTATTTCAACGAAGTATAGAAAATCCTCAGCATTTCGCGAATTTACAGATAAAAAATACAAAAAAAAACGGCCCCCTTAACGGGAGCCGTTTGTCTGTCAGTCAGTAATTAATTAAATTACTTCTGCGCGCTCTACAATTTCAACCAGGGCCCAAGACTTCGTCTTAGACAATGGACGCGTTTCGCGAACAATCACGGTATCGCCCATTTTGCACTGATTTTCTTCGTCATGTGCGTGCAGTTTAGTAGTACGGGTAATGTATTTACCGTACACAGGGTGCTTGACCCGACGCTCAACCGCTACAGTGATAGACTTATCCATCTTGTCACTGGTCACACGACCTTGCAGAGTACGTATACGCTTCTCTTGACTCATTACGCACCCGCCTTGTCATTCAGAATTGTTTTCACACGTGCGATATTACGACGCACTTGCTTCAACATGTGAGTTTGATTCAGCTGACCAGTTGCCGCTTGCATGCGATAGTTAAACTGCTCACGACGCAAACCCAACAACTCTTCTTGCAGCTGCTCAACGGTTTTATCTTTCAGTTCGTTAGCTTTCATTACATCACCGTCCGGGATACAAAGATGGTTTTGAATGGCAGCTTACGTGCAGCAAGAGTGAAGGCTTCACGCGCCAGCTCTTCTGATACACCGTCGATTTCATACAGGACACGACCTGGCTGAATCTGAGCTACCCAGTATTCCACGTTACCTTTACCTTTACCCATCCGCACTTCAAGAGGCTTCTGAGTAATCGGCTTGTCAGGGAATACGCGGATCCAAATTTTACCCTGACGTTTTACGTGACGCGTCATAGCACGACGAGCCGCTTCGATTTGACGAGCAGTCATACGACCACGGTCAATTGCTTTCAGACCGAAAGTACCGAAGCTGACTTTGTTACCTGCTTGCGCGAGGCCACGATTACGGCCTTTATGTACCTTACGGAATTTTGTACGCTTTGGTTGTAACATTTAGTCTCTCCTTACTTACGGCCTTTAGGGCGTTTTGCTGGAGCCGCAGGCTTCTCTTCGACAGGCATGCCGCCGAGAACTTCACCACGGAAAACCCAGACCTTCACACCGATGATACCGTACGTAGTGCCTGCTTCTGCTGTTGCATAGTCGATATCCGCACGCAAAGTGTGCAGAGGAACGCGTCCTTCACGGTACCATTCGGTACGTGCAATTTCGGCGCCGCCTAAACGACCGCTGACTTCTACTTTGATACCCTGGGCGCCAAGACGCATGGCGTTCTGTACCGCACGCTTCATAGCGCGACGGAACATAACACGGCGTTCCAGCTGACCAGCGATGTTTTCAGCAACCAGCTGTGCGTCCAGTTCAGGCTTACGCACTTCTGAGATGTTGATCTGAGCTGGTACGCCAGTCAGTTTAGAAATTGCCTGACGCAGTTTCTCAACATCTTCACCTTTCTTACCAATCACCACGCCTGGGCGTGCAGTGTGAATGGTAACCCGGATGCTTTTCGCCGGACGCTCGATGACGATTCGGGAAACTGATGCATTGCTCAGCTCTTTCTTCAGCATCTTGCGAACCAGATGATCGCTGTGCAGGTTATCAGCAAAATCTTTTGTATTCGCGAACCAGGTTGCATTCCATGGTTTGGTGATACCTAGGCGAATACCATTAGGATGTACTTTCTGACCCATAACTTATCTCCTAGCTATCTGATACAACCACAGTAATGTGGCTGGTACGCTTCAAGATACGATCAGCACGACCTTTTGCACGAGGCTTAATACGCTTCATAGTTGGACCTTCGTCTACCATGATTTTAGCGACTTTAAGCTCGTCAATGTCGGCACCTTCGTTGTGTTCAGCATTCGCGATAGCTGTTTCAAGCACCTTTTTCAGCAGACCAGCTGCGTCCTTCGGGCTGTACTTCAGAATATCCAGAGCTTTCGCTACTGGTAAACCGCGAATCTGGTCAGCAACCAACCGGCCTTTTTGCGGAGAAAGGCGGGCAAACTTGTGAATAGCAATAGCTTCCATCTTGTCTCTCCCTTACCGTTTCTTCGCTTTCTTATCAGCGGCGTGGCCACGATAAGTGCGGGTTGGTGCAAATTCGCCTAACTTGTGACCAATCATTTCGTCAGAAACGAAAACTGGCACGTGCTGGCGACCGTTATGAACAGCGATAGTTAAGCCGATCATATCAGGGATAATCATTGAACGACGGGACCAGGTTTTAATTGGCTTTTTGTCCCCGGCTTCCAACGCTTTCTCCACCTTATTCAATAGGTGAAGGTCGATAAATGGACCTTTTTTAAGAGAACGTGGCATGTTTAATCCTCAACTCTTATTTGTTGCGACGACGTACGATGAATTTATCGGTACGCTTGTTCTTACGGGTCTTATAACCCTTAGTCGGTGTACCCCAAGGAGTAACCGGATGACGACCACCTGAAGTACGACCTTCACCACCACCATGTGGGTGATCAACCGGGTTCATTGCCACACCGCGAACGGTTGGGCGAACGCCACGCCAGCGCACTGCACCAGCTTTACCCAGTTGACGCAGCATGTGTTCTGCGTTGCCTACTTCACCGATGGTTGCACGACCTTCGGATTGAACCCGACGAACTTCACCAGAACGCAGACGTACAGTTACGTACGCGCCATCGCGTGCCAGGATCTGAGCATAAGCACCGGCTGAACGAGCCAGCTGGGCACCTTTGCCAGGTTTCATTTCAATCGCGTGAACAGTTGCACCCACTGGGATATTGCGCAGTGGTAAGCAGTTACCTGCTTTGATTGGTGCTTCTGAACCTGATTGGATTTTATCACCGGCTTTCATGCCTTTAGGGGCAAGAATGTAGCGGCGCTCGCCGTCTGCATACAGAACCAGAGCGATGTTTGCTGAACGGTTTGGATCATATTCCAGACGCTCAACTTTTGCCGGGATATTGTCTTTGTCACGTTTAAAGTCAATCATCCGGTAGTGATGCTTATGACCACCGCCGATATGACGCACAGTAATGCGACCGTTATTGTTACGACCACCGTTCTTGCTGTTTTTATCCAGCAACGGGGCATAAGGCTTGCCTTTATACAGATCTTCGTTGACCACTTTCACTAAGTGGCGACGACCTGGAGACGTAGGCTTACACTTAACTAATGCCATGTGAATTCCTCCTGTTACTCAGCGCCGCCGACGAAGTCGATGTCCGCACCTTCTTTCAGGGTGACATACGCTTTTTTCCAGTCGCTGCGCTTACCGAAGCGCTGGCCGGTACGTTTGGTTTTGCCTTTTACGTTTACAGTGCGAACGCCTTCAACTTCAACTTCAAACAGCTTTTCAACAGCTGCTTTAATTTCAGATTTCTTGGCATTCGTTGCAACTTTGAACACAACCGTGTTCATGTTTTCTGCAGTCATAGTCGACTTTTCAGAAACGTGAGGGGCAAGAATCACTTGGAGCAAACGTTCTTCGCGCATCATGACAATACCTCCTCAAGTTGCTTCACTGCTTCAGCAGTCATCAGAACCTTGTCAAAAGCAATCAGACTAACCGGGTCGATACCCTGTACGTCCCGCACATCAACCTTATGCAGGTTACGCGCAGACAGGAACAGGTTCTCATCAACATCTTTAGTCACGATCAGAACGTCGTTCAGATCCATAGACTTCAGTTTGCTGGCCAATTCTTTCGTCTTAGGTGAATCAACACCGAAGCTCTCGACTACGATCAGACGGTCCTGACGAACCAATTCTGACAGAATGCTCTTCAGAGCACCCCGATACATTTTCTTGTTTACTTTCTGTGCGTGGCTCTGTGGTTTCGCTGCGAAAGTTACACCACCACTACGCCAGATTGGGCTACGAATCGTACCAGCACGGGCACGACCAGTACCCTTTTGGCGCCACGGCTTTTTGCCGCCGCCAGATACTTCAGAACGCGTTTTCTGTGCACGGCTACCCTGACGGGCGCCTGCTGCATAAGCGACTACTACCTGATGAACCAAGGCTTCATTGAACTCACGTCCAAAGGTAGCTTCGGAAACCTCAAGAGCGCCTGTTGCGTCTTTAAATGTTAATTCCATCACCATTCTCCTCAGACGTTACGCCTTTGCCTTGACTGCTGGCTTGATGATGACATCGCCGCCAATAGCACCAGGGACAGCGCCACGAATCAGCAACAAGCCACGCTCTGCGTCTACACGTACTACCTCTAAAGTTTGCACGGTAATCTGCTTGTTACCCATCTGACCTGCCATCTTTTTGCCCTTGAAAACCCGACCCGGAGACTGGTTCTGACCGATAGAACCCGGCGCACGATGCGACAGCGAGTTACCATGGGTAGCGTCCTGAGTACGGAAATTCCAGCGCTTGATAGCACCTTGAAAACCTTTACCTTTCGAAGTGCCGGTAACGTCTACTTTTTTGGTGTCTGCGAAGATTTCTACAGTGATTTCAGAACCAACTGAATAATCTTCACCTTCACCGTTCTCCAGGCGAAACTCCCAGAGTCCCCGACCTGCTTCTACACCAGCTTTCGCATAGTGACCAGCAAGTGGTTTAGTAACGCGGTTAGCTTTTTTCTCGCCTGCTGTTACTTGAAGCGCGCGATACCCGTCTGTTTCCTCAGTTTTAATCTGAGTCACACGGTTTGCATTCACTTCAATCACAGTAACAGGTACAGAAGCGCCGTCTTCCTGGAAGACACGCGTCATTCCTACTTTACGACCGACTAGACCAATAGCCATTGTTAAAACCTCTCGTGTGTAATCCTATTACTGCCCGCTTAACCCAGGCTGATCTGTACATCAACACCAGCTGCCAGATCCAAACGCATTAACGCGTCTACGGTCTTGTCAGTTGGGTCCATGATGTCGATCAGACGTTTGTGGGTACGGATTTCGTACTGGTCACGCGCGTCTTTGTTTGCGTGCGGAGAAATCAGCACAGTGAAACGTTCTTTGCGCGTAGGCAGTGGGATTGGACCACGTACCTGAGCACCAGTGCGCTTTGCAGTCTCTACGATCTCTGCAGTTGACTGGTCAATCAGACGGTGATCGAACGCTTTCAATCGAATCCGAATTCTTTGATTAGCCATAAAAAATCAAAGCCTCAAAATAAAGAGCATTTAAAAAAGAGCACAGAAAAAAACCTACACCCTGGCACATACCGGGCGAGGTATTTTCAACGAAAATCCATTCAATCCCCTATCGGGACTGCTGTGGCAACCAACTACCAACTGTCAGAACTGTGTTTAAAAAACAGGGAAGTTCAACAATTGTGGCCGCGAATTATACGCTTTCGCGGCCACTTGTCAACGGTTTCGGTGGGATAAAACGCGGGTTAATGGTTAGCTGCGTAGTTTTCAGTAGCACGCCAAACCCGTATCAGGTTCTGATACAGAATCTGTTCGATCTCAGCTTCGTTGTAACCACGATCCAGCAGTCCCTGAATCAGGTTCGGATAGGTCGAAACGTCTTTCAGACCAACCGGCAACGAGTCGCCTACGCCATCATAGTCGGAGCCTATACCAACATAATCGATACCCACCAGATCGACGACGTGGTCGATGTGGTCAAGTACCTGCTCCAAAGTCGCGAATGGGTAAGGGTTGCTCGCACGAAGAGTCGCAATACGGGCTTTTGCTTCTTCTGAATCAGCGCCGAGCTCTTCACGAATCTTCTCCGCCTGCTTCGCAATCATGGCGTTGTACCGGTTAGCTTGCTGGGTTACGAACGATGAACCAAAGTTAATCATGATCACGCCGCCGTTTTTGGCCAGGCCTTTGATCATCTCATCACTCATATTACGCTCAAAACCAGGTGTATATTGGCGCAGTGATGAATGTGATGCGATTACCGGTACTTTAGTTACTTCCAGCGTCTGCCAGAAAGCTTCATCAGAAACGTGGGAAATATCCACCATCACGCCGATATTATTCATTGCCACCACCAGTTCTTTACCGAACGGGCTCAAACCATTCCACTGTTTACGAATGTCGTATGACGAGTCAGCAATGTGGTTCGATTCAGAATGGGCGAGAGTAATGTAGCGGATGCCGCGGTTATAAAATTTGGTCAGGTTATCCAGATCACCTTCAATAGGTGAGCCGTTTTCCATACCCATAGCGATAGAGATCAGGCCTTTTTCATACTGGGTCATCACGTCATCGACGCTATAGGCCATGGCAAACTTATCCGGTGCACGCCAGGCCAGGGCTTCCATGCTATCGATGAGCTCATGGGCAAGCTGATAGCTGGCGCCAGGCGTTTGCTCAAGATTAGCGGGGATATAGATCGACATGAAAGGAACGTTGAGTCCGCCCGCTTTAGCACGGGGATAATCAAAATCACCACGTTCAGTTGCTACGGTAACGTCTTCCCAATCTTTCTTCAGACGGTAGGGAACGTCGATATGGGTATCAATAATAAGATGTTTCTGCGCCAGTTCATGCGCTTTCTCACTCGCCGGATACGGCGGTTTTTGTTCATCTGCAATAGCTGCAGAAGTCAGGCTTATGGCGCCGACCAAACCCAGCAATACCTGCTTATTCACGATGCAACTTCCTCTTTTAATTGACAACTCTAAACGAGCTTCAGACGAAGTGCAGCCTATCATAACTGCTTCAGCGGGTCATCCGGATTTCCTGCCGCTCATCGCAGTGGAAACGACAACGACCGTACCAGCGACCAGGGTCCCAAGTACGGGCGCTATCATGATTAGCGTGTACATCAAGGGGTTCAGCAGCATCAACTTATTCCTTGTTGTCAGTCGCTAAGGTCTTGGTATCTACTGAAGCAACTTCGACGCTGGCTTCTGCCGAGCTGAACGCCAGTTTGAGTTCAGTCAGGGTCTGCTGTAAGGCATAGCGCGTCGCATTTGCCAGTTCAGTAGTCACTGAGTCAACTTGCTGCGTTAGCGCTTCGCTCAGATAGTTAAGGGTTTGACTGCTGTCGCCGGCATCAGCGCGGGCAACGTTACTACTCAGAGTCAATGCAGCAGCAACAAAAATTGTGGCAAGTTTAGTGTTCATGGTAAGGCTCCTGTTTTAGTTGGGTAATGAATTACCAGTTAAGTCGACAGGAGTTATGCGAAGGTTGTGCCAGTTTTACATGTATTTCCGCAAAACGTTGAATTTAAAAATAATTTATTTACCAAAAAGTCGGGGTTAAATGCCTGGTCGTGTGCGCATCGTCGGCGCCGGGATGGTTTATGAAGTTGGAGTGGTGAAATTGGCTACATTTTCGGCATATTTACTACGAGCAATGCTGATTTCAGCTAAAGCCTGCTCCAGTAGTTCGCTGGCGTCTGTTGCCGAAGGCCCGCGCTGACTAAGCACCTGGCGCCAACGCTTAGCTCCGGGCGCACCCTGGAACAAACCGAGCATATGGCGCACTACATGCCAGCAACGACCCCCTGCAGCAACGTGCTGGTTGATATAGGGAATCATCAGTCGCACCGCTTCTTCGTCGGTTATTGTACCACTTTCGCCTTCGAAAAACGGGTCAAACTGGCTCAGAAACGCCGGGTTCTGGTAGGCTTCACGGCCAATCATGACCCCATCAACATGCTGCAAATGCTGGGCGATGTCGCTGACACTAGTGATGCCGCCGTTAACCGTAACATGTAACTGCGGATAACGATCTTTCATGCGGTAGACTCGCTCGTAATTCAGCGGTGGTATTTCGCGGTTCTGCTTCGGGCTCAGGCCTTTCAGCCAGGCCGTGCGGGCATGCAAAGTAAAATGTTCACAGCCTGCAGCAGCGACTGTTTCAATAAAGCCTTGTAAAAAGCTATCACTGTCGTGCTCATCAATACCGAGACGGGTCTTAACCGAAATCCGGACAGGAGCAGCTGCGCGCATAGCAGCAACACATTCAGCAACGGTTTCCGGGGTCGCCATCAGGCAGGCCCCAAAGCTACCGTTCTGCACCCGATCCGACGGACAGCCCACATTAATATTAACTTCCTGATAACCCCGTTCAGCGGCCCTGGCAGTGCACTCGGCCATAGCTGCAGGATCGCTGCCTCCCAGTTGTAAGACCACAGGCTGTTCTGCAGGATGATACTGGATAAAGTCCTGTTTGCCGTGAATAAGTGCGCCCGTTGTTACCATTTCAGTGTAAAGCGCGGTTTTTTTAGTAAATAACCGATGAAAATACCGACAATGACGATCGGTCCAGTCCAGCATGGGAGCCACGGCCAGATAAGGAGAGGACAGCTTTGCTCTGTTCATAAAATCGTCGTTCACCGGTTAAAAAAGGACGCCATAGTCTACTCATCAGGCCCGGTTTTGCAAGTTCTGCCCCGGCGCGCGCCGGGCTTTACTAAGTTGCTCATAAGCATAAGCAGCAGCAATGAGCTTTTCTTCTGAACGAGCTGTGCCAATAAAACTAAGGCCAACGGGCAACTGATGAACGAACCCCATAGGTACTGTAATATGCGGATAACCGGCCACCGCTGGGGCACTGCTAGCGCTGCCGAGCAAATTATCCCCGTTGATCAGATCAATTTTCCACGCTGGCCCTGAGGTCGGTGCTATCAACAGGTCCAGGTTATGTTCTTTCAGTAACGCGTCAATAGTATCCGGGCCGGCGGCCTGCTTAGCCCGCCGCACAGCTGCTTCATACTGTTTCTGCAATTCGTCGTTGCGCGCCTCAGCCAGTAAAAACATTTCCTGACCAAACCAGGGCAAAATGGTGTCAGCGTATTTAGAATTGGCAACGATAAGATCCTCCAGAGAGTTAAATCCCGTATCTGAGGTCTGCGCTAAATAGTAAGCAATGTCCTGCTTAAACTCGTGCAGCAGTAACTCAAATTCGTCACGCGCCCAGTTTGCGTCAGCGGGAAAGCGTAACCCGTCAACTACTGTTGCGCCAGCTTGCTCGAGTAGCGGCAACTGCTGATCGAAAATACCATCTACGGCGGCATGATAGCCGGTAAGCTCGCGCACTACACCGATGCGTTTTCCCACCAGCCCCTGCTCGTCCAGATAGTCGGTAAAGTCCCGCTTATCACTGTAACTGTCGTCGTCCCGCCCATCGTTATCCGCCATCACTTGCAGCATATAGACGGCATCTCGCACTGTCCGCGCCAGCGGCCCCGCAGTATCCTGACTGCGGGCAATAGGAATGATACCGTCGCGGCTGATAAGCCCGCGGGTGGGCTTAATTGCCACAATACCGGTAGTTGACGCGGGCATCGTCAGGGAACCGTCGGTTTCAGTACCAATGGCCAGCGCGACCAGATTAGCGCTTACTGCAACAGCTGAGCCGGAACTGGAACCACAAGTCGAACGCGTGGTGTCATAGGGATTTCGGGTCTGGCCACCGAGGCTGCTCCAACCCGAACTCGAAGCCGTAGAGCGGAAGTTCGCCCATTCGCTGAGATTGGTCTTCCCGAGGACAATAGCGCCGGCCTGGCGCAGCTGTTTTACCACATGAGCATCATCCGGAGCGCGATGCTCACGCAGCAACCAGGATCCGGTAGTCGTCGGCATACCGTCACCCGTATCGATATTGTCTTTGATGGCAACCGGGATACCGTGCAGACAAGAACGAATTTTTCCCTGCTGCCGTTCGCGATCGAGCTGGTGGGCCTGCTCCATCAACAAATCCGCGTCCTGCACCGTAATAAAAGCATGCAGGTTAGTATTGCTGTAGTTATGCTGTGCGATCTGCTGCAAGTAGTACCAGGTTAAATCAGCTGCACTAAGATCACCCTTAGCCATAGCTTGCTGAAGCTGGTCCACATCAGCCTCAAAAAAATCCATCAGTGCGTCCCTAACTGCTTAACGTTAAAGCTATTATAGCAGCCTATCCGATTTTTAAAGGCCGTGGTAAACTAGCGGCATGAATCAAAAAGAAACCAAACGACTGGTCGCTAAGGCCGAAAAACTCTGTGAGCACCGTGGCGCACGGCTTACTCCTGCCCGCCGTGAAGTGTTTGAGATCCTGGCAGCGGAGACTGGCGCTATTGGCGCTTATGACTTGCTCGATAAACTTAAGTCGGCTGTACCCAATGCGAAGCCACCCACTATCTACCGGGCACTCGACTTTCTGCAGGAACAGGGCTTTGTCCACAAGATCAGCTCGTCCAACAGCTATGTGTTGTGTAGCCATTTTGACCATCAGCATCCCGTACAAATGCTGATTTGCGAAGCCTGTGGATCCGTGCAGGAAATACAGTCTGATGGCGTTTATGATGCGCTGCGTAAGCAGGCTGAAGAACAGGGTTTTAAAGTTGCCAGCCAGACCATAGAAGCACATGGCTTGTGTCAGCAGTGTGATATCTGAATCGCGCTTTAGTAGCCGGAGTGTCCGTCCGGTTCGCTGAGGGCGAGGTTGTCAAAGCGTGACAGGCTGCCCTGGAATTTAAGTTTTACTGTGCCTATCGGACCATTCCGCTGTTTACCTATAATCACTTCAGCGACGCCCTGCTCGTCGGTTTCAGGATTGTACACTTCATCCCGGTAAATAAACATGATGACATCGGCGTCCTGCTCGATCGAGCCTGACTCCCGTAGATCCGAATTAATCGGCCGGCGATTTGAGCGTTGCTCAAGAGAGCGGTTAAGCTGAGAGAGTGCGACCACCGGAATACTAAGCTCTTTTGCCAGCGACTTCAGCGAGCGCGAAATTTCAGCAATTTCCAGAGTCCGGTTTTCATTATTACCGGGTACTGTCATTAACTGCAGATAATCCACCATGATCATCGATAGTCCACCGGCTTCACGAAATACCCGGCGTGCCCGCGAGCGAACTTCCGTCGGCGTCAGTCCCGACGAGTCATCAATAAATATATTGTTTCGCTCTTTCAAGATGTTGATGGTGGAAGCGATGCGCGTCCAGTCTTCATCTTTTAGTTGGCCGTTACGGATACGGGTCTGATCGACATGGCTCAGCGACGCCAGCATCCGCATCATGATCTGCTCAGATGGCATCTCAAGGCTGAATACCAGTACCGGTTTATCATTCTTTAACGCGACGTTTTCACACAAATTCATCGCAAAAGTGGTTTTACCCATAGAGGGTCGGGCCGCCACAATAATTAGGTCCGCCGGTTGCAGGCCGGACGTCATCCGATCTAAATCGTAAAAACCACTGGAAATACCGGTAATGCCGTTTGGATTTTTGCTGCGACTGAGTTGATCAATACGGTCTACCGTGCGTTGCAGTATTGGCGCTATCGACTGCGGACCTTCATTCTCATTAGTACGTTTTTCGGCAATTTTAAACACTTTACTCTCGGCCAGATCCAGCAGCTCAGAGCTGGTCCGGTTCTGAGTGTCAAATCCCGACTCGGCTATTTCGTTGGCCACAGCTATCATCTCACGCACCACCGCCCGCTCGCGCACGATTTGCGCATAAGCGCGGATGTTAGCCGCGCTCGGGGTATTCTTGGCAATTTCCCCAAGGTACGCAAAGCCACCAACGTCCTGCAGCTCGCCTGTGGTTTCAAGGGTCTCTGAAACTGTCACGAGATCGATCGGTAGGTTACGCTCTGACAGGTGATGCATGGCCTGAAAAATCAGCCGGTGCCCGCGGTGATAAAAATCATCACCGATTAATTCGCCAGCAATGGTATCCCACGCCTGGTTATCAAGCATCAGACCGCCCAGCACCGACTGTTCGGCTTCAATCGAGTGTGGGGGAGTCTTAATTGCGTCAAGTTTTGCGTCTCGGCGCACTTGCTTTTCCGGGCGGTTTGCAGGCATTTAAATCTCAAATTTGGGGTAAATTATCTGTTCGCTGCAGAGACTATACAAAAGGTTGTCGCGCGAGGGAAGCGGAACACCAGGGTGTTCCGCTTAAACGACTGATTTAATAGATTTAATTTCGTAAGTTAATATCGCCGCTGACGGTGGTCAGGCGGACCGACCCATTGCCGTCACCAACCTGAAAATTAAGACTTTCACCCGGGCCGAAACGTGGCCGCTGAGGTTTGTCATCAGTCAACCGGTTGTGGATGCCGCCGCCAGCGTTGGCTTCGGCGTCAACTTCAAAATTCAGTGCACCGCCGAAAATTAAGCTGATTTCGCCACTGACCGAGCTGGCCCGGACCTGCCCGCGCGGCAGTAACTCTAACCGGGTTTCCAAATCGCCGCTGACGGTATTAACCTTCAGGTTTTCAACCTGCTTAACATTCAGAGTTAAATCACCTGATACCGTCTCGGCCTGCACGCGGGTCGCTTTTGAGAATCCTTTGATGTCACCGCTCACAGCCTGATAGCTAATTTCGTCACTGGCCGCATCAGCATCGTCGATATCGCCGCTAACCGTCTTTAGCTCAATGCTGCCGCCCAATTCGCGGCTGAATATATCACCACTTACTGAGTTCAGGATAACGCCGCCAGCGACCTTGCGGACATCCAGATCACCGCTGACCGACCGCACTTTGGCACCGCCTTCAAACTGCTTAACGGTGAAATCACTGGATACACCTTTTACATCAAGTGCTACCCCCCGTGGTAACCGGATCTTCAGATCAGAGCCATCATCGTCGTCATAACTCCCGCGCTTGGGCATCTTCACTTTGATTGTCAGGGTGTCACCGCTCAATGAAAAGATGAAGTCCTCGGCATACTTATCCAGTGTGCCTGTTACCGTGGCCTGATTTTCACTCCAGCCGCTCACTTCAACGCTGCCCCGCATGTTATCAATAACCACCCGGGTATCGGCATTGATCGTCATCTTCTCATTAATGTCGCGGCCCTGGGCGAACGCTAAGGCTGGCAGCAAAGCCAGGGTCAGCCCCAATAGTTTAATGTTTGCCATATTCATATCTTACTCCTTCAGGCTTGTTGCCATTTTGGTGTCGTTTCATAACTGGTTCGGATTAAATCAAGTTCTTGCTGATGCACCCACTGCAATAAATCCCACAGCGCCTGGTTGTTCGGATCCTGTCGCAGTTGTTCGGTAATCTGCCGCGAGGCTTCACGTAACTCGAGCAGTTCAGGTTCAAGCTGATCAAGCTCACGGGTTAAGCCCGCCTGTTCATAACTCGCCAGCATCAATTCACGCTGCTGCTGTTGATGCGCGTTGAGTGCGGTAACCAACTGATACATCTGCTGGGGCTGTTGACCTGCCACCAGTTCACCGGGCTGCTGCGGGGCGACCTGGATAGCAGTCATCACGCCTACCGCTACCACCATACTGGCAGCGCTTGCCCAGGCCCAGTTAAACCAGCTGGCGGGTCGTTGCTGCTGCCGGGTCAGGCTGTGTTCAATACCGCGCCACAGGTCTTTTGGTGGCGTCTTTTCGGCGTCCTGTTGCACCGTATCGGCAATCAGTGCGTCGAGCTTTTTAGCTACTTCGGTCTTATTCGCTGTCATGGCTTAGCCACCCCTCAAGTAAACTTCTGGCCCGATGTACCTGGGCCTTACTGGTACCTACTGCAATTCCCAATTCTCTGGCAATATCCTCATGCCGCATGCCTTCCAGACAGTGCAAAACAAACACCCAGCGCGTCTGCGGCGGCAGGCGCCGGATAAGGCTATCCAGTTCACCTAAATCAGCGCTATCTTCATGCACCAGACTCTGCTGATAACCATCGTCATCGCTGAAGCTCAAAGCCCTGAACCAGCGCCGGTGCTTCCGTAACTCGGTGATAGCTACCCGCGTTGCAACCGTGTGCAGCCAGGTACTGAACTTGCTTTCACCGCGAAAGCTGCGCAAGTTATTCCAAAGCTGGATAAACACGTCCTGGGTAAGATCCTGCGCGGTATCGACATCGCCGGCCAGGCGCAGGACCAATCCATATACCCGTCGATGATGTTGCTCGAACAAACGCTGGAAAGCTTTCACGTCGCCGGCAGCGGCCTGCCGGACCAATACCTGGTCCGGATCTTCAAACGCCGCTGATGTTAGAATCGCTGCTGTCACTGGATGTCCTTATAAATAGTCAGATACAGCTTAAATCATGTGGTTGCAGTATAAGACTAAACTGAATACCCAAAGGTTTACATCGAGGCTAAATTTAACGCAAAAAAAAAGCTGCCCGGAGGCAGCTTTTTCTATAACAGATACTAAAGCCTGTCGCTTAGTCTTGCGCAGCAACCACTTTAACTGTAATTGTCGCGAATACATCGGCGTGCAAATGCAGTTCGATTTCGTATTCACCAACTTCGCGTAACGTGCCATGCGGCATGATAACTTCGCTCTTAGTTACTTCAACACCAGCAGCAGAAACTGCTTCAGCGATGTCGCGAGTACCAATAGAGCCGAACAGTTTACCTTCGTCACCAGCTTTAGAGCTGATTACGATAGCACTTAAGGCTTCAACTTTCGCAGCACGGTCTTTAGCAGCAGCCAGATCACCAGCAATTTTCGCTTCTAATTCAGCGCGACGCTCTTCAAACTTCTGCTTGTTCACTTCGGTTGCAGGAACTGCTTTACCTTGCGGGAACAAAAAGTTACGTGCGTAGCCAGACTTTACTGCAACCTGGTCACCCAGGCCGCCTAAGTTGGCGACTTTGTCTAACAGAATAATTTCCATTGTTCGCTACCTCTGATTTCTTAAAATCGTTCGCAACGCTGGCTTACTGATGTGAATCAGTATAAGGCAGCAGTGACAAATAACGGGCACGCTTGATAGCCCGCGCCAATTGCCGCTGATACTTCGCTGAAGTACCGGTAATACGGCTAGGAACGATCTTGCCACTCTCAGTAATGTAGTTCTTCAGGCAAGCGATATCTTTATAATCAATTTCTTTTACGCCTTCTGCTTTAAACCGGCAGAATTTACGGCGACGGAAAAAACGAGCCATGATGGTCTCCTCAAATCTTCACAAGTTGCTGGGCATGTAGTACCAGTTTAGCTAAACCGTTTTTATCTTCCTGACGGTTCAAAAATCCGGTTACCTGTACTGCACTTCCAACGGCTAATTCAGTTGCCCAATGCGGTGCTTCGTTACCACTTAATACCACCTGTATGCGAACATAACTGCGGCGTGGTAATCCGGCTTCGAGCTGCTCCGAAACATGTTCGAGAACAAATCTCAGGTGGCTGATGCCAGCCGGACTGCGAGTCAATTGCGGCGGCTTAGTAAGCTGACCGCTAATAACAAATTGATTCTGCAGCGTTTCCACAACGGATAGACGTTACGTCGCTGGCTTACGCCGCGTCGCTGTCGTCTTGTTCTTCGTGACGGCTATCGCCTTTGCGCTCTTCTTTCTTGGTAAATACCGAGGCTTCAGTGATCGCTTCTTTCGTACGCATAATCATGTTGCGCAGAACAGCATCGTTGTAACGGAAAGCAGTTTCCAGCTCTTCGACAACTTCGGCAGACGCTTCGATATTCATCAATACGTAGTGTGCTTTGTGCAACTTGTTGATTGGGTAAGCCAGTTGACGACGGCCCCAGTCTTCCAGACGATGAATAGTACCTTCACCCTGTTTGATCGTTTCGCTGTAACGCTCGATCATACCCGGGACTTGCTCGCTCTGGTCCGGATGGACCATGAATACGATTTCATAATGACGCATTTCTGCTCCTTATGGTTCATAGCTACTGTCCGGCTCAGTCACACCCTCAGCAGCAAGGAACGCTTTTGGTTTTTAGTTAAAAAACTTCAGACTGATTTAAGCGGCGGGAGTGTAACCGAATCAGGCCGTAATCACAAGCCAAAATCACTGCTTTTGTGCTGCAGCGGCTTCACCGGACTCGACCAAATCGATCAATACTTTCACGAATTGTGCCGGTAAAGCCCCCGAAGCTTCGGCCGGACCCTGCACTTTAAAGCGCTGTACAGTACGGGTATCGGTATCAGCGATGGTCTCCATCAGCGGCGCTGTGAGCTCACCATGGATAACCAGCTGGTCAGGACGGCTAAAAGTAATATTCAACCGCCAGATATAGGGTTCGGTTGATTCAATAATGCGCCATTCGTGGCGTTGTTCCAGCCGCTGCTGCAAGTCGAACTGCAGATTGTTCAGCAACTCAGAATCCGCATTCTCAATAGCATAAGTAACGTACAACTGGGGTTTATTGCTGCGCTGTTCTGGCAATAATGAGCCGGTTGGTAACCAGGCCAGCGCCAGCATCACCATAATCACCAGAACCAAAATGACTGGTCGCCAACGCATTCCGCCCAGTCGGGGTATCATCATTGCTGCGCGCCCTGCTGAGAAATTAAACGCTGCCGCACAACCTCATACAGACAAACGCCGGTGGCAACTGACACATTTAAACTACTGACTGTGCCTGACAGCGGAATCTTAATCAGTTCATCGCAGGTTTCGCGGGTAAGCCGTCTCATACCGTCACCTTCGGCGCCCATAACAATTGCAGTCGGCCCGCGATATTCAACTTCATAAAGAGTCTTAGTCGCCTCACCGGCAGTGCCGATAATCCACACATGCAGTTCCTGCAGTTCACGCAGCGCCCGCGCCAGGTTGGTGACCTGTACCAGCGGGACTGTTTCAGCGGCGCCACTGGCAACTTTTCTGACTGTCGGGTTTACTGAGGCTGATTTATCCTTAGGGACAATCACTGCAGTTACGCCCGCCGCATCAGCGGTTCGCAGGCAGGCACCGAGGTTGTGGGGATCTGTCACGCCATCGAGGATCAGGAATAACGTGCGATCACCTGCCTGTTCAACTAAGCCGGGCAAGTCATTCTCTGTAAGCTGCGGAGCCTCCAGGGCCGTTACCACTATGCCCTGGTGATTACCGCCTTCGGCCCGCTTATCCAGCGTCGCTTTGGGGACGAACTGAGGCCGCACGCCTAACCGCTGGGCTTGCTGAACGAGTTCCTGCAAAGCGGCATCCTGGCGCTCGCGCGTGGCATAAACCTCAACCAGACGCTCAGGATGCTGTTCTAAAAGTGCACGGACGGAGTGCAATCCAAAAATACTGATTTTCTTACTCATGTTTTCTTTTTCTTCGCTGCTGGCTTGCCACTTTTACCGCGTTTGCTGCCTTTTTTGGCGGGTCCGCGTTTCCCTTTACTATCACCGCGCTTCTTCTTGCCCGCGCCTTTCTTTCCGTCCTTATCTGAGCTGTCAGATTCTGCCAGACGCTCCTTTCCCGACGGGCTCTCAGCAGCGAGCAGGGTCAGATCGATTTTGCGTTCGTCAAGATTCACTGAACGGACCTTCACTTTCACTTTATCACCCAGCCGGTATACCCGACGGCTGTTTTCGCCGATAAGTAAGTTACGCTCACTGTCATATTTGTAGTAGTCATTATCCAGATTGCTGATGTGCACCAGGCCGTCAATTTGCATATCGTCGATGCGGACAAAGAGACCAAAACTGGTGACCGAAGCAATCACCCCAGTGAACTCGCTGCCAACGTGATCCTGCATGTATTCGCACTTAAGCCAGTCGGCCACCTGACGGGTGGCGTCATCGGCGCGACGCTCGGTGGTCGAACAGTGTTCACCCAGCTGATCAAGCTGATCATCCGGATAGGTCCAGGCCCCAGCCAATGCTGCGGAGTCACCCTCCTGCTTTTTCACCAGCGCTTTTATCGCCCGGTGTAAAATTAAGTCAGGATAACGGCGAATTGGCGATGTGAAATGCGCATACTCATCCAGCGCCAGGCCGAAATGACCGGCATTATCCGGGCTATAAATAGCCTGCTGCATTGAGCGCAGCAACATCGTCTGAATTAATTCGGCATCAGGCCGATCTGCTGCCTGCTCAAGCACATCCGCATAATCCTGCGGGCTGGGCTCTTCGCCGCCTTTCATGGTAATACCCAGTTCCGCCAAATAGGTGCGGAAGGCT
Organism: Pseudidiomarina sp.; assembly: GCF_033722695.1. Classification (GTDB taxonomy): domain Bacteria; phylum Pseudomonadota; class Gammaproteobacteria; order Enterobacterales; family Alteromonadaceae; genus Pseudidiomarina. Next base: position 2,168 of record NZ_JAWVYM010000013.1, on the reverse strand, counting down.
TTTCGCCGTTCATCAGAAGGCGGTTCATGAACCCGGAATAAGGCGCCGACTTCTTCGTGTTCTTCAATAAAGCGGGCCGTCGCTACGTTCGCCATAATCATGCATTCTTCAATGATGGTATGGGCGACGTTACGGCGCACCGGCTCAATCCGCTCAATTTTACGCTGAGCATTGAAAATAAACCGGGTTTCAAGGGTCTCAAATTCAATTGCCGCGCGTTGCTTACGGGCTTTTTTAAGTACCCGGAACAGCGCGTGCAGATTTTCAATATTGGTCAGAACCCGCGAATAGTCTTCCCGCAGCTTAGCATCCCCATCCAGAATCGCTGCCACCTTGGTGTAGGTCAGACGAGCATGGGACTTCATTACTGCCGGATAAAATTTTGCTTTCCCCAGCTTACCTTTGGCCGAGATGTGCATCTCAGCGACCATACAGAGGCGGTCGACATCAGGATTCAGCGAGCACAGACCGTTGGATAGTTTCTCCGGTAGCATGGGCACAACATAATTCGGGAAATAAACTGAGTTACCCCGCTCCAGCGCGTCTTTATCCAGCGCCGTATTCGGCCGTACGTAATAACTTACATCAGCGATCGCGACCCAGAGCCGCCAGCCATCGCCATCCGGCTCGGCATGAACCGCGTCATCGAAATCCCGTGAATCCTCGCCGTCAATAGTGATAAGTGGCAGATCCCGTAGATCCTTGCGCCCTTTATAGGCTTCCTCAGGCACGACTTCGCTGTAACGGGTCAGTTCCTGTTCCGTCGCTTTTGACCACTCAGTAGGAATGTCGTGTTCACGGATAGCGATGTCGATCTCCATCCCCGGCGCCATGTGGTCGCCCAGCACTTCAATCACTTCACCGATAGGGCTGGTACGGCGGTTGGGCCGGCGGGTAATGCGAACCATGACGATCTGGCCATGGCGGGCTCCGCCTTTGTCGGCTTCCGGAATAAGAATATCCTGGCTCAGGCGGCTGTCGTCGGGAACCACCATACCAATATCATGATCAACAAAATAACGCCCAACGATGTCGCTCTCGTTTGGCTCGATAACCCGGACGATGCGCCCTTCGCGCCGCCCTTTGGCGTCAGTGCCATGTTCCTGCACCAACACCCGGTCACCATGAAGCACACTATACATCTGGTGATGAGGGATGAATAAATCGTCACCATCTTCCTCAGGCTTACAAAAGCCAAAGCCATCGCGATGGCCAATAATACGGCCCTTGATCAGGTTCATCCGATCAGGCAGGCCATAAGCGTTGGCTTTGGTATAAATCAGTTGACCATCCCGCTCCATAGCGCGCAGCCGACGTTTCAGACCAATCAGCTGACGTTCATCCTGCAAATCAAAGCGCTCAACCAGCTCCTCGAACGTTATGGGCTTCAGGCGAGCGGTCACCGCTTCAAGCAGCTCTTCACGTGATGGAATTTCAACCTCGTATTCAGGCTGTTCGTTGGTGTCTGGTTTAGTCGGTTCTGTCATAAATCCTCAATGGCTTTACAACACCCCATTGTGTTGTTTTCATTAGCACTAATAATAACAGAAATTCGGGTTAATGCCTTTTTGATTCCTGCACTATAATGACTTGGTCAAATAACAACCAAAAATAAGGGGCGAGTCATGGGTGTACGTTATATTAAGATTATTCTGGTCATTTTTGTTGGTCTACAGGGATGGCTCTATGTAGCTGGCAACATTGCTAACTGGGATGCCGCAGTAGGAGCCATTGGCTATGTACTGAGCATGGCGGATCATCAGGTTTACAGTACAGCGATTTTCCCTGCTGTTACCAATCCTGCGCTGGTGACGGCGGCCTTTCTGATCGTCCTGACCGGTGAGTTTCTGGTCGGCGCTTTTTCGTTTAAAGGTGCATGGGATCTATGGAAGGTCAGAAACGCGAGTGCAGACGTATTCAATCAAGCCAAGACTTTTGCCCTGATCGGCCCGGGTATGGCGATGGTGGTCTGGTTTGGCGGCTTCATTGTCATCGGTGGCGCACTGTTTCAGATGTGGCAAACACAAGTGGGCGGAAACTCGTTTAACGGTGCTTTCGCTTATGCCATAACCGGCGGACTGGTCATGCTGATTGTTGCTATGCGGGATTAAATGGTGCCGAAGGGGGGACTTGAACCCCCACGCTGTTACCAGCGGCGGATTTTGAAT
>NZ_JAWVYM010000012.1:0-65513 GCF_033722695.1 Pseudidiomarina sp. | reverse complement strand
TCTCAAAGCGCCGGCAACCAGAGAAATTACGAGTAGAATAAGGAATATATAGAAGATTATTTTGGCAATCTCAGCGGCCGCTCCGGCAATACCACCAAAACCCAGCACTGCCGCAATAAGTGCGACAATCAAAAAAATTAACGCCCAACGTAACATAGTGTGCTCCTTATTGAGTTGCGTCTCTCTAAGCAAATACCATAAACAGTTATTTTGCAAATTTATCAATAAGAGCAGCTACTTGGCACGGGCGAGGATGCGGTCCAGGTGATTGGCAAAAGCCATGCGATCGCGCTGACTTAAAGGCGCCGGGCCGCCGCTCTGGATGCCGCTGCTGCGTAGGGTATCCATGAAATCACGAATGTTCAGGCGGCCACGGATATTGTCGCTGGTAAATAGTTCACCGCGCGGGCTGAGTGCCTGCCCCCCTTTCTCAATGACTTCAGCAGCGAGGGGGATATCGCTGGTAATCACCAGATCGCCGGGTTCGGTACGCTTGACGATCTCATCGTCGGCAACATCGAAGCCGGAGCTGACCTGCAAAGTGCTAATGACTTTTGACGGCGGCACCCGCAATGGCTGGTTGGCGACCAGAATTAGCGGAATACCCTTACGTTCTGCGGCCCGGTACAAAATATCTTTGACGACGCTGGGGCAAGCATCGGCGTCCACCCATATCTTCATTTAAAACCCTGAGTCTGGTTGTTTAAGGAACTGGCGTTCAGCCGGTGTCGACTCACGGCCCAGCGTTTCGTTGCGGTGGGGGTAGCGGCCGAAGCGCTCAATTATAGCCTGATGTTTCAGCGCAAAGCGGTAATTTTCATCAATGCCATTGTCGCGGTACAGTTCCGCCGCCTGTTGCTGAATCAGCCGCGACTCACTATGCATAAAGGGCAGGTACAGAAAACTACGTTGCACCGGGCTTAACAGCACGTGCGCGCCAACCCGGATGGCCTCCTGGGCTAGCACCAGCGCGACCCTGTCCTGCATAAAAGCTTCAGGCTTGCCGCGGTAGATATTGCGCGAGAACTGATCAAGCACGATGATTTCCGCCAGCCGGCCTTCCGCTTCATCGCGCCAGTGGGCGAGCTCACCGGCAGCTGCTTGATCCAGGCAGGGGGCAAAGCGTTTGGCAATTTGCTGATCAAGCTTGTCATCTTTTGCCCACCACTGGTCGGGCTGTAGCTCATGAAACCAGAACTGGAGTACTTCGGCTGGCGCAGGCATTGGAAGTTTCCCCTTGTTGCTGTAGCAGATAGTTAATAAGCTAGCGGAATAACTTCCCATGGGCAAAAAAATGATTGGTAACTACGACTGGCTGCTATTCGATGCCGATGACACCCTGTTTCACTTCGATGCCTTCGCGGGCTTGCAACGGATGTTCCGTGGCTACAATGTGGATTTCGCTGAGGCCGATTATGATGCCTACCAAGCCGTTAATAAGCCGCTGTGGGTGGATTATCAGGACGGTCTGATCACGGCGCAGCAACTTCAGGTCAAGCGGTTTTCGTCCTGGGGCAAGCGGCTGAATACCACTGCCGGCGAACTGAACAGCGCCTTTCTGGCGGCAATGGCGGAAATTTGTGAGCCCTTGCCGGGTGCCCGGGAGCTGCTCACCGATCTGCGGGGCCAGGTTCAGCTAGGCATCATTACCAACGGCTTTACCGAACTGCAGGAGATCAGACTAAAACGCACCGGGCTACATGGGCATTTTGATTTACTGGTGATATCCGATGAAGTGGGTGTGGCCAAGCCCGATATTGCCATCTTCGAACATGCGTTTGCGCAAATGACCCATCCTGAGCGCAATCGCATTCTGATGGTTGGTGATAATCCGCATTCAGATATTCAGGGTGGGATTAACGCCGGCATTCATACCTGTTGGTTAAACCATCAAGGCGCGTCCCGCCCCGAGGGTATTGACCCCCATTATGAAGTGGCGTCGTTAAGTGAGTTACACCGTTTGTTGATGGAAACCTGATCATGCTGCCCAGCCTGTTAGCTGTCCCTTTGGCGCCCTGGCTCATCAGTCAGGGGCGGCGTGTGCGGCGCGAGACGCCACGGCTGGCAGAGCCGGCCGGTCCCCGGACGGGGAAAGCGGGATCGGGTCCGCCGCTGCGATTACTGATTACCGGCGATTCAGCGGCCGCCGGGGTGGGCACAGACTGCATTGAGGAGGCCCTTACCGGACAGTTGCTGGGTAATTTGCAGCAGCACTTCTCGGTTCAGTGGCAGCTGCTGGCGCAATCCGGGTTGAGCTGCGCTGAACTGTTGGCCTGGCTGCACGTGCAAAAGCCAGCGGCCTTTGACGCGGCGGTGGTTTCTGTTGGTGTGAACGATGTGACCGGCAATACCGGCGTCGGGCGCTGGCGACGTAATCTTATTGCCCTGTGCCGGTTGCTGGAGCAGCACTACGGTGTCAGACAAATTATCCTCACCGCGGTGCCGCCGATGGATAAGTTTCCGGCATTACCACAACCGTTACGCTGGTTTTTGGGTGGCAAGGCCCGCCAGCTAAACGCCGTGATGGCGTCGGTGGCGCAGAATAATCCGCTGGTCGAGCAGCTTAAATTTGAGCTGCCGTTCGCCCCCGAGTACATGGCAGCCGACGGCTTTCACCCCTCCGCGGCAGCCTGCAGCCTCTGGGGTACTGCCGCGGCAACAGCTATTGCGGACAGTTTTTCGGACTAATCAGCCAGCGGAACAGCCTGAGCTGCGCGGGGATATAAAACAGATACTCCGGATGCCACTGCACGCCAATCACCCGCGGATGTTCCAGCCGTTCAACGGCCTGAGTAATATCATCAAGGTCATGAGCCACCACGCGGATACCCTTGCCGGCATCTTTAATTGCCTGGTGATGAAGGCTGTTGACCCGCAATTTGGTCTTTTTACAGACTTCAGCCAGCCAGGAGTCGGGCTCGACAAACACCTGTTTAGTAGGCATCACGCCCGGACGGTTATAGGTTTTCTTACGCAAGAAGCGGATGTCGTTATGCAGGTTGCCGCCCAGCACCACATTGATCAGCTGTGCGCCTCGGCAAATGCCCAGTAAAGGAATTTCCTCATCAAAAGCATACTGGATCCATTCCATTTCCAGCTCGTCGCGCTCCGGGTCGGTTTTTACCTTAGCTTCAACATCGCCGCCATAATGCTCCGGGCCAATGTCACTGCCACCGCCTATGATGATTGCCTGCAGCGGCTTGCCTGAAGCTTGATGCCGCACACTAATACGCTCGGCTTTGGCGCCGACCAGCCATAATGCGATACGTGTACTCCACCAACTTGGCGACCAGCGTCGCCCGTCCCCGGTAACCCCTACTCTTGGTCTAGCCATGTATTAATTTCTTCCACCCAACGGTTGCGGCTCACGCCAATTAGCGGACGCTTCGCACTGATGAATTTTTCGCACAGCTCGGTGCGCTTGTCGTGATCGTATGCCAGCTTTTCAACCTGCCACCAGATATTCCACTCACGTGCCAGTGACCAGTCTGGGTCATCGATCCGGCAATCGGGCAAGCGGTAATGAAAGGTCGGCCGCGATTTGATTTTCTTATCCTCGACCGCCGCACGAACACGCTCTTTGTTGATCTCGCACAACAACGGTAACATATCTAAAGCACGGTTCCGGCTCGGATTGAATTCGAGGTAGTCATCCATCAGCTGATCCATATCCGGCTTATCCTGCTTGAGGATCTCAAGAACGTATTCTTCCGGATAGAGATCAATAAAGGGGCTTAGTTTACGGGTATTGTTGACATGATGGGCTTCCACCAACCACCACTGCAACAGGCTGTATGCCTGCAGGTAGGCATGCAGGGTAGGCGCGTCCAGCTTGGGAATTTCCGGGTTGATGTGAGTGCCATAAGCCGCAATCATCGACTCCGAGGTACCCTTGGCGTCGCTTTGCTGCAGCGCCCGAATCAAGGGATCCAGCTGCTGTAACTGATCGAACTCAATCGGCGGGCAGACAATTTCTATCGGTACCAGCCAGGCAGCGGCTTTACTCAGGTGATTGATCCAGCTGTCCTCAGACAGGCCATCGGCTTCCCCGCCTTCTTCTTTGGCTTTGCGCTTCAGGTAGTCCCAGTCGAGCTCGACCTTAAATTCACCCAGACTGCTCTTGATGGTGCGAGCCGCCGCGGTTTCATCGACAGTTTCGCCGTCCAGAACGTCCCGCACTAAACGCTCGGTATCCTCCAGCGAAATACCGGAGAATTCGAGCTCAATGCCAATCGTTCTCTGCTTACCTCCAGCGTTGTTCACTTCCGGTGGCTGCTTGTATTCAGTCTCAGCTCGCTGGTTTCGCGCCACACCTGCTCCTTATTCGTTCCTGAATGACTGAGTACGACAATGTTTCGCAGTACTTACAATACCTTAAGCTTAGGCCAGAACGTGCAACTTTGCCTAAAATATATAAACGAATCCGATGCCGACTTCGGCCTCATAGTTACTACGAGCGATTGGGCTATCCCGAACCTCACTACTGTAATATTCAAAAAGTGCTTCGCCGAAAATTTGCCAGTTCTCATTGATGTAATGGCGATAATTGTAATCAATACCGAGTGAGCGCAATCCACCACTCAGCGTGGTTTCATCTAAGCCGGATGCAGCGGCCTGGGCTGCGGTTATGCCGAAACCTCTGTTGGCGTATTCACTGTCGTGAAAAACCGCAACGAGATTAACCTCGGAGCCGGTGCCGTCGATTTGGTCACCGAAGCGGTGCCCCACTCCAAACAAACCAAGGTTTCCGTCACCACCGGTGACAACCCGACCAACTAGCCAATTGCGCCAGTTGGCATCGAAAGCACGACGCCCTTGCAGCACAAGTTCAACGCTCTCATCCTGATCGCCGAGGCCATCCAGATGACCGTCGTCGGAATCACTTTCTTCACGACCCTCATCAAAGGCTACGGTGGCCTCAAATAGCCAGGTATCAGAACGAAGGCCGCGCCACCCAAGCGCCTCACCGGCAAAGAAGAAAACATCATCCCCGCTACGCCATTGTACTGCACCAGCAGGCTGGGGTTCGAAACCGAATTCATCCGACCCTTCATAAGCCGTTTCGTATTCAATACCCAAGCCCAGCCCGAAGCCCCAGCCGTCATTACCTTTAGAGAAGTCTTGCACTGAGGGCAAAGGCACGAAAGCTGTTTTTTGTTCTTGTGCCAATGCTGCTTGAAAGGCAAGGGCCGAGAAGAATACCGGAAACAGTAAACCTGTAAACTTTTTCATGTGACGTCCTCTCTGATATGTATTTGTACAGACCAACTTGTCAGCGTGTACGTGAGGAGTTTGTGAACAGATTACGCGCTAAGGCGAGCTCTCCTAGTATAGACTGCCCATTATGAATTTGCTTAATATCAGGCGTCCTGGCCGGCGGCGTAGGCCGAACTCCAGGCCCACTGGAAATTGTAGCCGCCGAGCCAGCCGGTTACATCCAGCACTTCGCCGATAAAATAGAGGCCGGGCTGGAGTTTGCTTTGCATGGTTTTGGAGCTGACCTGGTCGGTGTCGACGCCGCCCAGGGTGACCTCGGCGGTGCGATAGCCTTCGGTGCCGTTGGGTCGGATGGTCCAGCTGTTGATGGTAGTGGCGACTTGTTGCAGCAGCGCGTTGCTACAGTCGGCCAGGTTGTGATCAGGCCACTGGTACTGGTCGCTGAAGGCCTGGACCAGACGTTTGGGTAGCCACTGCTGCAGCAAAGTACGCAGTAACGCACGGGGGCGCTGCTGGCGTAATGTGGTCAGTTCAGCAAAGAGATCGGTGCCCGGCAGCAGGTCCATTTGTACCGGTTCGCCCGGCAGCCAGTAAGACGAAATCTGTAGTACCGACGGCCCACTCAGACCGCGATGAGTAAACAGCATGGCTTCTTTGAAGCTGGCGCGCTGATTGCTCGCGGCGCTGTCCACCGCCAGTCCGGATAGCTCAGCATAGCGCTCTTTATCGGCATCGTGCAGGGTAAAGGGGACCAGGCCCGCCCGCACCGGCAGCACCCGGTGGCCAAATTGTTCGGCCAGCTGATAGCCCAGCGGCGTGGCGCCGAGCTTGGGCATGGACAAGCCGCCACAGGCAACCACCAGTTTTGCGGCGCTGATATCGCCCTGGTCGGTTTCTATTTTATAACCGGTTGAGGTTGAACTGACCTCCTTGATATGGGTTCGCAACTGTACCCGGGCGCCATGCTTCGAGCATTCGCTCATCAGCATCGCGACGATCTGTTTAGCCGATTCATCGCAGAACAACTGACCCAGGGTTTTCTCGTGGTAGGCAATACCATGGCGCTCAACCAGGGCGATAAAATCCCACTGGGTGTAGCGACTTAAAGCGGATTTACAGAAATGCGGATTAGCCGAGATGAAATTCTCGGGGCTGGTATACATATTGGTAAAATTACAGCGCCCGCCGCCGGAGATCAGGATCTTTTTACCCGCCTGTTTGGCGTGATCCAGCACCAGCACCGAACGGCCGCGAGCCGCCGCGATGGCTGCACAATGCAGACCGGCGGCGCCGGCGCCAATCACTACTACGTCGTACTGACTCACTTCTTCTGTATAGCCTCTAACACATGCTCGGCACGGCTGACGCCAAAGGTGCCGTCTTCTTCAACAAAAAGGTCGGTCACGCAGCCATTGTGGATAATCATGGCGTAGCGTTTTGCGCGCTTGCCGCCAAAACTGCCGGTATCTTTAGTCAGGCCTATTTTTTCGTGGAAGGAGCCATCGCCGTCGGCGAGCATACGGACCTTGTCGCCAACGTTATTATCTTTGCCCCAGGCGTCCATCACAAAGCAGTCATTTACCGACACGCAGACCACGCTCTTCACACCGGCGTCACGGAAGTCCGAGGCTTTTTCGACGAACTCCGGCAGGTGCTTCTCTGAACAGGTGGGGGTAAAAGCGCCTGGCACGCCGAACAGCACGTGCGTGCCCTCACTGAAGATCAGCTCGGGATCGTACTTATCAATACCAGCTTCGCCACGTTCAGTCAGGGTGGCAGAAGGAATCGAATCGTTTTTCTCAATCATCAGGATACTCCGGAATAATCGGTGAAATAGATGTCAAATCGGTGCTTTTTGCCGGTAATCTGACTCTCGGGTTTACGACCGGCGAGGAAATCAGCGTGCTGTGGCCGTTTGACTACCACCCGCTTGCGGGCAACTGCCAGCGCCGGATCCAGTAACGAGTCGGCATCGCTGTCAGAGCCGACCAGTTGCTGGAACATCTGCATATCTTTCTTAACCGCAGCACGTTGTTTTCTGTCGCCTTTCGGATACATAGGATCAAGATAGACCACATCGACGGGATCAGCGAGCCATTGCCGCGGCTGCAGGCTGTCGGTGCCGGCAAAATACAGGCGGCGGGCGAGCTCTGGCGCGACAGCTTCAAGCCGCTTCAGTGCATCGGTCAGTAAGGCTGCGACCACCGGGTTCCGCTCATTCAGCGCCACCCGGGCACCGAGCTGCGCCAGTACCAGGGCATCGCGGCCCAGTCCGGCAGTGGCGTCGAGAATATGAGGTTCGGGGTTACGGGCAAAACCGCAGGCCCTGGCAATGGCCTCATGCTTACGCGACGCATGGGCCGCTCGGAAGGCGGTCTTGCCTTCAACGAAGTCGATGCGCAGGGGCAGCATCTTCGGGTACTCGGTCCAGCGCAGCGCCAGGCCTTCGGTATCGAGTTCAAGTACGAACTTTGGCAGGGTTGTATCGGGCTTTTGCTCTAGCCAGTCCAGTTGCCAGCGCGTGGCAATATCGCGGGCCGTTTGCTGTAGTTCTGGCGTCGCGGCGATTACAGGCACTTGCACTAAGGCTGCCGCTCCATATCAATATGGGGGATACCGTCTTCCAGATACTCAGCACCAATTTCGGTAAAGCCGAAGCTTTGGTAAAACTCCCGCAGGTACACCTGAGCGCCAAGCTGAATCGGGCCATCAGGTGCTTCGCGCTGACACCACTTGATGGCTTCTGTCATTAAATCGCGGCCCAGGCCCTGGCGGCGCGCACTACGCGCGGTGACCACCCGGCCAATACGACTCCAGGGGTTGGTTTCGCTGGGCTTAAACAGCCGCGCGGAGGCCACCAGCTGGTTGTTATCGTCATAGCGGAACAGATGCCAGGCCTGCGGATCGCTGCCGTCGGCATCCAGATACGGGCAGTCCTGTTCCACCACAAATACGTCCTGGCGCAGTTGCAGCAGGTCGTATAATTCGGTGGTGGTTAATTCCGAAAAGTGCTTAATCTGCCAGATCATAGGCCGACCTTCCGTAATTGTTGCTTAAGATTGATAACGTTAGCCCCCTTCGGTTCGGGGCTATACAACGCCAGCAGTTCGGCGACTTTACCGCGCTTAGCGCCATTCTGGCTGATAAAACGCGCAACCTGAAGGCTCTGTAATGAGGCATCTTCATACAGTAGGCGGGTGAGGTCGGTATCATGGTTACTGATCAGCACCGGAATACCCCGTTTGTGCGCTGCATGGGCGGCCCGCCGGGCCAGCTCGTGCTGATGCTCGAGGTTAAAGCCACCGGTGGCGTAACTGGTAAAGCTGGCGGTGGTAGTCAGCGGCGCATAGGGCGGGTCACAATAAATGACATCACCCTGGCGGGCGCGGCGGAATACTTTCTCAAAGCTCAGGCAGGTGAAAGTCGCACGCTTGGCTTTGGCGGCGAAGAATTCAATTTCAGCTTCAGGAAAATAGGGGCGCAGATAGCGGCCAAAGGGCACGTTAAACTGGCCTGAGCTGTTGTAACGGCACAAACCGTTGTAGCCATGCCGGTTCAGGTACAGGAACAATAGCGCGCGTTCGTAAATGTCGCGGCTGTCGTTAAACCGGCGGCGCATGGCATAGTAGGCCGCGGCTGAGTTACAGGCCGGCGCAAAGAGCTTTTTCGCGTCGGTGATAAAGCGCTGGGGGCGCTTTTTAACGGTCTTGAACAGATTGATCAGATCCGGATTTACATCATTAAGCAGATAAGCGTCGTAATCCGAGTTCAGAAATACGGAACCGGCACCCACGAAGGGTTCAATGAGCTTATTCCCCTCTGGCAACAAAGCGGTAATTGGCTCGATCAGATTGTATTTTCCGCCCGCCCATTTCAGAAAGGCCCGGTTTTTTTGCATGATGTTGGTATCCGGTCAGTCGTGTTCGCTGCAACGATCAATGGCCCTGGCGACGCTATCCCAATCCGTGACCGTCCGCAAGCAGGCGGCACCGATAGCGGTTGGCAAGACCAGCCGCAGTTGCCCGGCTTTGACCTTTTTATCACGTTGCATGTAGTCCTGCCACTGGCTGAGCGGCATTTTTGGGGCAACCACAGGTAAGTTACAGGCCTGCAATAAAGTCTTGATGCGCTGGGCTTCCGGCTCGGCCAGTTCGCCTTGCTGGCGCATGAACTCTGCGGCGATAACGGTTCCGGCGGCGACGGCCTCGCCATGATGCCAGCTGTCATAGTGACTTGCTTCGATGGCATGACCGAAAGTATGACCCAGGTTTAGCAGCGCGCGCTGATTCTGCTCGCGCTCATCGGCGGCCACAATCTCAGCTTTAATTTCGCAGCTACGGCGCACGGCGTATGTGACCGCCTGCGGCTCGCGATGGACCAGGTCCTGGCTGTGTGCTTCCAGCCAGCCAAAAAACTCAGCATCGTGAATAATGCCGTATTTGATGACCTCAGCAAGCCCGCAGGCGTAGTCACGGTCAGTTAAGGTGACCAGACAGTCAGTATCGATAACTACCGCCTGGGGCTGATAGAAGGCGCCAATCAGGTTCTTCCCGCCAGGATGGTTAACCGCCGTTTTGCCGCCCACTGACGAGTCGACCTGGGCCAATAAGGTTGTTGGTATCTGATAAAAGCTGACGCCACGCTGGAATGTCGCCGCCACAAAGCCTGCGAGATCGCCGACTACGCCGCCGCCCAGGGCGATAACAGCGCAGTCGCGGTTAAAGTTATGGGCAATCAGGGTATCCATGATTTGCTGGTAGTTGTGCAGGCTTTTTTCGGCTTCGCCGTCACCGATCACATGGGTGACCAGTCGGTGCTCGCCAAGGGCTTGCTGCACGGCCGCCAGATACAGAGGCGCAACGATTTGATTGGTAACAATCAGGATTTGCTTGGGTAACTGCGGCAGCAGTCGGGAAAGCTGGGCGAACAGGTCGCGGCCAATATAAATGGGATAGCTGCGCTCATCCAGCCCCACCGTAATGCAATGATGCATGTCGTGCTGCACGGGTGTCTGCATGTGCGCCTCCGGGAAGTTACAAGCCGACTTTCTCGATAATTTCGTCGATTACAATCTTAGCACTCTGATCGTCGGTACGGACAATCACGTCAGCAATTTCTTCATATAACGCATTGCGTGAATCAGCCAGGGTTTCAAGTACTTCACGCGGGTTTTCAGCTTCAGAGATCAGCGGCCGGCGCTTATCGCGCTGGGTGCGGGCCAGTTGCTTATCGATAGTGGTCTGTAAATACACAACAATGCCGCGGGCAGACAAACGGTTACGGCTTTCTTTGCTCAGAATTGAGCCGCCGCCGGTAGCCAGTACAATACCGGTATTCTCGGTCAGTTCTTCGATAACTTTTTCTTCCCGCGCACGGAAACCTTCCTCGCCTTCAAGTTCAAAGACCCACGCGATATCGGCGCCAGTGCGGCGTTCAATTTCTGCGTCAGAATCGAAGAATTCAAGGTGGAGTTGGCGGGCTAACTGCCGGCCTATTGTGCTTTTACCAGCCCCCATGGGGCCAACCAGGAAAATATTACGTTTTTCAGCCATATTGTTGCTTTACTTCACTCATTAACTAGCTGTGACTCGCGGAATCCGGAGTGTCTCGAGACCATCCTTAACCCAATCCAAAAAGAGGGCGGATTATCGCAAGTAACAGCTAGTTAAGCAAGGTTTAAGGCAGATCAGTGACAATTCGCGGTGTCACAAATATCAGCAGTTCACGCTTTTCATGAATCTGGCTCTCGTTGCGGAACAGCACGCCAACGTATGGGATATCGCCCAGTAGCGGCACCTTGGTAATGTCATTCAGAATTTGCTGCTGATAAATACCACCCAATACAATGGTTTCGCCATTTTCGACCAGGACCTGGGTGCCGATCTCCTGAGTGTCGATGGATACCGCCGGGCCCGTTGGCGTGGAAACTGTATCACCCCGGGTATTCTGGGTAATGACCAGATCCAGAATCACGCGGTTGTCCGGGGTAATCTGCGGTGTTACCCGCAAACCAAGCACCGCTTTTTTGAACTGCACCGAAGTAGCGCCCGATGAGGCGCTTTCCACGTAAGGGATCTCCGTACCCTGTTCAATGTAGGCTGGCTTCTGGTTAGCCGTCGTTATACGCGGGCTGGCGATGATTTCGCCTTTGTTCTCGCGCTCCAGCGCCGACAGCTCCAGGTCGAGAATACGGCCGTCAGCCATTTTCGCGATCTGCATGCCGAAGGTCGCGGCCGGATTTGAAACGGGCAGGTTCACGTTGAAGTCACCGGAAACGTCAGTGTCGGAGCCGAACAAATCAGGCTCAGACATGTTTGGATTCGATAAACCCCATTCAATACCCAGTTCGTCGCTGATGTTGTCCCGTACTGTCACCATGCGTGCCTCAATGATGACCTGCTTGACGGGTATATCAAGCACTTCGACCATGGCTTTCACGTTAGCAATTTGCTCCGCGGTGTCACGCACCAGCAGGGTATTAGTCCGGTCATCTACCGTGACTGCGCCACGGGCTGATAACAGGTCGGAACTTTCAGTACGCAGAATGGAGGCGATTTCGCTGGCCTTCGCGTAGTTTATCTGAATATAGGAGCTGCTCAGTGGCGCCAGCTCTGACATCCGCTGCGACGCTTCCAGTTCCTGTTGTTCGCGTTGGGCCAGTTCTGCTGCTGGCGCGACAATCAGAATATTGCCGTCAATACGTTTGGCCAGGCCCTTTACCCGCAGGATAGTTTCCAGAGCGCGTTCCCACGGGACGTTCTCCAGGCGCAGGGTGATATTGCCGGTAACCGACTCACTGGCGACCAGATTCAGACCGTTTTCTTCCGCCAGAATCTGCAGTAACTGACGGACGGGAACGTCCTGGAAGTTCAGGGATATTGGCTGCCGGCTGCCATCAGCAAAGGCCTCACTGCGGTCGTCATCAATAGTAAAAAGTTTCAGGTTAAAGTCGTTACCCAGATGCTCCAACTGATGCCGGAAAGCCTCTTTGCCGGTTACTGTGATCAGTGTGTTGCCATTTTCGCGGAAGGTCTCGACGTGCGCGACCGGTGAGCCAAACTGACTGACATCGAGCACGTACAGCAGGTCTTCAGGCAAGTAAGTATCGAATAAAGTGAGTTCCAGCCGGTTACCGATAGTGCGCACTTCATGTTCCGCATCACCATTATTAACTGACAACCGTAGTAAGCCAACATCATCGGGCAAACGGGTGAAATCAATATTGGTTACTGCCGCTGCTGAGGGAGCGCTGTCCGTCGCCGTTGTCACCCGCGCCTGTGGCTCGGGAGCTGCGCGTTCCCGCGGCTCTGCTTCGCTTTGCACCGGGGCCTCGCGGGCCTCAGGGATGCTGGCTGCGGCAATAAATACCAACACCATAACATCTTCGGTACGGCTCATCAGGTGCTCAAGGGGTTTGGTGGTGGTTACCCGCAGTAGTAGGTCGTCCCGCTGGGTTACCAGTTCAACCGACTTCAGCAGCGGGTGGCTGGCTACCCCAAGCGGGCCGTCAGCGTAATCAGACTCAGTGCCAAGTAGCAAGAATTCATGGATCAGCGGATTTTGGCTACGCCGGACGATAGGAGAATCGACACGGCCGGTAAAGTGCGCTTCGAGATTGAAGCGATCTTTGGCCAGCGGGATCTGCTCTATCCGAACCAACTCATTAGCGGCCACCGACAGTGGCATCATGAGCAACAGCAACAGGATACGGAATAAGTGCGTCATGAGTCAGAACTCCTTTGCGAGCCGGCCAGCGACAGGGTGGTATCCCGCTGTTGCCAGCAGCCTTCCCCGGTGGGCAGCCATTCGCGAATAGCTATATGTTGTGAGGTGACCGCAACCACTTTGCCATGGTTGAGTCCGATATAATCGCCTTCTTCGACCCGGTAGAGTCGGCCCTGATTAGAAATCACCAGAGCAGTCAGATCATCGCCCCCTTTACGCAAAGTGCCAGTCAATGACAGCTGATCAAGCGCAACCGTCTCCAGCTCGCCGCGTTGGCGGCGTAAATCGGGTTGTGGGCAATTGGCACCGCTGGCAACCTGCGCTGCAGCCTGAATTGGGGTTGCCATAAAGGGGTTTCGGTAGTCATCGCCGGTATAGGCAATACTTTGCAACTCGGGCAGGGGCTCAATGGGCTTGATGCCGGGTACAGCTTCATTGCGAACCTGCTGGGTAAAGTCTTCCAGATCCTGATGGCTTGCTTGTCCACAGCCAAACAAGACGCTCGCCAGGGCTGCAGTTACGGCAACTTGGCGGGCGTTCATGGCTGTGTCCTCAGAGTTTGCTGGCGATAGGTCTCAGCCTGCACGGATAATCGCAGGCCCTGATCCATATCCCGCCGCTGCAGGGTGAAATCCTTAACACTGATGATTCGGTGCAGACCGGCTAACTGACCGACAAAGTCACCAATCTGGTGGTAACTACCGGATAGCTCCATGCGCATCGGCAGAGCCGTGTAGAACTGACGGGATTCGGGCGCCAGCCATTCAATGCGGTCAAATTTCAGGCCGCTGCGGGTGCCGACCATGGTGATATCGTCCAGCAACTTCGGTGTCTCATCATCGTTCGGTAACATCGCCAGTAAGATTTCAAGATCGGCATTCAGTTGTTTCAGCTGTTCGCGATAAGCCGGCAGATTGACCGCCGTCTGATACTTGGTCCGGTAATCAGTTTTAAGCTGCGCTTCTTTACTTTGTTCACGCTTATAGCTCGCCCATTCGTCGGCCAGCAAAAAATGGTAACCCAGACCCAGCACCACCAGCGCCAGAATCACCAGCACCGCGATACGGAACGGACGAGGCCACCAGGGCAGCTCATTAATGTCGAGCTCGCGCAGGCTATCCATGTCGATCTTCATGGTTTCACCTCCTCAGGTTCGGCGGGCGGGGTAATGGACACGACCAGCGAAAAGGCGCTCAGCTGTGCACCCCGGGTAGTAGGCACCCGATCGGCCACCACTTCGCGTAACTCCGGCTGGCTAAATATTTCTGAGTTCTTGAGTTCACGCAGAAACTCCGCCACGCGGTTATTGGAAACCGTGCGGCCATTAATGGACAGTTGCATCCCGTTCTTTTCGGCGGTCAGCAGATGCACGCCTTCGGGAGTGCGCCGGGCCAGCTCGTTAAAGATTAAAATCGCTGTGTTGCGATCCTGGTGCAGTGACTGGATCAGCTTCATGCGGCTGACAATTTCATCCTTTTGATTATTGATGTCCTGAATCTCAGCGATCTGTGCATCCAGCACCTGGATCTGGCCTTGCAGGAACTGGTTCCGGCGTTGCTGTTGTTCCTGATAGGTGCCGATAATGGTATAGGCAATAAATAAAATAATAGCCGCACAGCCGATGGCCAGTACCGCATGAATCGCAAATAAGTTTTTAGCGCGCTGGCGGGCGGATTCGCGCCAGGGCAGCAGGTTTACGTGTGCCATGGGGTAAAGCTCCGTAAAGCCAGGCCAAGTACTTCCACGAAACGCGGGCCATGAGCGCGCAAATGGGAGTAACTGTCTGCTAATTCAAAGTGGTCGAACGGGTTAAGCGACAGCACCGGTTGGTCAATCTGCTGATCAATAAAATCCTTCAGCACGGGCAGCATACCACCGGTATTTACCAGTACCACGCCGGCAAAACCTTTCTTCGGGGCGCTGCTCTGATAAATCTGGATACCCCGGTTAACCTGTGACCACAGATTAGTTAGGGCATCATGAATCACCAGGCTGGTGTTGTCGTCAATTTCACCAGCCCGCAGGCGGGCCAGTATTTCGCGATGTGCTTCGCTACCCTCTCCGTCGCCATTTTCCTCTTCATCCAGTGCCTTCAGTAGGGGCTGTAAACCACCTGACTGAAACCGCGAGAAGGTCACTTCACCCTGGGCAATGACAATGGTGTGGATGGCGGTGACGCTAATGTCGAGCACCAGTACCGGTAACGAGTTTTCCAGCATTTCAGGAGCCATGTGCGGCAACAGGTAATTACAGCTGCGCAAAATTGCCTGGCTGTCGACATCCATAATTTTTACTTTAAAGCCGGCCTGTTCCAGTGCTTCGACGCGGCTGTCGACGCTTACCGTGCGGGTGGCAGTGACCAGAATGCGCTGTTGATTTGTTAAAGTCGGGTGTTCACCAAGGCTCTCAAAATCGTAGCGGACTTCAGCAATAGGGAAAGGAATCAGCGCTTCGGCTTCAGATTCAATTTTTTCGGCGATGGCATCATCGTCCAGTTCGTTGCCGACGGCAATTTGCTTGGAAATGGCTTGGCTGCCCGACACCGCTGCCACCACGTCGCGCTGGCTACTGCCGGTTTTTTTGCGGAGTTGCTGAAGCGTCTTACTAAGTTGCTCGATATCGGTAATTTCATCATCGGTGATGAGGTTTTTCGGCAACGGCAGTTCCGCCACTCGGGTGATTTGGTAGGAATCCCCTTGCGGTAACAGTTCCAGCGCTTTAACGGCGTCGGTGTTAATATCAATGCCAAGACCGGGTGTTTTACCCAGACCAAACAGCCCCATAATACGGTTCTCCCCATCAGGCACGCGGATTGTATTTTATTATTAAAATGCCTATATGCCGATAATCATAGTACGCGCAAACGTAAGTATAGTGCAAAAAATCCTCATGTTATTTTAATAACTATTATGATTATTCAGTTATCTTTCTATAATATGCAGCCCTAGATAGCAACTGGCAAAGGAATCTTGAGTGAAATTTGTAAAGTGGTCCCTATATAGCTTACTCGGTCTTATGGTCGTGGGTGTGCTGGTGGTTGGTTCACTGTACCTATACCTGCGTAGCGATCTGCCCAGTGTCGCTGAACTCAAAGATGTCCGCTTACAGACGCCAATGCAGGTCTACTCATCTGACGGAGAGCTGATCGCGCAGTTCGGTGAAATACGCCGAATTCCTCTCAAACTTGAAGAAATTCCTCAGCCATTGATCAATGCATTTCTGGCTACTGAAGATCAACGCTTTTACGAGCATTTTGGGATTGACCCGATCGGTGTCGGTCGGGCGTTCTTTCAGTTGGTTACCAGCGGCGAGATTCAAAGTGGTGGTAGTACCATTACTCAGCAACTGGCGCGTAACTTTTACCTGAGTTTTGAGCAAACCTGGTCGCGTAAAGTCCGCGAAGCTTTTATTGCGCTGCATATTGAAAGCCAGCTAACCAAAGACGAGATCCTGGAACTCTATCTGAATAAGATCACCTTCGGCCACCGTGCCCATGGTGTCGGCGCCGCCGCGCAGGTTTACTATGGTAAGGACGTTAATGATCTGACGCTGGCGCAGATGGCGATGATTGCCGGCTTACCTAAAGCGCCGTCAACGATGAACCCGATTTCTAATCCAGAGCGGGCCCGGGAACGTCGTTCGGTGGTGCTGGGCCGGTTATTGGCGGAACGCATGATCACCCTGCCGGAATATCGCGCGGCTCTGGCGGAGCCCATCGAAACCCGCCTGCACGGGCCGGAAGTCACCATGACCGCGCCTTATCTGGCCGAAATGGTACGGGCAGAAATGGTCAGCCGTTATGGCGAAGATGATGCCTACAACCTGGGCATGAAAGTTTATACCACTGCCAGTGCTAAGCAGCAGCGGGCAGCACAGCGTGCGGTGCAAGCGAATCTGCATGCTTATGATGAGCGTCACGGTTATCGTGGTCCTGATGCCGTGCTGTTTGACGCGGCCAACCCCTGGACAGCTGAGCAGATTATCAGCTACCTGCGTAATATTGATCAGGTTGGGCTGACTTATCCGGCTGCAGTAACCGCGGTTGGTGAGCGCTCGGCACAAGTCATGGCGCAGATGGGCTCCCTGATTGAGATCGACTGGGATGGACTGAAATGGGCCCGCCCCTACATCCATGCTGAGCGTCAGGGCGCCGCGCCAGAGCAGGCCAGCGATATCCTCAAAGTTGGCGATCAGGTACGGATTCGGTTGACTGAGGGTGGCTGGCGCCTGGCACAGGTACCCGAGCCGGGTGCCGCGATTGTTGCGCTGCGACCCCATGACGGCGGCATCGCCGCCGCCGTGGGTGGCTATAGTTTCCGCCTGAGTCAATACAACCGCGCGATTCAGGCTGAACGTCAGATCGGCTCCAACATTAAGCCCTTTATTTATTCTGCCGCGCTGGATAACAACTTTACCCTGGCGACGCTGGTTAACGATGCCCCAATCAATCAGTGGAATCCTGGTAGCGGAATTGCCTGGCGGCCGCGCAACTCGCCGGATGTTTACGAGGGGCCCATTCCACTGCGCGAAGCCCTGGCAAAATCAAAAAACGTGGTGTCGGTGCGGTTGTTGCGGGCAATGGGCATAAACACGGTGGTCGATCATCTGACGCGCTTTGGTTTTGATTTCGACGAGCTGCCCCGCAACGAGTCACTCTCTCTGGGTTCGGCGTCGATGACACCACTTGAAGTTGCCCGCGGTTACGCCGTATTCGCAAACGGTGGCTTCCTGGTAACGCCTTATTTCATTGAGCGCATTACCACCGCAGCTGACGAAGAAATTTTTGCGGCGCGCCCGGCGGTAGCCTGCATGCTGTGTGAGAACGGTGAACGCGAGGTGTTACAGGCTCCACAGGTGATTAGCGAGCAGAATGCTTTCCTGGTGACCCAGGGTATGAATTCAGCGATATGGGGCGGCGGTAGCTGGGCTCATAAAACGGGCTGGAACGGCACGGCCTGGCGTATTCAGCGGTCCGATAAGCTGATCGATACAGTTGGCCGTAATATTGCCGGTAAAACGGGTACCACCAATGATGTGCGGGATACCTGGTTTTCAGGCTTCGTGAGCGGTCTGGCAACCACCAGCTGGGTTGGTTTTGATAACACTGAGCGGGCGCTTGGCGCGACCAGTATTAATCCGAATCTGGGCAGCGATGAACAGGAAGTCAGCGGTGCAGAAAGTGGCGCTAAAACGGCGCTGCCGATGTGGATTGATTTTATGGAAACAGCGGTAGAAGATGTCGCTGCTGAATCCTTTGATATTCCTCCGGGCATTGTCTCTGCACGCATCGATCTAAAAACCGGCAAGTTAAGCCGTGATAGCGACTATACCACGCGCTTTGAGTACTTCCTGCCGGGCACAGCGCCAAAGGAATATACCGAAGGGAAATCGTCACCAAACGTATTTGATGACGATGACGATTCAATTTTCTGACTAAAGGTATTAATTCAGCCCTTTTTTACTGAGGCGGCTGAGCAGCTGATTTAAGTCAGACTGTACGCCGCCCGCAGTCACTTCTTTACCGGCTCCCGGACCGCTGATAACCAGCGGCATTTCGTGATACCAGTCGGTATAAATCACAAAAATATTCTCGCCCGGGATCAGGTTCGCCAGCATATCGCCTTCAGGAATGTATTCGATGCCAACGCGGGCGCGCACGCTGTCGTCATCCTGCACCGCAAAGCTGGCCAACAGGCGCGGTACTTTGCTGGTCTTCTGGGCATCGGCATAGAGTGCATGCATTTCGTCATCCAGCTCTGGCAGCCTGTCCATAAATTCGGTTAGCGAAATATCAGCCAGTTGCTCCGGCAGCAGGCTTTCCACATCGATGTCCTGCCAGTCCAGCCGCAAACCGATTTCACGGGCCAGAATCAGCAGTTTACGGACGATATCCTGACAAGATAAATCTTCCCGCGGATCGGGCTCACTCAGGCCGCGCTCTTTAGCTTCGCGTACCAGATCGCTGAACTTAACCTCGCTGTTGAAGTTCTCGAACAACCACGACATGGTTCCCGAAAAAATACCGGAAATGCTGCGGATCGAGTCACCTGAGTTACGCAAGTCATTCAAGGCGTAATTCAGTGGCAGGCCAGCACCCACGGTGGTGTTATAGTACCACTCGCGCTCGTACTCGCGCTGAATGGTGCGGATCTCGTTGTATTGCGATTCATTTGATGCGCCGGCGCGTTTGTTAGCACTGATGATGTGCACACCGTTGGCAAAGAAGCTCGGATACAGTTGCGCCACCGGCACGGCGTCGGTTAGATCCAGCATCACCAGCTCATCATAGGGCGCGTTCGGTAGTTCCGGGATGAGCTGGCTGAGGTCATATGGCCGCGCCAGTTGCTCGAAGCTGGCTTCCCAGTCATTCAAGTCAACGCCGTTATAATCCAGCCACATGCGAGTGGAGTTCAGAATGCCGATAATCCGCACGTCCATTTGTTCGTTGATGCGCTCGCGCAGCCGCCGATACAGGGCCAGCCAGGCACTACCAATATTACCGCGGCCAACCACCAGTACGCCCAGGCTACGGCGGTAATTAAACAGTTGGCTGTGCAACCGGTTGAGCAGGCGGTTATCCATTTTCTGCTCAAGGATGGCCACCACCGCATTATTGTCGGGGGTAAAGCTCAGGCGCTTGAGGTTCTGCTCACTGAGTTCCTGTTTGAAAGTTTTGTACTGATCGGTTTCCTGAATACGGTTACCCACCAGGGCGATCATCGAATAGCCCTGCATCTGCACAACCTGGTTGCTGACGTCGATTTCTTCCAGCCAGCCTTCCATAAAATACAAATGGTTCTGATGGTAAGCGTAATAGGCATGCTGGCTATCGAGATCGTTCCAGCTGATGAGCGGGGTCAGTTCCAGTTCTTCAAATTTCTCCACCAGTTTGGCATCACGCAAACTGACACGGAACAGCACCACCTCGGCCAGCGCCGTCAGTACTTTGCCACGGGGTTCGGTGTCTTCGTACTGCCCAATACGGGTTTGCTGGTTTTCAACCTTCAGGCTGGACCGCACAGCAATAACCATGCGGTCGCGGTTAACCGGCTGGAAAGTGCGCGGGTGCAATACCGGGCTGCCCAGGCGGGCCAGTTCTTCGGCTTCCTGCCAGTCCAGAATCGGCAAGCTGACCACGCGTTCCACTTTGCGTGGATCCGCAGAGTAAACGCCGGCGACGTCTTTCCAGATCGTCACTTGTTTTGAATCAATCAGGCTGCCGACCAGGGTCGCCGAATAGTCACTGCCGTTGCGGCCCAGAATCAGCGAGTTGCCTTCAGGGTCCGCACAGATAAAACCGGTGACGATAAAGCGGGTGCCAGGATGTGGGGCGATGCGGTTAAGCAAGCCAGCGCGGGACGGCTCAACGCGGATGAGTGGTTCAGGCGCATCATCCGCGACCAGGAAGGTGCGGGCATCAATCCAGTCGGCCCGGCCACCCTGCTGTTGCAGTAGAGTCGCCAACAGCCGGGCAGACCAAAGCTCGCCATAAGAGAGCAGCTCAGCCCGGTTTTCGATGGTCTCTTCGCCGTTCAGCCAGGCATACCAGCGTTTAAAGTCCTTGCGCGACAGGTCCATCATGCGGGCTTTATGATCTGCGCTCAGTAAATCACCGATCAAACCCTGCTGATATTTTTCCAGCTGCTTGAGTAGCACCTCGGCCACGCCTTCATCGGCGTTTTGGCGGGCATCGATAATGGCCAGAATGCGGTTAGTGGTATCCCCCGCAGCTGATACCACCACCAAATCACTGGCGCCGGCATATTCGGTAACAATACGAGCTACACGGCGGTAACAGTAGGCATCAGCAAGGCTGCTACCCCCAAATTTATGTACCTGTACCTGCTCGGCTACAGTGTCTATCTGCTGTGAACTAACCTGAACCTCAACCACCATGATGCGTGTGCGTTCCCCTGTTGAAAAATAAGCACAAAAAACCGATTATACGGCGCTCCTGCAGTGCATTAAAGCAACATAAACCAGGCTTGGCAAATAAAGACGTATAGACAGCTATAGGTATAAAGTTGACTGCGGCGCCGACCTCGGTACAATCCTCACAAAAGTTGGGGTTTCTCAGTCAGGGGTTTCGCAGAGGGCACAGTATGGAATGGGATGGCAACTATATATATCCGTATGTTGAGCACGGGCAGAAGAGCGAACACGTAAAGAAAATTACGGTTTCGATCCCCACCCGCGTACTCAAAGTACTGACTGACGAACGCACCCGCCGGCAATGCAAAAACTTGCGTCACGCGACGAACAGCGAGCTGCTATGTGAAGCTTTTTTACATGCCTTTACCGGCCAGCCGCTGCCGACCGACGCTGATCTGCGCAAAGATAATCCGCATAAGGTTCCGGCAGAAGTGCGCGCCGAGCTGGCCCGCCGCGGCCTGCCGATCCCTGAAGATGCCCCGGACGACACGATCTGAAGGCACGCAAGACTTTATAGCCAGTATTCCAGAGCGATTTCGTCGCAGTTATCCTTGCGCGGACAAATATCACAGTCTTTCATGACTTTTTCGGGTAGCTTTTCTTTTACGGTCAGCCGGAAGTTCAGCCGGCCGAAAAACTCAGGTACCCGGGTCAGCACTATGGTCCGGCTGATGCCCAGCTCACGGGCCTTCCACAATAGCCAAGCCACCAGCTCCGCGCCCAGACCCTTGCCCTGGGCTTGCGGAAACAGCCCCAGCGAGCGAATTTCAGCCAGCCCGGTGCTATACACATAAAGAGCCGCACAACCGACCACCTCATCATTGATTTCCGCGACCGCGAAGCCGTGAATTGCCTGCATGATATCGGCTTTGTTTCGCGGCAAGTTCTCACCCTGTTCCGCCCAGTAAGCGATCAGTTCGCAGATTTTATCCACATCACTCAAGCGCGCCTGGCGCACATGTTTGCTCGCCGCCTCGGCGGCATGAAGCCAGTCCTGCGCGTGTTTGAGTCCGGTCTTTACAGCCTTCGGAGCGGTGCCGCCAAGGGCGCTACGTTTGTTCAGTCCATAGCTAATTTCGAGGATTGGGTAGACATCCTCGCCGATCAGGTCGCTTACTGAATTAAACTGTGCGATTGATAACTGTTCCAGCGCGAGGCCCTGTTGTTGCGCCAGCAGGACGACTTCGCCGGTAACATGATGGGCGTCCCGGAATGGCATGCCTTTACTGACCAGGTAGTCGGCCAGTTCGGTGGCGTTGCTGTAGCCCAGCGCCGCCTGGCGGGCAGCATGCTCACTATTGACCGTCAACTCAGGTATAGCGAAGGCCAGCATTTGCAGGCACTGCTGATAGGTCAGCAGGGCGTCAAACAGGCCGGTTTTGTCTTCCTGCATATCTTTGTTATAGGCCATAGGCAGGCCTTTGAGGGTAATCTGCAATGCGTGCTGATGGCCAAGCACGCGCCCGGTTTTACCGCGCAGCAACTCAAACAAATCCGGATTCTTCTTTTGCGGCATCAGTGACGAGCCGCTGCTGATGCGATCGCTCATAGCAAAGCAGCCGGACTCCCCGGAACAATAGAAGATGACGTCTTCGGCCAGGCGTGACAAATGCAGCATGCCATTGCTGGCCGCATTGAGCAGATCCAGCGCGAAGTCGCGATCCGAAACCGCATCCAGACTATTTTCACTGGCCAGACGGAAGCCCAGGTCGTGGGCCAGGTTTTCGCGATCCAGCGGCGCGGTCGTACCCGCCAGCGCACCACTGCCCAGCGGGCATACGTCCATGCGTTTGACCGCGTCACGCAGCCGGCTGACATCACGTTGCAGCATCTGCACATAAGCCAGCGCCCAGTGCCCGGCAACGATGGGCTGGGCCCGTTGCAGGTGCGTGTAGCCCGGTAAGAGCGTATCGCTATAGGTTTCAGCGAAGCTCAGCAGGGCATTGATGGCGGCAAGATTGGCCGTGATCAGTTGCTGCGCCAACTGCTTGCAGAACAGGCGCAGGTCAGTGGCAACCAGATCGTTGCGGCTGCGGCCGGTATGCAGTTTTTTCGCCGTTGCGCCGATTTTGTCAATCAGCTGGGCTTCAACCCAGCTGTGGATATCTTCATCATCAGCGCTTAGCGGCAGCTTTGGATCGGCCGCCACCGCACGCGCCAGATCGCCTAGCGCCTGCTGCAGTTGCTGGTTTTCTGTCGCCGTCAGCAGCCGGGCCTGATGCAGTGCCGTTGCCCAGGCCTGCGAGGCCTGAATATCAAAAGGCGCCAGCACGTAGTCAAAGCTCAGCGAGTCATTAAATTGTTTAAATTCAGCAGCACTTGGCGTACTGAAACGTCCACCCCAGAGGCTCATGGTTATTCTCCCCCTTCAACCTGATGCAAAGCACGAATGCGGCTGGCCAGACTATAAAGCCGGATAAAGCCTTCGGCGTGCTTCTGGTTGTACACTTCATCTTCATCGAAAGTTGCAAACGCGCTGGAATACAGGCTATTCGGCGAGCGCCGTTGCACCACAGTAGCCTGGCCTTTATAAAGCTTGACCACTACTTCACCGCTAAGCGGCTCGGCAATGGTGGCTGCAGCCGCCAGCATGGCGGAACGTAATGGTGTAAACCAGCGCCCGTCATACATCAGCTGAGCGAATTCATTACCAATACGGATGCGGTAATCCAGCGCGCTACGATCCAGCACCAGGCTTTCGAGGCCTTGCAGTGCTGCGTATAAAATGGTCCCGGCAGGGGTTTCATAGCAGCCCCGCGACTTCATCCCCACCAGCCGGTTTTCCACCATATCCAGGCGGCCGACACCGTGATCACCACCCAGTACATTGAGCTTAAGAATGGCTTCAACCGGGCTCACGGATACCTGATCCAGGTGGGTCAGCTCGCCTTTTTCGAAGCGCAGCTCCAGATACTGGGGCTGATCAGGTGCCTGCTCGGGTGAACGGGTCCAGCTCCAGACCTGCTCGGAGGGCTCACACCATGGATCCTCCAGCTCACCGCCTTCGGTGGAGATATGCCAGAGATTGGCGTCACGGCTATAGATTTTGGTTGCTGAGGCGCTACATGGTATGTTGCGCTCGGCGAGGTAAGCCAGCAACTGCGGCCGTGAGCGCATGCTCCACTCCCGCCAGGGGGCAATAACTGCGAGCTCAGGCGCCAGCGCCGCGAAGGCAGATTCAAACCGGACCTGATCGTTGCCTTTGCCGGTGCAGCCGTGCGCCAGGGCATCGGCGCCAACTTCCCGGGCGACCATCACCTGAGCTTCAGCGATAATAGGCCGCGCCAGGGCAGTGCCCAGCAAGTACTGACCTTCATAAATAGCGCCGGTTTTCAGGGTTGGATAAATCACCTCGCGGGCGAATTTCTCCTTCAGATCCACTATTCGGCAGCTGCTGGCGCCAGAGGCAATGGCTTTGGCTTCAACCCCTTCGAGTTCCTCATCGCCCTGGCCGACATCGGCGACAAAAGCGACCACTTCGCAGTCGTAGTTTTCTTTCAGCCAGGGCACGATCGCTGAGGTATCCAGACCACCGGAATAGGCTAAAACCACTTTTTTTACTGACTTATTCACTGACGTATTCATGCCTCAACCCCGTTCAATAAAGTAACTAAAATAGCGTTCTGTGCATGCATGCGGTTTTCCGCCTGCTGTAAAATTAACGACTGCGGACCGTCCACCACCTCGGCACTCACTTCGCGGCCCCGGTAGGCGGGCAGGCAGTGCATAAAATAACGTGCTTTAAGTCGGCTCATTAACGCGCTGTTCACCTGATAGGGCGCAAAGTCGCGCAGCAATTGGTCGGCATCACGTTGCTGGCCCATCGACAGCCAGGTATCGGTATAAACTGCATCGGTGGCCTGCAACTGGCTCAGGCGGTGCTCGAGGGTGACGCTGCCGCCACTGGCTTTCGCAAAAGCCTGCGCTTCAGCAAGCAGCGCGGCGTCCGGTGCGTACCCCTCAGGCGTGACTACCTGAAAATGCATGCCGGTAAGGGCGGTGCCGGCCATCAGGGACTGACAGACATTATTGCCATCGCCGATCCAGGTCAGGTGTACCTTGCCCAGGTCGCCCAGGCATTCCTGCAGGGTCAGCAGGTCCGCCATCGCCTGACAGGGATGGCATTGATCGCTCAGCGCATTAATCACCGGTTTGTCTGAAGCCTTGGCCAGTTCGGTCAGCGTGTTCTGGGCAAATACGCGTGCCACAATGGCTTCATGCCAGAGCGCCAGATTCGAACCCACATCGCTGACTGGCTCGCGCTTACCCATTACCTCGGCACCGTCCAGAAAAATGCTGTGGCCACCCAGCCGGTTAATGCCTGCGGCGAAGCTGGCACGGGTCCGCAGTGACGGCTTCTCGAACAACAGCGCAATGCTTTTTCCCTGCAGCGCGCTTGACCATTGCCCCGGGCGCTGCTTAATGGTGTGGCTGAGCTCCAGTAACCCGGCGATCTGTTGCGGGCTGTGATCCCGCAGCATAAGAAAATCCTGCATTAGTTATGATTCCGTATAGCTGATTTTTGAAAATAGGGGCAAGTTAAAGACGAATGCGGGTACCGGCGGCTTCACCCTTTGCCAGACGGGTAAGCGAGGTGGCATCCTGCCAGCCGGCCACCGCGATACTTCGTCGCGAAGCACGGGCGGCCTGCACAGCAGCGTTGAGTTTAACCAGCATGCCGTCGCGCACGGTGCCATCGGCAATCAGCTGCTCGGCCTGGTCGGCATAGATGAGTTCAATCAGATCGCCCCGGGCATCGAGAATTCCCGGTACATCGGTGAGCAGAATCAGGTCGGCATGCAGGAGCTGGGCGACGGCACCGGCGGCCAGATCAGCATTTACATTCAGCCGTTCGCCGCTGGCGCTGATGCCAATTGAAGACAACACCGGAATAAAACCACGATCAATCAGCAATTCAAGCAGTTTGGGATTACCCGGCTCGGGCACGCCTACAGCGCCGCGCCCCGCATCTACGGTGCAGCGGATGCTATCGCCGGCAAACAGGGTCAGGCCGACAGCGTTCAGCTGGTACTGCTGTGCCTGCGCACAGAAGCGGGAATTGACATCGCCGGCAAGCACGCCGGCTACCACCGGTATATGTTCAGCTGGCGTCACCCGCTGACCAGCGGTTTTGACGCTGGTATATCCGAGTTGCTCCAGTTGCGTCTGCACTTGTTCGCCACCACCGTGGACCAATACCAGTGCCCGCAATTCAGCCAGCCGGGCAATAGTTGGTAACAGCTGAGCAAGAGCATCAACATCCACCAGTGCCCGGCCGCCAAGTTTAATGACCAGCGGCGTTGTCATAGCACGCCTCCGGTTTTAGTCAGACCGGCAGCCGGCGCTAAACCGAAGTACTGATTCGCCAACTGTACTGCTTGCCCGGCGGCGCCCTTGAGCAGGTTGTCTATTGCGACACAAAGCACCAGTTGGCGGCCATGCAGCTGCCAGTGAATATCACAAAACGGCGTACCGGCAACGTCACTGATGGCCGGCGGAGCAGCCCGCAACCGAACAAGTGGCCACTGGGCATAAGCCTCGTTGAAGGCATCGTCGATCTGCGCCGAAGTAATCTCACCAGCAACTTCTACATAGATAGTCGCCAGAATACCCCGCCTGAAATTCGCCAGGTGGGGCACGAAAAGTACCGGCCGGCCGATAGCCTGCGCTATTTCCGGTTGATGCCGATGTGTACCCACGCCGTAGGCCTGCAAACTGACTTCACAAAAGCTGGTATGGGCAGCGGCTTTACGGCCGGCACCGGAGACGCCGCTGACGGCATTGACGATCGGCGTGCAGGCATCAGTGATAAATGGCAATACCGGAAGCAATGCCAGAGCCGCTGCGGTCGGGTAACAACCCGGTACCGCGATTAGGGCTTCAGTACCCGCCAGTGTCGTCCATTCAGCCAGGCCATATGGTATTGACTGGTCAGGCTGCGGCCGGGAAAAGCCATAGGCCGATTTATGCACTGTTTCATCGCGTAGCCGAAAAGCTCCTGACAAATCGAAGACGATCAGGCCTGCAGCAGTCAGCTTAGGCGCCAGTTCGGCACTGGCTTCGTGAGGGAGCGCTAAAAAACACACCTGAACCTGCTCAGCAACTTCGCCGAGCAGATCCGGGTGCCAAGGTTGCAGAGTTAAGTCGATCCGATCCGTTAATTGCGGATACAACTGGCTGACAGGCTCTGCCCTACGTGCGCCTGAGGAAAAACCATAACGAACGTCAAAGTCAGGATGATTGTGCAGCAGCCAGATCAGCTCAACGCCGCTATAACCGCTGGCGCCAAAAATAGCGCACGGAATTTTAGAAGTTGTAGGACTTGCTTGCACTGACTCACACCCGCCTTCACAAAAAAATACCTGGGAGAGCACCAGGTTTCAGGCAGTATAGTGAATAAAAATCCTAAAAACAAGAATAAATATTAGGATTTCATGTGAGGCGCGACGGCGGAGCTTACTCCGCCATATAATCCTTCGGTAGTTCAATGCGGGCCGCACCGGATTTCACCGCGGCCTCGGCAACTGCGCGCGACACCCGTGTGCGCAGACGCGGATCCAGCGGTTTGGGAATAATATAATCCGGACCGAACTCCAGCGAATCAACGCCTGCAGCTTTTAATACTTCTGCAGATACGGGCTCTTTGGCCAGCTGCCGGATGGCTTCAACCGCTGCCAGCTTCATCTCGTCATTAATCATCCGTGCCCGCACGTCCAGTGCCCCCCGGAAGATAAACGGAAAACACAGCACGTTATTAACCTGGTTCGGATAATCCGAGCGGCCGGTGGCCATGATCAGGTCTTTGCGCACTGCCAGTGCAAGTTCTGGCTTGATTTCAGGATCCGGATTGGAGCAGGCAAATACGATCGGCTTATCGGCCATTAGCTTCAGTGCGTCGGCCGGCAGCAGATTGGGGCCGGATACGCCAACGAAGACATCGGCTTCGTTAATGACTTCTTCCAGTGTGCGCTTGTCGGTATTGTTGGCAAACAGCGCCTTGTATTCGTTCAGGTCCTCGCGACGGGTATGGATAACGCCTTTTGAATCCAGCATATAAATGTGCTCGCGCTGGGCACCACATTTAATCAGCAGTTCCATGCAGGCGATGGCAGCGGCACCGGCGCCCAGACAGACAATCTGCGCCTTGGCCAGTTGTTTGCCCTGAATTTCCAGTGCGTTCAGCAGGCCGGCTGCAGTGACAATAGCAGTGCCGTGCTGGTCATCGTGAAATACCGGTACATCGCAGCGTTCAATCAGCGCCTGTTCGATTTCAAAACACTCTGGCGCTTTTATATCTTCAAGATTGATACCGCCGAAGCTGTCGGCGATATTGGCAACGGTATTAATAAAATCCTGGGTGGTGCGATGGGTTACTTCAATATCAATCGAGTCGAGCCCGGCAAAGCGCTTAAACAGCAAAGCCTTGCCTTCCATCACCGGCTTGGAGGCCATCGGGCCGAGGTTGCCCAGACCCAGAATTGCGGTGCCATTTGAGATAACGGCAACCATATTGCCCTTGGCGGTATAGCGATAGACGTCTTCAGGATTCTCCGCAATGGCGCGGACCGGTTCAGCCACGCCGGGGCTGTATGCCAGTGCCAGGTCTTTACTGGTTTCCGCAGGTTTGGTGAGCTCAATACTGATTTTTCCGGGGGTTGGAAAAGCATGGTAATCAAGCGCTTGCTGGCGAAAATCGGTCATGATGCGGGCTTACCTTTATAGTTAAATAGTGAAGCAAAGACAGTGTGAGCCATTGTAGAGGGTTCCTGCAGAATAACAAATCATACCTGATGCAGCGAAACTGACGGAAGAGTCACTAATTTAGCGATAGTACAATTTGGCACCAGCTAATCATTCAGACGCTGTAGGCGCTAGCGGGAAAGTACCCATAAAAAAAGGCGCCTTTTGGCGCCTTTTTTCGAATTCGCTACAGAAGCGTCTGTTTTACGACGACTTCTTACCGCCCAACACGCTGAAACGCTTGTTGAACTTGTCAATACGACCACCGGTATCCATGATGCGCTGCTTACCAGTGTAGAACGGGTGACACTCAGAACATACGTCCAGGTGCAGGTCGCCGCCACGGGTAGAACGGGTGGTGAATTTGTGACCACAAGAGCAGGTCACGTTCATTTCTTTGTAATCTGGGTGAATACTGTCTTTCATAAGGGTTACCTCAATTGGGCCGCATCGCCATCCGATCTCATGCCGAATACCATACGTGGTTAATAGTTAATCGATTCGTTTAACAAGGGCGCGAATTCTACCCCAATGAGGGTTGCTGATCAAGCACTCCTGATGCAGTGCTTTTGGCGCTTGCGGATTACCATCAGCACCCGCACAATAAACGGCTATGACAGCTTCAGCAAAGCCATCCACAGCCTATGTGATTCAGGTAGCACTGCCGGTTCCGTTACAGCGGGTTTTTGACTATGACTGTAACCAACTGCCGGCGGTGGGTGCCCGCGTGCGCGTGCCTTTCGGCCGCCGCGAAATGATCGGCATCTGTATCGGCGAGGCGAGCCAGCCGGATCCGGCTATGGTCCGCAAGCCGGTACTGGCCGTGCTGGATCAAAGCCCGGTGTGGCCGGCGCCGTTGTGGCGGCTATTGCACTGGGCGGCGGATTACTACCAGCACCCCTTGGGCGAAGTGCTGCACCATGCCTTGCCGGGCTTATTGCGCCAGGGCGAAGCTCAGGATTATCAGGCCACTGAGCGCTATGAGCTGAGCGCTGATGGCAAGGCGATCGAACTGGACAGCCTCAAGCGTGCGCCCCAGCAACAGCGGCTGATCGCGGCCCTGCGCCGTCAGCCCCTGCTCAGCCGCGATATCCGCACCGAAGAATTCTCAGTTTCCGCGCTAAAAACCCTGCAGGACAAAGGCCTGGTTGAACGGGTGCGGCATATTCCTGCGCAGCAAACGGACTGGGCCTTTGGCCTGGACGCCGAGCCATTGCAGCTGAACCTGGAGCAGGCGCAGGCGGTCGCCACCCTGGCGGCGGCGGGGACCCCGCAGACCTATTTACTCGAAGGCGTAACCGGTAGCGGCAAAACCGAAGTCTATCTGCAATCGATGGCCGAAGTACTGCGCCGTGGCCAGCAGGTACTGGTGTTGGTGCCGGAAATTGGTCTCACCCCGCAAACCCTGCGGCGCTTCCGGCAACGCTTTACGGTGCCGGTGGTGATGCTGCACTCTGCCCTTACCGACCGTGAGCGGCTGGATGCCTGGCTGGATGCCCGGAACGGCGCTGCCGCGATTATTATCGGTACCCGCTCGGCAATTTTCACGCCCTGTGCCCGGCTGGGCATGATCATCGTCGATGAAGAGCACGACAATTCTTTAAAACAACAGGAAGGCTTTCGTTATCACGCCCGTGATCTGGCGGTGATGCGCGGGCATGAAGAGCGGGTGCCGGTGATTCTGGGCTCCGCCACGCCAGCGCTGGAAACCCTCAACAATGCCTTGCAGAAACGCTATGGCTGGCTGCGGCTGACCAAACGCGCCGGGGCAGCGAAGCCCGCGCGGCATGTGGTGCTGGACATCAAAAACCTGGCACTGAAATCGGGTTTGTCCTCGCCGCTGATTAAACTGATGGAGCAGGAGCTCAAAAATGGCCAGCAGGTGCTGCTGTTTCTGAACCGGCGCGGCTTTGCGCCGGCGCTGCTGTGCCATGAGTGTGGCTGGCTGGCCCAGTGCCGCCGCTGTGATGCCTATTTTACCGTGCACCAGCACAGCCGGCTGCTGCAATGCCACCATTGTGGCACGCAGCAGCGTATTCCCCATCAATGCCACGACTGCGGCTCTACGCAGCTGGTCGGGCGCGGCACCGGCACCGAACAGCTGGAGCAGACCCTGACGAAGTTATTCCCCGATTATCCGGTATTGCGCATCGACCGCGACAGTACCCGGCGCAAGGGCAGTCTGCAGCAACACTTAAGCGATGCGCGGGATAATAAGTTTCCGATCCTGGTCGGCACCCAGATGCTGGCCAAGGGTCATCACTTTCCCGAAGTAACCCTGGTGGCGCTGCTGGATGTCGATGGTGCTCTCTACAGCGCCGATTTTCGTGCCGCCGAACGGCTGGGCCAGCTTTATACCCAGGTAGCCGGTCGGGCCGGGCGGGCGAGTAAGCCCGGCACCGTGGTGCTGCAAACCCATCACCCGGAACATGAACTGGTACAGGATCTGGTCAACAATGGCTACCACCACTTTGCCCGCACCGCACTGCGGGAACGGGAACTGACCATGCTGCCGCCGTTTACGCAGCTGACCTTATTCCGCGCCGATGCGAATGATGGCGGGCTGGCACTGGCGGCGCTTGAGCGCATTGCCAGTTACTTCCCGCAACTGGATGGCATCACCGTGCTCGGCCCAATGCCGGCCGTGATGGAGCGTCGCGCCGGCCGCTACCGCTATCAGCTGCTGGTGCAGTGCAACAACCGCGGGCTGCGCGCTCAGTTGCTGCGGCACGTATTGCCGCAACTGGAAGCCTGCCCAGAGCTACGACGAGTCCGTTGGTCGGTGGATGTGGATCCTCAGGATTTCAGCTGATAATGAGGCTGCAGATAGCGGTTTTTTTTCCCGCCTCAAAGCAGTAAACTAGCGGGCTTATTCGTTGGTTGTCCTATTTAAGGTTTTTTTTGCGATGAAGGTTGTGCAATGAAGGAACAGTTGGAACAAATACTGGCCACTGCCGTGGCTACCCTGCAGCAACAAGGTACTTTGCCGGCTGATGTGCAACCGCGTCTGCAACTTGATCGCCCGCGTGATAAAAGTCACGGTGATTTCGCAACCAACCTGGCGATGATGCTGGCTAAGCCGGCGGGGATGAATCCGCGTGCGCTGGCCGAAGCCCTGATCGCCGCCCTACCAGACAATGACCTGATTGCCGAAGCGACGATTGCCGGGCCGGGCTTCATTAACTTTAAGGTCAGCCAGCAGCAACTGCTACAGCAGCTGGAGTACGCCTATCAGCATCCCCATGCGGGCATCGAGCCGGCAGCACAGCCAAAGACTGTGGTCATTGACTACTCATCGCCTA
Source organism: Pseudidiomarina sp. (assembly GCF_033722695.1). Lineage (GTDB taxonomy): Bacteria > Pseudomonadota > Gammaproteobacteria > Enterobacterales > Alteromonadaceae > Pseudidiomarina. The sequence continues at coordinate 33,597 of NZ_JAWVYM010000012.1, read as the reverse complement.
ATCTGGCCAAAGAGATGCATGTTGGCCACCTGCGCTCGGCAATTATCGGTGACGCCGTAGTGCGGGTGCTGGGCGTGCTGGGCCACAACGTGGTCCGCCAGAACCATGTGGGCGACTGGGGCACTCAGTTCGGCATGCTGCTGGCGCATATGGAAGAGCTCGACGGCGATGATATCGCCATGGAGCTGAGCAACCTGGAAACCTTCTATAAGGCATCCAAGAACCGCTTTGACGATAGCCCGGAATTTGCCAACCGCGCCCGCGAACTGGTCGTGGCCCTGCAGTCCGGCGACGAGCGTTGCCTGAAGCTCTGGAAACTATTTATTGATGTATCCCTGAGCCACTGTCAGGACGTGTACGACCGGCTGGGCGTGTTATTGCGCCGCGCCGACGTGATGGCTGAAAGTGCCTATAATGATGACCTGCCGCAAGTAGTGGAAGAATTACGCGAGCAAGGTTTGCTGGTGGAAGATCAGGGCGCCCAGTGCGTATTCCTTGATGAATTCCGCAACAAAGAAGGCGAAGCCCTGCCGGTTATCGTGCAGAAATCCGGCGGCGGCTATCTCTATGCCACCACGGATCTGGCCGCCGTGCGCTACCGCCAGAATGTGCTTAAAGGCGATCACCTGATTTACTTTGTTGACCAGCGTCAGGGCCTGCACTTTCAGCAAATCTTTACGCTGGCCCGCAAAGCGGGTTTCGCCCGTCCGGATCTGCAAATGGACCACTACGGCTTTGGTACCGTGATGGGCAAGGACGGCCGACCGTACAAGAGTCGCGAAGGTGGCGTCACCAAGCTGGCAGATCTGCTCGATGAAGCCGAGCGCCGGGCACTCGAGTTGCTGCAGGCCAAAAACTCACAGCTCACCGGTGACGAACAAAAACACATCGCCAAAGTGGTGGGGATCAGCTCGGTGAAGTATGCGGATCTGTCGAAAAACCGCACCAGCGATTACATTTTCGACTGGGATTCAATGCTCAGCTTTGAAGGCAATACTGCGCCTTATCTGCTGTACGCCTACACCCGGGTGATCAGCGTGTTTGGCAAAGCTGGTATTAAGCCCGAGGCTATTGTTGGAGATTTTGTACTGCGGGACGATAAAGAACTGGCGCTGGCAAATATCCTGGTACGCTTCAATGAAGTGGTGCATGCTGTGGCTGATAAAGCTCTTCCGCACTACCTGTGTGGTTATCTGTTCGATGTGGCCGGTGCCTTCTCAAGTTTTTATGAAGCGTGCCCAATTCTGCAGGAGCCCGATGAAGCCGTGCGCACCAGTCGCCTGAAACTGGCCGCGCTAACGGCAAAAACCCTGCAACAGGGCCTTGAGCTACTGGGTATCGAAACCCTGGAAAAAATGTAAGCTATGGATTACGCCAATCGTAAGCGGCCACCACGTAAACCGGCCAAAAAAGCGCCCGGCAAAGGTGCTCGCAGGCCGACGAAGGCAGCGGTATCCGTACCCTGGAGCCTGATTGCTTTAGCCGTGGTGCTGGTGGTTGGCCTGATCTGGTTTTTAAGTTCAATATCAGGCAACGCGGATAACGCCGGGGCGTCTCCACAAATCCAGGATGTGCTGCCGACCGCTCAGCAGCCAGAGGTTGAGCCGCTCCCTGAAAAGCCCGGCGATCGCTGGCAGTATATTGAAGAGCTGGAAAACAGCGAAGTCCAGGTGGACGTACCGGAACGCGAATTAGGTCCGCCGAAGCTGATGCAATGTGGTTCATTCCGCAAAGAAAGCGACGCGGAAACCTTACGCGCCCGAATTGCCATGGCCGGCCTTGAATCGCAGGTGCGCCCGAGTACCGGCAGTAACGGGGTCTGGTATCGGGTAATTCTGGGACCCTACGAGACCAAACGTGATGCTGAACGTGACCGCCATAAACTGCAGCGGACCCAGGTGTTTGGTTGCCAGATCTGGAACTGGAACCTGTAGTTCACTTCAGCTCGCCCATTGAATTCACATTTTTTGCCCTCATAACTGCAGCATAGCAACTTAAGAGGATAAAACTGTGACTACGATAGTATCCGTTCGCCGGGGCGACAAAGTCGTCATTGGCGGTGATGGCCAGGTGTCACTGGGTAACACCGTGATGAAGGGCAATGCCCGCAAAGTACGCCGCTTATACAATGATCAGGTCCTGGCTGGTTTCGCCGGCGGTACTGCTGATGCCTTTACCCTGTTTGAGCGGTTTGAGTCCAAGCTGGAACAGTATCAGGGTAACCTGATGCGCGCGGCGGTGGAACTGGCTAAAGACTGGCGTACCGACCGTGCGCTACGCCGGCTTGAAGCCCTGCTGGCAGTGGCCGACAAACATACCTCACTGATTATTACCGGCAACGGCGACGTGGTGCAGCCGGAAAACGACCTGATTGCCATCGGCTCGGGCGGACCTTTCGCTCAGTCAGCCGCCACCGCCCTGTTGGAAAATACCGAACTCAGCGCCCGCGAAATTGTGCAAAAAGCCCTGACCATTGCGGGTAATATCTGCGTGTATACCAACGGCCACCAAACCATTGAAGAACAGGAGTCGGTATCCGATGTCTGATATGACCCCCAGAGAAATCGTTGATGAACTGAACCGCCATATTATTGGTCAGGACAATGCTAAAAAAGCGGTCGCCGTCGCCCTGCGTAATCGCTGGCGTCGCATGCAGCTGGACAATGACCTGCGCCAGGAAGTCACGCCGAAGAACATTCTGATGATCGGTCCCACGGGTGTCGGTAAAACCGAAATCGCCCGGCGCCTGGCGAAGCTGGCGAATGCACCTTTTATCAAAATCGAAGCGACTAAGTTCACCGAAGTGGGCTATGTGGGTAAGGAAGTGGAATCGATCATCCGCGATCTGACCGATACGGCGTTTAAGCAAACCCGTGAGCAGATGATGCAGAAAGTGCGTTTCCGCGCCGAAGAAGCGGCCGAAGATCGCATTCTGGATGCCTTATTACCACCGGCGAAAACCGCCCAAGGCGGCTGGGCCGATCAGGAGCGGCCGGAGCAGCGCGACCAGAGTAATACCCGCCAGGCGTTCCGTAAGAAACTACGTGAAGGCCAGCTGGACGACAAAGAAATTGAGATTGATATCAGCATGCCGCAGATGGGCGTGGAGATCATGGCCCCGCCAGGCATGGAAGAAATGACCTCGCAGCTGCAGAGCATGTTCCAGAACATGGGCAGTGGCAAAAGTAAGCCGCGTAAGCTGAAGATCAAGGATGCGTTCAAGCAACTGGTGGAAGAAGAAGCTGCCAAGATGCTCAACCCGGAAGAAGTGAAAGAAAAAGCGCTGAACGCGGTCGAACAAAATGGCATCGTGTTTCTGGATGAAATTGACAAGATCTGTAAGCGCGGTGATGTCAGTGGTCCGGATGTATCCCGGGAAGGTGTACAGCGCGACTTGTTGCCGCTGGTGGAAGGCACTACGGTGTCGACCAAACATGGCATGGTGAAAACCGACCATATTCTGTTTATCGCCTCAGGCGCCTTCCAGATGTCCAAGCCATCGGATCTGATCCCTGAGCTGCAGGGCCGGCTGCCGATCCGCGTCAGTCTGGATGCACTGACCAGTAATGACTTTGTCCGTATTCTGACTGAGCCGAACGCGTCGCTGACCACACAGTACATCGCATTGATGGCCACTGAAGGGGTCACGGTGGCGTTTACTGAGAACGGTATCAAGCGCATCGCCGAAACCGCGTTTCATGTTAATGAGACGACCGAGAACATCGGCGCGCGCCGTCTGCACACCGTGCTGGAGCGGCTGATGGAGGACGTGTCGTTTAAAGCCAGCGACCTGCAGGGTGAAACCATCACCATAGATGCAGAGTACGTAGACAGGCATTTAGGCAAGCTTGCGCAAAACGAAGATCTGAGTCGCTTTATTTTATAAGCGACTCTATGTAAGGCTTTGCTGTTGCGTTAAGCCGTTACCAGCTATACTCTGCTGGTAACTTTCAGGCAGGGGAACGGCAATGGAATACAATACTTCAGAACTTTGCGATTTATACCCCGACATGGTCGACGTGGTTGAACCCATGTTTATCCATTATGGCGGGCAGGTGTCCTTTGGCGGTCAGCTGGTGACGGTCAAGTGTTTTGAAGATAAAGGTCTGATTGAAGAAGTGCTCCAGCAACCCGGCGTAGGCAAGGTGCTGCTGGTTGACGGCGGTGGTTCCACCCGTCGGGCACTGATTGATATAGGCATTGCCGAGCAGGCGCTGGATAATGGCTGGGAAGGCATTGTCTGTTATGGCTCGGTGCGTGATGTCGACGCCCTGGATGAACTCGAAATCGGTATCATGGCGCTGGCTTCAATTCCGGTGGGTGCCAGTGCCGAGGGCGTCGGTGAAACCGATGTCGCGGTGAACTTCGGTGGCGTGACCTTTCTGCCCGAAGATCACATCTACGCTGATGCCACGGGTGTGATCCTGTCGCCTGAACCCCTTGATATAGAATAACCCGCTATGTACCTGAATATGATTGATCCGGCCGCCTGGGTTAGCCCGCGCGCCGGAGAAGTCCGGTTGGGACAAGCCCTCGATTGTCTTGATGAAATCGCCAATCAAAACGCTCTTGCAGATGCACTGGACCAGGCCTGGCAACAGGGCCGTCGGATTGCGCTGCTGGGCGTTCCTGAATCCATAGGGCCACGAGCCAATCTGGGCCGGGGTGGTGCCGAGCACGGCTGGGATGCCGCCCTCAAAGGTCTGCTCAACCTGCAAGCCAGCCCGGTAGTACCCTATCAGATCCTGCTGGTACTGGGGGCAATCGACTGCGATGACCTCGAAGCCGAAGCGGCTGATCTGGATGTCAGCGACGCTGACCAGCTGGCCCGCCTGCGTGAGCTGTGTGGCGAGTTGGATAAGCGGGTAAGCCAGGTTCTGAAACCGGTGTTCCGGGCAGGGTTTGATGTCATTCTTATTGGCGGGGGGCATAACAATGCTTATCCGCTGCTGCGGAGTCTGGCCGAAGCCACAGATAAAGCCGTGGGTGCCGTAAACCTGGACCCGCATTCGGACTTTCGCACCCGCGAAGGCCGTCATAGCGGCAATGGTTTCAGCTATGCCTACATGGATGGCGCGCTGGCCCATTACCATGTGGTGGGCCTGCACGAAGGCAAGAACAACGCCACCAGCCTGCAACAACTGGCCGCGGCAAACTTCAGCTACCGCAGCATTCACCAGCTGTATCGCAACGAGTGGCCGGCCGAGCTGGCGGCCGTTCGGGTACTGGCGGAATCCTGGCAGGTACCGCTGGGCATCGAAATTGATGTGGATTCGCTGCAGGGGGTTCCAGCCAGTGCCATTAACTTTAATGGCTTATCGGTTGCCCATGGCTATAGCCTGATTGAGCGGTTGGCAGCGCTACCCGCTACCCGCTATCTGCATCTGGCTGAAGCAGCTCCGGGCCTGCACCCGGCCGGCCGCGAAACAGGCAGCGCTGTGTGCGCACAGTTACTCGGTGAGTTCGTCCTTGCTTACCTGCACGGGTATCAGCGGCGCACGCCCTGATACCAGCATGCCACTAGAGGGTTGGTGCCGAACTGGTAGCTCAATTCGGCGATCTCCTTACAACTCCATAAACAAATATCTGCTCGTTGGCCGGCAACCAGTTGGCCGCGATCCTGAAGCCCCAGTGCCCGGGCGGCATTGACAGTGGCTCCGCGCAAGCAGGCTTCCGGGGTCATCCGGAACAAGGTCGCCGCCATGTGCAGCATCAGTTGCATACTCAGAATCGGTGAGGTGCCCGGGTTGGCGTCGGTGGCAATGGCGATGGGTACCTGGTACTCCCGCAATAACTCCAGCGGCGGCAGCTTAGTCTCGCGCAAAAAGTAAAAGGCTCCGGGTAGGAGCACCGCCACCGTACCGCTGGCCGCCATGGCTTTTACGCCGTCTTCATCCAGGTATTCCAGATGGTCGCACGACAGCGCCTGATAACTGGCAGCCAACGCGCTACCCTGTTGGTTGGTCAGCTGTTCAGCGTGTAGCTTCACTGGCAGCTTATGCCGGCGGGCGGCCTGAAACACGCGTTCAGTCTGTGCTGGCGAGAAACCCACTGACTCACAGAAGGCATCCACGGCATCAACCAGACCTTCATCGGCCAGCGTGGGCAGAATGCGGCTCACAATCTCGTCAATATAGGCGTCGCCACGGTCTTTATATTCCGGCGGTATGGCATGGGCAGCCAGCAGGGTGGTCTGTACGGCCACCGGGTTGGCGTCACCAAGGCGACGGGCAGCCTGTAGTTGCTTGCGTTCGTGTTCAAGCGACAACCCATAACCTGATTTAATTTCGACAGTCGTCACGCCTTCGCCCATTAAGGCATCCAGTCGTGGCTGTGCCGCTGTCACCAGCTCATCTTCGCTGGCGGCGCGGGTAGCGCGAACCGTGGCGGCGATACCACCGCCGGCCGCGGCGATGTCGGCATAACTGGCGCCATGCAGGCGCTGGGCAAATTCATCAGCACGCGAGCCGGCCCATACCAGGTGAGTGTGGCAGTCGATTAAGCCGGGCGTAACCACGCCGCCCTGACCATCTGTAACCTCTGCATCCGGGGTCTGTGGAGCCTCGCTGGCGGGGCCCGCGAACGCAATTCCGTCGTCGCTGAAGATCAGCACACCATTGGTAACCAGGCCACAGTCGTTGCGGGCCTGCCCCTTACTCTCATCGGGCATCATAGTGGCAAGTGTCACGTTTTCGATACGCTGCTGATTGGCTTTCGACATAGATTCTCCGAAAAATGTTCTTGTATATACAATTAGTGTTTCTTACACTCTAACACATTATGCACTGAACTCCATCGGTGCGAGGAGGACTCGTGGCTAAATTTTCGACCATAAAACAGCATCTTTACAGCAAAATCGCGTCGGGCGAATGGCCGGAACATCACCCGGTCAGTTCGGAAAACGCACTGGCGCAGCAATTTAAAGTCAGCCGCATGACCGCACGGCGAGCGTTGCAGGAGCTGGCAGACGAAGGCCTGGTGATCCGCAGTAAAGGGTCGGGTACCTATGTGGCCCCGATTAAATCCCAGACCTCGTTTATGGCGATCCGCAATATCGCCGATGAAGTTCGTAGTCGCAATCACGACTACCGCGCTCATGTGCATGTGCTGCGTAAAGAAACAGCCACCGCACACGTTGCGGAGCTGTTGCAGCTACCAGCGGGTAAGCCGGTTTATCACTCGGTTATAGCTCACTTTGAGAATGACCTGCCAGTGCAGGTAGAAGAGCGCTATGTGAATCCTGAGTTAGTGAAGGGCTACCTGAGCCAGAATTACGAGAAAATCACGCCCCATGAATACCTGTGCGAGGTATCACCACTGACGGAAGCGAGCCATGAGATCGAGGCCATTACGCCGTCACCCCAGTTATGTCAGTGGCTGAAACTGAGCAAACCTGAACCCTGTTTACGGATCAACCGGCGCACCTGGAGTGAAGCCGGGGTGGTTACTTTTGCGGTGCTGACGCACCCGGGCTCGCGCTTCAGTTTAGGCGGGCATTTACATTTCGGTTCGGCGCGGACTTGAGCCGCAAATCATCACGACCAACTAGCGAACAAAAACGAATAAGGAAGTACCATGACGTTTACCAGACTCGACGAGAACAGAAGTATCCGTGCTGACCATGGCAGTGAACTGACTACCTGTAACTGGCAGGTGGAAGCGGCCAAACGCATGCTGATGAATAACCTTGATGCCGAAGTGGCCGAACACCCGCACGCGCTGGTGGTTTACGGCGGCATCGGCCGGGCGGCCCGCAGCTGGGAAAGTTACGACAAAATCATTGAAGTGCTGGAGCGTTTACAGGCTGATCAAACGTTACTGATTCAGTCGGGCAAGCCGGTAGGGGTATTTCAGACGCATACCGACGCGCCGCGGGTGCTGATTGCCAACTCCAACCTGGTGCCAAAGTGGGCCAACTGGGAACATTTTAATGAGCTCGATAAAAAAGGCCTGATGATGTACGGCCAGATGACCGCCGGCTCCTGGATCTACATTGGCTCGCAGGGCATTGTGCAGGGCACTTATGAAACCTTCGTATCGGTGGCTAAACAGCATTTTTCCGGTGAAACCAAAGGCCGCTGGATCTTAACCGGCGGGCTGGGTGGTATGGGCGGCGCGCAACCACTGGCAGCCACCATGGCCGGCTATTCGATGTTAGCGGTGGAAGTGGACGAATCGCGCATTGATTTCCGGCTGCGCACCAAATACCTTGACCACAAAGCCACCTCACTGGATGAAGCCCTCCGCCTGATTGATGCCGCGCGGGCCGAAGGCCGGGCCATTTCTGTCGGCCTGCTGGGTAACGCTGCTGACGTTTTTGCTGAGCTGGCCGACCGTAAGATCGTTCCGGACGTGGTCACCGATCAGACCTCTGCTCACGATCCGCTACATGGCTATGTACCCCAGGGCTGGACCCTTGCAGAGTACCTGGCGGCTCAGCAAAGCGACCCTGAGGGCACCACCAGAGCCGCCAAAGAGTCGATGGCGGTACAGGTACGGGCGATGCTGGAATTACAGCGCCAGGGCGCTGCTACGCTCGACTACGGCAATAATATTCGGCAGATGGCCCAGGATATGGGCGTTGCCGATGCCTTTGACTTCCCCGGTTTTGTACCGGCTTATATTCGCCCACTGTTCTGCCAGGGCATAGGGCCGTTTCGCTGGGTGGCGCTGTCGGGCAATCCGGAAGATATCTACAAGACCGATGCCAAAGTCAAAGAGCTGATCCCCGACGACAAGCATCTGCACAATTGGCTGGATATGGCGCGTGAGCGCATTAGCTTCCAGGGCCTGCCGGCGCGGATCTGCTGGATTGGCCTGAAAGACCGGGCGCGCATCGCGCTGGCCTTTAATGACATGGTGAAAAACGGTGAGCTGTCGGCGCCGGTCGTAATTGGCCGTGACCATCTGGATTCCGGCTCGGTCGCCAGCCCCAACCGCGAAACTGAAAGCATGCTGGATGGCTCGGATGCGGTATCTGACTGGCCGCTGCTGAATGCCCTGTTAAATACCGCTGGCGGCGCCACCTGGGTGAGTCTGCACCACGGCGGTGGCGTCGGCATGGGTTATTCGCAACACAGTGGCGTGGTCATTGTTGCCGACGGCACCGACGAAGCGAAAGCGCGGGTTAGCCGAGTACTCTGGAATGATCCGGCCACCGGCGTGATGCGTCACGCCGATGCGGGCTACGAAATCGCGCAGGACTGCGCGCGCGAGCAACAACTCGATCTACCTATGTTAGTGGAGACCAAATAATGGCTAAGAATTTCACCCTGACGCCAGGCGCGCTGGCCTTATCTGATTTACGCAACTGGTGGCAACAGGCCACAACCCTGGCGCTGCACGACGATGCCGGTGCCAATATTGACCGCTCAGCCGCCACTGTCGCCGACGTGCTGGCCAAAGGTAAAGTGGTGTATGGAATAAATACCGGCTTTGGTTTGCTGGCTAACACCCGCATCCCTAAAGAGCGACTGGAAGATCTGCAGCGCCGCATCGTGCTGTCTCACGCGGCGGGCACCGGCGATCTGATGCCCGACACGGTGGTGAGGTTGATCCTGTTGCTCAAGATTAACTCCCTCAGTCGCGGCTTCTCGGGCGTGCGTCGGGTGGTTATCGATCACCTGACCAGCATGCTTAATCATGAAGTCTATCCCTGTATTCCGGCTAAAGGCTCGGTCGGTGCTTCAGGCGATCTGGCGCCGCTGGCACACATGGCGCTGCCACTGCTGGGCGAAGGCGAAGTGCGCTATAAGGGCACCCGCATGCCGGCTAGCGAAGGCCTGGCCAAAGCCGGCCTGGAGCCGCTGGCACTGGCCCCCAAGGAGGGGCTGGCACTACTGAACGGCACCCAGGTATCAACGGCGCTGGCCCTGCACGGCCTGTTCGCCATTGAGCGGGTTTTCTACAGCGCACTGGTCAGTGGAGCAATGGCCGTTGAAGCCGCCATGGGCTCACGCGCTCCGTTTGATGCCCGCATTCATGACGTGCGTGGTCAGCCGGGTCAGATCGCGGTCGCGCAGAGCTTCCGCTGCTTGCTTGGCGATAGTTCCGAGATCGCCGCTGCCCATGCAGAATGTGAGAAAGTGCAGGATCCCTATTCACTGCGGTGTCAGCCCCAGGTTATGGGCGCGGTGTTCGACCAGCTTGCGCACGCGGCGAAGATTCTGGTACGTGAAGCCAACGGCGTCACCGATAACCCGCTGGTATTTACCGATAACGGCGATATTATTTCCGGCGGTAACTTCCATGCGGAGCCGGTGGCGATGGCGGCAGATATCATTGCCATAGCCGCCAGCGAGATCGGCGCATTGTCTGAGCGCCGCTGTGCACTGCTGATTGACCATCACCTGAGCAACCTGCCACCCTTTCTGGTTAACGAAGGCGGCGTGAATTCAGGCTTTATGCTGGCGCAGGTAACAGCTGCGGCACTGGCTTCTGAAAATAAAACCTATGCGCATCCGGCTTCCATCGACAGCCTGCCAACCTCAGCCAACCAGGAAGACCATGTTTCGATGGCAACCTTTGCCGCCCGGCGTCTTACGGATATTGCAGAGAATATCCGTGATATCGTCGCCATCGAGTTGCTCGAAGCGGCGCAGGGGCTGGACTTCCGCCGCCCGCTAAAAGCCTCCGAGGCAATCGAGCAGGCCCACAGCTGGCTGCGTCAAGAGGTGTCGTTCTACGATCAGGATCGTTATTTTGCGCCGGATATTAAAGCGGCGGCTGATTTGATCAGCAGCGGTAAATTTGGGGAGCTAATTCAGGAAGGGGCCCGGTTGGAGGACGCTTAAGCGTCCTCTTCTTCGTCTTTTAAAGCCTGGCAATCTACGCAAAGCGCAACTTCAGGCTTGGCGGCCAGGCGAGCGGCGGAGATTTCGTCGCCGCATTCCACACAGTAACCATATTCTCCGGTACGCAGGCGCTGCAGGGCAGCAGTGGCCTGTTCCGCTTTGCTGGTGCCGGCCTGTTCAGCCACGATGGTTTCCAGTTTTCCGCGGATGCGCAATAATTGCGGGGCGGATAATGATTCACTCATGATGGCGTCCTTTTAGTCCGATTTATCTGCTAACACAACAAACTGCCCAGAAAATTCAGCAACGGGCTTGTTCCCGTCAAATACCTGGGACTTCAGATTAACCCGGGCGTTGCGGCCCTGGGTCAGTGCTGATAAGTCACCGACCAGAGAGGCCAGCTGCGCGACTGCCCGTGGTTCCCGTGAGATAGGTTTATGGTAATGAATCGACCCGTCGGCCAGCACCACCGCACCCTGTAGCCCGCGCTCGCGTAATTGTAAATGCAACAGCCCCCAGCACGTCAAGGTGGCCAGCGAATAAATACTGCCGGCAAACATAGTGCCATGCACATTAATATTACGTGACAGTGTGGCCTGAGTTTCAAACTCGCGCCCGGTGTACTGGCTGATACGTATGCCCATGGTTTCTGAGATGGGGATGTCGTTGTGCCAGGTGTGCTGCAGTTCCAGACACCAGTCTGGCCGGTAGATAATGCGGTTGTGGTCGGTCAGTATTTTGCGCAGCTGATGCTCCGCCATCGGGTTCTTCAGGGTATCGGCTTCTTCGATAATGTCGTAACCGCATTTCAGATAAAACCCTAAGGTATTGTCGCGTGAATTAATAATAATATGGTTGGCGCCTTCGCGCCGCGCCAGGGTTTCGAGTTCATGAACAATAGCGACGCCATGGCCGCCGCCACGATGTTCCGGTGCCGACGCCATAAAGCGGATCTGGCCTTCATCGGGACTGTTAAAATGCAAACGACCAATAGCGATGGCAGCGCCGCCATCGTTCACCACCATGCGGTGAAAACCCACCTGATCATATTCATCCTGCTCAGAGCCACGCGGCCGCTGAAAAGGCTCGCGCAATACCCGCCAACGCAGGTCATAGTAGCGCTTGAATTCATCGTCGGTAGTCGGGGTGATAACCTGAAACATAGTTAGGTTTTACCTGTTGAAGTGAGTAAAAAAGTGACCGGGCCATCATTCGTCAGAGTAACAGCCATATCGGCCCCGAAGGAGCCGGTTGCCACGTTAATACCAGCGGCTTTTAATTCTTTCACGAATAACTCGTACAGGGGTTCTGCCTGATCCGGTGGTGCCGCGCTGGAGAAACTGGGCCGGCGACCACTGCGGGTATCGGCCGCCAGGGTAAATTGCGAGACCACCAGGCAACCACCGTTAATATCTTTTACGCTGAGGTTCATTTTATCGTCGGCGTCGCTGAATACCCGGTAACCAGCTACCCGCGCTGCCAGTTGGCGGGCCTCGTTAGCCGTATCGTCGCGTTCCACGCCCAGTAACAACAATAGCCCCTGCCCGATGGCACCAGCGGTAACGCCATCAATTTCAACCCGGGCGGCAGAGACCCGTTGCAACAGAACCTTCACGCTTTATCTGACCCCTTGTCCGAGTCTTTCTCCGACTTTTCTTCAGCAACCTCTTCGTCCGGCAGCTGCTCGTCATCCTGGTCTTTGTCGTCGAAGAACTCTTCAATGCTGACGGTAAATTCGGCGCCAAGCAGCACAATAGTCCAGAACAGGAAAATCCAGATCAGCAGAATCGGCAGGGCGGCCAGCGCGCCGTAAATGGCCTCATAGGTGGTAAAGCTGGTGATGTAATAGCCAAAGCCTAACTTACTGAGTTCGAATAACGAGGCCGCCAGTAACGCGCCCCATACCGCATGGCGCACGCGGACAACGCGGTTGGGCATCATCACATACAGCAGTAAAAAGGCCAGTACCGACATCACAAAAGGCACGGTATTAAACAAAAAGCCGCGGATACCCGTCACGTATTGTTCGGCAAAATCGGTCAGCGAAATCAGGTAGGAACTGACCGCTACCCCCGAACCGATCAGCAGCGGGCCTAAGGTCAGGATCATCCAGTACACCGCCAGTGCGATGGCCAGCCGGCGGCGCTGGTCGGTGCGCCAGATACGGTTAATCGTTGAGTCGATAGTCGAGATCAGGTTAATGGCAACCACGATAACAAAGATCGCACCGACTACAGTCATTTCTGACACATTGCCGATAAACCGGTTGAGATACTCTTCGATGACTTCGCTGGAGGTGGGAACCAGATTGGAAAACAGAAAGGATTCAATTTGCTCGCGGATCTGATCAAACATCGGGAAGGCCGAGAAAATCGAAAACATGACCACCAGCAGGGGCACCAGCGCCAGCAGGCTGACGAAAGTCAGGTAGCCGGCAATAGTCGAGATGTGGTCTTTACCGACGCGCTGCACGAAGTAACGGACAAAGTCATAGGCGCACGCCGCCGTCTCCCGCCATTCAATCTCTGTCAGTTTCTTCATGGATCCGTCTCCGCCGAGTAATCTTTAACCTGCAATGTTACGTAGTCTGTTATGTAAGCGACTTTAGCAAAACTAATTGGTAAGGAATATAGCATGATTGTGGTCTTTGGTGGTGGCGGAGGTTTAGGACAAGCGCTCATCGCAGCACTGCTTAAGCGCGGCGAGACGGTACTGGCGGTGAGCCGGCAGCCGAAGCCTGCAGTCACGCAGGCGAAATGGTTGCAGGTTGACGGCTATGAATCCGATCAGTTGCATGGGCTTAAAGACCAACTTGAGGGCCAGCAAATCAGCGGGGTGATCAGTGCCCTGGGTATTCTGCACAGCAATGAGTTTATGCCAGAGAAGCGGCTGGATGAGGTCAACAAAGACCAGCTTAACGGGAGCTTTTACGTCAATGCCGTGCTGCCAATACTGCTATTGCAGACCACGTTACCGCTGCTGCCGGTCAAACAGCGCTGCTTCTGGGTGCAGCTAAGCGCTAAAGTTGGCAGTATCACGGATAACTATCTGGGCGGTTGGTACAGCTACCGGGCCAGTAAGGCAGCGCTGAATATGCTGCTGAAAACCGCCTCTGTTGAAACGGCCCGCACCCACAAGCAGCTGATTATTGCTGCGATTCACCCGGGTACCACGGATACCTCTTTATCCCAGCCGTTCCAGCAGCGCTTGCCCAAGGGCAAATTATTTGCGCCAGAGGTATCGGCGGAGCGCATTCTGGCGGTAACCGACCAGTTAACGGTTGAACAAAGCGGGCAGCTGCTACACTGGGATGGTTCCCGATTGCCTTATTAACTCAAAAAAATGCGAGGATGAGCATGACTATATTAATTTTAGCCGGCAGTAGTCGGAAGGAATCGCTAAACAAGAAACTACAAAAGCGGCTGGCGCAGCGGGCCGAAGAGCTTGGCATGAACTGCCATGTATACCCGCCGGAAGACCTTGATGCGCCCATCTACAACGGTGATGACGAAGATGAAAAAGGCGTGCCCGCCAGTATACAGAAACTGGCAACGGCGATTCGCGATGCCAACAAAATCATTGTGGTCACGCCCGAGTATAATGGTGGCCCGCCACCACTGTTAAAGAATGCGGTCGACTGGAGTTCGCGCTTAGAGCAGATTCCCTGGGAAAAGAAAACCGTGTTATTGGCCGGCGCTTCGCCGGGCCGGTTAGGCGCAATGCGGTCGATGAACCATCTGCGCATCAGCCTTAGCGACTTAAAAGCCTGGGTGGCGCCATTGTTTGGTAGCGTCCCTCATGCCAGCGACGAGACTATCGCGGAGCTGGATAACGATTTTCTTGATGGGTTTTTGCAGCAGGGCGACTAGCTGCAAGGTTATTGCAGGCGAATACCGGCCAGGTAGCTGTCGAGTGACTGCTCGGCAACCTGCTCAACGTCAAAGTAGTCGGTATCCAGCAGCCAGTTGTAAATCAGCCCGTCGATGAGGCCAAACAGGCCTAGCACGACCGCTTTCGCGTTCAGCTCAGGTTTGATCTGGGCTTGCGCCATGGCTTGCTCGATGAGCCGCACACATTCCTCAATACAGGAGTTACGGCCCTGCAGGTGACGCAAATGAATGGGCTGGGTATCGGCCACATATTCACACTTGTGGAACAGGATATTAAGCAGGGCTTGCATGTGGTCATCGTATTTTACCTGATGCACAATACGCAGTGAGCGCAAACGCAATTGCTCAAGCGGGTTATCGGCGTAGCTTTGAGCCAGCTGCTCGCGCATTTCGTCTACGGGCAAGCGCACCCGCTCGACCAGTGAGTCGATGAGATCAAGCTTATTGTCGAAATGGTGATAAATGGCGCCGCGGGTTACCCCGGCAGCTTCAGCCACCTGCATCATCGACGTATTCGCCACGCCGAGGGTGCTGAACAGGCGTTCGGCAGCATCGAGTAACGCGGCTTTGGTTGTCAGAGCATCTGCTTTGGTACGGCGAACCACAATCGACCTCGTGTTATAATGAGCGCGTACGATTATAAACCAAATCATATAAACATGCATGTATGCATGTATGTATGTATGTATAGCGAAAGGACAAGTCGTCAAATAGCAGTCAAACAGCAAAGAAGGAAGAATTTATGTCACATGATATTGACCAGCGTATGGTGCTTGATGCCTACGAAAAAATTCATGAACATGGCGAAGCCAAGCAGGGCAAACATGTACTTAACGAGATAACTGCCTCTACTGATCACGATGGCTACCGGGTTTATCTGGAAGGTTGCAAGGTCAAGCTGACCGTCAATTTTCATAGTTCCTATAACCTGGAATATGAATCTGAACATGATCTGGATCGCTTTTTGCGCCGGCTTGAAGATATCAGCAAGGATTATCATAAACCCGGCCGTAACGAATGAAACATATAAAAATTTACAGTGTGGCGGAAGAGGTCGCTCACGCCCTGACCCATGGTGTCGGCGCTATCGCCAGTATTGTGGGGCTGGTATTTATGATCCTGTGGGCAAACCAGTATGGCGACACCTGGCACCTGATCAGTGTCTGCGTTTATGGTGGCAGCCTGATTTTACTGTATTTAGCGTCAACACTTTATCATGCGTTTCCCTGGCCGCGGGTCAAAGCTTTCTTTCAGCAGATGGACCACGCCGCTATCTACGTGCTGATAGCTGGCACCTATACCCCTTTTGCGCTGGGCAATCTCCGCGGCGCCTGGGGCTGGTCGTTACTGGCCGTGGCCTGGACTATCGCTATCGTCGGCGTAATCGTCGAAATAACCGGTGGCAAGCGTAAAGAGTGGTTGTCGTTAACGCTATACCTGGGCATGGGCTGGATGGCCATAGTCGTTATCAAACCCATGCTCGACACCGTTGATATGTCTGGTCTGCTGTTGTTGCTGGCGGGCGGACTGGCCTATACTTTCGGCGTGATTTTTTACGTCTGGACCTCGCTGAAATATCATCACGCCATCTGGCATCTGTTCGTGCTGGCCGGCAGCGTGCTGCATTTCTTTTCGGTGTTCTTTTATGTACTACCGCAACCGGACTTACTCTGATGCTCGTTCCCGCCAACCTCAAGTTCCGCTGGTTTTTAATCAACGCAGGCGTGGGTGTGGTGCTGACGATTATGATTACCAGCATACTGACTCAGGTCGCGACCCATCGTATTGAGTACCAGGTGGGTACCGGCCTTGCTGAAGTCGCTCATCAGATGTCGGACAAACTCGAACGCGGTATGTTCGAGCGCTATCGCGATATGCAGGTGGCGGCGACCCTGATTGAAGAAATGTCCAGCGACGAAAGCTTTCATGATGAAGCTGCGGCCATGCTGGCAACGCTGCAGCAAACCTATCCCTATTACGCCTGGATTGGCATCACTGATGCCAAAGGCGTGGTGCAGGTGAGTACCGGTAACTTACTGGAAGGCCAGGATGTGAGTGCCCGCCCCTGGTTTCAGCAGGCGCGGGAAAACTATTTTATTGGTGATGTTCACGCTGCTCTGTTACTGGAGCAGAAACTCAATCCGGACAGTGGTGAGCCGCTGCGCTTTGTCGATGTGGCCCTGCCGCTGCAAAGCGCGCAGGGTGACTATATTGGCGTGATCGGCAGTCATCTGAACTGGGCCTGGGCCAATGAGGTAAGCGCCTCAATGACCCCATCGCTGGAAAACTATGAACAGGCCGAGGTGCTGATCGTCAGTTCTGAAGGCCTGGTGCTATTGGGGCCGCCGGAACTCCGCGAAAACCCCCTGCCGGTGACCATCAGTGAGCAACTCAGGACCAGCAATTACGTGGTACAGGAATGGCCCGATGGCACCCGCTACTTAACCGGTTATGCCGAAGTGACAGAATACCGGGAGTATCAGGGCCCGCACTGGCAGATCCTGGTGCGGGTGCCGGTCAGCAATGCGTTTGACCCGGTAGAAGAGCTACGTATTCAGGCGCTCTGGATTGGCTCAGGCATAGCACTGATATTGGCGATACTAGGCTGGTTCAGCGCCGATCGCATGGCCCGACCGCTGGCGAATATCAATGAAAAGCTGGAGCGTGAAGTGCGCCAGCGCACCGCAGAGCTGCGTACGAGTAACGCGCAACTGGAGCAACTGGCAACCACCGACTCGCTGACCCGGCTGGCCAACCGGCGCGCCCTGCTCACTGCTGCCGACGCTATGATGGAGCGGGCAACACGTAGAAACATGCCATTAGCGGTACTGATGCTGGATCTGGACCACTTTAAGAGAATTAACGACGAGTACGGTCATGCTGCGGGCGATGAAGTACTGGAGAGCGTCGGTCAGCTGTTATCCAGCACCGTACGGCAGATTGACATCGCGGCCCGTACCGGCGGCGAAGAATTTACTATATTGCTTGAAGACAGCACCGTTGCTGGTGCCGTCATGGTTGCGGAACGCCTGTTACAGCGAATGGAGCAACTTTACTTCGGCCGGGATCGCGCAAGTTTTAATGTGACCCTGAGTATCGGGGTGACCCTATGGGAAGTCGGCGAGCGTATCGATAAAGCCTTCGCCCGGGCAGACGCAGCCTTATACGAAGCCAAACAAAAAGGCCGTAATCGGGTGATTACGGCCTAATATCTTCTTTGGCGAAAGCCAGTTGCAGCTTAGCTGCGGCTGGCCCGCTTACGGTCGTTTTCAGTCAGCAGGCGCTTACGGATACGAATCGACTTCGGCGTTACTTCTACCAGTTCGTCGTCATCGATAAATTCCAGTGCCTGTTCCAGCGTCAGACGAATCGGCGGTGACAGGGTCAGCGCATCATCAGTACCAGAGGCACGGACGTTGGTCAGCTGCTTACCTTTCAGACAGTTTACGGTCAGGTCGTTACCGCGGTTATGAACACCGATAACCTGGCCTTCATACACTTCATCACCATGTGATGCCATCAGCTTGCCGCGCTCCTGCAGGTTAAACAGGGCGTAGGTCAGGGCCTTACCGGTCGCGTTTGAAATCAATACGCCGTTCATGCGCTGGCCAATACGGCCGCCTTTGTGCGGGCCATAATGATCAAAGGTTTTGTACATCAGGCCAGAACCTGAAGTCAGGGTCATGAACTCAGTCTGGAAGCCAATCAAACCACGGCTTGGTACGGTAAAGTCAACGCGCACGCGGCCTTTGCCGTCCGGAGTCATGTTGGTCATTTCTGCTTTGCGCAGACCAAGCTTCTCCATTACCGCGCCCTGATGCTGCTCTTCAATGTCCACAGTCAGGTTTTCAAACGGCTCTAAGGTTACGCCGTCCTCTTCGCGCAGAATAACTTCCGGGCGTGATACCGCTAACTCGAAGCCTTCGCGACGCATGTTTTCAATCAGGATACCTAAGTGCAATTCACCACGGCCCGATACCCGGAAGCGATCCGGGTTGTCCGTTTCTTCAACCCGCAGGGCCACGTTGTGCTTCAGTTCGTTCTGCAGACGCTCAAGGATCTGCCGTGAAGTCACGAACTTGCCTTCTTTACCTGAGAACGGCGAGGTATTAACCTGGAAGGTCATAGTTACCGTCGGCTCATCAACAGTCAGTGGCGGCAGCGCTTCAGGCGCGGTGGTGGCACACACGGTGTCAGAGATTTTCAGTTCACCTAAGCCGGTAACTGCGATGATGTCGCCGGCGCTGGCTTTGTCGGTTTCAATCCGATCCAGACCCAGGTAACCAAATACCTGCGCCACTTTACCGTTACGCTTGCTGCCGTCAGCACCAACGATAGTGACCTGCTGGCCAACTTTAATCGAGCCACGCTTGATGCGGCCGATACCGATGATGCCTACATAGCTGGAGTAGTCCAGCTGAGAGATCTGCATCTGCAACGGACCATCACGGTCAGCGTCAGGTGAAGCAACTTTCTCGATAATAGTGTCGAACAGCGGGGTCATATCGCCGCCCTGGTTTTCATGTTCCAGAGTCGCGAAACCATTCAGCGCTGAAGCGAACACAATTGGGAAGTCCAGCTGCTCATCGGTGGCGTTCAGGTTAACGAACAGGTCAAATACCTGATCGACAACCCAGTCAGGACGTGCGCCCGGACGGTCAATCTTGTTGATAACCACAATCGGCTTCAGGCCGTGCGAGAACGCTTTCTGGGTGACGAAGCGCGTTTGCGGCATCGGGCCGTCAACCGCGTCAACCAGCAGCAGTACCGAATCGGCCATCGACAGAACCCGCTCAACTTCACCACCGAAATCGGCGTGGCCCGGAGTGTCCAGGATGTTGATGCGGTAGTCTTTGTAATTCAGCGCGGTGTTCTTGGCCAGAATCGTGATACCACGTTCTTTTTCGATATCGTTCGAATCCATGATGCGTTCTTCCGCAGCACCACGACTTTCCAGCGTGCCGGATTGTTGCAGAAGTTTATCAACCAGGGTGGTCTTACCGTGGTCAACGTGAGCAATGATCGCAATGTTGCGAAGCTTGGAAAGTTCAGTAGCTGGGATAGTCATTAATTAAAAAGCCTGTAAAACGCGAGAGGGAACCAAGATTGGTCAAAATAGCGGCGCATTATACTTGTTATTGCGCAGATAAGAAAGAACTATCCATTCGGACCCGCCAATCACCAGTCCGCACTAGATTGGTGCGAAATTTGCGCTATAATGGTGCAAGAATAGGGGGCTGACACCACTTTCAGGTGGGGTAAAATAACTAAGCCTTTAAAAAATAAGCGTATTAGCGATCTGGCACAGCCTTTGCTTTAAGTCGGTGCAGCAACTATATTTAGTTAAAATTTACTGACAGCCCGATCGCGGAGGATCACATGTCAACACCACAAGAAGTCATGGAATTCATTAAAGAACATGAAGTTAAATTCGTTGATTTGCGCTTTACCGACACCATGGGTAAAGAGCAGCACGTGACGATCCCACTGTCGCAGATAAACGAAGAGTTTTTCGAAGAAGGCAAAATGTTTGACGGCTCGTCTATCAGCGGCTGGAAAGGCATCAACGAATCCGACATGGTACTGATGCCGGACTGCGATTCAATCGTACTGGATCCGTTCACCGACGAGATGACCCTGAACGTGCGCTGCGATATCCTTGAGCCAGACACCATGCAAGGTTATGACCGCGACCCGCGCTCGATTGCCCGCCGTGCAGAAGAATACCTGCAAAGTGCGAATATCGCTGATGCAGCCTTCTTTGGCCCGGAGCCAGAATTCTTCATGTTCAACGACGTGCGCTTCCACACCGACATGAGCGGCTCGTTCTACAAAATCGAAGCCGATGAAGCCAAGTGGAGCTCCGGCAAAGAATACGCCGAAGGTAACTTAGGCCACCGCCCCAGCGTGAAAGGTGGTTACTTCCCGGTACCACCGGTTGATTCAGCGCACGACATCCGCAGCACTATGTCTACTGTAATGGAAGACATGGGCCTGGTGGTTGAAGCCCATCACCACGAAGTGGCAACAGCCGGTCAGAACGAAGTCGCGACCCGCTTTAACACCCTGGTGAAAAAAGCGGACGAAATTCAGGTGTACAAGTATGTGGTGCACAACGTTGCCCATTCATACGGTATGACCGCAACCTTTATGCCGAAGCCACTGGTTGGCGATAACGGCTCAGGCATGCACGTACATATGTCACTGATCAAAGACGGCAAAAACCTGTTCGCCGGCGACCAGTATGGTGGCCTGAGCGAAATGGCCCTGTTCTATATTGGCGGTATTATCAAGCACGCCCGTGCTATCAACGCCTTTGCGAACCCGGCCACCAACTCGTACAAGCGTCTGGTACCCGGCTTTGAAGCCCCGGTGATGCTGGCCTACTCAGCGCGTAACCGCTCTGCGTCAATCCGTATCCCGATTGTTGCCAGTGCCAAAGGTCGTCGTATTGAAGTGCGCTTCCCGGACCCGGCTGCTAACCCGTACCTGTGCTTTACCGCGCTGCTGATGGCTGGCCTGGACGGTATCAAGAACAAGATCCACCCTGGCGATGCCATGGACAAAGACCTATACGATCTGCCGGCGGAAGAAGCCAAAGAGATCCCAACGGTATGTCATTCACTGGAAATGGCGCTGGAAGCACTGGATAAAGACCGTGAATTCCTGACCCGCGGCGGCGTAATGAGTGATGAGATGATCGATGCCTACATCAATCTGAAGATGAAGGAAGTCATGAAACTGAAGATGACCACCCATCCGATCGAATTTGATCTCTATTACAGTGTCTAATCCGGTATAACCGACAGACCAGAATGAAGGAGTGACCATGAGTAAGCCAGCTAGGTATTCTGTCTTGCTCTGGTCAGCTCTGCTGCTGACCGGAGTCTCAGTTCTGTTGCCGGCACCCGCCGACAGTCAGCAAGTCTATAAAAAGCGCAAAGCCGACGGCACCGTGGTCTACACGGACAAACCGACGGAAGGCGCCGAAGCGGTCACCGTGGATCCCATGGTGACCGAATTCGATACCCCTCCGCAGCTATTACAGACCCCACCGGCGAACGCCGAAGCAGAAGCGCCCTCCTATGAGGACGTTGAAGTGAATGTGCGTATTCTAACGCCTGATCCACAGGCAGCCATCCGCGCCAACGACGGCGAAATCCGGGTGAGCTGGGAAGCCGACGTGCGTAATCTTGACGGGTATCCTGTTTATCAGCTGCGGCTGGATGCCAAGCCCGTGTACGAAGGCCCGTCTACGGAAGTCATACTGCGCGATGTTGCCCGCGGCGAGCGGCGCCTGCAGGTGCGGGTGCTGGCGCCAACTGGTAAAGAGCTGGCGCAGACCGATACCATCGAAGTCTATGTGCTGCGCGCCTCGATTCTGTCGCCGGCCTTAAACAACGGCAACAACCAGGGCTCTGGTGGTACCAACTGATGACGCGCACAACAGATTGCACCAAAAAGGTGCAATTAACCAGCGACCAACCCGGCCTGGATCAGCTGATGACTGGCATCGTGATGCTGGACCAGCAACTTCATATCAGCTACATGAACGCCAGCGCGGAAAGTATTCTCGACGGTAGCCTGCGGCGCCTCAATGGCGTACCGTTTTTTAGCCTATTCAGTTTTACCAGCCTGGACCCGGATATTCTGCGTCACGCCCTGCAGGATGAGCAAAGCGTGTCAGACAGTGATGTCAGCCTGATCTTCCACCACGGCCATCGCATCACCATCGAGTTTGTGGCCCAGCCATTGCGCCAGCCCGACGGCGAAATCGCCATTCTGCTGGAGCTGCGGCAGGTGGATCAGATCCGGCGCATTAATCAGGAAAACTCCCAGCAACATCAACTGCACGCTGCCCACAGCATGATCCGCGGCCTGGCCCATGAAATCAAAAACCCGCTGGGCGGCTTACGCGGCGCCGCACAACTGCTGGCCGGCGAGCTTCACGACGACGGGCTGCATGAGTATACCGATCTTATTATCAGTCAGGCCGACCGGCTGCGTAACCTGGTGGACCGCATGTTAGGCTCGCATCAGTTACCTGAGCGCAAGCCCCATAACGTGCATGCGATACTGGAACGGGTGGTGCAGGTGGCTCAGTTGAGTACCAGTAAAACCATTAGCTGGCAGCGCGACTATGACCCCAGCCTGCCGGATCTTACCGCCGCCGGTGAAGGCCTGGAACAGGCCTTTCTGAATATTGTGATGAATGCCTGTGAAGCGATGGCAGAACGCACCGATAAGCCCGGCATCCTGACCATCCGTACCCGCATTATTCACCAGCAGACAATCTATGGTAACCGCTACCGGCAATGCGCACTGGTGGTGGTGGAAGATACCGGCTGCGGCATCCCCGAGCCCATCCGCGACACCCTGTTTTACCCCATGGTCAGCGGCCGTGCCGGCGGTACCGGGCTGGGCTTGTCAATCGCCCAGAACATCATTCATCAGCATGCAGGTAAAATCGAAGTGCAGTCTGAGCCCGGCCATACCCAGTTTTTGCTGTATCTGCCGTACGCGGAAACCTTAAGCTCAGGAGGGCCGAATGGCGACTAATGCGACCACCGACGCCAGCATCTGGATCCTCGATGACGACAGCTCCATCCGCTGGGTACTCGAGCGCGCGCTGCAACGGGCCGGCCTGCGCAACCGCAGCTTCGCCAGCGCCGCCGAACTGTATGAGGCGCTCAAAACCGCCCAGCCTAAAGTCCTGCTGACCGACATTCGCATGCCCGGCGATGACGGCCTCAAAGTGCTGGAGTTTGTGAAGCGCGAATACCCGCAGCTGACGGTGATTGTGATGACCGCGCATTCAGACCTCGACTCAGCTGTGAACGCCTTTCAGGGCGGCGCCTTTGAGTATCTGGCCAAGCCCTTCGATTTAGACGACGTGATCCACACCCTCAGCCGCGCCCTCGAACGCCAGCAGCAGCCGGCGACCGAAACAGCGGCCGCGGTGGATCAGGTCAGTGGTATTATCGGCAACGCGCCGGCCATGCAGGACGTGTTCCGCGCCATCGGACGGTTGTCCCATTCCAGTGTAACCGTGCTTATCAATGGCGCATCGGGCACGGGTAAAGAGCTGGTTGCACGGGCCCTGCACGACCACAGCCCGCGTTCACGCAAGCCTTTTATCGCCCTGAATATGGCGGCTATCCCCTCAGATCTGGTTGAATCCGAACTCTTCGGTCACGAAAAAGGCGCCTTTACCGGAGCTACCCAGCGGCGCCATGGTCGCTTTGAACAGGCCCATGGTGGCACGCTGTTCCTTGATGAAATCGGTGATATGCCGCTGGCAGTGCAAACCCGCCTGCTGCGGGTGCTGGCAGAAGGGCAGTTCTACCCCGTGGGCAGTTACGAGCCGGTCAGAGTGGATGTGCGCATCATCGCTGCCACCCACCAGAATCTCAGCGAACGCGTGGCCCAGGGCCTGTTCCGGGAAGACCTGCTGCACCGGCTGAACGTCATTCGCTTGCAGTTGCCAACCCTGGCGGAACGGCGTAGTGACATCCCGCAGCTGGCGCGACATTTTCTCAAACGCGCCGCCGATGAGCTGGGTGGTTCGCCCAAACGTCTGAGCCCCGCTGCCGAGCAGCAGCTCAGCGCTGCGCCCTGGCCCGGCAACGTACGGCAGCTGGAAAACATGTGTCGCTGGCTGACCGTGATGGCCCCGGGCGAAGTGGTGGACAGCAGCGACCTGCCCGACGAGCTCGGCACTTCGCCGGCCGCTACCGGGGCGCTGCCTGACTGGCAGCAGGCACTGAAACAGCAACTGAGCCGGCAACTGGCCAGCGGCGAGCAGGACATTTTGCATGAGCTGGTACCTGAAGTGGAGCGGCTGGCGCTGGACCTGGCACTGGAGGCCACCGGCGGCCACAAACAACAGGCCGCGCAACTACTCGGCTGGGGGCGCAATACCCTGACCAGGAAACTCAAAGAGTACGTAAAGGTTAAGTAAATCCGCTATCTATTCGCTACAGCCTTTACATAATGCTTAATCTGTAAGAGGCAGAGAAACCAGGATTTTCAGGATGAGCAAACTATTACTTGTTGATGATGATGCTGAGCTGAGCTCGATGTTAGAGCAGATACTCACCAAAGAAGGCTATCAGCTGACCCTGGCTGCCGACGGCGAAATTGGCCTGCGGCGGGCGCTCAGTGGTGCCTATGATTTAATTTTGCTGGATGTGATGTTACCCGGAATTGATGGTTTTCAACTGCTCCAGCACCTGCGGCAGCAGTCGCGCAGCACCCCGGTGCTGATGCTGACCGCGCGTGGTGACGACGATGATCGCGTCGCCGGGCTCGAACTCGGTGCCGATGACTACCTGCCGAAGCCATTTAACCCCAAAGAGTTGCTGGCCCGGATCAAGGCGCTGTTGCGGCGCACGCCAAATACCTCGGTAACGCCTGAATCCATCGATTATGCCGGTTTTTTTATCAATCCGGTTGATAACGAAGTACGGGTAGATGAAACGCCGCTGGATTTAACCCCAACTGAATTCGATATTTTGCGCACGCTGGTGCAGGCAGCTGGCCATGTCGTCAGTAAGAATCAGTTATCGGTCGCGGCGCTGGGCCGTCAGCTGGCGCCATTTGATCGCAGCCTGGATGTGCATATCAGCAATATCCGGAAAAAAATCCCGGTCGACCCTGAGCGTATCCAGACCGTCCGCGGGCGGGGCTACCGTTTGCTGAAGTTGGCTTAAACCGATAATGGGCACGCGCTGGTACCAGTCACTCTCCCTGCGTTTATTATTGCTGTTCTGGGCGCTCTTTTTTGCAGTGGCCAGTTCCAGTTACGTGCTGGGTTTGTGGTTCAGTAAACCCGCCGAACCCACGCCGGTATCCGAAGACGTCTACAACAGCCTGACGCCCTTGCTGTCCGATGTCAGCACCTTTCGCTCGCTAAGCCCCGGCCGCCTGCTGGCCGGCAGCTATCGGGTGGCAGCGATGGTGTCACCGAGCGGGCCGGAGCGGCTGCAAATGGATGCGAGCCTGGCCTCTCGCCATCAGCGCAAACTCATCAGTCAGCTGGAAGCCGAAAGCGCCCAACAGCTGCCGGTCGCGAACTTTATGTTGCTGGGTCCGTTCCGGGTGGGCGAAACCAGCATTTTACTGACGCGCCCACTCAATGAAGCCGAACGACTGGAACAGGTGCTGTCGGAACGTCAGGCACAGCAAGCCCAAACCCTGGCACTGCTGCTCGGTAGTGGCTTTATCGCGATTCTGTTGGGTGTGTGGCTGGTGCGGCCGCTGCGGCGCCTGACCAATGCCATGCGTGATATCGCCCACGGCAGTGACGCACCCAATTTAAAGCGCCTGCCCCAGCGTAGCGACGAATTAGGTGAACTGGCACGGGCGGTGCGCACCACCGCTCATGATTTGGCGGTATCCCGCGATGCCCAGCGGCGTTTACTGAGTGATGTGTCCCATGAATTGCGCTCGCCGCTGGCGCGTATGCAAGTGGCGCTGATGCTCAGCCATGATGATGACGAGCAGGTCAATAACCCCCATGTGGCTCAGCTGAACCGCGATCTGGATCGGCTGGGTGCTATCATCGAACGGATTTTGTCGCTGTCACGATTGGAAAATGGCCTGGTCGAACTAAGTACAATTGAACTCGATACCCGCGAAGTAGCCGAACAGCTGGTCGCGGACCTGACTTATGTAGACCCCACCCACGGCAGCCGGGTGAAGGTGTTACCGGAAGCGCCGGAGCACGGCGACTGGCCGGTGATTGAATCGGATCCTGAGCTGTTGCGGCTGGTACTCGAAAACCTGGTGCGCAACGCCCTGCAATATAGCAGTGGACCGGTCGAGATTAGCTGCCACCGGGATGAACAGGAGTATATTATTAGCATCCGCGACCATGGTGACGGTGTGAAGCAGGAGCAACTGGATAAACTCTTCACGCCCTTTTTTCGCGCCGATCCGTCGCGCCACCATAAAGCCGGCGTCGGTCTGGGCCTGGCACTCAGCCTGCGCGCCGCCAAAGTGCTGGGTGGCAGCGTCGAAGCCCGCAATCACCCTGATGGCGGCCTTGAAGTCTGTGTTAAACTTCCCGCCCAAACAGCGATTGACTGAAGGAGAGAGCTGAAGGTGTATCCCGGCGATGATGATGCCCAGTGGCGTCAGTTTCACGAGACCACAGTAGCGCCATTCTGGCACGAACAAGTCGAATCCAGGCAGATGCAATGCGAAGACGATATCTGCGTGCAGTGGTACCTGTATACCCCGGCAAAGGCGCGCGGATTGATCCTGATCAGCCCCGGCCGGCTCGAAGCCGCCCTGAAATATCAGGAGCTGCTATGGCAGCTTGCTCAGCAGGGGTATGCGGTGGCGATCATCGACCATCGCGGCCAGGGCCGGTCTGATCGTCTCAGTACGCATAGTCACCATGGCCATGTGCATCATTTTGATGATTTCGTGAAAGACTTCGCGCAGTTCGCGAAGGCCGCCGCCGAGGCCTGTCCCGGGCTGCCGCAATACCTGCTGGCCCATTCCATGGGCGGCGCTATCGGCGCACTCTACCTAGCACGTTACCCTCACAATATTCAGCGCGCCGTGCTCAGTGCGCCCATGTTCGGCATCTACACCCCCGGCCGGCCGCACTGGCTGGTCAGCCTGATCGCCCGCACCGGCACCATGCTCAACCGGCTGCTGCAGCCCAGCCGGCCCTGGTATTTCTGGAGCATGTCGGATTACCGCGAAGTGCCTTTCGCTGAAAACCAACTGACCCAAAGCCCGTCGCGCTACCAGCTGTTTCGTGATCAGTATGCCAAGTACCCCGAGCTACAACTCGGCGGCCCCACCTACAACTGGGTCAATCAGGCGCTGAACGCCACCCGCCGCGCCCTCCGCGAAGCCCCCAAAATCACCATCCCGGTGCTATTACTCCAGGGGGGGGCTGACACCGTTGTGAGTCAGGCGGCGCAACACACCATCATGAAACGGCTGCCGCATCCCGAAAGCCGGTTGCTGCGCATTGAAGGGGCCAGACACGAACTGTTTATCGAGACCGACCGCTATCGTCAGCCTGCGCTGCAGGCTCTGCTGGAGTGGTTTCAGAAGGGCTAGTGACCACCGAGGCCGGGTCCATGTGGATAATCACATCGGTGTCTTCGAACAGATCGCGCACCCGGCGCTCGGCATGATCGGCAATATCATGGGCAGCCCGCAGCGACAGATCATCATCGAGCTCCACATGGCACTGAATAAACCGGGTGGGGCCGGCACCACGAGTTCGCAGGTTGTGCAGGCCAAGAATGCCCGGGGTGTCTTTGATGGTTTTTATAATACGCTTCTTCTCGTCATCGGGCAGCTCACGATCCATCAGCGACTGAAATGCATCCCAGCCAATGCGGATGGCTCCGAAGGCCAGATAGAGTGCAATCAGCACCGCAAATAAACTGTCCACCCAGTACCAGCCATAAGCACTCAGCAACAACGCCGCGATCACCGACGCATTCAGCAGCAGGTCAGATTTAAAATGCAGGGCATCGGCTGAAATTGCCGAAGACTGGGTATTACGAATAGCCGCTCGCTGCACCAGCACCAGGCCGAAGGTCAGCACGATGGCAAAGAGCGATACGTACACACCGATCGCCGGCTGCTGCACGGGGTCGCCCTCCACCCACTGTTCAACGCTGTGAACCAGCAGCAAGGTGGCTGAGCCGATGATAAGAGCCGACTGCATCAGTGCCGCCATACACTCGGCCTTACCGTGACCGAAACGATGTTCTTTATCGGCAGGCACCACGGCGTAACGCACCGCAAAGAACGTAAAGAAAGAGGCAAAACTGTCGAGTATGGAATCGGTCAGAGACGCCAGCATACTGGCTGAGTCAGTCATAAACCAGGCGGCCAGTTTCACCAGGATCAGGGTCAGGGCAACCGACACCGAAGCGCGGGTGGCCAGCTTGACCCAGAAGCTGTAGTCGCGGTTCTGGAAATTTTCGCTGTTAAGTTTTGCCAGTACTTTTCGCATGAATTAATTCTTTCCTGATAAATGTGAACCGCTACAATAGGCCTTCTATTTGATAAGGAAACCTGTCCAAATGTTCCATGTTGCGCTGTTTAATCCGGTCATGCCCGCCAATACCGGCAATATTATACGCCTTTGTGCCAATAATGGCTGCCAGTTGCATCTGATTGAACCCTTGGGCTTTGACTTTGAAGAGAAAAAGCTGCGCCGGGCCGGGCTTGATTACCATGATTTAAGCAAACTGGTGCGGTATCCGGATTTTAGCACCTTTAAAGAGGCAATGGGCAAGCGGGCCATCTATGCCATTACTACCAAAGGCACGGCACGGTATACAGAGATAAGCTTTCAGGCTGACGACGTGCTGTTGTTTGGTTCTGAAACCGGCGGTCTGGATCCTGAGGTTATGGAGCAAATCGCACCGCGACACCGGCTACGCATTCCGATGCAGCCAAATAACCGCTCGTTGAATCTGTCCAACGCGGTGGCGATAGTGACCTACCATGCCTGGGATCAGCAAGGCTTTGCCGGCGGCGCCTGAACAGGCATAAAAAAATCGGGCCGAAGCCCGATTTTTAGTTACAGATCTTTAGGTTATTGCATAAGCATCACGCTTAACGGTTACCCCGTCCGTTGCCGCCTTTTGCTTTTTTACCGCACTGGCTTTGGCCGGCTGCGGAAGTCAGGGCATCACCTTCAGCTTCAGTAAGCAGTCCAGCGTTCACCTGATCGTTTTTCGCATGGGCAACACAGCTGACATACTGGCCATGGTTCTTCCATTCGGTGTTTTCGGCAGGGCCAGCACATGGACAAGCATTGGCCACGTTCTGTTCGCCCGAGCAACCGAACTGGTCAACAACAGCACCGTCGGCAGTATCTGTGCACTGATCGACATCGTCAAAGATGCCGTCACCGTCGGAATCGCGTACCGGGGTATCGTTCGGATCATTTGGATCACTTCCGGCAGCGACTTCTTCACCATCAAGGAAGCCATCACCGTCTGAATCCGGATTAAGCGGATCCGTTTGGGTCAGCACTTCCTCGGCATCGGTCAGGCCATCGTCGTCAGTATCGGCGAAAACGGTACCCGCGTTCGTTTCCAGACGGAACATACCACCGGCTAAACCACCGCCGTCAAAAATCAGGAAGTCC
Source organism: Pseudidiomarina sp. (assembly GCF_033722695.1). Lineage (GTDB taxonomy): Bacteria > Pseudomonadota > Gammaproteobacteria > Enterobacterales > Alteromonadaceae > Pseudidiomarina. Next base: position 3,775 of record NZ_JAWVYM010000012.1, on the reverse strand, counting down.
AGGGTGTGATTGCCGTTCAGTTGCACCGGATAAGTGGTCGGGTAGCTGACTGGAGGCTGGAAGCCCACCAGGTTGCCGTCAATATAAATCCACGAACAGTTATCGGCGAGCAGGTTCAATACGAACGAGCCCTGACCGGAAATCTCTTTGGTGTATCGGGTCCAGTTATGGCCATTGATACCTTGTGAATACAGGTTAGACCAGGCATTAATCCATTGCGCATTCAGGCCAGCGCCTGATTGCCAGGGATGAGCGTTTGTGCCAAACGCATAACTGGGGTGGGGATTAACCCAGTTATCATTAAGAGTAACACCGGGGTTAACTGTACAGACTGAAGAAGGCCAGTCGGACGGCGCTGACGCAGGTAAAATCGGGTCATAAGCGGTAACCGACGAGTCGCTGGTATAAACTGTGCTCGCTTGCGCTACGGAGAGGGTTGCTCCCATCGCGAGTGCAGCGGTCAGATATTTGATTGAATGTAACATCTTGGTACCTTTAAGCAGTTGCTATTTGTTTTTGTGGCCGTAACGGGCTTGTGTACCTGCATGAATAAGCGGTCGTAAAACGGAACGAATTACAGCTCGGCCGCGATGATCACGTAGGGGGTACTCGATCCCTGAGTTACCGTTGCTACCTGTATAATGTAAATAGCAGCCTATGCGCAAATATCATATGCGATATAATTTTGTTTATTTAATGATCGTAAATTAACCGATTGTAAAGGAAATCAGGGGTTAGGCTGCAGTGCATCGCGAACTTCGGGAGGGATGCTCAACAAAAACTTTGAACGCTCAAGTTCGGTTGTATTGTAGATTTCAGCGATTTCGCCGGATGCCACCAGCTCGCGCATACGCACATCAAACCACTCTTTGAGACGCCGGCCGCGGGGGGTATCCTGAAAGGCCATATGAATGGGCAGGCTGCCGTGCAGCAGCCACTGCTTATAGGGATAATCCATCCAGTCGGGCATGTTTTCGCGATAGTTCACTACCGCGCCGATGCGGGTACCTTTATCGAGCATGGCAAAGCAGTCGAGGCTGTTATTGGCATGGTAGTAGGACAAGCCTTTGGGCAGAAACTCATGATAGCCATAACCCGCAACGTGGCACACCGGACGGGCCAGGGTACCGGCTTTGACGTGCGCCATGGCTTCATCATCAAGAGTAAAGGCGTACAGCGGCCGGTCATAGTCAAAATGCACTTCAGAGACGATAGCGTTGGACGGTTGATGGCCGGCGTAGGAGCCAACCAGAATATCAAAGCGCTGTTCAGTTAATCCGAGGATGGCACGCTGATAGGTATTGGCATTGAGCTCCAGGGAGTCGGACACCGGACCAAAGATACGCTTGACGATTTCCCAGTAGGCACCGGTACCGTTAAGATTGGTATAGCGGCGCCAGTAGCCGGCGGTAGCAGAAACCTGCCCAAATTGTGGTGGCTGGCTGAACGTACGACGGATAAAAGAAGCCGCATGGTGCTCGCGCATCAGCTCGACCACCCGCCCTTCATCATGCATACGGTGCAGTATAACTTCGAGCTTTGGGATCAGATCGGCGTAGTTTTTATGCAAATAGTGGTAGGCGATGTCGCTCTGAAAAGGCACCTCGATCAGATGGCGGTTTTCTCTCAGACCTAATTCCTGAGCCTCGAAGTTATTCAGGATAATGGCTTTGACACGCTTGTTGTCGAATAGCAAAAACAGCTGCTCAAGATCCACCGCCTGCACGACCGGGCGCTGATAATCCTGCTGTTCGAGCAAACGCTCAATACCCTGCATACCGCGGATGTAAGCCAGATTTTCGATATCATCCAGCGAGCAGACCCCGCACTCACGACGGTCGGCGATCAGGACGAGCTGGAAGGCAAACAGCGGGAAATCCACCCGGCGCAGGTTGCTAAAGGTTTGCTCCAGGCCCGGCAGGCGGCCGAGCTCGCCGGCGATGCGGCCATGGTTAGCTTCTACCAGGCTGCGCTGGCGTGGCATCTCGACATACTTCAGCGGAATGCCCAACTCGGCGTAGGCTTCTTCCAGCACGGCGGTCACGTAATTGACCAGAGGGCTGGGCTCGGGGGCCCGAAACACCAGTTGCTCGGGGGTATCCAGCGGCGGCTGGGCCAAAGCGGGGCGCACTGGCGCGAAGGTCACTGACAGCGTCAGTAACAAACCCAGTGTGACTATGCCTGTAAGCGAATGCAGTTGTTTCAAAGCGCGATACCTATGCCTCACGAGCGCTAAGTATAACAGCTCGCGGGGTGAAAAAAACCAGCTAAACTTTATGGCATTAGCGCACTCTAACATTGACTGCCACCGGCTTTGGCATTAGGTTGGGGCGCGTTCAAATCAGGAGTAACGATATGCGGACACCTTTCTTCTCTATATTAGCAGCGGCAATGAGCCTGGCAGTCAGCGGGCCGGCAGCCGCCCAAAACGATCAACCAACAACCGAAGCCGCTGAGAACTATCAGCTGGTGCTGATTGGCGGCGAGCTGCGAGCCTGCACGAGCATGGCCTCGAACCGGTGCGATGAGACCGGCTGGATCGATACCAGCACCATGCGCACCGACCGGTTTCTGAATCTGACCGACCGCTACATCAACCCGCTACTGCATGACGACCTGTGGCCGACGCACCGCCGCGAAACCCGCGATCAGCTGGCGGCCGCCCTGGACACCATTAAGAACCGCGTAAAAGAAGACGTGCTGCCTGAGCGGGTATTTCAGGATGAATTCACCCGGCGCGTGACCAAAGATCTATACGACAACCTGTCGAACCGCGAATGGGACATGATCATCGACCACCTGGAAATGCCAGTACAACCAAACCGCCGCATCGGCGTAAAGCTGGACGAGAGCCTAAACAAATCAGCACCCCAGCTGATGAATGAATTTATGGCCCAGGTGCGCAACGTCGCCGACGGCAAGCCCAGAGTGCTGGTAGTAACCGCCGCCGCCCGTGACGCGCTCAACGCCGCCGACTACTACGAAAGCTTACTCAAAGAGGGGGGGGCTGACACCACCTGGTTACCTATCGACGCCGCCGTGAATGCGGCGCAGCGCGGCAAGCGCTGCGACAAGCTTGATGAGCTGCGCATCGAGCACCATAGTGTCTGGAACCGCGCCCGGGTGCATAGCGACCGCCACCAGCAACAACTCGAGTTCTGCAAAAGCCCTGACGCCGGCGTGAAAATGGTCGCCGAAGCCGATGCGATTTTCTTCGCTGACGGTGACCAGCACCGCCTGCGCAACGCGCTCTTGAACCCGCTGAGCCAGCCGACTGATCTGCTCACCGCCATCTACCGGCGCATGCTGGATAACCAGTTGGTGGTGGGCGGCGAAAATGCTGCTGCTATCGCCATGACCGGCCGGCCGCTGATCACCAACGGCACCAGCCGCATGGCCATGAAAGAGGGCGCACGTTCAGCGCAGCCACCGACCGCAGCCTGTAACCTGGACGACAGCTGCCCGCGCGACTTAAACCCCGACAGCCTGACCTATCATCCACTGGGCGGCCTGGGCCTGTTCCCGTACGCCACCCTGGACGCCGAGTTTGCTGACAAGGGCCGTCACGCCCGTCTGATGCGCCTGGCAGCCACTACGCAGACGCAAGTAGGCGTGGGTATCGATGATGAGACCATGCTGCTGGTGAACGTGCTGAATGATAAATTTAAAGTCAGCGGCAAGCGCGGCGTAACCTTCATCATTGGTGCGCAGGATGCCGCCACCGCCGTGGCCTCGACCTTTCACTATCTGACCGACGGCGCCTATGGCGACATCT
>NZ_JAWVYM010000011.1:0-68000 GCF_033722695.1 Pseudidiomarina sp. | reverse complement strand
ATTTTGAATCCGCTGCGTCTACCGATTCCGCCACTTCGGCAATAAAGATAAGGAATAACCGGGTAAACTTTGTGGGACGCATTATACGCATGCGCAACGCCCAATCAAGAAAATTATTTGTTCTGAATCCCGTCGTTAAATTGGGTATGATATCGCGCAATTTCATCAGTATTTTTTGAGAGCGCTCATGGCGAACCCATCGCAAACACTTCATGCCAGTTTTCCCAGCGCCAGCTTCACCCGTCGCCTGGCCGCCTGGGTTTACGATCTGCTGGTCGCCACAGCTATCGTGATGCTGGCCTCGGCTCTGGCACTTGGCTTCACTGCCCTGCTTACGGCAATGGGTATTATCACCCTGCAGGGCGATATGGACCATGCTGGGTGGCTAACCAGCCAACCCCTGTACCAGGTTTATCTGGTACTGATGCTGGCATTATTTTTTGGCTGGTTCTGGTGGCGCAGCGGACAAACAATCGGTATGCGGGCCTGGCGGCTTAAGGTGCAACAACGGGATGGCAGCCGCATTACCCCGCGCCAGGCGGTGATCAGAATGGTCACGGCGCTGTTCGGGCTAGGTAATTTATGGGTGTTGGTAGATTTCAGAAACCGCCGCGCCTGGCATGATTATGCAGCGGGGACCGAGCTGGTTACCCTCTCAAAAGAAGCGAACCAGCTTTATTACTGGAAAGAGCTCTAAGCCCAAATAACAATAACAATCAGGCACCCCGTCGCCGCATCATCCAGATTGCGGCCCCGGCGAACAGCAGGCTGGGCAATAGTGCTCCGAGCACCGGCGGCATTTGGTACACCTGCGCCAGCGGGCCAAAAATCTCATTACTGACATGAAAGCTAAAGCCGGTAATTACCCCCAGCAGAATTCGCGCCCCCATGGTGGTTGAACGCAATGGCCCGAAGATAAATGACAACGCCACTAACAACATAACGGCAACGGTAACCGGGGCCAGCACCTTGCGCCATAATGCGAGTTCATAACGCTCCGCCGCCTGTTGATTAGCTTCCAGGTAGTCCAGATAATCCACCAGACCGCGGATTGACAGGGATTCCGGCTTGACCGTGACTACCCCAAGCTTATCCGGCGTCAGAGATGACGTCCAGACCCACTGCGGCAGTTGCCGCCGGTCAATCTGCTCCGGTTGATGCGAGGTAATAGTTACCTGGGTCAGTAGCCAGCGATCATTGCGGTAAACTGCACTCTGCCCCTGCACGACTGAATCAAGAATGCGTTCTCCGTCGAATCGATAGATGGTGATATTGCGCAGCCGGCCGGTATCCTCTACCTCGCCAATGTTTACGAAATGGTTGCCATCTTTAGCCCAGACGCCTTGCTGTGCAGAGATCAAACTGCCGCCAGAAATTGCGGTGGCGCGCAGTTCGCGGCCCTGAGCTTCTAACTGTGGCGCAATCCACTCACCCATAGCCATTACTGCCAGCATCATAACCACCGCAGCTTTCATTACCGAACCAACAATGTTCAGACGCGACCGGCCTGACGCCAGCATCACCACCAGTTCAGAATTGCTGGCGAGCATTCCCATGCCGATAAGCCCACCCAACAACGCTGCCATCGGGAAAAACACTTCGATGTCCCGCGGCAAGCTGTAGAGTACAAAGAGACCGGCGTCAGCCACCGAATAAGTGCCCTTGCCCACGGAGCGTAGTTGTTCGACAAACCTAATCAGGCTGGACAGCCCACTAAGCACCGCCAGGCTAAGTAAGGATGTATTCAGGACGGTGCGCGCGATATAGCGATCGAGGATACTAAACATCAGCTACTCCTCCGCAATCGGGCCAGCAACCGGAGGCCTGTCGGGCGCCCCTTAAAGATAAGTAGCCCGCCAAACAGGATCAGCAAGCCGTGGATCCACCACAGTCCGATCGAGGGCGGTATCAGGCCGTCAGCAACTGCGGAGCGGGCGGTCATCAGCAACAGAAAGTAGCCGAGGTAGATAAGCAGCGCCGGCGCCATCCGGGCAAATTTGCCCTGGCGCGGATTGACGCGACTTAACGGTACGGCGATCAAAGTCAGTAACGGCATAGCCAGTGGAATAGCCAGCCGCCACTGCCACTCAGCATGCGCCTCCGGATTATCCTCATACCAGAGCTCGGCGGTACTATAGGTTTCCAGCTTGCGAATGTACTCAGAGCTTTCCTGCTCTTTGATCTGCAATTTGTAACTGGCGAATTCCATTACCTGATATTCGTTATTGCTGCGGTCTGAGGCATAACGGGTGCCATTATTAAGCACCAGGCTCTGGGAGCCGGTTTCTGTAGCAATGACATTCCCCGTATCAGCCATAACCACACTGCCGCCGGCCACCTGGCTGTCTTCATCCAGCAGCGACTGCGCGACAAAGACTTCATCGAGTTCACCGGTTTCCGTCAGGCCTTGCACGAAGATGACTGCCTTGCGGTTACTGGCCTGCTGGAACCGGCCGGGAATAATTACGCTTAGCCCGGTATCACTGCGGGCCCGCTCCTCAACCAGACGTTCCTGGTCCAGTGACCAGGGTACCAGCCATAACGTCAGTGCGGCGGTTACCAAAGCCAGAATAACCGCTACCACCAGCGTGACCCTGGTAACGTACCACTCGCTCACGCCACAGGCATGTAAAACGCTCATTTCGTTATCTGCATAAATGCGCCCGTGGGCGAGCAAAATACCGAGGAAAAGACTTAACGGAAGAATTAGCGCGGCCAGCGCCGGCAGGTTCAGCCCAAGTAATTTAATAACTAAATCACCGGGTATTTCACCGGCTGAGGCGTCTGCCAGCACCCGAATGAATTTTTGGCTGATAAAAATGGTCATCAAAACCACCAGTACGGCGATTTGTGATTTAAATGTTTCTCGCATCAAATAGCGAAATATACGCACTGGTAACCACTCTTAACGTTGCTTTTTGCTGGAAATACGGCGATTTTTCAGTAAACTTGTCGTTTTCACAAGAATTATTCTATGGCAGCCCCAAGCTGTCAACCGCCATAAACGGGAGTACGTATGGAGTTCAGTGTCAAAAGTGGAAGTCCGGAGAAACAACGTTCGGCCTGTATCGTCGTTGGCGTGTTTGAACCCCGCCGTTTATCCGGCGTTGCCGAACAACTCGATAAAGTAAGCGAAGGCTACCTGAGCAACCTATTGCGCCGCGGCGATCTGGAAGGCAAAGCCGGCCAGATGCTGTTGTTACACCATGTTCCAAATATCCTCAGCGAACGGGTATTGCTGGTTGGCTGCGGCAAAGAACGTGAACTAGATGAACGACAGTATAAACAAATTATAGAAAAAACCATCAATACATTAAACGAGACCGGCTCAATGGAAGCTGTCTGCTTTCTTAGTGAGCTGCACGTTAAAGGCCGCGATACCTACTGGAAAGTGCGGCAGGCGGTTGAAGCGGCGCAGGCAGGTCTGTATTGTTTTAATCAGCTAAAAACACGCAAAGAAGAGCCGCGCCGGCCACTGCGCAAACTGGTATTCAATGTACCGACACGACGGGAACTGCCGCTGGGCGAAAAGGCCATCCAACATGGCCTGGCCATTTCTAATGGCGTCACCAGTTGCCGGGATGTGGCCAACATGCCACCCAACATCTGCACTCCCCGCTATCTTGCCGAACAGGCCGAAGCGTTGGCCAACGAGCATGAGAACATGACGTTCACCGCTATCACCGAGCAGGAAATGGCGGAAAAAGGTATGAACGCCTACCTGGCCGTAGGGCGGGGCTCTGATAATGAATCGGTGTTAACGCTTCTGAATTATCGTGGTGGTAATGACGAACAAGCGCCGGTCGTATTAGTGGGTAAAGGCCTGACCTTTGATTCCGGTGGTATTTCAATTAAACCTTCGGCGAATATGGATGAAATGAAATACGACATGGGCGGTGCTGCGGCAGTGCTCGGCACCATGCGGGCCATCGCTGAGCTTAAGCTGCCAATCAACGTCATCGGCGCTATCGCAGGTTGCGAGAATATGGTTGATGGTAAAGCGTATCGCCCGGGTGATATCCTCAAAACCATGAGCGGACAAACAGTCGAAGTGATGAACACAGATGCTGAAGGCCGCTTGGTGCTTTGTGATACCCTGACTTACGTTGAGCGGTTTGAACCTGAGACGGTCGTCGATATCGCGACCCTTACCGGCGCCTGTATTATCGCATTGGGTAATCATGCCAGCGGGCTTATGAGCACCCATAATCCGCTCGCTCATGAACTGATAAACGCTTCTGAGCAAAGTGGTGACCGCGCCTGGCGCCTGCCGCTGTGGGATGAATACCAGGATGCGTTAGACAGCCCCTTTGCCGATATGACAAATCTGGGTGGGCGTGAAGCTGGCACTATTACCGCAGCCTGTTTCTTATCGCGCTTCACCAAGAAATATAACTGGGCGCACCTGGATGTTGCTGGTACCGCCTGGCGTAGCGGTTCGAAGAAAGGCGCAACCGGCCGGCCGGTGCCGCTGCTGACGCAGTTTCTGATCAACAGAACGCAAAACACGACACAGGATTAATATGGCACAAGGCATCTTTTATGTGCTGGACGGGCTTAATGAGGATCAGCAGCTTAGCTTATTCTGCAGCCAGATTGCCCAGCGCTGGCGCGAGCAGCGCAGCGTTAGGGTCTGGTGCCAGAGCCAGCTGCAGGCAGAGCAGCTGGACGAAGCCCTGTGGCAGCAACCGGTAAATGCCTTTGTTCCCCATAATATCTATGGTGAGGGTCCGCCTCAGGGCGCCCCGGTTGAGATTTGCTGGGCCGGCAGTAACGCCCCGGCACGCCGTACCGCAGTGGTCGTTAATCTGATGGACGAGCTGCCGCCCATGCAGGGCGCACGACTTATTATTGACCGGGTTCCGGCAGCCGACACAGAGCGTCAGCAGGCCCGGGATCGTTACAAAGCCTATCGCAGTCAACGCATTGAATTACAAACCATCAATGCTGCCGAACTGAACTCCAATTCCGATAAATAGAACGAAGTGAAGGTTTCTATGGACAAAACGTATTCGCCAAACGCAATTGAAGAAGCCCTGTACCAGCAGTGGGAACAGAACGGCTACTTTAAGCCCTCCGGTCAGGGTGAGTCTTACTGCATCATGATTCCACCGCCGAATGTGACTGGCAGTCTGCACATGGGCCATGCGTTTCAGCATACCATCATGGATACCCTGACCCGCTACAAGCGTATGGACGGTTATAACGCGCTGTGGCAGGTCGGATCTGACCACGCCGGCATCGCCACCCAGATGGTGGTCGAACGAAAATTAGCCGCCCAGGGCGTGACCCGCCAGGAGCTCGGCCGGGAAGCCTTTATTGATAAAGTATGGGACTGGAAAGCCGAGTCCGGTGGCACTATCACTCAACAGATGCGCCGTTTAGGCGATTCCGTTGACTGGGAGCGCGAGCGCTTCACTATGGATGAGGGCCTGTCGCAGGCGGTTAAAGAAGTATTCGTGCGCCTGCACAAAGAAAATCTTATTTATCGCGGCAAACGCCTGGTTAACTGGGATCCTAAGCTGCAGACTGCGATCTCTGATCTGGAAGTTGAAAACAAAGAGCAGCAAGGCCAGATCTGGCACTTGCGCTATCCCCTCGCTGACGGCGCCCGCACGGCCGACGGCAAGGATCACCTGGTGGTTGCTACCACCCGGCCCGAAACTATGCTCGGTGATATTTGTGTGGCTGTGCATCCAGAAGATGAGCGCTATAGCTCATTAATTGGTAAGTATATCGACTTACCGCTGGTTGGCCGGCGGATCCCGATCATTGCCGATAGCTACGTTGACCGTGAGTTCGGTACTGGTTGTGTCAAAATCACCCCCGCTCATGATTTTAATGACTATGAAATCGGTAAACGCCACAACCTGCCGATGATTGCCATTTTTGATGATGTTGCCCATGTGCGTGCGGTCGCCGGCCTGTACACGCCTACCGGTGAAGTACTGCCCGAGATTGACGGTTTTGACGGCTCACTGCCGACCGCTTACCGCGGGCTGGAGCGCTTCGCCGCCCGCAAGCAAATCGTTAAAGACTTCGAAGGCCTGGGCCTGCTGGAAAAAGCCGAAGCCCATACCAACAAAATTCCGTACGGTGATCGCGGCGGTGTTCCTATTGAACCCCATCTGACTGATCAATGGTACGTACGCGTGGCGCCGCTGGCCGAAGTGGCAACCAAAGCCGTTGAAAACGGGGACATTGAATTTGTACCTAAGCAATACGAGAACATGTACTTCTCCTGGATGCGCGATATTCAGGACTGGTGTATTTCACGGCAGCTATGGTGGGGCCACCGGATACCGGCCTGGTACGATAACGACGGTAACGTTTATGTCGGTCATAGTGAAGAGGAGGTGCGCGCCGAGCATGACCTGGGCGACCGTGAACTGCATCAGGACGAGGATGTGCTGGACACGTGGTTCTCCTCTGCCCTGTGGACGTTCTCGACGCTGGGCTGGCCGGAGCAGACTGACGACTTAAAGACCTTCCACCCGACTGACGTTCTGGTTACCGGTTTCGATATCATTTTCTTCTGGGTCGCCCGGATGATCATGATGACCATGCACTTCCTCAAAGATAAAGACGGCAAGCCCCAGGTCCCCTTTAAGACGGTTTATGTTACTGGCTTGATTCGCGACGACGAAGGCCAGAAAATGTCCAAGTCCAAAGGTAACGTACTGGATCCGCTGGACATGATCGATGGTATCGAGCTGGATTCGCTGATAGCCAAGCGCACCGCAAATATGATGCAGCCACAACTGGAGACGAAAATTGCCAAGCGCACGGCGCAGCAGTTTCCTGAGGGGATTAATGCGCACGGCACCGATGCGCTGCGCTTCACTCTGGCCGCATTGGCCTCGACCGGCCGCGATATCAACTGGGATATGAAACGCCTTGAAGGATATCGTAACTTCTGCAACAAGTTGTGGAATGCCAGTCGCTATGTACTCATGAATACCGAAGAGCAGGACTGTGGCACTAATGGCGGCGAAATGGAGCTGTCACTGCCCGATCAGTGGATTATCGAGCAGATGAACGATACTACTGCCCAGTTCCGCGCTGCGCTTGATAACTACCGTTTCGATCAAGCCGCCGGCATTGCCTACGAATTTACCTGGAACCAGTTCTGTGACTGGTATCTGGAACTGACCAAGCCCATTCTGTTTAACGGTAGTGAAGCTCAGTTGCGCGGCACCCGGCACACCCTGATTACGGTGCTTGAACAGTTACTGCGGCTGTTGCATCCGTTACTACCATTTATTACCGAAGCTATCTGGCAACGGGTTGCGACCGTTGCCGGTGTCAGCGGCGATACGGTTATGCTGCAACCTTATCCCCAGGTTCAGGATCAGCGTTTTGCCAGTGCCCGTGATGATATGGAGTGGCTGAAACAGGTTATTGTCGCCATTCGTAATATTCGTGGCGAAATGAACTTGTCACCGGCTAAGCCACTGCCGGTACTGATCAGTAATGCCGACGCCAATGCCAAAGCGCGACTGGAAAACAACCTGAGCTTTTTGAGTTCGCTGGCTAAACTCGAATCAGTGGAGTTCATCAGCTCTTCCGCAGCGGCTCCCGCCAGCGCCACAGCCCTGGTAGGCCGCATGGAAGTGCATATCCCCATGGCGGGGCTGATTGACACCGCAGCGGAGCTGGCACGACTGGACAAAGCCATTGAGAAAGCACGGAAAGATGTCGACATGGTTAGTCGCAAGCTGAGCAATGAAAACTTTGTCAGTAAGGCGCCAGCGGAAGTTATTGAGAAGGAACGGGCTAAGCAGGCGGAGGCGGAAGAAAGTCTGGCCCAACTGCAACAGCAGCGGGAAAAAATCGCCGCGCTCTAAAGCGCGGCGATTAAATTCGTATTAATGCTCCGGCTCGTCGTCGGAGTCATCCTCATCTTCGTCTTCATCGTAATCGTCGTCGCCGTAATAGGTGCCCCAACCGTCGTAATCAACCCCAGCTAAATCAGCTATTTTGGCCACTTCCTGGGTCTGTGTATCAAGTACACGGGCGTCCAGGGTGGTTTCTGAAACAGCAACGAATGCAAAGAAGCGGGAATTGTCATCCAGCTCGAATTCGTCGGCATCATCTACATGGTAGCCCGCTTTAACCAGTTCGACCGCGGCTTTTTCCAGCTTGCTGAAATCGTTACTGGCTAGGTGGTGCTCTATGGTATAGATGTCATCAGCAGGCGCACCATCGGCAAGCAGGGCTTCAACCGTCTCTTCACTTTGCGCACGGAGCGCATCCAGATCAACCGCCATAATGGCTTATCCTTGTGCTAATTCATGATCCAGTTCGCCGATTTTCATCTGCATCAACTGGTGACAGTGCGCTGATAAAGCCCGCACGGACTCTGCATCGTAATCCTTCACTGAAACCGGCGGCAGCATCTCAACAATGAGCTTGCCGTTGTTCCAGCGATTAAGCTTGATTCGACCATGCAGATTAGACACGCAGATCGGCACAATATCAACTCCTGCCTGCATCGCGGTGCGAAAAGCGCCGGTTTTAAATGGCAGCAAGCCTCTGCCGTAGCTGCGCGTTCCCTCAGGAAACAATAGAATCGAGATATTCCGATCCTTAATTGCCGCTGCCGCCTGTTCAATGGTCCCGCGAGCGCGGCCCGTATGTTTGCGGTCAATCAGGATATTCCCCGCCAGCCAGTACAGCTGACCAAAAAACGGAATCCACTTCAGGCTTTTCTTACCTATGCTTACGGTGCGATCAGGAATCGCGCCGGCAAGGGTGAAAATATCCCAGGTATTCTGATGATTGGCGATATAGACGTAAGCCTTGTCCGGATCAACCTCATCCGGGATCCGCACTTCCATTTCGATTCCCAGCAAGTACCGCATGCGTCCGTACCAGCGACCCGCCAGTGGGGTGTTCTGCGGGTGGAAAGGACGCACCAGACAAATCAACAGCAACAGCGTACTGCCAATCACAACAAACAAGCCCAGTAGAATTATCCGTACAACTGCGAGCATGATATCTCCGGTTTAATCCTGATTCTCAACGACTATTGCGTCGACCCGCTGCAAGCCACGTGGCAGCTTATTACCACGCCGTCCGCGTTCACCACGGTAGTGCTCCAGATCCGGCGCCTTCAGGGTGAGTTTACGTTTACCAGCCAGCAAAGTCACTGGCGCTTCAACTGGTACGATGGCAGCCGCGACCACATATTCCTCGCGCGACTGGGCACGCAAAGTCGGAATACTGATCATCTTATTACCCTTACCTTTTGCTAGTTCAGGCAATTCAGAGACCGGGAAAATGAGCATCCGGCCTTCGTTTGATACCACCACCAGTTGATCGCTTTCGGTGCTCTGAACCTGACTTGGCGGCAGTATTTTCGCGCCCGTCGGCAAGTTCAGTATGGTCTTGCCGTTCTTATTGCGGCTGACCAGGTCACCAAAGGTACAAATAAAGCCATAGCCAGCATCGGACGCCAGTAAGTAACGTTGCTCGTCCTTCGCCATCAGCACATGCTCAATCGTTTCACCAGACACCAGGTTAAAGCGTCCGGTTAGTGGTTCGCCTTGGGTTCTGGCCGACGGCAGTAAGTGCGCTTCACAGGAGAAGCTGCGCCCGGAGCTGTCGAGGAAGACCACCTGCTGATTGCTCTTGCCCTGGGCGGAGGCCAGAAAACGATCGCCGGACTTATAAGCCAGCGTGGTGCCATCAACATCGTGACCTTTGGCCGCGCGCACCCAGCCTTTTTCTGAAAGGACTACGGTAACCGGTTCGGCTGGCGTAAGGTCGCGGTCGCTTAGTGCTTTAGCTTCCTGCCGTTCCACTAACGGCGACCGACGTGGATCGCCATATTTTTCGGCGTCAGCAAGTATTTCTTTACGGATCAGAGTTTTCAAACGGCGATCAGAGCTGAGTAATAACTCAAGTTGCTGCCGTTCCTGCTCCAGTTCGTTCTGCTCGCCGGTCAGCTTCACTTCTTCAAGCTTAGCCAAATGCCGTAATTTCAGTTCAAGAATCGCTTCAGCCTGGGTGTCACTTAACTTAAACCGTGACATCAGTTCAGCTTTAGGCTCATCTTCGTACCGGATAATCGCAATAACTTCATCGATGTTCAGGTAGGCAATCAACAAGCCTTCAAGGATATGCAAACGCGCCAGCACTTTGTCCAGACGATGTTGTAAGCGCCGCGTGACGGTAGTTTGGCGGAACTCAAGCCATTCTTTTAACACAGTTAATATAGGTTTGACCTGAGGCCGGCCATCCAGGCCCAGCATATTGAGGTTGACGCGGTAATTCTTTTCCAGATCAGTGGTCGCGAACAGGTGTTGCATCATTTGCTCAACATCCACTCGGTTAGAACGCGGCACAACCACCAGCCGGGTTGGATTCTCGTGGTCAGACTCGTCGCGCAGGTCAGTGACCATAGGCAGCTTTTTCGCCTGCATCTGCGCCGCGATCTGCTCCAGAACCTTAGAGCCTGAAGCCTGGTGCGGTAACGCGGTAATCACCACCTCACCGTCTTCCATCACATATTTTGCGCGCATACGAATCGTACCGCGGCCACTTTCGTAAATTTTTACGATTTCATCGTGCGGCGTGATAATTTCAGCATCAGTCGGATAATCCGGCCCGTGCATATGCTCCATCACGTCGGCCAGGGTCGAGCTGGGTTTTTCCAGTAACATAGCGCAGGCATGCGCAACTTCGCGGGCATTGTGCGGCGGAATATCCGTTGCCATCCCAACAGCTATACCGGTAACGCCATTTAACAGAATATGCGGCAACCGGGCCGGCAGCATACGCGGCTCTTTCATAGTGCCATCGAAGTTCGGGCTCCAGTCAACTGTGCCCTGACCAAGCTCTGACAGTAACACTTCACTGAAGCGCGACAGCTTGGCTTCGGTATAACGCATGGCAGCAAAGGATTTCGGATCGTCCGACGAACCCCAGTTGCCCTGCCCGTCTACCAGCGGATAGCGGTAAGAGAATGGCTGCGCCATCAGTACCATAGCTTCGTAGCAGGCACTATCGCCGTGGGGGTGGAATTTACCGAGTACGTCACCGACGGTACGCGCCGACTTTTTATATTTTGCCAGCGCCGTCAGGCCCAGTTCAGACATCGCATAGATGATACGCCGCTGGACCGGCTTCAGGCCGTCGCCAATATGCGGCAGCGCCCGATCCATGATCACATACATGGAATAATTTAAATAAGCGTCTTCAGTAAACCGGCGTAGCGGAACCTGTTCTATATTTTCCATCGTCATTCGCGGTATTCTCCTTACAGCTCAGCCAGATCGACCAGGTTGCCTTTACTTTCCAGCCATTCGCGGCGATCACCGGATCGTTTTTTCGCCAGTAGCATGTCCATCAACTCATCGGTTGCAGCAATATCATCTACCGTCAGCTGAACCAGCCGGCGGGTATTCGGATCCATGGTCGTTTCGCGCAATTGTAATGGGTTCATTTCACCCAGACCTTTAAAACGCTGCACGTTCACTTTGCCTTTGCGCTTCTCGGCTTCAATGCGATCCAGAATGCCCTGCTTTTCATCTTCGTCCAGGGCATAGAACACCTCCTTGCCAACATCCACCCGATAGAGCGGCGGCATGGCGACATATACATGGCCATGATCGACCAGGGTGCGGAAGTGCTTCATGAAGAGCGCGCACAGCAAGGTAGCGATGTGCAGTCCGTCGGAGTCCGCATCGGCAAGGATACAGATTTTCCCATAGCGCAGCTTGTCCAGATCGGTTGAGTCGGGGTCGACTCCCAGCGCCACGGAAATGTCGTGAATTTCCTGTGAGCCAAGGATCTGATCAGACTCCACTTCCCAGGTATTGAGAATTTTTCCGCGCAACGGCATGACCGCCTGAAAATCGCGATCCCGCGCCTGTTTGGCTGAGCCACCGGCAGAATCCCCTTCGACCAGAAAGAGTTCACTACGATTGGTATCCTGGGTAGCACAATCGGTTAACTTACCCGGCAGTGGTGGCCCCTGCGTGACTTTTTTACGCACCACTTTTTTACTGGCGCGCATGCGGCGCTGCGCATTATTGATACATAGATCAGCCAGCTGTTCCGCTTGTTCAGTGTGTTCATTCAACCACAAACTGAACGCATCTTTGACCACACCAGAAACAAACGCCGCGCACTGGCGTGACGATAGCCGTTCTTTGGTTTGGCCGGCGAACTGCGGATCCTGCATTTTCACTGAGAGGATATAGCTACAGCGTTCCCAGATATCTTCGGGTGTCAGCCTGACGCCGCGCGGCAATAAATTACGGAAGTCACAGAAGTCTCGCATGGCTTCCAGCAGGCCCTGCCGTAGACCGTTAACATGGGTACCGCCCTGTGGCGTCGGGATCAGGTTCACATAACCTTCCATAACGCCCTCGCCGCCTTCCGGCAGCCAGGTCACGGCCCACTCAACGGCTTCTTCGTTACTGGTAAAGGCACCAGTGAACGGCTCTTCGGGCAAGGTTGGCAGCTCCTGAACCGATTCCACCAGATAATCGCGCAGGCCATCTTCGTAATACCAGGACTGCTCAGTCTCATCTGCCAGGTTGCGGAAGGTAATTTTCAGCCCCGGACACAAAACTGCTTTAGCGCGTAATAAATGGCTCATCTTCAGCGCCGAGAAGCGCGGCGAGTCAAAGTATTTAGGATCGGGCCAGAACCGCAGGCTGGTACCCGTATTGCGTTTACCCACAGTGCCGGTCACAGTCAGTTCGCTGACTTTATCGCCGTTCTCGAAAGCCATTTCATAAACCTGGCCATCCCGCTTCACGGTAACTTCGACCCGGGTAGACAGCGCGTTTACAACGGAAATACCCACCCCGTGTAAACCGCCGGAGAACTGATAATTTTTATTCGAAAACTTCCCGCCGGCGTGGAGCTTGGTCATAATTAGCTCAACACCCGGGATCCCCTCTTCAGCGTGCACATCTACCGGCATCCCCCGACCGTCATCCTGAACTTCCATCGACTGATCCGGGTAGAGGATGACAACCATCTCACGGGCATGACCCGCCAGCGCTTCATCAACACTGTTATCGATGACTTCCTGGCCGAGATGGTTAGGACGAGAGGTATCTGTATACATGCCGGGTCGACGGCGAACCGGCTCGAGGCCGTTGAGGACCTCTATCGAATCTGCTTTGTAATCTGACATGCGCTCTTCTTATAATTTTGGCACCGGAAATGATGCCCATATACTGTTACAGGACGTTGAGAAACTCAAGCGCCGACGGGAGGTATCGTGCAAATCCGGCAAAGCTGTGATCGCCTCCCTGTTCAACGATCATGCGCTGATTCCGGTAATAATCACGTGCGGCCCGATAATCCAGCTGCTCATCACCGGTTTGCAGTAATACCAGCAGTTCCGCTCCGGGATCAAGCTGACCCGCAGCCGCTATAAGCGTCTGCTTATCATCATTACCCAACTGATAGCGCTCGCCGGTGTAGGGATGTTCGCGCAGCGGCATCTCGTCGGCCAGCCACTGGGCGGGCTGAACTGCCGGATTTATTAGTACCCCACGGGCTGGCTGGCCACGGGCGCGCAGGCAACTGACCGCATAATGGGTCCAGAAACCGCCAAGCGAACTGCCCATCACCGCACGGGGCTGACATCGGCTTAGCACGCCATCAATATAATCGCGGGTGGCTGCCATGCTGGCCGGCAACTGTTCCGCTAAAAGCTCAGAAGCCTGAGCCCGGCTCGCTAAGAAATTTTTTAGTTCAGTGATTTTGGGTGAGGCCGGCGAGCTTTCAAAGCCATGCAGGTACAGCAGCACTGATTAACTCTCCTGAGCCATTCCGGTACGGCTGAGAAGCTGCAGCCATTCCTGCAAAAAATAATTAACCTGATGCTTTTCGTCAGCCTGGTACATGTCGCGGTTGGGTTGCGGATAATAGGGTCGCAACCGTGCGATCCCCTGACTGCGGATGACCTCAGCGAGCTGTGCATCGTGATATAGCCGCACATCCATCCGGGCTTCTTTCAGGCCCGGCAATTGCTGGCTAAGCGCCTGCTGCTGAATGCGGATTTCCGTAGTGTAAGGGGCCGCGTCGGTCACTTCCAGGCTGAAGCGTAAATTGCGTCCCGCCTTTACCGTCCGGATCTGTTCTGCCGATATGCCGCTGACCAGCTTAGCCAGCGCTGCGTAGTTTACCGCCGCCAGGCGCTGCAGCGCGGCGAGGTCAAACTGATAACGACGGGTACGGACATCTGTAGTCATGGGTGTATTAAACGTTGTCGGTGTAATTGCAGCCATTGTAGCGCAATCACACTAGCTGCGTTGTTAATTTTACCTTGCTCTAATAGCTCGACCACCTCGGTCCGCGGTAGCACATGCACAAGAATATCTTCGTTTTCAGATGCTAAACCTCCCTGGCGCGACGCTTCACTGCTATCCACCAATGCGATATAAACCGAAATTTTCTCGGTACATCCACCCGGGGTCGACAAATAGGTCATAGCGTAGTGCAGCTGCTCCGTCGTCAACCCTGCTTCTTCGGCCAGCTCGCGGTGGGCTACCTGCTCGGCCGGTTCATCTTCGTGGTCAAGCATTCCCGCCACGAATTCGAGCAGCCAGGGGCTGTCATCAATAATATCCATAGCCCCGATACGGAACTGTTCCAATACCACGATGGTATCGCGTTGCGGATCATATGGCAGTACTACCACAGCGTGGCCACGATCCATCACTTCCCGGTCAAACTCCGCTGACCAGCCGCCACCAAACAGGCGATGCCGCAACTTATACACAAAAATGCTCAGGAAGCCTTCCCGTACTGATTTTCGCTTAATTATCTCAACATCTTTTCGATTAAATTTTTGCACAGTAAACCTTTTGAAGTTATTTGACGTCTTAACTACTCGATTCAGCTTATAGTGGTTTCATGCTGATTGAAAAAATAGCCGAAAACATCACATAATTCGTTACACTTGAACTCAAACTGTTGCAACTTCCTGACAGAATTTCAGTGTATTAAAGAGTAAGCTGGTATGCATTCAACAGTGTATGTAAAATAACTGCCATTAACCTAAAGCAATCTGCTGCTTTTCAGATAATTCAGGACATCCGATAACATGAAAAAGCTCGTATTGACCACTCTCATTGGCTTAACGCTCTCAGCAGCACATAGTGCCGCTTACGCGGATAATTTAGAACAAGTATTCCAGCTTGCGCTGCAAAATGATCCGACTTTACAACGCGTGGATGCAGAGCGCCGGGCTGCCCAGGAAGGCGTTAATGTAACCCATGCCGACTGGTGGCCACAAGTCGGCTTCGAAGCCGGCTACAGCCGTTCAACTGCTGAGCGCGCCCAGTTCGACAGCACCGGTTTCTTTACCCTGGATTCCGAGAGTCGCGGTTGGAATGCCGGCGTGAACCTGAGCCAGAGCCTGTTCGATATGAGCATCTGGGAACAAACACAAATTTCGGAAAAACAAGCGTATCAGGCAGAAGTGACCTATCGCAACACCCGTCAGGAGCTGATGCTGCGCGTAGTAAACTCTTACTTCAGCGTACTTGAGCGCCAGGACGACCTGGAGTTTGTGCAAGCTGAAAAGCGTGCTATTGAGCGCCAGCTGGAACAAACCAAACAACGGTTCTCGGTAGGTCTGACCGCTATTACTGATGTCCATGAAGCACAGGCACAGTTCGATAATGTGGTCGCGCGCGAAATCCAGGCTGAAAATGCAGTTGCTATCGCTCGCGAAAGCTTACGTGAAATTACCGGGCGTTATCATGAGCGCCTGGCAAAACTCGACACCTCTGCGTTCGACCCGGATCAGCCCTCCCCTGCTGATGCCCAGAGCTGGGTAAAAATCGCCGAAGATAAAAACTTATCCTTGCTGGTACAACGCGTAGCCGTCGAAGTTGCTGAGCAACGCATTGAGCTGGCGCAGAGCGGTCATTATCCCACTGTCTCACTGACCGGCAGCTATTCAACCAATGACAACACCACTGAAACCCAGGGTAATACCATTGACATGCCGCGGATGGATTCCCGTTCGGTTGGGCTCAACTTGCGGGTCCCAATTTTTACTGGCTTCCGCACCTCTTCTCAGGCCGATCAGGCCCGTGAAAGCTATGTCGCCAGCAGTCAGCAACTGGAGTTTGTTCGCCGCAATGTCGAGCGCGAAGTGCGTACCGCCTATTACGATGTTGAGGCTTCATTAGCCAGCATTCGCGCGCTCAAACAAGCTGTGGTCTCAGCCGAGAGTGCGTTGAAAGCGACACAGACAGGCTTTGAAGTGGGTACCCGGACCATCGTAGATGTACTGAACAGCACGCAGAACTTGTTTAATGCCCGCCGCAACCTATCTACTGCGCGCTATGGTTATATTCGCCAGTATCTGACGCTCCAACAGGCTTCCGGACAGATCACCGAGCAAGATATATCAGCGATCAACTCTAGCCTGGCTTATGAAAGTAATTGAACCCCCTAAATTCCAGGCCAGGTTCTTATTGCCGAAATACTGGCTGACCTGGCTTGGAGTTGGGATCCTTTACACGATTTCCTGGCTACCCTACCGCTTACAGCTGGCAATGGGCCGGGGCCTTGGTCGCCTATTCTATAGATTTGTTCCCAAGCGGGCTGCTATTGCCCGACGCAACATAGAGCTCTGCTTCCCGGCAAAATCTGCCGATGAAATAGAAGAGCTGGTGCGGCGTAATATGGAGAATACCGGCATCGCATTTTTTGAAACCGGCATGGCCTGGTGGTGGCCAGACTGGCGTATTCGGCGCAAGCTGCACGTACATGGTGCTGAGCATATTAAGGCGCCACTGGCAGAGGGAAAGGGCGTGCTAATGCTGCTGTTCCACTTTCTCAGCCTCGAAGTTCAGGCGCGGTTGCACGGTTTCGTGCAGCCTGCGGTCGGGCTCTATCGACCTCATAACAATGCAGTGATGGAATTTCTGCAAACGCGCGGCCGCGGACGCTCAAATAAATATCTGATCCCCAGAACGGATGTCCGCAGTATGCTGCAAGCATTGAATCAGGGCGAAATCGCCGGCTATCTGCCGGATCAGGACTATGGCCGCAAGCGGACGGTTTTCGTACCTTTCTTCGAGGTAGCTGAAACCAGTACCACAACCGGAACCACGCTGTTTGCCGGAAATGCCAACTGTGTGGTGGTACCATCAACTTGTTTTCGTCGAGCTGATGGCAGCGGATATGATCTAAGTTTTTATCCCCAGTTCGATAATTTCCCGACTGGCGATGAACGAGCCGACGCAAGCCGGGTTAATAAGATGGTGGAGTTCGCGGTGCAACAGGCACCTGAACAGTATTTGTGGGTGCACCGCCGGTTTAAGACGCGTCCGAACCCCGAAGATCCTGACTTATATCAAGGTTAAAGCAGTGTTTCCAGGCGCTGATAACAGCTGTCCGCGCCTGGCTTAAATCCTGTCGGGTTACCGACCCTTTCTTATCTAATGCCAACTGGTGTAATACGCCGCGCTGTTCAATGTATGCACGGATCAGACCCTGAACCTGTTCATCACTAAGCAAGCCGTGACTCCCGGCCGCCTCGAGAATCCTGATGTTATCGGTATAGCGCGTGAGTTCCGGATACTCAGAGCTATAACCAAGCACCAGGTACTGAACTAAAAACTCGATATCGGTAATACCACCAGTGCCCTGCTTGGTATCAAACTCCTGCTCTCGCACAGTGCTTGACAGATGCTCCCGCATTTTCGCCCGCATGCTGATAACTTGCTCCTGCAACTCGTGCTCGTCGCGCGACCGCTGCAGGTGTTGCTGTCGCAACTGAATCAGTTGCTGCTGCAGTTCCTTGTTACCATATACAGGTCTGGCTCGCACCAGAGCCTGCAATTCCCAGGTCCAGGCATCGTCCTGCAGGTATTGATCGAAGGTGCTAACCTGCGTGACCAGTAACCCTGACTTACCTGAAGGCCGCAACCGCATATCAACTTCATAGAGCACGCCGATCATGGTACGGGTGGTAAATATATGCAGAATGCGCTGCGCCAGACGCAGGTAAAACTGCTGGATCTCGATAGGTTTTTGTCCGTCGGTTTCACCCTGATAAGGGGTAGCAGTCAGAAACACCAGGTCAAGATCGGAGCCATACCCCAGTTCCAGTCCGCCCAGCTTGCCATAAGCCATTACTGCAAAGCCGGTATTGTCCAGTGAACAGCCCGGTGGCGTGCCATGCTTTTCTGCCAGCTGATGCCAGGCCAGTCTGACCACATGTCCGATCATCGCTTCAGCCAGATAACTTAAATGATCGCTGACTTTCATCAGCGGTAAGGCCCCACTGATATCCGCTGCCGCCACCTTCAACTGAAGTGCCTGGCGGGCCTGCCGTAGCGCATTCATCTGTGCTTCTAGATCAACTTCCTGCTCAGGGATCCGCAGCAGGTATTCTTCCAGCAAGCGCGGATATTCAGCAAACTCCGGCAACTGATACAGATGTGCAGGATCGATCAGTTCATCGAGCAGCAAGGGGTAGTTTGCCAGCTGATCTGTTAACCATGAACTCGCCCGGCACAGTTTTAGCAATTGCTCACGAGCCCCCTGGTTTTCAACCAGAAGTTCAACGTATGCGGTCCGACTCATTATTTTTCGCAGCACACTGAGGACCCGTTCCAGAACAAATTCGGCATCCTCGAACTGAATGATCCGGCCGAGCAGCAAGGGAACCAATCGCCCCATGGCTTTACGTCCGCGCGGTCCACTACCGCGCTTGCGTACTTCCTGACGCAACTGATTGACCTGTTGCCAGATCATATTCGCCGTGTTTTTCCCGACTCCGGTATCCTGCAGCACACTCAGTGCCGTTTCATCTTCCACCATGTCTTGCCACAACAATTGCAGCGGACCAGCGTCTTCATCATCCTGCTCGGGATCGCCGATAACCATTTTAAAGTGGCCATGAACTTTGTTCATGCTCTCACTGATATCGGCGGTAATCTTATCCCACGGCTGATCAAATATCCGACTGATGCGCTGCTGGCTTTGTTCATCATCCGGCAAAGTCTGAGTTTGCTCGTCATTGATCTGTTGCAATACATGTTCGACTTTACGCAGGTGCTCGTAACAGCTAAGCAGCTCAGCCACCGCTTCAGGAGTAAGTAAATTAAGCTCGCGAATTGCCGCATAAGCCTTATACAAGGATTGGCTCTGCAACTGCCGCTCCTGCCCACCGCGGATGAGCTGGAAAGCCTGGGCAATGAATTCAATTTCCCGGATCCCGCCAGGGCCCAGTTTGATGTTGTTGCGAACACCCTGGCGGCGAGTTTCCTGAGTTATCAGGCTCTTCATTTTGCGCAGCGCATCTATTGCTGAGAAATCGATATAACGGCGATAGACAAAAGGTCGCAACAGGCTTCTGAGCTCCTCCTGCCAAACTGCATCGGCACCGATCATCCGCGCCTTGACCATGGCATATCGCTCCCAGTCGCGACCCTGCTCCTGATAGTAATACTCCAGTGCCGCCATACTGGCCACCAACGGGCCAGACTGGCCGAAAGGTCGCAGCCTTAAATCAACCCGAAATACCCGGCCATCACCTGTGGGTGCATCCAGCAAGCCGACCAGGGCTTGCCCCAGGCGAGTAAAAAACACCCCATTCTCAATTGGCTTGCGGGAATGGTCAGTCTCGCCCTGCTCGGGGTAGCAAAAGATCAGATCGATATCAGAAGAGAAATTCAGTTCCCCCCCGCCGAGCTTGCCCATGCCGATAACCAGCAGTTGCTGGGCATTACCGGACTGATCGACGGGGGTACCGTAGCGGGCTGCAAAACGCGGGTGTAACCAGCTCAACGAAGCACTGATAAAAGCATCCGCAGCGGCCGTTAAGTGTGTCAGCATTTGTTGCAAGCTGAGCTGACCCAATAAGTCGGCCGCGGCGAGCCCAGCGAACCAGGCATTGCGTTGCAATCGCAATTCCTGCTGTGCCCGACTCTCATCATCAACCTCTGCCAGCCGTTGCGTAATCAGCCGCTGATATTCCTCCGGAGCGCATAAGCTAATGGTGCCATCCGCATCCGCCCGGATTGCCTCAGGCTGCTGCTGCAGCACCCGGGCAATGAAAGGGCTGACTTCGGTCAGAAAAGCGCGCTGTTGCTTTAGCATGGGCTAGATAACCCAGTAGGGTTCTTGCTTAAGCGCCGAGCGCCGGGAATGCTCCAGCGCATAAAGCAGGGATTCAAGCTGAACTTCCTGCCAGTTCAGCAGCCGCTCAGTGTTTACGTCGTCAGTATCTTTTATCGCCTCACGCAATAATTTCAGCGCCATGATCTCGCGGATACCGCGCACCATATCTAACCAGGGAGCCCGGAACCGTTCGCGGTCGCCTTCATCAAACAGGTAACCAACGCAATACCCCAGTTGTAACGAGCCCAGCAATAATGGCAACTGCTTCAGGTAATGTTCGGGCCGCAACTCACGCTCGCGGGTGAAGGCTTCAGCAACCTGTTGCCAGTCTTCCCGCAGCCGTTGCGACGCCCAGGCGCGCAATGCCACTTGCATCAGTTGCTCGTGCCGCGGTTGACGATTACAGAGTTCACCCAATTCCAGCAGCGTCAGTTGGTAGTCATCACGCCTTACCAGGTTAAGCACCAGCTCCATCTGCACCGCATGCTCCTGCTGCTCCATAATATGTTCCTGCAGCTTTGGTTGTTGCTTCAGGGCGCGGTGATAGGCGCCATCCTCGGCAGTCAATTCAGCCAGGCCATCATAACGACTCAACCAACCCAAATGTCCTAACATTTGTTCCAGCCGGACAATATGATCGCTGACATCAACTTCCAGCATCATCAGTTGTTGCAACACCACCTTAGCCAGACGAATTCCGTCAGTTATACCGGCGACCGCCCGCACTGTGGGATGCTCAAGCAAACAGGCATCATTGTGCTGCCAGTACTGTACGGCATAGGTCAGGGCCCGGTACAGGCCCGTGCCAACGTCATCCTGAGTCTCCTGATGCACAAAATCGGCCTGGGTTGATGGTTCAAGCGTACTTTTGTTTGCCAACAAATAGCCGCGTGCGGCTTTGCTCAGGCTTCCAACCCGTGCATCAACCCGCGTAATAAAACGCCTGGCCATCTTATAGAGCTCGGTTAGGTCGCCACCCTGCAGCTCAAGCTCAATTTCGCATATCGAACGCTGATTCGCATCGGCAATGATGATTCCTTCATCAAAGACCAGTTCAATAACTCCTTCACCGCTGGTCAGGCGCCAGCGCTGCCGGGTAAAATTGGTTCGGAAGATCTCGTCAAGCTCACGCTGAATATCAAACAACGGGAAGTCATCCGGCCAGATATCTTCATCAAACAAGGTTAAATCAGGCTTATCCGAACTGGTTGCAGCATTATATTCAGGCCGTTGATGCATTCCCCCCACCACGTCACCGCTAAGTTTTACGGTTTGCTCACGCTCATCACCGCGCTGACGGATGCGCAGCCCCATATTGTATTCACGTAAACGCAAATCCGGGGTGTCGAAATAGCGATTAGTCAGCTGCATCTCCACCGGCTGTTGCTCGCCGGCCAACTGCTGGCATAAACGCAGTGCGGCTTCCCGCCGCGCTGGTTCAATATAAAGTTTCAGTTCCGTTTCCTGACTCACAGAAGCTCTCATTAACAATTGTTTTTAATTAATAATACGGTACTCGCACCAGTGCAGGCGGTCAACCTAAATGCCCCTTGAATAGCAGCTGAATGCCCCCCACATCAGGTGCATGACATGGATAAAAATATTATGTTCTGATAGGCTTTACGTGCGCACAAAAAGGCCTATACTTGCGCGCAAAATCCGTCCAGCCACGCTTTTGGCTGAGTGCTATAGGAGACGCTATGTTCAAAGCAAGTGAAGTACTTGCGGCTCAATACTCTGATGCTGACCTCGGTCGACTTCAGCAAGCCATTACTGATAATTATCTGGTAGATGAAAACGCCTATTTAAAAGAGCTGATGGCGCTGGTACCCAGCGATGATGACAGCGTGGCAAAAGTGACTGAGCGCACCTCGAAACTGGTTAAGACTGTTCGTGAACGCGCCGATGGTGGCGGGGTCGATGCCTTTTTACAAGAATACAGCCTGGATACCAAAGAAGGTATTATTCTGATGTGTCTGGCCGAAGCTCTGTTGCGGATTCCCGACGCCGCGACCGCTGATGCTCTGATCCAGGATCGCCTCTCTGGTGGCGACTGGCAAAAACATATGGGCCAGAGTGCCTCATGGTTGGTGAATTCCGGCACCTGGTCGCTGGCATTAACGAACGCAGTCATCAATCCCACCGGCGAACCTATGGAGACGCCGCGCGGCGTATTCCGTCGGCTGACCCGCCGGCTTGGTATGCCAATCGTGCGCAAAGCGACCTACACTGCCATGCGTATTATGGGTAAACAATTTGTGCTTGGGCGTTCGATTGAAGAGGCCCTGAAAAATAGCCGGGATAATCGCAGTAAAGGCTACACCCATGCCTATGACATGCTTGGCGAAGCCGCGTTAACAGCTGCAGATGCCCGTCGCTATCATGCCGAGTATGTGAACTCTATTAAAGTTGTTGCCAAAGAAGACTTCAACAACCCGAAAGCCCCGCGGCCAACGATCTCAATCAAGCTTTCGGCATTGCATCCACGCTATGAAATGGCCAATCGTGAGCGCGTATTAACCGAGCTCGCACAAGGTCTCAGTGACTTGGTTAAGCTAGCGAAGGAAGCCGATGTCGGCGTGACTATTGATGCTGAAGAAGCTGATCGTCATGAGCTCTCGCTTGCGCTGTTTGAAAAAGTCTACCGCAGTGGTGTCTGTAAAGACTGGCCGCGCTTCGGTCTGGTGGTGCAGGCGTATTCCAAGCGGGCGTTGCCGACGCTATGCTGGCTTACCGCGCTGGCCCGTGAAGGCGGCGACGAAATTCCTGTGCGACTGGTCAAGGGTGCCTACTGGGACACAGAAATTAAACTGTCGCAGATGAACGGTCTGACGGCTTACCCGGTATTTACCCGCAAAGCCAATACCGATGTTTCTTATCTGGCCTGTGCCCATTACATGCTCAGCGATGCTGCAGATGGCGCTTTGTATCCACAGTTTGCTACCCATAACGCCCAGAGCGTTATGGCGATACGCCATCTGAACGAAAAATATAAGCGTCGCATTGAGTTCCAACGACTACACGGAATGGGTGCTGACCTTTATGACACCCTGCTGGAAGAAGATCCAGACACCACGGTACGGATTTACGCGCCGGTTGGTGCCCATAAAGATTTATTGCCATACCTGGTTCGACGCCTGTTAGAAAACGGCGCAAATACCTCTTTTGTGCACAAGCTACTGGATCCATCAGTTCCGGTTGATCAGCTTAGTAAGCACCCGGTAAGCACGCTGGCGCAGTATGAGACTTACTCTAACAGCAAAATTCCTATGCCGACGCAGATTTTCAGCGATCGCAAAAACTCTTTAGGACTGAATATGAACGTTCACTCTCAAGCAGATGACTTTATCGCTGCGGTGCAGCAATACCGCGACAAACAGTGGCAAGGCGGCCCGATTGTAAATGGCGATGTGGTTGACGCCCATCACCGGGTATCGATTTCCAGCCCGCAGGAAATGAGCCGTACTATTGGTACCATCAACTGGGGCGATAAAGCCCTGGCCGAAAAGGCCCTCGAAAGCGCCAATGCAGCTTACCGCCGGTGGCGTGATACTGACGTCGAAGTACGTGCTAAGGCGCTGGAGAAATTCGCTGACTTGATGGAAGCGAACCGTGAGGAGCTTATCGCACTTTGTAGTCTCGAGGGCGGAAAGAGCCTGCAGGACGGCATTGATGAGATTCGGGAAGCGGTTGATTTTTGTCGCTACTACGCCGTTCAGGCCCGCGAGCTGATGGGTGAACCCACTGAGCTACCAGGACCAACCGGTGAAGATAATGAACTCTTTTTGCAAGGCCGGGGCACGTTCATCTGTATCAGCCCCTGGAACTTCCCGATAGCGATCTTTGTCGGACAGATTGTCGCCGCTCTGGTTACCGGTAACTGTGTTATCGCCAAGCCTGCTGAGCAAACGGGTCTGGTCGCATTCCGCACGGTACAACTGGCACTCGAAGCCGGTATCCCGGGCGATGTGTTGCACTTCATGCCTGGCAGCGGCGCTGAAATTGGCTCCTTCCTGGTATCCCAGGAAGATATTGGTGGCGTCTGCTTCACCGGTTCAACCTACACCGCCCAGGCGATTAACCGTGCCCTGGCAGCCCGTACCGGTGCCATAGTGCCATTAATTGCTGAAACCGGCGGCCAGAACGCGATGCTAATCGACTCTACCGCCCTGCCGGAACAATCCGTTACCGACATCGTAGCCAGCGCCTTCAAGAGTGCCGGACAACGCTGTTCAGCGCTGCGGGTACTCTATGTGCAGGATGATATCGCTGATCGGGTGATTGAGCTGCTTAAAGGAGCTATGGCCGAGCTTAAAGTTGGTGACCCGATGCTGCACGAAACCGATGTCGGCCCGGTAATCGACGGGGTGTCAAAAACCAACCTGGAACGCCATATCAGTGATATCTCCCAGACCGGCCGGCTGATTGGCCGTGCCCAGTTACCGGAATACACTCAGGATGGTCTGTTCGTGGCGCCGACAGCGATTGAAATTGATAACATCAATCAGTTGGTGAAAGAGAACTTTGGCCCTATTCTGCACGTGATTCGCTATAAAACCAGTGAGCTGGATGAGGTCATTAAGAGCATTAACAATACCGGTTTTGGTCTTACCTTCGGTATTCACAGCCGTAATGAAACTTTCGCTTACGATGTCGCGCGCCGGATTGATGTAGGTAACGTATATATTAACCGCAACCAGATCGGTGCGGTGGTAGGTGTGCAGCCGTTCGGCGGTCGCGGCCGCTCAGGTACCGGTCCGAAAGCTGGTGGTCCGCACTACCTGACACGCTTTATCACTGAGAAAACCCGCAGCAATAACATCACTGCGGTAGGTGGTAACGCAACCCTGCTGTCGCTGGGCGACTAACAGGGCTGTCGCATAATGAGCCGGGCGATCAGAATTCGTCCGGATCATGCTGATAGAGTGACTGGCTGCCGTCTTCAATGGCGGCTGCCAGGCTCTGCACCCGCGGTAACAGGCGCGCCATATAGAAGCGTGCTGTCTTAACTTTACTGGCCAGATATGGCCGCTCAGTTATCTTATCTTCGGCCGCTATCGCCATACGTAACCACATGTAGGCGAAACAGACGTAGCCAACCAAATGCAGATATTCCACCGCCACACTGTTAATCAGGTTGTCATCTTCTGCTGCCTGGCGCAGTACCCGGCCAGTTACCTGCTCCAATAATTTAGTCGCTTCTTCAAGGCCCGCCAACTCGCTTTCAAAGCCAGCAACTGGTTGCGCGGTCAGCTTCGCGATATCCTCCAGCAGCGGTTGTAACAGCTGGCCACGCGAGCCACCCACCTTACGACCTAATAGATCCAGTGCCTGGATGCCGTTGGTGCCTTCATATATCTGCGCGATACGACAGTCCCGCACCAGTTGCTCCTGACCCCACTCCCGCACGTAACCATGGCCGCCCAATATTTGCTGACCAAGCACAGTGGCTTCAAGCCCGGTATCCGTAAGAAAAGCTTTTGCTACCGGCGTCAGCAAGTCAACCAGGGCCTGGGCCCGCAGTCGCTCATTCTGATCGTTACTGTATTTGGCAATATCAAGCTGCTGGCCAACGTAGGTTGAAAAGGCCCGGCCACCTTCGACAAAAGCCTTCATTGTTAACAGCATCCGCCGCACATCACCGTGAACAATCAATGGATCTGCTTCTTTGTCGCTCTGCCGGGTAGCTTTGGCGCCGCGCCCCTGGATCCGATCCTGGGCGTAGTCTAGTGCCGTTTGGTATGAGCGTGCTGCTGCACCAAGCCCCTGGATACCTACCCCAAGGCGCTCATAGTTCATCATGGTGAACATAGCTGGTAACCCGCGATGAGGTTCACCCACCAGCCAACCTGTGGCGCCATCAAAATTCATCACGCAGGTTGCCGACGCATGGATCCCCATTTTGTGTTCGACGGCACCACAAAAGACCGGATTACGTTCCCCCAGCGAGCCGTCTTCGTTAACCAAAAATTTGGGTACCAGAAACAAACTTATGCCTTTGCTGCCAGTCGGCGCATCGGGTAATTTAGCCAGCACCAGATGCACAATATTGTCGACTAAATCATGCTCACCACCGGTGATAAATATTTTCGTGCCGGTGATCTGATAACTACCGTCATCAGCGGGAACCGCTTTGGTTCGAATCATGCCGAGATCGGTGCCGGCATGGGCCTCAGTCAGACACATTGAACCTGTCCATTCGCCGGCAATCATCTTGGGTAAATAGGTTTCTTTGAGGCTGTCGCTGCCATGCTGATCAATAGTCATAATAGCGCCGGCAGTGAGACCGGAATAAAGCGAAAATGAAATATCAGCAGAGCAGAGAATTTCTTCATACTGAGCCGAGATCGACTTGGGCAGACCCATGCCCCCGAAGTCAGGGTTTGCGGTTACCCCTACCCAGCCGCCGGCAGCCAATTGCTTAAAGTTTTCTTTATAGCCGTCCGGCGTAGTAACACTGCCCTCGTTAAACTGTACACCTTGCTCATCGGCAGCACGGCAGTTCGGGGCTATCAGCGTTTCTGCCAGTTTGGCGCCCTCATCGATAATGGCCGCTGCCGTATCCATATCCAGATCGGCTAGCTGCGAAAATCTCGCCCAGTCGTTATCAACCTGAAATACGTCCTGCAGTACAAACTGCATGTCTTCGCGCGGAGCCCGGTAGTCTGCCATGCCAACACCTCTTCTTTTTATTAAACAGTAGATTTAAACAGGTGTTTTAATATCAATTAATCAGGGGCTTGTCCAGTCCTCAAGCGCGGGATGTTGAAATGCCTGATAATTTTTTGACAGCACCAAATGAGCAGGAGCTATACGGACCACCGTGATCCCCTGCCAGCTGTCGCCTTCATAAAGCCTTCTGCCGCCCAGCACGACCCAGCGCGACGACTCCCGCGATGAATACTGATGACCGTCATAAGTGAAGGGCGGAACAGTGCGCTGAAAATCCAGGCTAAGCTGCTGTAAATCCGGTACTACCGAATCACCAGGGGAGCCGGCACCGCCGGTGGCCGCAACCGCGTCTTCAAAAGCTTTAAGTAACTCGGGCGATACTTCATTCAGATCGATCGCCTGCGGCTGCGCTGTTGCTTCACTTTCAGCTGGTTGCGCAGCGGCCGGCACAGCAATGGCCTCTGCGACAGGCTCAGGTAACACCGGCTGCCGAATCTCGGGGATAGCGCCGAGGGTATAACGAGAGCCTGTTGGTTGCGGTGCCACGATCGGGTCAACAACCTGTGCCGACTGTTGCGCTGCGATCAGCCAGCCTATGCCGCCCGCCGCAATCACCGCTAATATTATCGCCAGCCAGTGCCAGTGTCGACGGCGGCCACTCTCAGCCGCCGTGAGCCATATCGGCTGGCGTTCCTGCAGCAGCGGTGACGATTGATTGCGCAGTGCTTTAAGTACGGAAGACATTATTTAAGTTCTCCCGTGGAGGGGTCAGCAGTGGTATTGAGCCGTGGACCGCCCCGCTGGCTGCGCGAGCTCAGCCAGCTTAGCGTTACGCCGTCCAGCTCGCCGGTTACCGGGATCCCGGCAGCAAGCTGCACGTTCTGTATCTGTTGCCTGACCGGGATGTTGGCAGCTGCGCCCTGCCCGGCCAAAGCGTCTGCCAGCCACTGCTGGTAAATTTCGCTGTCAGTATCCTGATACCCCGGCGGATGCTGCCATAACAGCACAAAAGTTCCGGTCCAGTCAGGGTCCGGCACCATATCAGATGCACTGACAAACTGATAATTGCCGTCACTGAGCTCAAGCAGCACCGGATAGTTAATTTTAATCAGCTGATCAAAGCGCAAAACGCCCTGCAGACAACTCAGATCATAGCGCTCAACCCATTCGCAAAGGGGTTGCTCCACGGCCGGCCGGGGCAATTGCCAGCTGCGTGTGAGGGCCAGCAGCGGATCCTCGTTTGCTACCGAAGACTGAGCGGTACTCTCGCTGGCTGTGGGCTGCGGCTGATTGAACCAGTAACTACCGGCAAAACCCGCCAGCAGTGCGAACACCACCGCCACCGAAGCGGCAACCCACCGGCTTGCCCGGGGGTTATCAGAAGATCGGTGGCCATCAAGCTCAAGGGCTGCTTCGCGGATATGTTTGCTGTTGACTAGTTGCGACTGGTCGTTATAGGCCGCAAGTAAGGCCCGGTCACAGAGTAAATTAAGCCGCCGTGGTATCCCTTCGCTCAGCTTATGAACCAGGGTAATAGCGCGGCTATCAAAAAGGCCGCGATTCGCCCCCGCCACCTGCAAGCGATAGTTAATATAGCGTTCGGTATCTGCGCCCTGCAGTGGCAGCAGATGATAGCGGGCGGTTATGCGCTGCGCCAGCTGTCGTAATTCACGACGCCGCAGCAGATCCTGCAGTTCCGGCTGACCAATCAGAATGACGCGCAGTAATTTGTGCTGATTAGTTTCCAGATTCGTGAGTAACCGCAGTTGTTCCAGCACCTGCGGCTGCAGGTGCTGAGCTTCATCAATTAACACCACACATTGTTCACCCTCGGCGTGGGCGGCAAGCAGAAAACTACTGAGCTTATCGGTCAGCTTTTTATCGGTAACTGAACGTTTTGCGTAGCGAATACCGAACTCATCACAGAGTGTCGCCAGCAATTCATGCTCGTTTAACATCGGGTTGAGGATGAAGGCGGTGCGCGTTTGCTCAGGTAATTGCTCCAGCAAGGCTCGCGATACCGTGGTTTTACCGGTACCGACCTCGCCAGTGAGTAAAATAAAACCACCGCTTCCCTGCAATCCATAACTCAGGTGTGCTAAGGCTTCCTGATGCCTTTCGCTCATATATAAGAACTGCGGATCAGGCGCTATCGAGAAGGGTGCTGTATGTAAACCAAAGTAATTGAGGTACATTGTTATATCGCTACATGTTGTTATGCGCTTTTCACCAGTGTAACGACTGACTTGCGTCAGAGCTAGTGATTCGCGATCATCAAGTTAAACCTGAGGAGATTGGTGTGCAAATATACCTGGTTGGCGGCGCCGTACGGGACAAATTACTGGATAAGCCAGTAACAGAACGAGACTATGTGGTCATTGGCAGTACCCCTTCCCAATTGCAGAGTTTTGGTTTTCGTCAGGTCGGCAAAGATTTCCCGGTATTTTTACATCCCAAGACCGGTGAGGAATACGCATTGGCCCGCACCGAACGAAAATCCGCGGCGGGTTATACCGGCTTTACCGTAGATGCGGATCCGTCAGTGACGCTTGAAGATGATCTGCGACGCCGGGATCTGACCATCAACGCTATTGCCGAGAGTGAAGAGGGCGAACTGATCGATCCTTATCACGGTCTTGATGATCTGAAGGCCAGAGTATTACGCCATGTTTCTCCGGCTTTTGTAGAAGATCCATTGCGGGTGCTACGGGTTGCCCGGTTCGCGGCCCGATTCCATAAAGACGGCTTTAGTATTGCCAATGAAACCATGCAGTTAATGGCTGAAACCGCCGCTACCGGCGAACTGGCCACGCTCAGTTGCGAACGGGTCTGGCGGGAAACACAACTGGCATTATCAACCACAGCACCCCACATCTATTTCGACGTGCTGGCTGCTGTCGATGCGCTCGAACCCTGGTTTGTGGAACTGACGGACGCGCAGCAGCGCGCCCGCGCACTGGATTATCTGGCAGCGCTTGAGCGTGACGAAAGCTTGCTGCGGTTCGCTGCGATGGCGAGCGCGTTAAGCGCGGTTAATGTGGAAACCTTATGCAACCGGCTTAAAGTACCTAATGAATATCGGTTTCTGGCCATCCTGGCACAGCGCATCACGCCTGAGCAGGTGGCCGAAGCCACTGCTACCGAACTCCTTGCGCTGTTTAACCAGAGCGATAGCTGGCGTCGACCCGACCGTCACAGCCAGCTAACTGCAATCTGGCACGCCCGGGGAGTCGCCACTGATCGACTGGAGACCATTAATAAAGCGTGGGAGGCGGCAGCGAAAGTTGAAGCAGGCCCCTTATTGGCTGCGGCGGAGAGTCGCGGAGAAGCTTTACGCGGCCCGGCCGTTGGCGAAGCCGTCGAACAAGCCAGACTGCAGCGGATCCAGGACGTACTGGAGGGTTCCTGAGCCTTATCCGAAGACCAGCCAGAGTAGAGCAACGCCCAGAATCAGGCGATAAATCACAAATGGCAGCATACCCATCCGCGCAATTACCTTTAAAAAATAGTGAATGCACAGGTACGCCGCCACAAAAGATACAACCATTCCGGAAATAACAGCGAGCCAGGCTACCGGCTCAGGCTGCTGGGCAAGTTTCACGCCCTGATAGCCGCCGGCCATAATAATAACCGGAATCGATAATAAAAAAGAAAAACGTGCGGCATCAACCCGCTTCAGACCTATTAACAGCCCGGCGGTCATGGTGATACCTGAGCGCGACACCCCCGGAATCAATGCCACCGCCTGAGCCAGCCCCACCAGTATCGCCTGAGTCAGCGTCAACGAGTGGATTCCGGCCCGATCACTGGCGCGCACATCCGCATACCAGAGCACCAAACCAAAAACGATAGTTGTTATCGCAATGACCAATGCCGAGCGCGCATAATCTTCAATTAAGCCGGCGCCGAACAGACCTGCAAGCCCGGCGGGCACTGTTGCCCAGATAAGTAGCCAGGCCAGCCGGCTATATTCACTATGCTGACCACACCATGATCCAAACCAGCCGGCAATCAGTTCGCCGACATCCTTACGGTAATAGGTAATGACCGCCAGCAAGGTACCCACGTGTACCGCGACATCAAAAGCTAAGCCTTGATCTTCCCAGCCCAATACCTGCGAAGGCAAAATCAGATGGGCGGAACTTGAAATCGGAAGAAATTCGGTAATCCCCTGAATTAATGCCAGAATAATAGCTTCAAATGTGCTCACGCTTAAATCGTCCCTGGTAATTGTTGAATAGAATGACGCAGATGAGGCAAATCCTCAAAAGCAAATGATATAGGCTCTAATTGCTGCGCGCTATGATAATCCTGCCAGATTTCCGCAAAAGTCTGGGCGGTGACCGGATGCCGCAGATCCGGTGCCAGTTCGGCTAGCGGCCAGAGCACAAAAGCATTGGCGAGGATCTCATCCCGTGGCAACTGCACCGGGCTCCGGCTCACTACCTCGTCATACAGCAATATATCGATATCAAGCGTGCGCGGGCTGAATTTGGGGCTGGGTTGCGAATGACCAAACTGCTGTTCAATCTGTTTACAGTGCGCATTTAGTTCGACCGGTGACAACGATGTATGTAGTTCCGCTACCAGGTTGTAAAACGGTTTGCCGGCAAATCCAACTGCGGCGCTTTCAAATACCCGCGATAAACGTAGTGGATTGTCGGCGCTGGCGAAAGCAGTGTGCAGGGCTTTAATGCCTGCGTGAATATGATAATTCCGCTGCCGGTTGCTGCCAATCCCAACAAAAACCCGAGCCATAAGTCAGGCCGTAGTTTGCTGTCGGACGATGACGACCGCAGCCTGACGCGCAGCGACAATGGCCTGGGGCTTGCCAATTTTGACTTGCAGCCGCGGCAAGTTAAAGTCCTGCAAAATACGCTCTGCAATAGCTTCTGCCAGCGTTTCAATCAGCTGCCATGGCTGCGACTGTACCAGTTTAACCACGGCCTCACTCAAGGTGCTGTAATCCAGGGCATCGGCTAAGTCATTAGTCCTGGCTGCGCGGGCGTTGTCCCAGTCCATTTCAAGGTCAATAACCAGGGGCTGTTCGCGTTCGTGCTCCCAGTCATGCACGCCAATGAAGGCGTTAACCTGCAACCCTTCTACTAATACCTTGTCCATTCGCTACGCTCACTTGGTTAACAATAGAAATTCTGCGATAAACCGCTTATGCTATGGGCTTTGCATAGTAACGGAAAGCTAGCCGGAAGCAAAATCCTATGGGTGCCTTGATTATACTAGCCGTACTGACCTCGTATTTATTCGGGTCAATCAGCAGCGCGGTCGTTATTTGCCGGCTTTTCGGGCTGCCTGATCCCCGCGGGGCTGGCTCAGGCAATCCCGGTGCGACCAATGTTTATCGGCTGGGCGGCAAAATACCAGCTGCCCTTACGCTCTTTTTTGATGTCTTAAAAGGCATGATCCCGGTATGGGGATCATATTTTCTTGGTATCGAGCCGTTTTATCTGGGCATTATCGCTGTGGCTGCCTGCCTGGGGCATATTTTCCCGCTGTACTTTCGTTTTCGTGGCGGTAAAGCTGTAGCTACGGCGCTTGGGGCCATGTTTCCGGTAGCCTGGGAAATGGCGCTGTTGCTGATAGCAACCTGGGTGCTGGTATTCCGGATCAGCAAAGTGTCTTCGCTGGCCGCTATTATCACGGTCTCACTGGCCCCCTTCTACGCGTTCTGGATTAAGCCCCAGTACACAGTGCCTACTATTATGATTTCGCTACTTATTCTCTGGCGGCATCAGTCCAACATCATGCGCCTGCGCAGCGGCGACGAGCACCGCATCAAACGGAAGTAAGTTCCGTCAGCGGCCAGCGCGGCCGGGTTTTGATTGCCAGACTTTCCTGCTCACCAGCCAGCAAGCGTTGCGCACCAGCAAAAGCAATCATAGCGCCGTTGTCGGTGCAGAATTCATTACGGGGAAAAAATACCTGGCCACCGATTTTACCGGCAAACTGCTGCAGCTTCTCACGCAAATGCTTATTGGCACTAACACCTCCGGCTACGACCAGTCGCTTCAGCCCCGTTTCTTCCAGTGCCCGACGGCATTTAATAACCAGGGTATCAACGACCGCATCCTGAAACGCGCGGGCAATATCTGCATGGGTCTGCGGTAAATCGTCGGCAGCAGCTATGGTATTTGCCGCATGAGTTTTCAGTCCGCTAAAGGAAAAGTCCAGTCCCGGCCGGTCAGTCATGGGCCGCGGGAACTTATAACAATCAGCCCGTCCCTGCTCTGCCAGTGCCGCCAGCCGTGGCCCGCCCGGGTAATCCAGCCCCAGTAACTTAGCCGTTTTGTCAAAAGCTTCTCCGGCCGCATCATCCACCGATTCACCCAGCAGTTGATATTGGCCAATTCCATTAACACGCACTAATTGCGTATGGCCGCCGGACACCAGCAACGCAATGAACGGAAAAGCAGGCACATCATCTTCCAGCATCGGCGCCAGCAAGTGGCCTTCCATATGATGAACAGCCACCGCGGGAATTTGCCAGCCATAAGCCAGACTTCTGCCAATACTGGCACCGACCAGCAAAGCGCCGATAAGGCCAGGGCCGGCGGTGTAAGCCACACCATCAAGGTCGGCAGCGGTTAGCCCGGCTTCTTGCAGTGCAGCTTCTATCAGCGGAAGGGTTTTACGGACATGATCCCGGGAAGCCAATTCGGGCACCACGCCACCGTAGTCAGCATGCAGCTTGACCTGCGAGTACAGTTTATGAGCAAGCAGGCCATTATCGGTGTCATAAATAGCAATACCTGTTTCATCACAGGATGTTTCAATACCCAAAACCCGCATGCACTCACCTCATTCAGCGACTTATCACCAGGGCGGCTATTCTAATAGAAATTACTCCAAATCAACAGTTGCTCCGGACAAGGCACTTTCGCCGTCCCCTTTGTCGTCGCCGCTTAGCTTAATTTTCAGTCGCAGGTCATTCGGTGCATCGGCATGACGGAGCGCATCCTCGTAGGATATCCGCTTGGCCTTATAGAGATCGTAAAGCGCCTGGTCGAAGGTCTGCATTCCCAGCTCTCTTGATTTGGCCATAATCTCTTTAATCTCGCCCATATCGTTTGAAGCAATTTTTTCAGCCACTATAGGGCTGTTCAACAAGATCTCAATAGCTGCCACGCGGCCGCCTTCAATGGTTGGAATCAGCTGTTGAGCAACAATACCTCGCAGATTCAGTGATAAATCAAACATCAGCTTGCCGATTTTTTCTTTTGGCACCATATGCATGATCCGCTCAATCGCCTGATTAGCGTTATTCGCATGCAATGTTGCGACACAGAGGTGCCCCGTTTCGGCAAAAGTCAGCGC
This sequence comes from Pseudidiomarina sp., assembly GCF_033722695.1. Taxonomy (GTDB): domain Bacteria; phylum Pseudomonadota; class Gammaproteobacteria; order Enterobacterales; family Alteromonadaceae; genus Pseudidiomarina. The sequence goes on along the minus strand of NZ_JAWVYM010000011.1, from coordinate 33,878 downwards.
GTACTCCATGGTTTCCTGAGAGCGGATCTCACCAACCAGAATGACGTCGGGAGCTTGCCGCAGTGAGCTTTTTAACGCCGCTTCGAACGATTCCGTATCGGTTCCAACTTCGCGTTGCGTAATCATCGACTTGGCATGGTCATGAACAAACTCAACAGGGTCTTCAATAGTGAGGATATGCCCGCGCGAATTTTGATTCCGGTGTCCAATCAAAGCCGCCAGGGTGGTTGACTTACCCGTACCTGTGCCCCCGACAACCAACATCAGACCACGCTTGCTCATGATCAGCTTGGTTAGAATTTCAGGTAGCTTCAGATCTTCCGCGCTCGGTATTTCAGTGACAATCCGGCGGATCACCATACCCGCTTGCTGGCGCTGCCAGAACGCACTGACGCGGAACCGGCCGATACCTTCGCGGAAAATCGCGAAATTAGCCTCTTTTTGCTCCATATATTCCTGCAGGTGTTGCTCACCCAGAGCTTCTTTCACCAACGCCAGAGCGCCATTATTTCCCAGACTTTTCTCGGTGAGCGGGGTCAGCTCGCCATTTATTTTAGCGCTTGGCGGTAACCCGGCAGAAATAAAGAGATCTGACCCATCGCGCTCGATCATGGCATTAAGTAGTTTATCCAGTACCATCATGGCCTCTCATATTCTGCTAGTTATTAAACGCATCTTTACTGCTCGCTTTTGCTTTAGCATCCGCGCGCGAAATGAGCCCGTCATTCACCAGGTTAACGAGACATTGATCCAGCGTCTGCATGCCATGCGCCGCGCCAGTCTGAATTGAGGAATACATCTGCGCGACTTTGTCTTCCCGAATCAGGTTCTTAATCGCGGACGTCGCAATCATAATTTCATGCGCCGCTACCCTGCCGCCACCGACTTTCTTGAGTAGCACCTGCGAAATAACCGCGCGCAGTGACTCTGAAAGCATCGAACGCACCATAGGTTTTTCATCACCCGGAAAGACATCAACAATACGGTCAATGGTTTTTGGTGCTGAAGTGGTGTGTAAGGTCCCAAATACCAAATGGCCGGTTTCGGCCGCCGTCATTGCCAGCCTGATGGTTTCCAGATCACGCATTTCACCAACCAGGATAACATCTGGATCTTCCCGTAAAGCTGAACGCAGCGCAGCGGCAAAATTATGGGTATCACGATGCACTTCCCGCTGGTTCACCAAGCTTAGTTTATTCTTATGGACAAACTCAATCGGGTCTTCAATAGTCAGAATGTGGTGATGTTTTTTCTCATTAATATAGTCGACCATCGCCGCCAGGGTTGTCGACTTACCCGAGCCAGTCGGTCCGGTAACCAGTACCAGCCCACGTGGAGCGTCAGCTATTGAGCGGAAAATTTCGGGACAACCCAGCTGATCCAGCGTAAGCACTTCGCTGGGAATCGTACGCAGCACTGCGGCCGCGCCACGATTCTGAACGAATATATTAACCCGGAACCGCGCCAGATCCGGCACCTCGAAAGAAAAGTCGGCCTCCAGATTCTGTTCATACTCTTTGCGCTGGCGGTCATTCATGATGTCATAGACCAATTCCTGAACCTGTTTATGGTTAAGAGCCGGAATATTAATTTTACGAACATCGCCATCAACCCGTATCATAGGGGGTGAGTCTGCCGATAAGTGCAAATCCGATGCATTGTGCTTCACGGCGAAGCTGAGTAACTCAGTAATGTCCATGCGACGGCCTCTTGTTTGGTCTGAAGATCATTTAACTAAAACGTGAACATGATGAATACCATAGCTCAACGCTTAAAAGAAGTCCGCAATCAAATCGCTGCGGCTTGCAAAGAGGCCAGCCGTGACCCTGCTGACGTGCAGTTACTGGCGGTCAGTAAGACCCGACCGGTGGCGGAAATTCTCGAGGCCCGCCAGGCCGGCCAGACCGAGTTCGGCGAAAACTATGTACAGGAAGGCATCAGCAAGATTACCGATTTAGCCGAGCACAAAGAACTTGTCTGGCATTTCATTGGCCCTATTCAGTCAAACAAAACTCGCGATATCGCCGGTTCATTCGCGTGGGTTCATAGTATCGATCGCAGCAAAATCGCCCGGCGGCTGAGTGAACAGCGCGATGACTCACTGCCACCAATTAACGTGTTAATTCAGGTTAATATTGATCAGGAAGAAACGAAAGCTGGGGTACTGCCGGCCGAAATCAGGTCACTTGCTGAACAAATCAGTTCGCTACCGCGGCTGCGGCTGCGCGGACTGATGGCAATTCCGGCCGCTACAGCTGATGACACCGAACGGGAGCGTAGCTTCGCCAGCATGCAAAGCTTGTATTTAGAGTTACAAGCCCAATATGATCATATTGATACACTTTCTATGGGCATGAGCGACGATCTCTTCGCCGCCATTAAATATGGCGCGACTACCGTTCGCGTCGGCACCGCCATATTTGGCAGCCGCCCCTCTGATAAAAACAACTAAGGAGTATTTCATGACAGCCGAGCCACGCAAAATAGCTTTTATCGGGGCGGGCAATATGACCCAGAGTATCGTCGGTGGAATGGTGCGCAGCGGTTATCCGAGAGATCTTATTTACGTCAGTAATCCAAGCCCTGGAAAATTAGAAACTATTGCCGACCAACTCGGCGTGCATACCAGTCAGGATAACGCTGAAGTAGCAAGCGCCGCCGATGTTGTGGTGCTGGCAGTAAAGCCCCAGTTAATGGCGGACGTCTGTGCAGCCCTTCGTGAGGCGGTGCCAGAGATCAGCGAAAAGCTGATAGTAACAATAGCTGCCGGCATCCGGATGCCGAAATACCGCACCTATCTGGGCGATGACATCCGTATTATACGGGTCATGCCTAATACGCCGTCGCTGGTGGGTAAAGGCATGTCTGGTTTAGTCGCTGATGACCGCGCCGACGAGAGCGATCGTGAATTTATCACCTCTGCATTTGACGGCGTAGGTGCTACACTTTGGGTTAATAACGAGGATGAACTGGACATACTTGGCGCTGTCGCCGGAAGCGGGCCGGCTTATTTCTTCGAATTTATGGCGAGCCTGCAAAAGGCCGCTGTGATTTTAGGTTTCGACCGCGATAAAGCCCGACAGATGGTTCAGCAAACCGCCTTAGGCGCCGCGGAGATGGCTATTAACAGTGAGCTTGAGCTGGAAGATTTACGTAAGCAGGTAACCAGCAAAGGTGGCTCGACCGCTAAAGGTGTCGAAGTCTATCAAGGCGCTGATATTAACGATATTTCTGAGCAAGCAGTAAAAGCCGCAGTGAAGCGTAATCAGGAAATGGCTGATTTATTTTAATTTACCGCAGGTTCGATTGAACTGACAGGATACTTATGGATTTGATGACTTTTCTTATCACTATTGCGTTTGATTTATATCTGACGGTGGTGATTTTGCGAATATGGCTGCAGGTCGTCCGGGCTGACTTTTATAATCCCCTCAGCCAGTTTGTGGTAAAAGTAACCAATCCGCTGGTTTTGCCGTTGCGACACCTGTTTCCGATGGCCGGAAACTGGGATATCGCGACCATAGTATTGGCACTGATTATCAGTATCGCCAAATCAATGGTGCTTATCGCAATCGCCGGAATTGGCGTGTTATGGTTTGAGTCTATCGTGGTCGGGTCATTTAACGTCCTTCATCAGTTCCTTGAACTGCTGTTTTGGGTGGTGATTATCCGGGCTTTACTGAGCTGGTTCAGTCAGGGGCCAGGCCGCAACCCTATGGAAGTGTTACTGATTCAGCTAACTGAACCTATTCTCAGCCCTATCCGGCGTATCATTCCGCCCATTGGTGGACTGGATTTATCGGTGCTGGTTGCCATCATCGGTATTCAGGCAGTGCAAATTCTGCTCGGAATGTTACGCCGCGCAATTCTTGGTTTTTGATATCAGGGAGAATTCTATGACGAGTTCTATGACGAGTTCTATGAAATACTTCGCGACCATTTTAACTGGATTGCTCCTGGTCCTTATGGTTAGCGCCCCAGTGGTGGCTGAAGGGGTTACCCGGTTAGGGCCGTGGGAAGTACGTTACAACGCATTTAACTCGACTCTGCTGCGGCCGGAGATGGCCTCCCAGTATAACCTGCAGCGTAGCGAGTATCTCGCCACCCTGAACATAGTCATATTCGCTGCCAATAAGCCGGGTAAGCCGGCCCAGCAGGTTGACATCAGCGGTTATGCAATGAACCCGCTAAGTCAGCAACAACCCTTGAATTTTCAGGAAGTTATTGAAGGGGAAGCAGTCTATTATCTGGCCCAGACGCGCTTTACTAATGCCGAAACCCTGCGCTTTTTTATCACTATTGAACAAGACGGCATACAAGAGCAGCTGACCTTCAGCGAAACCTTTATGCGGCATTAATTCGATTTACCGGCACTGGGCGTTAGGTCAGTAACTTAACGCCCACGCTGGCAATTTCACCATCATCCCGCAATTCACGTACCGTAAGCTGCACCTGACCCAAACGCAACTGGTCACCAACCACCACCCGTCGGTGAAACTTTTCTGCGAAATAATCATTCAGCGTTTTACCCGCTATACCGTCAGGCAAATCGCCCAGCGGATAGAACCCGGCTACATCAGCCAGAGTCAGATCACCGCGCAGGCTGAAGTCACCGAAGAAATCACTGCTGCTGAGCTCACGCGCTTTACCACCGGCGGCCAGCACCCTGCTGATCTCATCTTTATGCTGAACTTTTGCCACCACCAGGGCGATATCACCTTCTTCAAATTGCGGCTCCTGCACCGGCAATAACCATTCGCCATCACGAATAACGCCGACAAATTCCACCGGCACCGACCAGCGCAGTTCATCCCAGTAATGATCACAGGCTGGTGAGCGATCACTGACCAGATAAGCCCAAAGTTCCATGGGATCCTTACTGCCCACGCTATCCAGCGGCATACGCCGATCCGGCGCCGCCTCAGCGGGTACCTCCAGGCCTAACCAGCGCGCCATCGGCACTAAAGTCCAACCCTGCAGCACCAGCGATACCAATACCACCACGAAGGCGATATCGAAGAATAACTGCTGGTCTTCTACGCCGCTTAACCAGGGATAAAGAGCCAGAATAATCGGCACCGCGCCCCGTAACCCGACCCAACTGACAAACATTTGTTCGCGCCAGGGAAACGAAAAAGGTAACAAGCTGATAACCACAGCCAGCGGCCGGGCAATAAAAATCATCAGCATGGCAACGCTGAGCGACAGCGGCAGGTATTCGAGCAGATGCGACGGCGTAACCAGCAGACCGAGAATCAAAAACATCATGATCTGGCTGAGCCAGGCCAGCCCATCCTGCACTTGCAGAATATGCATTAACTGTGGCAGCCGGGCTCCACCGATGAGATACCCCATCAGGTAGACTGCGAGGAATCCGCTACCGCCGATACCGGAGGTGACCGCGAAAATGACCACCGCCGAGGCCGCAGCCAGCAGCGGAAAGAAAGTAAACTGAACCGTTATCCGCCGCGCCATAATCACGAACAAGCGTCCGCCAAGCCAACCGACCGCATAACCTAATACCAGCTGTTGCAATACATCCAGTGCCATAGCGGTGTACGAGAATGCCTGACTGGAGACAATAACTGTCGTCATGGTCATGGTCAGGATGACCGCCATAGGATCATTGGTACCTGACTCAATTTCTAGGGTTGCGGCTACCCGCTGTTTAATACGCAGGTTTTTCGACTGGAAAATGCTGAATACCGCCGCGGCGTCGGTAGAACTTAGAATTGCGCCAATGAGCAAAGCGGTGGCCCAGGGCAAATTGAATAACCAGACCACTGCTGCAGCAGTTATTGAGCAAGTGAGCGCTACCCCGACAGTTGCGAGGCTGATGGCTGGCCATAACGCCACCCGGAAACGCTCTTTATGGGTGCGCATACCGCCGTCGAAAAGAATGATCACCAGCGCCAGCGAACCAATAAAAAATGCCAGCTGCGGATTATCGAACTCAATTCCCAGCAAGCCTTCTTCGCCAGCGAGCATGCCGACCACCAGAAATGTCAACAATAGTGGCGCGCCCAGCCGGTTAGACACTACCGCCGCCAATATACTGACCAGCAATAATGACCCTATCAACAGCATGATTCCGGTAATCTCGGTCACTCGCTATCTCCCTTGGTGATGACGCCCCTTAACCCGTATAATAACAGCCAAATTAGCGTATCGGGGAATTCATTATGCGGGAAATTGTGCTGGCTACCGGCAATCAGGGCAAAGTAAAGGAGTTGCAGGATCTTCTTACGCCATTGCAGTGGCAGGTGTTTCCGCAATCAAAATGGTCTTTTGCTGAAGCCGAAGAAACCGGACTGACTTTTGTCGAGAATGCCCTGATTAAAGCGCGACATGCCGCAGCGCATACGGGGCTGCCTGCACTTGCTGACGATTCCGGGCTGGCGGTAGATGCCCTGCGCGGCGCGCCGGGTATTTATTCAGCGCGCTACGCCGGCGCTAACGCCACTGACAGCGATAACATCGATAAACTCTTGCAGGCTCTTGCTGAGGTCCCGCCAGCACAGCGCCAGGCAAGCTTTCACTGTGTACTGGTGTTGCTCGAGCATGCTGAAGATCCCACCCCGGTTATTTGTCATGGCCGCTGGGACGGCATGATCGCCGAGCAGCCACAGGGCTCGGAGGGCTTTGGCTATGATCCGGTATTCTGGGTGCCGGCAGAGGGCTGTACCTCGGCTGAGCTTAGCCGCACCAAAAAACACCAGTTAAGCCACCGCGGTCAGGCCCTACGGCAGCTTATTCAACAACTTGAGCAGCGCTGATGCAGCTTCCGCCGTTATCACTTTACATCCACATTCCCTGGTGTATTCAGAAATGTCCCTACTGCGATTTTAATTCCCACGCAGTAAAGCAGGAAATGCCTGAGTCGGAATATATCAGCCGCCTGCTTGACGACCTGCGAGCGGACCTCGGCTGGGTGCAGCAGCGACCACTGACGAGTATTTTTATCGGCGGCGGCACCCCAAGCCTGTTTTCGGCCGCAGGTATAGCTCGCCTGCTCAATGGTGTGCGCTCTCTGGTACCGCTTACTCCTGACTGTGAAGTCACCCTCGAAGCTAATCCGGGCACTTTCGAAAAAGAGCGCTTCAGTGGTTACCTTGAGGCTGGCGTAAACCGATTATCCATAGGCGTGCAAACTTTACATCAAGAGCAATTAAAAGCTCTGGGCCGGATTCACGACCCACAACAGGCAGAGGAAGCAGCTAGGCACGCAGCCAGCCTGCCACTACGGAGTTTTAATCTGGATCTTATGCATGGATTGCCGGGCCAGAGCCGGGAGGCCGCTATGGCCGATCTGGACGGCATAATCGCCCTGCAACCACCACACATCTCCTGGTATCAGCTGACAATTGAGCCCAATACCGCTTTTGCCAGCCGTCCGCCGCGGCTGCCGGAAGACGAAGAACTCTGGGATATTCAGGAACAGGGCCACGCCCGGCTGCTGGCGGCAGGCTACGAACAATATGAAGTGAGCGCCTATGCCCGGCCTGGCCACCAGAGCCGACACAATCGTAATTACTGGACTTTCGGTGATTATCTGGGGATAGGTTGTGGCGCCCACAGCAAGATCACCCTGCCTCAACAGAACCAAATCGTCCGCTGTGAGAAAATAAAGCATCCTCAGGGTTATCTCGACCTTACCCGGCCACTGCGCTACAAGGAATGGCAGGTCTCAGCGGATGAACGGCCTTTTGAGTTTTTTATGAATTACTTACGCCTGATGGAGCCCGTTCCCCGGCAGCTTTTTGCCGAACGCACCGGCTTACCCGACAATATAGCCGAACAGGCTCTGGCGCCTGCGGTTCGCCGCAAGCTGCTTGAGAGCCGGCAGGACCACTGGCTGACCACCGCACTGGGGCGGCGCTACCTGAATAGCATTCTGGATGAGATGGTTTAGCTTATCCGTTCAAACTTCAGATCCCAGACGCCATGACCCAGGCGTTCGCCGCGTTGCTCGAATTTCGTCAGCGGACGATCTTCAGGTCGTGGTATGTAGCCGTTATCGGTTGCCAGGTTGCGCCAGCCCGGTGCGTCCTGCATAACGTCAAGCATATGCTCCGCATAATTCTGCCAGTCGGTGGCCAGGTGCAGTACCCCGCCCACAGCTAAACGGCTACGAATAAGCTCGACCAGTTCCGGCTGGATAAGACGACGCTTGTGGTGACGCTTTTTATGCCAGGGATCAGGAAAAAAGACCTGTACAGTATCCAGCGTATCAGGGGCGATACAATCTCGCAGAATTTCGACCGCATCATGTTCATATACCCGCAAGTTGGTCACGCCGGCTGCTTCGGCCTCTAATAAGCAGGCACCTACTCCAGGCCGGTGTACTTCTATACCGATGAAGTCTTTTTCCGGCGCCGCTGCTGCCATTGCTACCAAAGACTTGCCCATGCCAAAACCAATTTCCAGCACCCGGGCCGCGTCGCGCCCGAACTCCGCCGCTAAATCCAGTTGTTGCTCAGAATATTCGAGTCCCATAGTCGGCCAGTTACGCTCCAGCGCTCCGGCTTGTCCTTTGGTCAGACGCCCCTCGCGCTTTACAAAACTGCGGATGCGCCGGATATATTTACCCTCAGCTTCAGCCTGTTCCAGATTCTGATGTGTGGTATGAGTTTGATCCTGAGATTTGTCAGACATGGCGATCACTTTGGTCCGTTGCGAAAAGGGAAAATACTGTGGCGGCACAGTTTGCCGCGCTCATTATGCAAAAAGGCGCGCCGAACGCAAGTTCCGGCACGCCTTTGTTTTTGCTGTTTTCTCAGCAACAGTCAGTTAAAGCCTTTATTAGTCTTTAATTGCTGTTTTCTTAGTGACTGACATTTTCGCTTCAACGCGACGGTTCTCTGCGCGGTTAGCTTTAGTCGTATTTGGTACCAGTGGCTGCGTTTCACCATAACCTACGGTGCTTACCCGCGACTTATCAATACCAAAATCTACCAGACTGTCGCCAACTGCTTTGGCACGTTCCTGAGACAGCTTCAGGTTGTAGCTCTCTGGACCCAGGTCATCAGTATGACCTTCAATCACCACATTCAACTGTGGATAATCTTTCAGGAAGTTCGCAGTTGAGCGAATATCAGAATCCTGTCCGGCAGGGATCTGAGCTGAATCAAAGCCAAAGGTAACCATCAGTGTCTTAGTGATAGTTTCATCACGAAACATTACGCAACCATCAGCATCGACTTTGTAACCAGCCTGGGTATCAGGACACTTGTCGTTGCTATCCAAAACGCCGTCACCGTCGCTATCGACCGGAGGCTGAACAGGCTGCTGCTGCGGCTCAACTGGCGCTGGCGCCGGAGTATATTTTGCCGGGGTATCAAAGTACCAGCGCACACCGGTCTGAAGTAAGAACTCGGTCAGATCTTCATCGCTTTGCTGGAGACCACCTTCAATAGTAAGGGCCATATTATTAGTTACATACTGCTTATAACCACCGGTCACACGAAGGAAGCGGTTAGTCTGGCTGCCCAGCTCGGTCGAACTAATACCCAGGCCACCGTAAAAGTTTTCTGTAAAATTATAAAGCACGTCAACACCAAACGCATCGCCGCTGGCAGTATCACCGCCTTCCATACTACCGCGCAGGTAATCATAATAAATCCGGTAGCCCCACTTAGGAGTAAAGAGGAAACCTGCTTCGATGCCGCCATAGACAGAATCAAAGCCGCCTTCAAATTTATAAATCTGGCCGTCTTTTAGGGTCAGACGGTCAGAGTCAGTACCAAACAAACCAATGCGTGGACCGACAAAAACCTGGCCGACTTCGCTGGCATTGTCCTGTGCCATTGCAGGAACGGCAGAACATGCTGCTAATACTGCAACGGATAAAGCTGTTAACTGTTTCATGAGATGCTCCTTTTTAGTTCTCATTTTTCCCAAAATTATTGCTTCTAATATACACCATAATTGTAAAGATTTCATGGTCGCACTAGATTTCACCCTGACTTTACCTTAACTTTGCAAAGTCCCAACCAATCACCAAGCCCAACTATTACCCCAACCAAGAGTAACTTGAGTTTATATGACACCCGCTGATTCGCTTAACCACGCAGAAGAAATAATCAACCGTACTCAGCTAAGTGCGATAGTTATTGGCTGGCATCAGCAGCACGGGCGTCATAACCTGCCATGGCAGTTGCAGCAAGACCCGTACCATGTGCTGGTCAGCGAAATCATGTTGCAACAAACTCAGGTCGCCACTGTTATCCCCTACTTCGAACGCTGGCTTTCTAAGCTACCGAAGGTTTCGGACTTAGCCGACGCCAGCGAGGACGAGGTAATGGCGCTCTGGCAGGGGCTGGGATATTATTCCCGTGCCCGCAATCTACACCGCGCGGCCCGCGAAGTATGCGCCAGTTACAACGGTAAAATACCAGACACCCCTGCCGAGCTCAGAGCGATTCCCGGTATTGGTCCTTATACAGCAGGAGCTATTACCGCGTTCGCTTTTGATAAACCTGCAGCAATAGTAGACGGTAATGTGGCACGCTTATTCTGCCGCCTGTTCGGCATTGCCGAACCCTTAACAGCCGCCGCAACCAAGAACTTACTCTGGGCTCTGGCGGACTATTATACGCCGGAAAGCGACAACCGGATTTATGCACAGGGATTGCTTGATCTTGGAGCTACTGTCTGTAAACCCAGAACCCCTGACTGTCAGATCTGTCCGTTACAGCCACAGTGTGTTGCCTACCAGACCAACCGCACAACAGATTTGCCCCTGAAAAAACCACGCGCCACGCTACCAAATCGCGAGGCCGACTTTTTACTGAGTATTACTGATCGCGGCATACTTTTGGAACAACGGCCCGCAAAAGGTATCTGGCCGCGCTTATATTGTCTGCCGGAAATCATCGGCAACCCGGCCAATAGTGCTATGCTGCATGGTGAATTCAAACATACATTTTCACATTATAAATTGCTCGCCCGCGTCTGGTCTGTCAGCGACATTGAAACCGGGTCTGATTACCCGACGGTGGATAGCCGGCGTATTGCACTTGAGGAGCTCGTTAACTACGGCCTTCCAGCGCCGATCGCCGCTTATTTACAAACCTGTCTGCCAACCCATTTGCAAAACGCAGGCAACGAGACTTAAAATTAATTCAAACTTAAAAACCAGAGGTTGCTATGAGTCGTACCGTGTATTGCCAACGCTTAAAAAAAGAAGCTGAAGGCTTGGATTTTCAGCTCTACCCCGGTGAACTCGGCGAAAAAATATTCGCAAACATCTCCAAAGAAGCTTGGGCAGAATGGCAGAAAAAACAAACCATGCTGATTAACGAAAAACGCCTCAACCTTATGGATCCTAAGTCCAGAGAACTGCTTGAGGGGCATATGCGCGCCTTCTTATTTGAAGGTAAAGATATCGACATCGAAGGCTATAAGCCTCCGTCTGAATAACGCCTGTGCAAGCTCCGTAAAACTGCGGAGCTTGTCGCCCCAGCCAGTTCTTGCCTGTGCGGCTAGAGATACCCCCCCAAATCTGTTAAACTACGTGCTCGTTTTTTCAAGAGGGAACCCCTATGAATATGCCTTCCTGGCAGCGTGCTGTGATTAAAGTAGGCAGCGCGTTAATAGCGCCAGACGAGACAGGAACGAGCAGTAAATACTTACTGGCAATTGCCCGATTTATTATCGAATGCCATGAGCGCGGTCAGGAGATTGTTTTAGTTTCCTCCGGCAGCGCAGCGGCAGGCCGTAAATATATCAAATATGACAGTGACACTATTCCGGTTACTGTCAAAAAAGCGATGGCAGCTGTCGGCCAGAATGAAATGATGGCCAGCTGGACCCGCTTCTTCGATTTCCCCTGTGCGCAGGTACTTATGACCCACGGCGATCTCCGTGATCGGGCCCGTTACGTCAGTATCCGCAACACCCTGCGTACTTTGTTAGAGCATGACATTTTACCTATAGTAAATGAGAACGATGCATTGGCGACTGACGAAATGAAAGTCGGTGACAATGACAACCTGGCCGCTATGGTAGCGACTCTGGTTGACGCTGATGCGTTGTTTATATGCTCCGACATTGACGGCCTGTTTGACGCCGACCCACGGGTTAAGCCTGATGCTAAGAAAATTCCGGTGGTTGAAACCATTACCGAAGAAATTTATGCCTTAGCAGGCGGCACCACTAACAAGATCGCCACCGGTGGTATGCGGACAAAAATTGAAGCCGCGGAAAAAGCTACCTCGCACGGTGTTGATACTTATATTGTCAATGGCCGTAAGGGCAATACTTTTGAACTGCTGTTGCGCGGTGAAAATCCGGGAACGCTGTTTAAGCGTCAGCAAGATCCGATGAGCAACAAGAAGCACTGGTTGCGACACACTCTGATTTCACAGGGCGAAATTGTTGTTGACGCAGCCACCGCCAATTCGCTGGCGAACGGCGAGCCTCTGGTTACCACGGGTATTATTGATATCCAGGGTGATTTTAATCGCGGTGACGCAGTGGTCATCCGCAGTGGTGACGATGCCGAAGCCATCGCCAAAGGAATATGTCAGTACAGCTCACATGAGTTAATGCATTTAAAGGGCCAGGAAGTCAGTCATATTGCTGAGCAGTATGGTTATAGCCCGATAACTGAAGTCATCCACAGTAACGATTTAACGATTCTGGAGGAAGTATGAGTAACTCCGTAGCAACTGAAATTTCCAAGCGTGCTGCAGCAGCAGCACGTGCTGTTGCCAAGCTTGATGAGAAAGAAAAAAATGCCGTTCTGCAGCTCATGGCTGATGCCATTCGCAAAGCGCAGGACGATATTCTGCAAGTAAACAAAAAAGACGTCGATGCCGGTAAAGAAAAAGGCTTGTCAGAAGCTATGCTGGATCGCCTGCAGCTGGATCCTGAGCGTATTGAAGGCATGGCCACTGCAATCGAAGAAATTATTGAACTGGACGACCCGGTTGGCCAGCGCAAGCCTTTCAATGTTCGCCCAAATGGCCTGGTAGTTGAAAAAATGCGTATTCCGCTGGGTGTGATCTGCATGATTTATGAGGCCCGCCCGAACGTGACTGCCGATGCCGGCGCTTTGTGCTTTAAATCCGGTAACGCGGTAATTCTTCGTTGCGGCCGCGAAGCCATTGAAACCAGTAAAGCCATTGCCGCTGCTCTGCATCAGGCATTGCGCGACAGCAACCTGCCGGAAGATGTCATTACCGTGGTTCCTGATCCGGATCGTGACCTCATGCTGGAGTTGCTGAAGCAGGATAAATATATTGATTTAGTTATCCCGCGTGGCGGCGAAGGCCTGATTCACTTTGTTAGCGACAACAGCAAAATTCCTGTTATTCAGCATTATAAAGGCGTTTGCCATCTGTACGTTGACAAAGAAGCCGATCAGGACAAAGCATTAGACATCCTGATCAACGGTAAAACCCAACGCACAGGCGTTTGTAACGCCCTTGAAGGCCTGCTGGTACATAAGGATATCGCTGACGACTTCCTACCCAAAGCAGCCGCCAAACTTGCCGCCAAAGATGTTGTGGTTCATAGCGACAACCGCTCTGCCAAGTATTTTGAAAACGGCGATGTCATTGGTGATGACGAATTTGGCGAAGAGTACCTGGCGCTTGAGATTGCCGTGCGCACCGTTGACGATTTTGACGCAGCCCTGGATCACATAAACCGTTTCGGCAGTGGTCATACTGAAGTTATTGTTACCGAGAACAAACTGACCGCAACACGTTTTATCCGTGAAGTGGACTCAGCAGTGACTATGGCGAATGCGTCATCGCGTTTTAGTGACGGCGGCCAGCTTGGCTTAGGTGCCGAAATTGGGATCTCAACCAGCAAACTCCATGCTTATGGCCCGATGGGCTTAGAAGCACTGACTACCGAGAAGTTTGTCGTTACCGGCACCGGCCACATCCGCTAACCGGCGGAACCGGTCTGCTGGTATCCTGCCAGTAACAGAGGCCAGTCGCGTTCTTCCATCCAGAAGAATTGCGTACTGGCCTCTTTTGCTTTATTCGCTTCTTTAGTAAACGAGCGCAGCAGGCGGTCCAGGTTGGCCTGACGCCAGTCGCCGGGATTTTTGAAGCCACACTTATCAAAATCAACCAACCACGCCTTACCATCTGTATCCAGCATCAGATTGTGACAGTTGAGATCGGAGTGATAGACGCCGAGTTCGTGCATTTTGCGGATCTCCTGCCCTACCACACGCCACTCGTCATTGCTCAGTTGCCGCACTTGCAGTAAATGGAAAATATCTTTAGCAGCTGGAATGGTTTCAACCAGAATATCAGCGCGATATCCCCATAGCGGGGCTCGCTGATATCTTGCCGCCACTGCCCGTGGCACCGCTAAGCCTAATTCCCGCAATTGTAGTAACAGGCTAAACTCAGCCATAGCCCGGCTACGCGCCACAGCTTCACGCTTAAACCGGTCTTTATTGAATTTACCAACCAGGCCGCCGCGGTAATAATGTCTCAGTAATAGCCCCTGCTGCCCTTCAGCAATAAACCAGGCAGTACTTCTACCTGTTGCTGAGCCCTTTATTTTGTTCGCCGCACGCCAGTACGCCGGCGAGAAAAACGCATCGGTAAGATCAGGTGCCTGCTTCGCGTCGAACCAGATCTCACTGTTTTTATCAGGATTTTTAACCGTTATCATTTTCAGCGTCCTTACCTCGGCGGGTGGTGGCGGAATAAGGTGTTTAACATCTGCCAGCATTTGCTGCGTGGCGCCCTGGTCAGTCGCAAACTCAGCCCGCGCTGTGGCGCATAGTTGTGCCTGCAATTGCTGATTATCCAGCAGCCGCTGCCACTGATTCGCTAACTCGTCCGGGCTATCGGCCCAGAGCATCGCCTCACAATTACTCAGCCGGTCGTAAATTTCCTGGAAATTGAAAATCGCCGGCCCCGCAATGACCGGCGTGTTGGTTGCGATCGGCTCCAGTGGATTATGCCCGCCCCGTTCAATCAGACTACCGCCGACGAATGCCGCGTCTGCGACCGCGTACCAGAACAATAATTCACCCATAGTATCGCCAAGCAATACCTCGGTAGTGCGAGTAACGGGTAAGCCGGAACTCCTGTTGACACATCGTAACCCGCTGCTCTCGAGCAGACGGCCAACTGCAGTAAAGCGCTCCGGATGCCGTGGCACCAAAATCAGTAAAGTATCCGGGTGACTCTTCTGTAGCTGCCTGAATGCGCTGATAATCTGTTCATCTTCGCCCTGGTGGGTGCTGGCTGCCACTACTACTTGTCTTTGATGCTGCTCGCGCCACAACTGTGCTTCATAAAGCAACTGGTCAGGTAACTGAAAGTCGAATTTCAGGTTGCCCCGCACTGCTACCTGCGCTGGCTGCATTCCTAGATCGAGAAAACGCTGAGCGCTGGCCTGAGTTTGCGCTGCAATCCAGTTGATTGCCGGCCAGATTGGACCGATCAACCAGGCGTATTTACGGTAAGAACGAGCTGAACGCTCAGACATACGGGCATTTAAAACAACGACAGGAATATTGCGGGATTCAGCCTCTTTGAGCAGACAAGGCCAGAGCTCCGTTTCCAGAATCAACACCGCCCGCGGCGCCAGTTTTGCAAAGAAACGTCGCATGGCTCCCGGGGTATCCAGCGGCAGATAATAGTGATGGACCCGATCAGCAAATAATTTGTAAGCCAGCTCCGCAGCTGTCGGAGTCATTGAAGTGAGGGTTATCGGCAATTGCGGATATGTTTCGAGCAGGCCCTCAATAAAACCGCGTGCAGCAACCGTTTCGCCTACTGACACGCAGTGAACGAGCAGGCCATCCCGCGCTGTAGGTGTTACGTTCTGCAATGCCAGCCGCTCGCGCCAGCGCTTCCGGTAGGCCGGTGCTTTACGGCCGCGCAGCCACAGGTAAATAAAGACCAGTGGCAACGCGAACCGGATAAGCAGACGGTAGCTAAAAGTCATAACGGCTTAACGCCAGTATTCTTTAATCCAGGTCGTTGGCAGAACTTTGCGGTACCACTTACCGCTGCGTCCGGCGACGGCGTCATCCGGGTGGGGCCGGCCATGAAAGATGATAACCTTAGCGCCTTCAGGGATGCGCGGCTGCTGAAAAAAGCTCAGCGGGAACGGCCGCAGACAATGCCGTTTAAAGCTGCGACACCACTGCGCCGGCCAATACTTCAGCTTGCCCTGACGGGCAACAAACTGAGTAATATATTCCTGTTCATTACGAACGTCTTTACGGGCGCCGACAGGATCGTTCTTCAGATGCTCAAGGGCGTCCACATGGGCCCCGATTTCATAACGAAAAACCGACGTATTGCCGGTCGCATCGGATTTATCCCACTCTTTGATCACCATGAAATCGCCTTCTGGTTCGAAAAACTCGTCCAGGCTATCGACAATCACAATGTCCAAATCAAGAAACAGCGTCTGCCCTTCCAGATCATATAGGGGCTTGGCGAAACAAGTTAGCTTAAGCCAGCCGTGGGCGAAGGTCCAGGCCTTACGCTTATCAAAGTCTTCAAAGCCAACCTCAGGAATCGGTTTAACTTCGACTTCTTCACGAATGCCTTCAGGATCGTCGCTAAGACAGACAAAGCGAAACGGCCGGGATAAGTTACGGCTGACCATTGAATAGAGTGTATTGACGTAGTCGGAACCATACTTGGTTCCCCATTTGATACAAATGACATTTACTGGTTGCATGATGATCCCCGCCTTGTTATCCGGAAAACCTACTATGCTGCGCATGATGCCAAATTTTGCCGGTTGCGGCTATACAAAAAGTTAGCCCGCCGCTGCGAAGACCACAGGGCGGGCTAATCAATCAGGAACTATCTGTCAGTTACTGAAAGCGACGGCTACGACCTTTGTCAGGGCGGCCTTCTTTGCTACGCGGGCCACCAGCAGAGCGCGGTGCGCCTTTAAAAGCAGGACGCTCACCCCGAGCAGGCTTGTCGCCGCGCGGACGACGGGTGATCGCTTCATCAGCCAGAGTAATTTCCATCTGGGTCTGACGAACCCGGGCGCGCTGTAAAATTTTCAGCACCGCGGTTGGCAGACCTTTCGGCAATTCGACCAGGCTATGGCTGTCGAACAACTGAATCTGACCGATATAGCGGCTGTCAATTTCACCTTCGTTAGCAATTGCGCCAACGATATCCTGTGGCCGGGCACCGTGCTCACGACCAACCTGGATACGGTAAGTATCAAAGTCGACCTTGGCGTCGCGGCTGTCACGCGGCGCCCGCTCGGTACGGTTAGCACGAGCTGAACGATCGTTACGCTCAGGGCGCTCGGCACGCTCAGCGAACTTACGTGGTACCGGATCGTCACTGACAATCAACGGCCGCACACTGTTTTGTTGAGCCAGTAAAGCGGCGGCGATTTGCAACGGACTCAATTCGGTTTGCGTCTGAATACGTTCAATGATTGACGTCAGCGTGGTCAGGTCCTGGTCAGCAACATACTGCTGGATCTGCTCCTGCAGCTTGGTCTGACGATGAATACTTAACTCGCGGGCATTGGGCACTTCAAAAAACTCGATAGAGCCACTGGTTAAACGCTCATAATGACGCAGCAAATGTTTTTCTTTGGCGCGATAGAACAAAATTGCCTCGCCGCTACGACCAGCACGACCTGTCCGACCGATACGGTGAACGTATGACTCAGTGTCACTCGGCAGATCATAGTTCACCACGTGGGTGATCTCAGGCACGTCAAGGCCACGGGCAACCACGTCAGTTGCCACCAGGATCTCAATTTTACCGCTACGCAACTGGCTGACCGTTTGCTCGCGCTGAGTCTGATTCAAATCGCCACTTAACGGCGATGCTTTAAAACCAGCCGCTTGCAGTTGTTCAGTCACTTCCATGGTATCTGAACGGGTGCGGACGAAAATCAGCACACGCTGATACTCCATCGTTTCCAGTAACCGGGTTAAGGCAGCTAATTTGCTCAGCCCACGTACCTGCCAGGCTCGCTGGCGAATACTTGCTTTCGTCTGCGGTTGTGCTGCAATCTGGATATTCACGGGTTGCTCACCCGCTTCATTAACCAGGAAGGTTTTAGCCAACTTGCGGATTGCCGGCGGCATAGTCGCTGAAAACAGTGCGCGCATGGAAGACGCAGGCACTGAACTCATGATGGTTTCGATGTCTTCAATGAAGCCCATGTTGAGCATTTCATCAGCTTCATCAAGCACGGCCAGACGCAAAGCAGATAAATCCAAGACACCTTTCTTCAGTAGGTCGAGTAAACGACCCGGGGTACCGACTACGATCTGGGCGCCGCCACGCAGGGCTTTAATCTGTGGCGGGAAAGGTGAACCACCATAAACGGTAGCCACTTCTACACCACGCGCCTGCTGACCAAACTCAGCGATTGCTTCAGCAACCTGCATAGCCAATTCACGAGTCGGAGCAACCACCAGCATCTGCGTTTTACGCAGCTTTGGATCAAGCAAGCTTAAACCTGGCAAGCCAAAGGCGGCGGTTTTACCGGTACCAGTCTGCGCTTCACCGAGCACATTCTTACCAGCCATGAGGGCCGGAATAGCTTGTTTCTGAATAGGGGTCGGAATGGTGAAATTCATTTTTTCCAGTTGTTTAAGCACAACAGGAGGCAGGCCCAAATCGGCGAACGATTGGCCAGTTATTACTTCAGTCATATTTTTCTCACATCAGTTCTGTACATCATAAGGGGGGAATTCGTACGCCTGACGACAGAACACGATGAACACTCTGGCAGGATTTCGGCGCTGTTTACCCCAGCGATTCAGGGGTAAGTCCGCTCCCATCAATAGCGGTAATGACCCTGAGGACGCGCAATATACCTGAAACCCCACCAAAACTCAAGCAAAACTAACGTTGAACTATCATGAGTTAGGCTCAATACTTAGGGTCATCTATTTATGCAAAAGGAGTATCGGATGTCTGCACATAGTATGAAGTCTCTGACCAAAACGAATGCTTTCATCGATGGTCACTGGGTGCCCGCTGATCGGCGCTTTGAAGTTACTAACCCGGCAACGGGAGACGTCATTGCCGAAGTTACCGACGGCGATACCGTCCTTGCCGAGCGGGCTGTTGAGGCAGCTTACAATGCGCTGGAAGGCTGGCGCAGCAAACCGGCGAAATACCGTGCCGACCTTTTGCGTAAATGGCATCACGCAATGTTAGAGAATAAACAAGCGCTGGCCGAGATTATGAGCGCCGAACAAGGCAAGCCGATTGCCGAAGCAGCCGGCGAAATTGAATATGGCGCCAGCTTTGTCGAATGGTTTGCCGGTGAGGCCGAGCGCGCCTACGGCGATATTCTGCCGCTGACGGACAGTGACAAGCGTAGCTGGATTATCAAGCAACCGGTGGGAGTCTGCAGCGCTATTACGCCATGGAACTTCCCCAATGCCATGATCACGCGAAAAGTTGCCCCGGCATTAGCGGCAGGCTGCACCATAGTAGTTAAACCACCACAACTGACGCCATTGTCAGCCCTGGCAATTGCGCAACTCGCCAATGAAGTCGGCATCCCCGACGGCGTGCTCAATATTGTGCCGACTACTGACTCTAAAGGTGTAGGTGAGATTCTGACCACCCACCCTCGTCTGCGCAAATTTTCGTTCACCGGTTCAACTGAAGTCGGTAAGCAGTTGATGAAGCAGTGCGCCGACTCGGTGCTGAAGCTGTCACTTGAACTTGGCGGTAACGCTCCTTTTATCGTGTTTGATGATGCGGATCTGGATATCGCTGTTGAGCAGCTACTGGCAGCTAAGTTCCGTAATGCCGGACAAACCTGTATCGCCGCTAACCGGGTGCTGGTTCAGGAGGCCGTGCACGACGAATTTATCGACAAGTTAAAAGCTGCCATCAATAAGCTCAAGGTAGACCGGGGTGATGCGGATGAAGTCGATTATGGTCCCCTGATTGACCAGGATGCCATTGATAAAGTGCAGCGCTTACAGCAGTCGGCACTGGATAATGGCGCTGAACTGGTATCCGGCGGTAAGGTGCTCGATGAACTCGGCCCGCTTTTCTATGCGCCTACTCTGATCACCGGAGTCACGCCGGAAATGGATATCAGCAAAGAAGAGATCTTTGGTCCTGTGGTTGCCGTACAAACGTTCAGTGACGAAGCTGAAGGTATCCGGCATGCTAACGATACGCCATTTGGGCTGGCTGGTTATTTTTGTGCGACGAATATAAAACGTATTTATCGCGTTAGCGAACAACTCGAATGCGGTATGCTAGGTGTAAATGCTGGTGCTATATCGCATGCCTACAATGCCTTCGGCGGAGTAAAACAGTCCGGTATTGGCCGCGAAGGCTCACGTTACGGGCTGGCTGAATACCAGGAAACAAAAAACATTACCTTAGGCGACATTGAATGAACTCAGTCATAACGGACTTACGGGTAACTTACGCGAGCGGTATGACCCGCCCGCGCGAGTGGCGGCTGCAGCAACTGCAACAGTTAGCCCTGATGCTCGAAAAGCATGAGTCTGAACTACTGGAAGCCCTTGAAAGCGATTTAGGTAAGTCAGCCGCTGAAGGCTGGCTTACCGAGCTGGGCTTTCTGAAATCAGATATTGGCTACACCAGTAAGCAGCTGAAAAAGTGGATGCGACCGCGAACCGTTTCACAGCCGTTACTGGCCTGGCCGGGCCGCAGTCAGGTCTACCCGGAGCCCCTCGGCGTGGTACTAATTATTGGCGCCTGGAACTATCCCGTACAGTTGCTGCTTAGTCCGCTGGTCGCCGCCCTGGCCGCGGGTAACTGTGCAGTCCTTAAGCCGTCCGAGCATGCGCCGGCGACAGCCGACGTGCTGGCCCGACTGATCCCCGACTATTTATCTCCGGAAGCGGTCACTGTTGTCACCGGCGGCGCCGATGTCGCCGAGCAGTTACTGCAGCAGCGGTTTGACCACATTCTGTATACGGGTGGCGGGCGTGTGGGTCGCATCGTAATGAAAGCCGCCGCCGAACACTTGACCCCGGTAACCCTGGAACTGGGCGGGAAAAGCCCGGCCGTCGTATTAAGCGACGCCGATCTTACAGTGAGCGCGCGCCGCATAGCCTGGGGCAAATGGTTAAATGCCGGACAAACCTGTATCGCGCCGGATTATGTATTGGTTGATGAGCGGGTGCAGGATGAATTTATCGGTGAACTCAAAAAAGCGATCGAGAGCTTTTTTGGCGAGGATGCCGAACTGGCCGACGATTATGGCCGCATTGTCAATGAGGACCATTGCCAGCGCCTGATCAAATACCTCGATCAGGGCACCATCGCTCATGGCGGTAATTATGATGCTGCATTGCTCTACATTGAACCCACCATCCTCACCAACGTCGATGCAGATAGCCCGGTAATGCAGGAAGAAATTTTCGGCCCCCTGCTGCCGGTGCTGCCGGTGCGTAATCTTACCGAGGCAATTCAGTTTATCCGTGAGCGTGACAAGCCGCTGGCTCTATACGGCTTCAGCCGCTCGGATCGCGCTTTAAAACAGCTTACAGAGCAAACCCATGCCGGTAACCAGTGTAATAATGACACCCTGATGTTTATGCTAAATCCGGAACTACCTTTTGGTGGAGTCGGTCCCAGCGGCATGGGGCGCTATCACGGACGCTATGGGTTTGATACCTTCAGCCATCAAAAAGCAGTGATGAGCCGGCCGTTCTGGCTGGATCCTTCTTTTCGCTACCCTCCCTACACTTCTTTCAAACAGAAATTGATGCGCTGGTTCACTTGAACCAGCTTAATTAAGCCCCATGTTTAAATCCATCAGTAACGATTAGATGGGGCAACTCGTGCAAACCGATAACATCATTAATGTAACCATTGAAAACTTTCAGCAGGTGATCCTGCAGGGTTCCCAGGAAAAACTGGTGCTGGTCGACTTTTGGGCTGACTGGTGCGAGCCCTGTAAGCAACTCATGCCGGTATTGGAGAAACTCGCACGCGACTACAGTGACCGCGTAATCCTTGCTAAAATCGATTGTGACGCGCAGCAAGAACTGGCCGCTCAGTTTGGCGTTCGCAGCCTGCCGACCGTCGCCTTCTTTAAAGATGGCCAGCCAGTCGATGGTTTTGCCGGGGTTGAATCAGAAGCCGCCATTCGTTCCCGTATTGAGCAATATATTCCCGGTCCCGCCGATGACTTGCTCAAAGAAGCACAAGATCTGTTGCAACAAGAGCAGTATCAGGACGCCTATACCAAAGCCAAACAGGCTTACGACATCAACCCCACGGATGCCACCGTTCGCTTAACCCTTGCCGACGCTGCCTGCAGTGTCGCCCGGCTTGAACACGGCAAGGAATTGCTCGAAAGCATTAAGATGGCAGACCGGGATAGCTACTATCAGCATGTTCTCAGCAAGTTAAACCTGGCTGAACAAGCAGCAGACTCCCCCGAACTGCGGGCCCTGCTGGCCGCGGTCGAGGAAGCTCCTGAGGATTTGGAGAAACGGCTGGAGTTAGCGGCTAAGCTCTATCAGGCCCAACGGACCGAAGAGGCTTTGGAACATGTATTCTTTGTATTACGCCGCGATCTGTCATTCGCCGACGCCCGTAAACAGGCACTGGACATGCTGAATGGTTTGCCTAAAGGCGATCCACTGGCCGCCAGGTACCGGCGTATTCTGTACAGTATGCTCTATTAATTGCCGCTGAGCTGTTGCCGGTAAAAGTCGATGATTTCCTGCGCTCGATCCGCTGGAGAAAAACGCTGCATCGGATAATCAATGCGCTGCTTGCCCTGGGCAACCAGTGTCTTTATGGCCGCAGCCAGCGCGTCCACGTCGTCAACCGGCACCGGTGGTTCGACAAAGTATTCCCGCAGATAACAAGCGCCTTCGGTCGCCGTTGCAACCATGGGTAAGCCCGCGTTCATGGCTTCGAGAAATACCAGACCAAAAGACTCAGCCCGGGCCGAACTGGCAAAACCATCGAATGCCGCATAGCAATCCTGGGGGCGGGAACTGAAGCCCGCCAGAACCACATCGGCAGCGGCACTTTGCTGCAACTGTTCCAGCGCTTTTCCCTTACCGACAATGACCAGCCGTGTGTCTGGGATCGCGGCTGCCCGAAAGGCTTCAATTAAAACCTCATGGCCTTTATTGGCTTCTACGCGGCCCAGGGTTCCGACGACGAAGTCGGCGTCGCTCACACCCCATTGCTCCCGTAATTTAGCTCTGGCGTCAACAGCAGGCGCCGCTGCGATGGTCCAGTTATCTATCTGCCGGCTGCGCTGACGCAGCAGCGGCGGGATCTCGGCGAGCTGCCAGGGAGCTACGGCCACCAGCGCATCCATATGAGCATGCTGCCCGGGTTTGTAGCGAAGATGCAAAGAGGCGACACATAAAATATGCTTGCCTATCCCTTTAAGAGCTTTGCAGGCTGCGCTCAGATGCGCGTGGGCTACATCGGGCTCTAATTGCCGTATGAGCCGCCGGGCGCGCCAACTCGCCAGCCATTTGGGACCGCTGACCAGATGGATACGGACTTTAGGATCCAGATGCTGAACAATAGCGTTGGCGCGCTCTTCCGCGCCACGCCGGTGCAGAATCATGGCGACCTCGTGATGCTGAGCATGCAAGTTGGCCAGTTCTGCGGCATAGCGCTCACTACCAGCGAAACTATGCGTAAGGACTAAGTGAACTATCTTCATTTAAAAGCCTTTGGGGGCGGACCAATATCTATACCTGCAGATTGCAGTTGCGTCGCCAGATCACGGCGGAAGCACTGATAATCGACTTCAGTTGAATGGCGTCCACCTGCCTCGAAAGGCAGATGCGGATGCTCCATTTCATACTTAATAGCGGCAGCGAGATCCTGCGGCCGTCGGTATTGCTGCTGAATTTCCGCAACTGCCAGCCGGGCCTGGTGGTCGGCTAACGGCCAGATACAACCAAGCGGTTGAAACAAACCAATAAAATAAAGGTTATCAAATTTCTGCGGTATCATTTTTAAGTATAGCGGGGTGCGCTGGTGTTGTTCAAAATCAATCAAGTCTGCGTCAAAAAACGGAAAGCTGATACGAAAGCCCGTGCAAGCCACTATGATATCAAAATCGGCTTTTGTTCCGTCCACAAACTCGACTCCGCTCGCGTGGTAACGGGAAATTGCCGGTCGCGGCGTTATCCGCCCATGGCGGATGTAATCCAATAAATCCGAATTAACTGTCGGATGCTGGCTCAGTAGCGGTTTTTCGGGCCTAGGTAGGTTATAGCGCTTTTTATAATCGCCCTGTAGCAACCGGACCAGCCAGGTTAGCAAGCGTTGGCGTAACCAGACCGGTACCCAAAGGGGCATGCGCGAACCCAGCTCGTCGGTTGGTACTCCAAACATGAACTTTGGCAAAAACCACTGTGGACTGCGCATGCTCAGCGCGACTGTTCCTGCCACCCGTGCGGATTCGACCGCAACATCACAGGCCGAGTTGCCAGCGCCGATAACCAGCACCCGCTTATCACGCCAGCTATCGTCTACTCCTTTAAAGTCATGGGAGTGCATGATTCGGCCGTTAAATTCACCGGGGTATTCGGGGTATTTAGGATTCCAGTGATGGCCGTTCGCCACCATCAAATGAGTAAAAACCTGTTGCTCCTCATCGCCCTGCTCGTTCTTTACAGTTAACTTCCAGTGCCCATCTGGTCCCGGAGTGGCGCGCAGTACGTCGCTATTAAACTGAATAACAGGTAGTACCGAAAAATGCTCAGCATACCGGTGAAAATAAGCTTGCAACTGGCGATGGTTCGGGTAATCCGGATAGTCCTCCGGCATCGGGAAATCTTCGTATTCAGACCAATATCGCGAACTGATAATATGCGTATTATTATATACGCTTGAGTGCCCGGTTTTACTGTTAAAAACCCAGTTACCGCCAACCTGATCATTTTTTTCAAACAGCGTGACTTTCAGCCCCTGCTGAATGCAATTCTTTGCTGCGGCCAGCCCTGAGGGCCCGGCGCCAATAACAGCAACGTGGATGGCAGCAGCCATAGTTCTTTATCCTTGTTTTTTTTGCGCAGATAACGATCGCATGAAGTGCGATGCAAAACAATAACCACGGCCAGCTTGCCGCCACCATGCGCATGCGCTAGGATTGGGGCAATTTGGTCCTTCCACAATAATAACGAAAAGCAGGATTTCTTATGAGCGCACCTCGCGAGCATTTTAGTTCCAAAATAGGTTTTATACTGGCAGCTGCTGGTTCCGCCGTTGGTATCGGCAACCTGGTTGGCTTTCCCGTTGCTGCAACCAAAAATGGTGGCGGTGCCTTCTTAATTTTGTATGCACTCTTTGTTGCCTTTATCTGTCTGCCCGTCATGCTGGCAGAAATGGGGCTCGGAAGAAAGTCTCAGCACAGCCCTTACTCAGCCTACAATGAGATCGGCGAAGGCAAAGGTATCTGGCGTTTAGCTGGTTGGCTGGCCACTATTACCCCTTTTATGATTGCCGTTTTTTACATGGTCATTACGGTCTGGATTTTTGGTTATCTGTACCAGTCGATACTCGGTAATCTGGATCTACTTGCCAGCGAAGGCTACTTCCGCCAATTCGTGAACAGCTACCACTTTGTTGGCTACCTGATCGCGGTCACTATTATTGTTAATGTCATCCTGATCGGCGGTGTCCGCAAGGGTATTGAGCGCGCTTCAAAAATACTGATGCCAACCTTGTTTCTGATGCTTATCCTGTTGGTTATCTTTGTTCTGACCCTGGATAACGCTATGGCCGGTGTCAGATTCTATCTGATACCTGATTTCAGCCAGATAACTGGCACTGTTATTAATGGCGCCCTGGCCCAGGCATTTTTTTCGCTGTCACTGGGTATGGGTATCCTGATTACTTATGGCTCCTATTTCCGCCGCAATGACGATATAGTCACCTCGGGCAAACTGGTTGCCATAACGGATACTTCTGTTGCTTTCATTGCAGGCCTGATGACCTTACCGGCGATTTTCGCAATCTACCCGAACACTGACCCTGAAACTCTCAGCGATTCGTCAGTAAGCATGATTTTTTCGTTTTTCCCTAATATATTTCTGGCGCTGTCTGACAGTGTTGGATATGTAGCTGCAAGTATCGCCGCGACCATATTCTTTTTACTGGCTTTTGTTGCCGCCATTACCTCGCTGGTATCTATCATCGAGGTTCCGACATCTTCGTTTATGGAACAGCGTAATGTCAGCCGCAAAAAGGCGCTGCTGATAATGGGCGGTGCGATTACCGTGCTGACTTTAATAGCCGCCACGTCTTTCGGCATGGTGCCCTGGTTCACAAAGTTTGTCGTCTATGCGAACCTGGACAAATCCGTATTCGATGTTATTTATGATGTGTTTTACGACACCATTTTGCCACTTAACGGCTTACTGATTTGTTTGTTTGTGCGCTATCGCTGGAAACGCTCACAACTAACCGCAGAGCTGGCAGAGGGCAATGCAGCCTACCCGACTTCGTGGTTAGCAAAATATGTCAGCTTCTCTATCGGAACCTTTATTCCGGTAATCCTTGCCATTGTTTTTGCCAATACCGTACTAACCAAGTTCTTTGGTTATTCGTTCCTGTAGCGGCGGACTGAATGCAGGAACTCCTGGCTAAACTGAAGACAGCACAATTTCGTGCTGTCTTTTTGTTTGATGGCCCGGGTGAGTGGCTTACCACACAGCAGCAGTTAATCTCAGATCAGTTCCCGCGTTTATTGCATCTGTCTGGCCAGCACGATGACCATACTAACCTGAATCGCTACCGCGACTACCTGGGGACCTCCCAGTCAGCCGTGCTACTCGACTGCTCCGGTCAGTTACATGCCGATGCAATAGCTGCATTAGCCGGCACTATAGTCGGCGGCGGTGTGCTCTTTATCATGCTGCCTTGGCGCGACAGTCCGTTTCGCCAGAGACTACTTCGCACCAGCACCGCCTTTGGTTTTATCAAAACCGTTACCCCCGGATTTTCGCTTGAACAAGCCGTGGCAAAGCTGTTGCAAAACGAATTCCAGCCAGCGCCAGTGTCAGGATTGCCGAACGCCGACCAGACTGCCGTTATTAACAGCATGGTCAAACTGCCCGGCACCTGCCATTTGCTGCTTGCTGATCGGGGCCGGGGCAAGAGTACTGCGCTCGGGCTCGCCTGCCAGGCGTTTGCGCAGGCTTACAAAGGTCGCAAATTAATCGTTACCGGACCGCGGCCCGCGGCCGTAGCTACGTTACTTGAACACGCCGGCGAATCGGTACAATTCGTGGCTTGGGACCGACTGCTAAGCCACTACGACCCCAGCACCGTCAGACTGATAATTGATGAAGCTGCGGCATTGCCAATGCATGTCCTGAAACAACTTACGAGCACCTTTTCAGTATGGGCAGTGGCTACCACTGTTGATGGCTACGAAGGCTGCGGGCGGGGCTTCGCGGTACGTTTTGTCGAATGGCTGAGTGAGCACAAAACCTGCAAAGCGCAACAACTGATCAAACCGGTGCGCTGGTCGTCTGAGGATACCTGTGAAGCCTGGCTCAACCAGGCCTTACTAATGAAGTCAAGTACAATCCAGAAGCCTAGCCCGGAGCCCGACAAGCCCGTATTTGAGGGTTGTCATGCCAGTGAGCTGGCCGAGCAACAATTAGCCGAGGTGATGAGCTTATTGCTTGAGGCACATTACCAAAGCAGCCCGAACGATTTGCGGCTGCTGCTGGACGGCAGCGATCAGCGATTGCTGCTGTGCCAGCAACAAGGCCAGCTACTCGGAGTGATCTGGTATGTTATTGAAGGCCCGGTTGATACTAGTCTCCATAATGAAATTTTGCAGGGACAGCGGCGTTTACCCGGACAAATTTTACCGCAAGCGCTCAGCTTTTATTTACAGCAGCCCGCAGCACTTGGTTGGCGTTGGTGGCGCATAACCCGCATCGCCGTGGCTGCTGACATACGGCGAGCAGGTGTTGGTTCGCTACTGTTAAGTCAGTTGATGCAGGCGGCTGTCAAAGCTGGCGTCGACGCACTAGGTTCCAGCTTCGGTGCCAGCACTGACGTGGTTAAGTTCTGGCTTAGCAATGATTATCAGTTAGTCCGTATGGGCCGGCGCCTGAATATGGCTAGCGGCTTCCCAAATGCCCTCATGGGTAAAGGACTGAGTGCGGAAGCAAAATTGCACATTCAGCAATGGCAGCGTTACTGCCAGATGGAGGTTGCCTGGCAACAGCAACGTCTGGATGTATTGCCCCGCTCGCTGTGGGGGATAGCCGAAGCAGTGCTGCGCGGTTTCGCCTATGGCAATTTACCCTTTACCGAAGCCCAGTTTGCCTGGTTTGTCTGTAATCGCATGCATTCCGCTCAACAGCTGGGTGTCAGTTTACCCGCGCAAATTCTGGATAAAGCAGCAACCTCTGCCGAACTTGCCCAGCAGTTCGGTTACAGTGACCAACTTTCTATGCAGCAACAACTTCGACAGATGGCCCGCCATTATTTAGAGCAGTTATACCGCTAGAGTCTCTGAATTTCTGCTGTGATTCATGCTGTTTGTACAAAAATATGCTATCTTTCAACCTTAATGTTCGCCCCTCTACTGATTGATAAAAAGGGTAGTCTTCATGTCTCGAGTATTAATTATTGGTGCCGGCGGTGTCGCTGGCGTAGTCGTAAAAAAATGTGCCATGCTGCCGGAGTATTTTTCTGAAATCCATCTGGCCAGCCGCACGCTTTCCAAGTGCGAAAAGCTCCAGCAGGAAGCGGGCAAAGACCGCGTAGTTGGTGTGTATAAAGTTGATGCCGATCAAGCTTCTGAAGTTGCAGAGCTGATCCGCAAAGTCGACCCGGCACTGGTCATTAACGTTGCCCTGCCTTATCAGGATCTGCCCATTATGGATGCTTGTCTGGAGACCGGCGTTGATTATCTTGATACGGCTAACTACGAGCCTAAAGACGAAGCGAAATTTGAGTACTCCTGGCAGTGGGCATATCACGATAAATTTAAAGAGAAAGGCATCATGGCATTGCTGGGCGCGGGCTTTGACCCGGGCGTTACTAATGTCTTTACCGCCTATGCTGCGAAACATTACTTTGATGAAATCCACTACCTGGATATCGTCGATTGTAACGGTGGCGACCACGGTCAGGCCTTTGCCACCAACTTCAACCCGGAAATCAATATCCGCGAGATTACGCAACGCGGTAAATACTGGGAAAACGGTGAATGGCACGAGACTGATCCTATTAGCGTGCGGGAAGACCTGGACTATCCGAACGTTGGTGTACGGCCATCTTATCTGCTGTTCCACGAAGAGCTGGAGTCGCTGGTTAAGCATTTCCCTACCCTGAAGCGCGCGCGTTTCTGGATGACTTTTGGCGATGCCTATCTCACTCACCTGCGGGTACTGGAGAATGTCGGCATGACCGCCATCGCGCCAATTGATTTCCAGGGCCAGAAAATAATCCCTCTCGAATTCCTTAAAGCCGTACTGCCAAACCCTGGCTCACTGGCTGAAGGTTATACCGGCCTGACTTGTATCGGTACCTATGTAACAGGTATCAAGGACGGCGAAGAAAAAACCATCTTCATCTTCAACAACTGCGATCACGCCAAGTGCAACGAAGAAGTCGGGGCCCAGGCTGTATCCTATACCACTGGCGTTCCGGCTATGATTGCAGCATCTATGATGCTGCAGGATAAATGGAAAAAACCTGGTGTATGGAACATGGAGCAGTTTGATCCCGATGAATTCATGGAGCGCCTGAATAAATATGGCCTGCCATGGCAGGTTATTGAATGCGATTCACCTTTTAAGCGCTAACACATGACAAATCCTTATTTGAATAAGGCGATTCCGTCGCCTTCTTACGTATGCAACGAGCGTTTGCTCAAGCGCAACCTGGAACTCATGCAGCGGGTACAGGACGAAAGCGGCGCGCAGATTATTCTGGCGTTGAAAGGTTTCTCTATGTGGAGCACCTTTCCTCTGATCCGTAAGTATCTGGTTGGCTGTACCGCCAGCTCGGTTTGGGAAGCGCGGCTGGCGCAAGATAAGTTCGGCCGTGAGGTTCATGCCTACGCCCCAGGCTATAAAGCTGAAGAGCTTGAGGTGTTGTTGCCCATCGTGCAGCACATCTCATTCAATAGTATGAGCCAGTGGCGTCGATATCGCGACCAAACCCTGGCCAGTGGTGTTTCCGCCGGGCTGCGTATTAATCCTGAACATCAGGAAGCTGAAACTGAGCTTTATGATCCCAGTGCCCCGGGTTCGCGGCTGGGCGTACGCCTGGCCGAACTTGAGGGTGCCGATTTAAACGGCATTGAAGGCTTCCATGTACATAACCTGTGCGAATGCGATTCCTTTGCCCTGGAACGAACCCTAAACGCTGTGGAAAGCAAGTTTGGCCAGTACCTGCACAAGCTCAAATGGCTGAACCTCGGCGGCGGGCATCTGATGACGCGCACTGGTTACGATGTGGACCACTTAATCAAACAGCTTAAACGATTACGTGAAACCTACGACCTTGAGGTTATCCTCGAGCCGGGCTCGGCAGTGGCCTGGCAAACCGGACCGCTGGTCGCTGAGGTCGTTGATATCGTTGATAATGACGGACAGATCGCCATTCTGGACATTTCCGCTACCGCGCATATGCCCGACGTGCTGGAAATGCCTTATCGCCCAACTGTCACCGGTGCCGATAAACCTGGCGTGCTGACTCATACCTATAAACTCGGTGGTAACTCCTGCCTGGCAGGAGACGTTATCGGGCTTTATAGTTTCAACGAACCTTTGCAGCCGGGTAGCCGGATTATATTTGAGGATATGATGCACTACACCATGGTGAAAACCAGCTTCTTTAATGGTGTCGAGCATCCCTCAATAGGTATCTTGCGAGAAGATGGCGAATTTGAACTGGTTCGAAAATTCGTTTATGAGGATTTTCGCGATCGGTTATCCTGAAGCTGACCTGCTAAACCAACAACAGCGCCTTCAGAGCGCTGTTGTTGGATCTACTCGTCAGGCCGTTTGCGCCCGCGCATAATGAGCAAGCCCCTGTAATACCAGTTCACTGCGAAGTTCGCCGCGCCGCTTTATCTCAGGCGGCAGCAAGGGCACTGAGCCGCCGCTGAATAACAGCCGGAACTGGAACCAGTCTAGTTCAGTTTCAGTCACCATAAGTGCCTGTCGAACTAAACCCGCGAACGCATTAACGCAACCATTGGCTAGGCCATCGGGGGTATTGCGGCCAAGTTGGTTGGGTTTACCCCAGCCAGACTGTGGGTCCGAGAATACCCGTGGCGCGCGTTGCACCACAGAATCCTGCATCAAATCGACGCCCGGGCTAATCCAACCACCTAAATGATTACCTTCCCCATCGACCCAGTCCACAGTAATGGCGGTGCCAGCATCAATGATAAGGGTTGGTTTAGGTTGCTCATTAAAGGCTCCGATAATGGCCAACCAGCGATCAACACCAAGATCACCGGGTGTGCTATAGGCATTTGTCACACCAAAAGCGTTGGCCTGACTATGTATGTCATGGATTTCGGCGTTAGCGTCCTGTAACCAGTCAAGCAACTGCTGCCGTTTTTGCGAATTGCTCACGCTAGCAAGCCATACCGAGGTGAGTTCAGCCGGCAGCCCGGTTTGGCTAAGTTCGTGATAGGCCACATTAAACAGTGGCTCAAGATGGCCCTCAGCATCCATTACGGCGGTCTTTACCCGCGTATTGCCAGCATCAATTAATAGTTTTTTATTCATAACGTAAACTGACTTCCCCTGCGTGATAGCGTTCGATCTTGCCGTTTCTGCTCAGGAGCAATGCTCCCTGCTCATCAATGCCTTCGGCGATGCCGTGAATAACCTGATCGCCCATCATTATCTTTACTGGCTGCATAGCCAGTCGATCATAGTGTAACCAGCTTTTAATAAAAGGTTTGAGCCCTTCTTGTTCAAAGGTGTGCAAACCCTTACGGCATCGGTGGATTAAGTCCGCCGCCAACAGGTTACGATCAAACCCGGCCTGCAAAACCTGACGCAAATCGGTCCATGGCTGGTCAATGCTTTGCTCTACCGACAATGGCATCGCCAGATTGATACCTACCCCAATGACCGCGTTCGCAGCCCCACTCGCCTGGCCTTCAAGCTCGACCAGAATGCCGGCGATCTTGCGCCCGTCAATTAATACGTCGTTCGGCCATTTAAGTTCAACACCAAATACGCCGAGGTTATGCAACATCTCAGCGATAACGGTGCCAACCGCGATACTCAGCCCCATGGCCCCAGCCATTCCCTGCGTAAGAGGCCAGTGCATGCTCATATAGAGGTTACTGCCAAAGGGCGAATGCCAGACTTTTCCGCGGCGCCCCCTGCCGTGGGTTTGCGCTTCTGCTAATACGGCAAAACCGGCCGGCGTGGAGCGATCACGTAACTGGCGCAGATGATCATTGCTGGAGCCAACGACACGTTCCAGTACCACATCAGCTGCTTTGCCGTCACTATCGGCGACTTGAGCAAGCGCTGCAACCACAAGATCTTCTTTCAGTAATTGCAAAGGCTCGGCTAAGCGATACCCTTTACCAGAGACCCGGAATACGTCGATCCCCAACTTTTCTATGGCATCAATATATTGGCCGATGGAGGTGCGGCTAACGCCTAACAGCTCGCCCACATCAGAGCCAGAATGGAATTGCCCATCAGCGAGTAATTCAATTATTCGATTAATATTAAGCTCACGTTGCTTCATAATTGGATCAAATTCCTTTTGCCAAGAATACGTACTTCTGCTTCCAGCTCGACGCCGAAAAGCTCCGCTATACTTGCCTTAATCGAACGTGCCAGTAGGATAACTGCCTTTCCATCTACAGCGTCCTGATTAACTAAAACAAGGGCCTGTCTGCTATGCACAGCGACTCCGTCCAGCGCTTTTCCTTTCCACCCGGCCTGTTCAATCAGCCAGCCGGCGGCTAACTTTACACTTTGCTGGCTGACCGGGTAAAACGGTATGCCAGCGTATTTTTGCTGAAGTTCATTAAGCACATCTACTGATACTACCGGGTTCTTAAAGAAACTGCCCGCATTTGGTTGTACCGCAGGATCAGGTAGCTTACCCTGACGCACCTCAATAACACGCTGGAATACCTGAAGCGCTGTTGCTTCAGAACCAAGCTCTTGTAACTCGCCATAGCTGGTGACCGGCTGCCACTGTTTAGGCAGCCTGAAAGTCACCGACGTAATCAACCAGCGCCCCGGATGTCTTTTAAAGGTGCTATCCCGATAGGCAAAATTGCAGCTATCCCCGGATAGTGTGCAGTGGTTCTTGTCTTGCCGATCCCAGGCCTGAACAGAAGCAACAAAGTCAGATATCTCGACGCCATAAGCCCCAATATTTTGTACCGGGGCGGCGCCGACAGTACCGGGAATCAAGGCGAGGTTTTCAAATCCGAAGATGCCCTTATCCAGCAAGCTGCACACCAGCTGGTGCCAGTTTTCACCGGCACCGGCGGTTACTTCCCAGCTGCTATCCGTTTCCTGGTAGACGATTCCCTTAATTTCCACCTTCACCAGTGGCAGCTTAAAATCCGTGGTAAAAATTGTATTGCTGCCGCCACCGAGTACATGGTAATCAGTGTCGGGTAGTTGCTGGCAATCATCAGCACTTCTAAGACACAGCAAGGAATCAGCACAAGCTGGCAGACGAAAGGTGTGCAAAGGAGCCAGAGGAATATTAGTTTGGATATTTAGCATAGCGATGATTGTAAACTGAATTGACTGGCTCTGCTACGGCTCTGCCGGACGGTTGGACATAAAAAAAGCCCCTGTCATCTGACAGGGGCTTTCGTTATTTGAAGCCTGGCGGTGTCCTACTCTCACATGGGGAGACCCCACACTACCATCGGCGCTGAAGCGTTTCACTACTGAGTTCGGAATGGATCAGGTGGTT
>NZ_JAWVYM010000010.1:0-68608 GCF_033722695.1 Pseudidiomarina sp. | reverse complement strand
TTAATTTTTTTGATTGTCGCACTTATTGCGGCAGTGCTGGGTTTTGGTGGTATTGCCGGAGCGGCCGCTGAGATTGCCAAAATAATCTTCTATATATTCCTTATTCTACTCGTAATTTCTCTGGTTGCCGGCGCTTTGAGAGGGCGCGGTCCGCGCATGTAGATACCGGTCGACTAACGAATCAACCAGAAAATGCCTGTCTGCCAGGCATTTTTTTTGCACCGCGCTTTACACAGCGAAATCCCTGACCACTGCTATACTGACGTTATCGGATGAGGAGGAATAACTGATGAAGTATTTAATGAAGTTAGCACTTTTGGCGTTAACGTTGGCCCTGGCAGCCTGTTCAACCCAACCGGACTACCGCGCCGCTAGTGATGGCGGCTATGGCTACAGCGAAACCAAGCTGACTGATACCCAGTACCGGGTCAGTTTTAAGGCGCGCGGTACCGATAAGTCGCAGGCAATGAACTATGCCTTGTTGCGCGCAGCTGAGGTCACCATACAGGAAGGCTACGACTGGTTTCTGATTGTTCATCGTGACACCCTGGTTGACCGCGAACGCGTGAGCAATCCAAACCTCGGTTATATGACGTCACGCGATATGGTCTCTTATTGTGGCATTGCCGGATGTTATGTGCGTAGCTATCCGCGCACCGCATTTTCAGCCGGGATCCATCTTGGCGGCCAGACCGATAGTGATATCGAAGTGGTACTGGAAATTAAAATGGGCAGCGGCCCTATCCCCGATACCGACTATAGCTTCAACGCTGAAGAAGTCGTGAATAATTTACGGCCGAAAACCGAACAGGAATAATTTTAACGACGTGAAACGCCGGCTATTGCCGGCGTTTTTTTATCCCCAGCCGCCCAAAAGCGCGCCGGCCGCTGCGAAGTAAATTGTGATATAGCCGCCATGGATTAAAATATAGCGCCAGCTTCGCTGTTCAAACAGGGCAATAACCGCAAAAATCATAGTAGCCCAACCGAGTCCGGCCAACACCCCAGCCGTTAGGCCCCACTGCCAGTTAGTCCCCGGTGAAGCCAGGAAAAAGGCCAGGTTCAGGCTGATTATCCACGAAAATATAAAGGTCAGGCCAAACCCTTTCAGGGGCTTGAATGCCTGAAGCTGCTCATCGGATATACCGGCAGCCGCCTGCCACGACTTTGCGAATAGCACCGGAGAATACCACAGACCACCGATCAGGAAATTGAGTAGCGCGGCGACCAGGACTGCCCATAGATTAATATCTGTCGAATGCATGATCTTTGTCCATGTTCTGTAAAGATATCTATTTATACCCGATTATTTCTTAAGCTGGAAATAAATAGGTAGTCCGGCTCTCAGACATTTAATTTCCTGTAATACGCGTATAATGAGATTAGATTAACAGTCCTTGATCCAAGTCAGGAAAAATTAACCGTGAATACGATCTCGCACATACATTGTCAGAATTGCAGCATGGCTCCGCTTTGTCTGCCGAAACATCTGAATGCACAGGATATGGCCAGGCTCGATACCATTATTCAGCGTCACAAGCCCTTGCACAAAAGGGATCTTTTAGTCGCCGCCGGTGCTCCGCTAAAGTATCTGTACGCTGTGCGAAGCGGTTCACTGAAAAGTTATACGCTGGATGATCATGGCGTTGAGCAGATTATCGATTTTCACCTGCCGGGCGACCTGATCGGCTTCGATGCCCTGGCCGAAGGCCATCACCGTAGCTTTACCCAGGCTCTGGAAACCACAATGCTCTGTGAGATCCCGCTCAGCTCCCTCGATGACTTGTCAGCAGAAATGCCGGTATTGCGACGCGAATTGATGCGTATGATGAGCACTGAGCTCTATATCAGCAAACAACTACTTGGCAGTTTAAATAACCGTGCCGCGGAAGCCCGGTTGGCCCACTTCCTGCTCGGCTTGTCCCGCCGGTTCGCCGACCGTGGGCTATCAGGAAAGTCCTTTCGGTTATCAATGACCCGCGCCGACATCGGTAATTACATCGGTTTATCGGTGGAAACCATTAGCCGTATTTTGTCCCGTCTGCAGCAGGATGAAGTATTATTGGTCGAAAATAAGCTCGTCGAGATAAAAGCTATGGAGCGGTTAGCCCAGCTCGCCGGCTGAGCCCGCGCTACAGCAAAGAGACCGGGCTATCGCCGTTCCTGGCGATAACCCGCTAATCGATATTACTGGCACGAACCGCAGCATGTACCTTCGCCATGAGCGGGCACCCGCATTGCCGGTGCTGGCTGAACGAACAACACCTCGTTCTCAAGCGAAATGTGATCACGCAGATCGCTCACCAGCTCCGTAATACCCGCATAGAGAGTGGTCCAGCTGCCGCAAGCGCCAACGGGCGTTTCGCACTGGTGGGCCAGCACCATAAGTTGCTTCAGCATGGCTTCATGCTGCTCATGCTCTTCTTCCATCACATTGATCGGGCCCGATGGATAAATGCCGCCGGCCAGCATCGGGAACAAAATCTGCTCCTCTTTCATCATATGGCTTTCCAGCTCCTGAAACATTTCGCTCAGGTGGTCCGCCAGGCCTGCCGGAGCCAGCGGGTGGTCGCCATGAACCGACTCCACTTTACGTGACAGGTTAATTAAATCCGGCAGCTGCTGGCGGTGCTTCTGATGATAGTTTTCAAGAATGTGTTCAATCAGATCGCGGACGGGTTGTTGACGCCAATGCTGTAAGTTTGCTGTGTTCATAAGGTTTACCTCGGTTAGAAAACGTGACTTTGCTTTTGCTACTTTCCTTATAAACAGTGCAACTTTGATGCCAAATCTACCCACTTTGATTTATATCGGCTTTTATTGGCGAATGGTAAATTACACCCTGTTTTTTCGGGTTTAAAAAACCAGTAAAGGGTAATTTTTACCATGCATGACGAGAGCCTGCTATCTACTCTGGTGGCCGATTTAGTCACCGATTTACCGGCTGTGGTCCGGCTACAAAAAGTGGTTTCTACGCTAAGGCAGCACTTTGCCTGCGGCGCTGTGGTGTTGCTCAAGCAGGAGCAGGACATCCTTAAACCGCTGGCCGCCACCGGACTGGTGCGCGAGGCCCTCGGCCGACGTTTCATGATCGCCCAGCATCCGCGGCTGGCGACCATTTTAGCAGCACGGGATTCGGTTCGATTTGAGCCTGACAGCGCTCTGCCGGATCCTTACGACGGCCTGATCGAAGCCAGCCCTGACGGGCACCTGGCGGTGCACGACTGCATGGGGATTTCCCTTTATATCGAAGGCCAGTGTTGGGGCGTACTGACACTTGATGCACTGCAGCCGGGCACCTTCGACGAACATGCCAAACAGGCACTACAACGGGCCAGCTTGCTGGTGGAAGCGGCCATTCGCATCGGCCAGATGGAACAAACTATTCGCGCACTGCGCAACAGCCGGCGTGACAACGAATATGCGCTTGCCCATAGCCCTGATACCGGTATTGAAATTATTGGCAACAGTGCAGCGCTGCATAGCGTGCTCCAAGAACTGGATGTTGTGGCTTCCTCTGATTTACCGGTGTTGCTACTGGGGGAGACCGGCGTTGGTAAGGAGTTATTTGCCCGTCAGCTGCACCGCCACTCGTCGCGGGCAG
Organism: Pseudidiomarina sp.; assembly: GCF_033722695.1. Lineage (GTDB taxonomy): Bacteria > Pseudomonadota > Gammaproteobacteria > Enterobacterales > Alteromonadaceae > Pseudidiomarina. The sequence continues at coordinate 65,004 of NZ_JAWVYM010000010.1, read as the reverse complement.
AGCAGCCGTTAATTTATGTCAACTGTGCGGCGCTGCCGGAGAGCCTGGCCGAAAGCGAACTGTTCGGGCATACCAAAGGGGCATACTCTGGCGCCACTGCTGAGCGCGGAGGCCGTTTCGACAGTGCCCATAACGGCACCATCTTTCTGGACGAAGTCGGCGAGCTACCCTCCTCGGTGCAGGCTAAATTACTGCGGGTACTTCAGAACGGCGAAATCCAGCGGCTCGGCAGCGACCGCTCCCACGTTGTTAACGTGCGGGTGGTGGCAGCCACTAACCGTGATCTGAAACAGCAAGTCAAGGACGGCGACTTCCGGGCTGACCTTTATCACCGGCTCTCGGTTTACCCCTTGCCGATTCCGCCTCTGCGCGAGCGCCGCGGTGATATTTCGTTACTGGCTGGGCATTTTCTGGAACTGAATCGGGCGCGACTGGGGCTGCGCTCATTACGCCTGTCTACTGAGGCCGAAGCCATGCTGACCCATTATAAATGGCCGGGCAATGTGCGCGAACTCGAACATACCATTAGCCGCGCTGCCATCAAGGCACTTAGTCAGGGCGCCCGGCGCAACGACATTATCAGTATTGACGCCAGCCTGCTGGATTTGCCGACCGTGCCCGACGCTCCTGCTGTCAGTGAAGTGCCGATTGAACTACCCACTGGCAATCGCATTGATATGAAAGCTACTCTGCAACGGGTGCAACGCCAGCTGATTGAGCAGGCGCTAAAGCGGAGCGACTATAAATGGGCCCACGCGGCGCGTATACTAGATCTTGATCCGAGTAACCTGCATAAACTGGCACAAAAGTTGGGAGTAAAATAACGCGTGGCGGATATGACATGACAGTACTTTTCCGGCTACTTGTATGGCGCACCATCGCCATTTTATTTTTGCTACTGGCGATTATCGGCATTGCACTGCCAATTATGCCAACGGTACCCTTTTTACTGGTAACCGCCTGGGCTGGCGGAAAAGGCTGGCCGGTACTCGAGCAAAAGTTACTCGCCCATCCCACTTATGGCCCACAGATTATCGTTTGGCGCGAACATCGCGTGGTTAGTCGTCGCACTAAAGTTATTGCTGTGGCCATGATGAGCGGTAGTTCGATCATGCTGGTTTTATCACCGGTTATGCTGACCGTCAAACTGGTCGTTATCGGAATAATGGCAACCGTCGCACTCTGGCTTTGTCTGCGGCCTGAACAGGCGCCGGTAACAGAGCCGTCAGCACAGAAAGAGGAATCATGAGTAACCCGGAACTAACCCGCGACCAATTGCTGCGTTACAGCCGCCATGTGATGCTGCCGGCCTTTGATATGCAAGGTCAGGAGGCCCTGCTGGCCAGCCACGCCCTTATCATTGGCGTAGGTGGCCTTGGCTGTGCCGTTGCGCCTTATCTGGCTGCCAGTGGCGTTGGCGAGCTCACACTGGTGGATGCCGATACCATAGACCGCCACAATCTGCAGCGGCAGACGTTATTTTCCGATCAGCAGGTGGGGCAGCTTAAAGTTGAAGCCGCCGCGGCACGGCTGCGCGCCATCAATCCGGAAGTGGTTGTGCACACTGTTGCTGAGCATGTCGAAGCCGGGGCCATCGATGAACTGGTACGGAATAAGCAGGTCGTTATCGACTGCTGCGACAACCTGGCTACCCGCAACGCAGTCAATGCGGCTTGCGTGCGCCACGGCATACCGCTGGTATCCGGTGCTGCAATCCGCTTTGAAGGGCAGCTGGCATGTTTCGCTAATGACGGTTCCGGGCCTTGTTATGGTTGCCTGAGCACACTATTTGGCGAGCAACAACTTAGCTGCATGGAGTCCGGTGTACTGTCACCGGTGGTTGGTGTGATCGGTTGCGCCCAGGCCGTTGAAGCACTGAAGATCTTAGCCGGCGTCGGCGCGCCGCTATACGGGCGCGTCCAGTTATATGACGCCTTGCAGGGTGAGTGGCAGCAGTTTAGCCTGCCCCGTCACCCGGCCTGTCGCTGCTGTAATTAACCAGGCCGGCCATCAGCGCGCGGCGTGGTAAGTACCGGCAGGTACACCACTACATAGATCAGGTAGGCCAATACCCAGGTCACGCCGCTAAATAAATACCAGTTGATGATAAATTCAGGCCATAGCGCCGCCGCAAGGGTCCTCAGCGTTGCCGCAGTAATCACCAGCAGAAAGGCCAGCGACATAATGGCTTTGGGTTTCAGCGTCCGGCCACTGTGCCCTAAAGACACCCGAGCCATCATACTTAGAATCATGGTGCCCATAGCGCCGGCTGTGAGCGCGTGCAGCGCCAGGCTATTGCTGATAGGCAGCCCCATATAACGCAGCGCGAACAGCCCCAGCGCGATGGGAATAAACCAGTAGGCAATATGCAGTGACCAGAGCAACGGCACCCGCCCGGTAATCCAGATCTTCCAGCGACCACAGCGAACCGCCAGCGCCATTGCGGTAATGGCAAAGATGGTGGCCATCCCCGCTGCCGGAATAAAGCCCGAGGTGTTGGTGATCTGCAGGAAGAAAATCAGCCACAGGCCCCCCAGGGCAATACGATCCAGCCAGACGATGGGCTGCACTTTCTGAGTCATGGTGCCATTAGCGGTAAACATGGGTAAGACCCGGCCGGCAACAATGGCCATCAGCAAGGTTATCAGCCAAACCGCGCTTTGACTGCCAATTTGCTGGATCAAAAAATGGCCTGACAGCAGCCCGTAATGCATCAATCCGTTACATAAGGTCAGTAACAGCAGCACCGGCACAAAAAACAAATTGCGTTGCTGTTTCACCGCAATCAGTGGTATCGCCAGCAGTATTGCCGCAAGCGGTAGGAATAGTAAGTCCACACTAACAACCAGCCAGGCCGGCAGGTAGCTGCCCATTAACAGCGCCAGTCGCCCGGCCAGCCACACCAGTGTCAGAACCAATAGTGCCTTGCCATGAGTGGCCCTCAAACCCGTCCAGTTTTGCACCGCGGTGAGCAAAAAACCGATCACAATCGCAGCAACAAAACCAAACAGCATTTCATGACTATGCCAGAACAGTACCTGACCATATACCGGCAACTGGATATAGCCGGCTAACACCAGCAGCCATAGCATCATCGCGAGGGCACTGAACAGTGCTCCCAACAGAAACATGGGTCGAAAAGCCTGCCGCAGCAGGGGCCACATCTTTTGTTCAATCTGAAGATCAGTGATCTGAATCATAGCGCACCGGTAATTCTGTTTAGCGTGTCAGCCATCATACAAGAACCCCGCCGGCCAAGCCGGGCAAAAAAGAGGTACTCCTTAATGGAACTTTCCGGGCCCCTTTATAACCCTCAAGGTGAATTGTGCCGGGCGCGGGCTTCGCCCATAGTTTGCTTAAAATCTAAGCATACCATTCAAGGAGTTCTACCATGTCGGATCTGAAGCAATGGAACCCGGAAGATCAAAAGTTCTGGGAACGAGAAGGCAAGAAAATTGCCAACCGGAATCTGTGGATTTCGATTCCCAGCCTGTTATGTGGTTTTGCCGTCTGGATGTTCTGGAGCATCATTACTGTGCAGATGCTCAATCTGGGCTTCCCTTATTCCGCCAGTGAATTATTCACATTGTCTGCGATTGCTGGCTTAACCGGCGCCACCCTGCGTATTCCGGCGAGCTTCTTCGTGCGGCTGTGCGGCGGCCGCTATACCATCTTTCTGACCACGACCTTGCTGCTAATCCCGGCCATTGGCACCGGCATCGCGCTGCAGGATAAAAATACGCCGCTTTGGGTGTTTCAACTGATGGCGCTATTATCGGGTATTGGTGGCGGTAACTTTGCTGCCTCGATGTCCAACATCAGTTTCTTCTTTCCGAAGAAGCAGCAAGGGCTGGCGCTCGGTCTGAACGCGGGGCTGGGTAACTTCGGCGTCACCACCATGCAAGTTCTGGTGCCGCTGTTTATGACTTTCGGCGCTTTCAGCCTGATTGGCGGCGGCGAGCCGATGATTCTGGAAAAATCCAGTGGCACCTTAATTGGCAGCATTCCGGCCGGTTCAGAAACCTGGATTCAGAACGCCGGATTTCTGTGGGCCTTATTGCTGGTTCCTTTAGCTTTTGCTATCTGGTTCGGCATGAACAATATCCACACCGAAGAAGTGACTCCGGCACTGCCGGGCGCGGGTAAGTCTTTCGGCATTATCCTGGCAATGTATGGTATTGGTTTTGCCACTTCAATTTTCGGCCTCTGGTTGCTACTTCCCGAAGCGGCAAACGGCGCCGGGTTAGGCATCCCGAAAGAACTGATTATTGTACTGGTGCTGGTATTGACCGTATTTATGCTCAAGGCGCTGCCGGGCAAAATCCGCACCAGCCTGAACCGCCAGTATCAGATCTTTGGCAATAAACATACATGGGTTATGAGCGTACTCTACATTATGACCTTCGGCTCATTCATTGGCTTCGCCGCGGCTTTCCCGCTGTCGATTCAGGTTATCTTCGGCTACAGCCATGTCATGGTTGACGGGGTGATGACGCATAATACACCCAATCCCAATGGTCCAAGTGCCCTTACTTACGCTTGGATCGCTCCCTTTATCGGCGCTCTGATTCGCCCGGTTGGCGGCTGGTTATCCGATAAGTGGGGTGGTGCCCTGGTTACCCAGATTTGCTCTGCAGTGATGGTGGCCTGTGCGCTGGGTGCGGCTTACTACATGCAGCTGGCCTATCAGTCTGAAAGCCCTCAACAGTACTTCATGCCGTTCTTCCTGATCTTCCTTGGCCTGTTTGCCGCCAGCGGTATTGGTAATGGCTCTACTTTCAAGACCATCGCCGTGGTGTTCCCGAAAGAACAGGCTGGCCCGGTTTTGGGCTGGACGTCAGCCGTGGCCGCCTATGGTGCTTTCTATATTCCACAGGTGTTTGGTGAGCAGATAAAAGCCGCAACGCCCGAAGTGGCGATGATCGGCTTCGCGGCATTCTACGCCCTCTGCCTGGTTATTAACTGGTTCTTCTACCTGCGTAAAAGCGGTGAATTCTATAACCCCTAATGGGGCAAGCAATAAAAAAGGCGCTGCGGCGCCTTTTTTTATTGCCGTTAATTTACCCCTCACCTGCGCAATAGAAACAGCCAGATAACCAGGATAAGAGTGATAAACCAGAACCCTGACAGCAACTGCCAGAACAGGAGCGAACTGGTTTTATGTTCCTGTTTTACTTCCTCATGCAGAAAGTCCGGATTGGGCTGCTGCAGATCTTTAAGCAATTGCTGCAGGCTCTGATAGCGCTCATTCAAATTCAGGCTGACACCGCGGCGCAACGCCCGGTCGAACCAGGCGGGGATGACACCGTTGTAATGACTGGCGCTGCGATAGCGCAATTTGTCAAAGTCGCGGGCAGTAGTGCAGTTCTCAATCGCATCACCATAAGGCAGATGGCCGGTAAAAAGTTCATAGGCGATCGTTGCCACCGAATAGATATCACCCTGCTCGCCGGAATTATGTCCGAGAATATAATTGGGATCGGAATAATCAATAGTGCCCAGCGCGATATCCTGTTGCAGGGGGCTGTAGATTTCTGCCAGCCCGGCAACATAAACCGAGCCGAAATCAACAATTTTCAGGGTACCGTCTTTATCCATCATCATGTTGCCGGGCTTGAGATCCTGATGTACTGCTCCTTGCCGGTGAAATGCTGCGACCCCGGCCGCGACCTGCTTGACCAACCCGATAGCCACTGACGGTTTAAGCGGCTTTGGCTGCCGGGCAAACCAGTGTTCAAGAGTTTCCCCCTCGATATATTCCATCAGGTAATAAAGATAGTGCCGCTCCCGCTGCTGGCGAACAACCCGCACCACATGTGGTGATCGGATCCGCAGACCAATCCACTCTTCGCGGATAAAGCGGTCAATGTACAGCACATCATCTTCATAATTAATCGACGGACACTTGAGGATTAGTTGCTGGCCGCTCGCTTCATCCTCCACCAGATACAGGTGACTGCGACTGCTGGCAAAAATCTCCCGCACTACCCGCAGGCCATCAATCTTCATGCCAGCGCTTAGCGCTGGCGGAAATGGCAGCCGCACCAGCTGCTGGCTGTAGTCATCCAGACTTTGTTCGGGTACGCCCTGCACCGCCACCAGAATGGCACTAAGGTTGTCCTGGCTACCGTTGGCCAGCGCCTCGGCTTTCAGTTCAGCGCAGACTTGCGCTGGGGGGCACTCTTGTGAAATAAGCTGTTGCAGCCTGGTTTCAGAAATAAAGTCGTGGATACCGTCGCTGCTTAGCAAAAAACGATCGCCAGGCTTGATGGCCACTGAACCACTTTGCAATGCAACTTTTGAGTCCATGCCAAGCGCACGCCCAAGAAACTGCCGCTGTTCCGAGATGATGGTGGTGTGGTCATGGGATAACTGAGTAAGCAGACCATCGCGCCAATGGTAAGCACGACTGTCGCCGGCGTGGAAAAAATAAGCGGACTGGGATTTGAGTACTAACGCGGTAAAGGTACATAGGTACCCTTTCTGTTCGTGCTGGAACTGGTGGCTAAGCTGGTAGAGTTGCGTGTTTATAGTCGCTACGACCTGCTGAGCGCTGTGATTAACCGACCAGCTGTCGGGGGTCTGCGGATAATCCTGAATAAAATTTTTGACTGCCAGGGCGCTGGCGGTTTGTCCTGCTTCGGCTGTACTGACGCCGTCGGCCAGCACGAAACAGGCACCTTTGTGTCTGAGGATATGCCCGGAATCCGGCCAATAAACAGCGGCAGCATCTTCGTTGGTTGCCTTTGCGCCAGCCTCAGAAAGGCTGGCAAAGGTTAGTTCCAGTTCAGATTCCGCCACTGTTTATCTCCTTGCATAATTTATCCTACCGCGATCCGGTGCACCGTGCCGTCTTCACCGACTTCCACGATATGCCCTTTCGGGTCACTGAGGAAAGATACAGCAATAAGGCCCAACACAGCTGAAGCAGAAATCACGTAGAAAAAGGTACTGTACTCAACATAACTCAGCACGGTCAGATAGACCACTGCGCCAACGTTACCATAAGCCCCTGCCATACCGGCGATTTGCCCGGTCATGCTGCGCTTAATCAATGGCACTATAGCAAATACCGCACCTTCACCGGCCTGGACAAAGAAAGAACACGCCATAGTCACCAGTACTGCCAGTGGAATCCACCAGTAGCTGTCCATCAGGCCCATCAGGAAGTAACCCACCGCCAGACCAGCAATCAGGAATAGCATACTTTTACGGCGCCCGAATTTATCTGAGAACCAACCACCCATGGGCCGTGATACCAGGTTCATGAAGGCAAAGCCGGAAGCAAGCAGACCCGCCTCCACCGCTGACAAGCCTTCAAAGGTTTCGAGGAAATACAGCGGCAGCATCGAAATAACCGCCAGTTCTGAGCCAAAAGTCGCGAAGTAAGCGATATTCAGAATGCCTACTTGCTTAAAGCTATAACGATCAACCTCGGGTACACCGGCACGCAGGTGCTCAACGTTGACGCGCCAGATCTGGTGTGTCTGTACAACGAAGAGTACGACCAGCAGCAGCCACATCAGATACATCATGTTATCTGAGAACAGGTTAACGCCGGCCGGTGACAGACGCCATGCCAGCATGGCCAGTGCCAGATACATCGGGATATTCATCAGGATCAACGCCCAGAAAGCGCGCCAGCTGGTAACCACCATGCCACCGCTCTTCTTCGGCTTGAAATAGACTGAGCCTTTAGGCGTATTGCGGGCAAACTTGTAGAACACCAGCGCATATATGGCACTGACGACGCCAACGCTGACAATGGCATAACGCCAACCGTTTTCGCCGCCGAACAGCAGGGCAATAGTTGGTAATAACATTGCGCCCGCTGCGGAACCAAAGTTACCCCAGCCGCCGTAAATACCTTCGGCCGTACCCACCTGATGATGAGGAAACCATTCACCAACCATGCGGATACCAATAACGAAGCCTGCTCCGACAAAACCGAGCAGGAAGCGGAACAGGGCAAGCGCTTCATAGGTGTTGGCAAAAGCGAAACCGATACACAGCAGAGCTGAGATAAACAGCAACGACGAGTAAATGATCCGTGGCCCGTAACGGTCGACCAGCATGCCGACCACAATCCGTGCCGGTATGGTGATGGCTACGTTTAATATCAGCAGGGCTTTGACCTGGCCCGTAGTCAGGTCCAGCGCTTCTTTAATATGAATGAGTAGCGGCGCATGGGCAAACCAGATAACAAAAGTCAGAAAAAACGCAAACCAGGTTAAGTGCAGCATCCTGATCTTCTGATCAGCGAAATTCAGAAGCCGGAGTTTGCTGCGGTCATCTACTATATGAGTTTCGGACATAGTGTCCTCCAAAATACGATCAAGGGGGTGAAGAGAAACGACTTCAATTATAAGTTTTTATGACCTGTAATCCATCCTGCGAGACCATCCAAAACACACTATAAACAACTGAATTTATTGGCTATATCTATATGTGGGTAGCGGCAAATCGGGCGCCCGCACCGATGTTATATGGGTGCTTTATCTCTTTTGGGGTAGAACAAAAATAGCCATGGGGTTAATGAGGATTTGAGAGGTACTGCTTTAATGCTCGTGAAAGAAATTTAAACTCGGTTAAGCTATTGAATACGATTTGTTCCGGAGACTCTTTATGCATGCTACCCACCCGTTGGCCTGGCGTACCCTGGTGCTTGCGACCCTGGCCTTCGCCGGCTGTTTCTCGATCTGGACGCTCTATGCAGTAATGGGTCTGACAGTTCGTGAACAACTGGCGCTCAGCGCAACTGAATATGGTTTATTGTTGGCGACACCGATCTTTTCCGGCGCTATTTTGCGGATTCCGCTGGGGATGCTGGCGGACCATTACGATGCCCGCAAACTTTGGATAGCCCTGATGCTGTCCCTCATTCCGGCACTGCTGCTGTTGCCTGTTATTGAAAGCTTTACCAGCTACCTGCTTATTGGCCTGTGGCTTGGTATCAGTGGGGCCTCGTTCGCGCTGGGCGTACGCTATGTGTCTGAGTGGTTCGCGTCAGCCCGGCAGGGGTTCGCACTGGGGTTATTTGGCGTGGGTAATGCCGGCGTAGCTATTACTTTTATACTGGTGCCGCTGATTGTACTCACACTCGGCTGGAATTGGGTCGGACCGGTTTATGCTGGTGCGTTACTGGCGATGATCCTGTTGTTCTGGTTGTTCTCGCCGACTACGGCAGCGCTGAATACCGCTTTACCCAGTCGTTCGCTGCTGCTTGCCGAGCTTATTCGCGATGTGCGTATCTGGCGTTTTTCACTGTATTATTACTTTGTATTTGGCAGCTTTCTGGCATTGCTGCTGTGGCTGCCGCAATACTATATGCAGGCCTACGACATGACCGAAACCCAAGCCATGGCTTTTACCCTGTTTTTTGTCGCCACCTCAAGCATGGTCAGGGCGCTGGGCGGCTGGTTCGCCGATCGCTATGGCGCTAGGGCGGTAAACTGGAGTGTGTTCTGGGTCTGTCTGGTGTGTCTGTTCTTCCTGAGCTATCCGCCTACCACTTTAATCATCCACGGTATGGATAAAGACGTACAACTGGAGATCAGCATGAATGTCTGGCTATTTACCGGGCTGATTTTTGTCATCGGGGTGGCTCAGGGGTTCGGCCGGGCCAGTGTCTATAAAAATATTCACGACTACTATCCGCGCCATATGGGTTCAGCCGGTGGTTTCGTTGCCGCCATGGGCGCACTGGGTGGCTGTACTCTGCCAATTCTGTTCGGCCTGGCGCAGGATGCACTGGGCATAGTCACGGGCTGTTTTATGATTCTTTACGGCGTGCTGGCGGTCTGCATGATCACCATGTTCTTTGCCAACCAGGCCGCGCAATACCAGCAACGCCTGCAACAGGCGCAGGCGCATAACTTTCTCGAAGACGATTAAGAGTCGGCGTTATTGCTTGGGGCGGAACGGCTTGACGACGCTCTCATCACACTCAAGATAGGGGCCGTCCATCAGGTCAATGCAATAAGGTACCGCCGGGAAAACCGCATCCAGACACTGACGGATCGCCTTTGGCTTGCCCGGCAAATTGATGATTAACGTCTGGCCGCGCAAACCGGCGGTCTGCCGGGATAAAATGGCAGTAGGTACATACTTTAATGACTCCGAGCGCATCAGCTCACCAAAGCCCGGCATCATGCGATCACAAACCGCTTCGGTGGCTTCCGGTGTTACATCGCGTTTAGCCGGACCGGTGCCACCGGTGGTGACAATCAAACAGCAGCCTTCATCATCTGCCAGCGATGCCAGCGTCAGTTCGATTTCCGGTTGCTCATCCGGGATCAGCCGGTAAACCGGCTGCCATTCAGAAACCAGGTAATCATTGAGGGTGGCTTCGATAGCTTTGCCGGAAAGATCTTCATAAACGCCAGCACTGGCACGGTCACTAACCGTAACAATGCCGATTTTCGCAACCCGTGTTGCTGACATAAACTGTCTCCTTAAATTATTTCTGAACCAGCCCAGCCAGGTTCAGCCAGTAGCCGTTACTATCGAGCTTAGCTAAGGGTACCTGGGTTTCGCCATGCTGATTCTGGCGAAACTTCTGCAGCCAGTCGAAAGTGCCCTCAAGCTGCGGGCTTAACCGCACCACATCCACCAGCCCCTGCATCGAGGCCAGCTGGTTAACCAGGTTATAGCGGGTGCCTGACTGCGTCTGAATGCCGTTGAGTACAAACACCTGCTGGCCATCCTGACTGGTTACTGTACGCCCTTCAGGATACTGAATACAGCAGAGCTCACACTGATCCTTTGGCCGGTTTTCTGAGCGCGCCGTAAAGCACCGGCCGGACCAGGCCAGCGGCATGTGGCCAAACGCGAATACTTCGGTTTCAAAGCAGCCCCGCACATCAGTGATCAAGGTCTGGCCGAGCAAATCCTGCAGCCAGTCGCGGGACAGTTCAACCGGCACCACCCAGCGCGTCATGCCCATGTTCAACAGCCGCCTGACGCTATGATGGTTGTAGCAGTTGATGGCCGGCCCGGCGATAAAGGGTAGCTGATTTTCCTGTAACAGGCTGATGGCACCAACATCGTTCGCTTCCACCAGAAACTCACCGTTGTTACAGTATTTCCTGAGCTCTCGTAACTCCGACGGCGCTTCCAGTAAGGTCATGGTCGACAGGCACACTTGTTTGCCCGCCTCGCGCAGCATATGCGCAAGCTCCATATAATCTTCATATTTGAGTTCGCGCCGCTTGCTGCAAACGGTCTCACCCAGATAAACAATGTCAACGTCCGACTCAGCCGCCTGACGATAGAAGTTCTGGACCACTTGTTTGGGCCAGAAATACTGAATTGCTCCCAGAGAAAACTTCATGGTGGTTACTTCCATTTCCGGTGATAAGCGCCTAGGGTGGTCTGACTGCCTTCTGATAACGATGCCAGCACCCGGTTCCAGTCCTGTGCGACGCTAAAACCAGCGGGATCCGCCATTACTGCATCAATGGCCTGGCGCCAGACCCGGGTGATTTGTGCCACGTAGGCAGGACTACGTTGCCGGCCTTCGATTTTCAGCGAGGCGATACCTTCGCGATAAAGCTCCGGCAACAGACTCAGGGTATTCAGGCTGGTTGGCTCTTCCAGCGCGTGATAGGTTTCGCCGCCCACTTCAAAACGCCCTTTACAGAGAGTCGGATAACCGGCGGTTTCACCGGGGGCGAAGCGATCAATTAAAATGTCATTGAGGCGTGATTCTAAAGTGCCGTCCTCGGTTTCGTCCCAGCGCACAAAGCGCGCCGGCGAACAGGCGCCGGCAGTATTTGGCGACTCGCCGGTCATATAAGAGCTCAGATAACAACGCCCCTCGGCCATAATACAGAGGCTGCCAAAAGCAAAAACCTCCAGCTCGATATCAGTGGTGCGTGCAATGGCCCGCACCTGATTCATGGAAAGGACGCGCGGCAGAACCACCCGCTGAATCCGGAACTGCCGGTAGAAATCGATGGCGGCGGCATTGGTTGCTGAAGCCTGTACCGACAAATGCAGCTCCAGTTTCGGGTAGCGTTCGGCAGCATACGCCAGCACCGCCAGATCGGCGAGAATCAGCACATCGGCACCAGCTCGGGCTGCCATGTCGACCGCCCGCCGCCAGGTTTCCCAGGTATCGGCATGGGCGAAGGTATTAATAGCGACATGCAGTTTCTTGCCATGCCGGTGAACCATCCGCGCGGCTTCAGCCAGCCCTGCCTCATCCAGATTCAGGCCGGCGAAGTGACGCGCATTGGTTTCATCCTTAAGACCGACATAAACAGCATCGGCGCCATTCTCTACAGCAGCTTTTAAGGCAGGCATACTGCCAGCCGGACAGAGAAGTTCCATATTGCATTCCTTCTTAACAGCGAGTTTATTGACCTGTGCCCTGAACCCAGATAACAGATCCCTATTATAATGGCTGGACCTTTATTCAGGGGCTTCAATCTGAGGTTAAGAATGGTTATTCCAAAAGTAGTAGAACAGTTACCCGCGCTGACAAAAGCATGTCTGCGCTGCACGCCGGACGCATTAATCGCAGCCAGCATGAGTGCTGCCATGAACCAGATATTGCGCAGTGAGCTGCGCCGCGGTGAGTTTGCTTTCCTGCAGGGCCGTTGGGTGCGGGTGCAGGTGACGGATCTCGACTTCAGCTTCTATGTCTCCGTTGCCGGCGATGACAGCAGGCCGCGACTTCAGGTCAGCATGCATGAGCAACCCGCTGATGTAACGATGCGCGGCGAGATGCCAGCGCTGCTGCTCCTGATCTCCAATAAAGTCGACCCCGATACGCTGTTTTTCCGCCGCAAGCTCCTTATTGTCGGCGACACTGAGCTGGGCCTGCAGATAAAAAACCTGCTCGATACCATCGAACTGAAAGAGCGTTTGCCGGGCATTCTGTATCGCTTTTCGGATCAACTTGCGGAACAAATCCTGACGCAACAATCCTTGACCGGTGTCAACTAACTAACCCTTCAGGAGTATCAATTTTCTGATCCTGATCAAGTAAAATGCAGCTCAACGTTTCGAGTTTTACGGGAAAGGCAAATGAGCGCAGTGACCTGGAGTCAGGCATTAATAGACAAATACAATATCAACGGTCCACGCTACACATCGTACCCGACGGCTCTGGCTCTGCGTGATGACTTTCCGGTTAATCAGGTGGCCGCAACCCTGGCTAATACCGATAAGGCTTTGTGCCTTTATATTCATCTGCCGTTTTGCCATAAGCTCTGTTATTACTGCGGCTGCAATAAAGTGATCACCCGCCATCAGCACAAAGCCGACATCTATCTGGATGCTCTGGCCAAAGAAATGGCGAGGTACCAGCAGCTGTTGGGCGCGCGTCCGGTCGAGCAGGTGCATCTTGGTGGCGGTACCCCAACCTTTCTCACTGAAACCCAGTTATCGCGGCTGATGACGCTCATTAACAGCAACTTCTCAGTCGTTGCCAACGCTGAACTCAGTATCGAAATTGATCCGCGCAGTTGCAGCGATGACAAGCTGCGCCATTTACGCAAGCTTGGCTTCAACCGGGTGAGCTACGGCATCCAGGACTTCGACGAGAAGGTGCAAATCGCCATCAACCGGGTGCAGGATACAGCCCTGATTAAACACCAGTTGGAGCTAAGCCGTGAGCTTGGCTTTGGCTCGATTAACCTGGATCTTATTTACGGTCTGCCCTATCAGCGCCCCGAAACCTTCCTGTCATCAATTGAGCAGGTTATTGAGCTGGCGCCGGACCGCATATCTTTGTTCAGCTATGCCCACTTACCCCAGCGCTTCGCCGGACAACGGAAAATTCCCGATGCGAGCCTGCCGGACGCACCTCTTAAGCTTGAACTCATGCAACTGGGGATTACCCGTTTTACTGCTGCCGGCTACCAGTTCATCGGCATGGATCACTTCGCCAAAGCCGAAGATGAGCTGGCCATCGCTCAGCAACAGGGCCGTCTGCAACGTAATTTCCAGGGTTACACCACCGCCGGACAGGATGCCCTGCTGGGCCTGGGCGCGTCATCGATCAGCCAGATTGACGGCGTACTCTGGCAAAACGCCAAGGATCTGCCTGATTACTACCAGGCAATAAATCGCGGCGAGCTGCCGGTAGTAAAGGGGTTTGCCCTGAGTGCCGACGACCGCCTTCGGGCGGCGTTAATCTCTCAGCTTATCTGCCACTTTGAGCTGGATATTCAGGCGTTCAGCGAGCAGTGGGAGTTGGCCGGTTTCTGGGACTACTTTGCGGCAGCGCAGCAAAAATTAGCCCCCTTTGCCGAAGATGGGCTGGTGGAAATCAATACGAAACGGATCCAGGTCACCGCTTTAGGTCGCCTCTGGGTGCGCAGCATCTGTGCCTGTTTCGATGCCTATCTGAGTGATCAGGCCACAGCGCCGCGCTACTCCAAAGTGGTCTGAATCAGGCGAAGAGCTGGATTAAATCGCCTTCGCGATTAATCGTGATAAAGTCGGCAATGCTGCCGGCTTTAATTTTATTGACCATCAGTGTCAGCGGTTGTTCAGCTTCATCGGAACTGGGCGGATGCCCAGCGCGGCCTTCCATGCTGGCAATAAAAGCGATGTCCCAGTCAACACCAGTGCGCTTTGACTCTTCCAGTAACACCTCAAATGCCGGCACTTCTTCGGGCAGTTTATCGACACAGAGTACCGGTTCCAAAGCACCACCGCTGCGTTCAGCAAAGCGACTCTTCTGGCTCTGAGTAGCATCATCAGGCAATTCAGCACGCGCCAATACAAAGAGCAGTCGCTGAGGTTCTGGCTGCTGCGCGGCAGCAGTAATTAAGTCGCTATAGCTTTCAATGTTCATGAGCAATAAATCCGCCGGGAAAATAGAGGGCCTAGCATAACAAACGGGTGATTTTTGCCCCATACACACAAACAGGGAGCCAGGCTCCCTCTTTGTGAGTAGTTTTTTTAGATTGGTGCAGGAAGACCTTAGCTGGCATGGCGTAACACCGCACTCTGTGCCGTCGCTGCGGCGATGCTCTGATCCGACTTTTTGCGATGATAATGACGTGCCTGATGCTCCTTGCGGCGGCCAGCACTGAATGCTGAAACCCGCTTCAGATAGCCAATCACCCGGGTACCATAGTCAATATCGGCCGAACCACAGGCCGGGCAACTGGCCAGCGTGCGTTTATCAATATGCTCGCAGGCATTACAGATGGTGATCTTGACGTTAACGCAAAAGTAACTACAGCCGGTCTGAGCGGCTATATTGAGCATCGACAGATAGCCATCCTGAGTCAGCTTTTCATCTAAATTCAGGTGCAGCGCCGAGCCGCCGTCCAGGTAGTTAGTCAGTTCGCTCCCGTGCAGGATAAATTTATCCAGTGAATTGGTCTGCTGATCGTCTTCCACCACATAAAAGTACGAGTTATAGCAATCGCGCGGCACAAAGTAGCCGTCCTCCCGATCCCACTTGGCGTTCTTCACGCCCAGGTTCTCAGCCGGTACGAATTCTGTATTAAACATATAGCCATAGGTTTTTTTGGCGGCCTTATTGGCATCGTAGATTACCTTCAGATGACGTTGCACAAACTCGATATAGTCAGGGTTGTTGCTGGCCACCAATCCCTGCGACTCTGCCGCTTCAACCATGCCGTTAATGCCGATGGTCAGGAACTGCTTGTCCAGCGAAATAAAGCCCGCGTCATATACGGTCAGCAATCCGGCTTCAAGATAACTCTCCATCAGCCGGCGATATGCCACCTGATATTTTTGGATCTTGTCGATTTCGGTGGCCAGATCACGGCCATCCTGTACCAGCCGGTTCATGTTAATGGTAATGACATTAATCGAGCCGGTCGCTACACCGCCTGCGCCGAGGGTGTAGGAGAAGGTGTTGTCACTGATCTCACTGCGCAGGCGGCAGCAGGACGCCAATGAATCGGCGTTATCTGAGAGGTAGACAAAAAATGAATTGCCCTGGGACAGCTCGCCGGCAATTTGGTGGGCAAAGTTCTGATCTTTACACTGGCCATCTTCGGTCAGCATCGCGACAGTCACTACCGGGAAGGTCAGGATGGTTTTCTTGCGCTCTTCGTTAAACCAATTCAGGAAGAACTCCTGCAGTTGGCTCACTGAACTCCAGCTGGCACGGCTGAAGTCCGGAAAAACGAAGTCGCCGAACATGCTGTCGAAGTAATGCTGGTCGTATACTGAAATGTTCCAGAATACGCTTTGATAGCCACGTGCGGCGGCCGGCTGGTTCAGTGCATACACCACATGCTGCAGGTGGTTTTCGATCTGATGGCGGTGGGTGCGCAGGTAATCATCACCGTAATCCTTACGGGCGAAATAGTCGAAGTACGCAAGAAACTCAACCGTCGCTACCGCGCCGGCAAACTGCGAGCTGACGGCAAAAACGAAGTTAACAAAAGTACCGCAGAAGCTTTCCAGATGTTTCGGCGCCAGCGATTCACCGCCGAGCTTGGTCAGGCCGTCACGCAAAAACGGATACATGGTCACCGACACACAATAGGGTTTGAGGCTGGTTTCATCGTGCACATAGATCTCGTGATCTTCGATTTGCCGGATGTACTCAACGCCGAGTTCGTCACCAAAGAGTTCGGCTATTTTGGTGCTCACCTGCTTGCGGTTCACCTGCACGAAGAAGTCCTTCATTAGCTCAGACTCCAGGGTGGCGATATTCTTCTGGGTTACATTGGCATTGGCATCCATCTTGGATCCATCGGCGGCGTTGGCAGCGCTCAGATAATCCTGAATGAATGCCATTTTCTGGTCTATTTGTTCTGGTTGTAAACGTAACATAGCAATCCCCTCGCTTTTTGTTGCTCTTAGTCTGTGATAAATCTGCTGTTCAGCAGTTGTTGATTCCGCAGGTCGACAAACCGCTGGTTGGTAGTGGGGCTGGTCAGCCCCCCAAGAGCCTCGACCCAGGGCCCGGTCTTTAAAAAAGTCAGTTGCTGGCGGATGGCAAGCGAAACGTCGTCGTAGCCGGTATACAGGCAGGTATGTAAACCGTGCTCACGACTTAGCTTAAGCAGTTCGATTAGTGCCTGCGGCTGCCATTCGCCACCGAGAAATAACACACAGGAGATAAGCTTCCGGTACTGCTGCAGCCGGCTGGCAAGATACTCGGGTGTCAGCGACTGTCCGCTACCGACAGGCCAGCTATCGACGCTGTGGCAGCCTTTGCAGCCAACAGGACAGCCGGTGATGGTGTAAGCAAGTGACACCTGACCCGGAACTTCCTGAAATACCACCTGCTCAGCGCTGTAGCGCAACGGATGGTCTGAAACTGAAGAGGACCTAAGCATAAAACCCCATATTTAGTGTGCGATTTCGTTTTAGCAACTATATATTGTGTTTTAGCTTAGGCCTTTTGAGGGTGATTACCTTGATCGAGATCAACTAAATTACAGGGTATAGACCAGCTGGAACCACAACTTACTGGTGTCACTGCCGAAGTCATCCGCATCATAACGCGCAGCTTTCAGTAGCCCCGCAAGCTGTTTGGTTAAGGCTTTACTGACACTCACGTTGAACTCCTGGCCATACTCGCTGGTCCCGGCATCGGCGCTAAATTCATGGTAACCAAAGGCAAATTTTGCCCAGTCACTCTGATAGTTCAGCTTTATCCAGTTATCCCGGATCCCTGCCGGCGGAGTCACCAGAAACAGATCGGTGAAACCCTGGAAGGCATGTAGTGTTGCCAGTGGTGTCTGAAACGCCAACTGGCCATCGCCGGCTAACCGTTCCTGGCCCAGTTCAACCGTAACCGCCTGATAGGTCCAGCCAGCACTGAGGCGGTGGTAGTTGTGGGTAAAATCAATTGTTGCCTGGTGCCGATCGTTTTGCCGGGCCCCAGCCACATGCACAGCCAGCCGGTGCTCGTCATTAAGCGCAAAACTGCCGCTGTAGTCGATACCCATGGTCAGACTGTCTCTTGGATTCCAGTCACGGAAATCGAAGTCATAACCAAACGCCGCCAGCCGGTGTTCCTTAGCAACCTGCCACTGCGCCAGCAGTGTCCGGAAGTCGCCGCGCTGGTCAGCAGCGGGGCCATCCGGCCCGAAAATCCGGTTCACGTTATCCAGGTGTGCCAGTTCAAGTTGGAGCTGCTCACTGGCCTTAAACTGCCAGCGATAGCCATCAAAGGTTTGCTCATTCTGGCGCCAGCCGACACCTCCGAGGAAGCGCTGATTCAGATGGTTAATTTGCTGCCGCCCGAGGGTAAAGCTACCGGCCTTATCATGCTGATAGCGCAGCGCCACCTGGTTGATATCGGTGCCATCGGGATCAGCGATCACGGCGTAGCCTGTTTTGCCATTCACCGTATTATTAAAACTATCACCGCCGATATAGCTGACATTATCAATTTCAGTCAGCACCGAGAAGCCGTTAAAACTCGCCGTCGTCAGTTTGATCCGCGAACGCAGAGTAGAGGCTAGCGCATCCTGCACAGGCGCATCGGTATTCACCTGTTCCAGGCGATAACGGAACGAAACATCGAGTTTAATCTCATCGGTGCTGATGATGTCGGCGCTGACCGGCATTGCGACTGCCGAACCAGCGACAACAAGGGCTATATAAAGGGGCTTAAAGACAGACATAGGGCTTTCCTTAAAGTGGTTACCAGAACTGCCTCTATCATATCTGTTAATTGCCTACGCCGGGCGGCAATAAAGGGTTATACCCAAGGGTGTATATTCATCTATATCAGTGGGTTATATAATTATAAACCGGTAAAAAAGGGGGTAGCTAAGGAGTCGTTTTATGGTGACAGAGGTACATGTTCCGGCCACATCCGATGGCCTCAGCCGCGCCCGCAAACCCTCAACTGAAATGGCCATGCGGCAGCTTATCGAAACGATCCGTGCGCACATCCCCTTTGGCCTGAAAGAAGCCGATATGTGTCAGGGCATTTGCCGCGGCTGCTCAAAGAAAATGCTGGAAATGCTGGATACTGAAATCAGTCAGTGGGAAGTGGACCTGAACAACCTGCGGGTAACGCCGACCTTTGCTGATCTGGCATTTGTCGAAAAGCTGGCGCGCCGTACCCATAAAGTGCTGCAGCGTAATAACCTGATCAAAGACGGGCTCTGAACGAGCCCGTCGTGAATTCTGACTACCAGAACAATTACTGAAGCAGCGGTGAATCCGATACCGAGAAGTCATAGCCTTCGATATCCGCGTCCTGAATCAGGGTATGGATATACTGCGCCATGGCTTTACGGTGAACTTTTTCGCTAAGATACTCAGCAATCTTCCCTTTGACCGCTTCATAAGGAAGCGGCTGGCCTTCAATTTTCCGATCCACAGCAACCACATGGAAACCATAACGGGTTTCGACCGGGTGCGGCAATAAGCCTTCGCTGGCGGTAAATACCCGGCGTTCAAATTCCGGTACCGTCTGGCCTTTACTGATCTGCCCCAGGCTGCCCTGGGTGGCGCTGGACGGACAGGCGGAGTGGCCTTTGGCCAGGCGGGTGAAGTTTCCGCCTTCCTGCAACTGCTTGATAATCTGCTCGGCCATAGTTTTGGCGTTCACCCGGTCCAGCTCATCGTCCGGTGCGGCAGCCAGCAAAATATGCCGTACTTCCAGCAGTGGCGAGGTGGTAAAGCGATCCGGATTCTGCTGAAAGTAGGTTGCGCAGGCTTCTTCATCGGCCTCAGGCACGCTGACTTCACGCTCAATCAGTGCATCCAGAAAGTCCTGGTCGCTGGCCTGCTCGCTTTCATCACCCACAGTCAGGTTCAGTGCTGCGGCGCGCTGCCGCAGCAATTCTCCGATAATCAGTGATTCGGCGGCACGCTGCATCGCCTGCTCTTTCGAATCGGACGGGTGGTATTGCACCTCTGCCATGATCGCTGGCTCGGCAATAGTCACCTGGTTCACGTTAATCATAATCTCCTCCTGTCGCTTAGCGTGCGAAACGCTTGCGAACAATCTGATGCTTGCGGGTCAGATACTGCATGGGTACGCTGAACATATGCACCAGACGAGTAAAGGGGAATACCAGGAACAAGGTCATACCCAGGAACACATGCAGTTTGAAGATCCAGTGCACGCTTTCCATCGCCGCCGCAGCCTGATCGCCATTCAGAAGCAGGGTGTTCTGTGCCCAGGCCATCAACTTGAGCATCTCGGAACCATCGAGGTGGCCCATAGACACATAAATCGATACCAGCCCCAGAATCAGCTGCACATAAATCAGCAGCAGGATAACGATATCCATGGGGTTGCTAGTGGCGCGGATCCGCGGGTTAAACAATCGCCGTTTGATCAGAATGGTCAGACCGTAAAAGCAGATTATGCCGAAGAAGCCACCGGCTCCCATCGCCACCAGCTGTTTTGTCTGGGTGGTGATACCCAGCGCATACCACAACTCACCCGGCATCAGCAGGCCAAAGAAATGACCGAAGAAGATCGCGATAATACCGATATGGAAGGCGATACTACCGCGGCGCAACTGCTTCTTCTCCAAAATCTGGCTGGAGGCCGCTTTCCAGGTGAACTGCTCGCGGTCATAGCGGATCCAGGAGCCGACTAAAAATACCGTCAGGGCTATGTAAGGATAGATCCCAAAAGCCAACATATTTAAACTGTTCATGACTTATCTCCTCAGATCCCAACCGGTTTGGCTGGCTTACTTAAATCATCCGTATTCAGCGGAATAAACTGGTCGCGGCGCTGCTGCTCCGAAGGACGGTTCTGCGCCGTCGGGCAACCGGCATTGGAATCGGCGCCGGTAAAGGTCACAACTTCTTCTTCCCAGACTTTATCCAGCGCTTTGGGGGTGTCATCGCGCTCTTCTTTTACCACCTGCTGACGCACGTCATTCAGGTCGATTTCGACGCCAGACAGGTCCAGCAGCGCATGGGCCATGGCGGCGTAGTCGCTCTTGCGGTTTTCCAGCCGGCAGGCTAACACCGCCAGAATATGGGCCACTTCTGCCAGCCCGGCGCGGGCGTTTTCGTCACCCTGGGTAGACAGAAACTCCAGATATAACGGAATGTAATCCGGTAGTTCACGGATCCCGATATCCAGGCCCGCTTCATGGTACTGATTCATCAGATCAACCATCGCCTGTCCACGATCTCTTGATTCGCCGTGCACGTGTTCAAATAACAGCAGCGACAGCGACCGCCCCCGTTCGAACAGGCCGTCATATTCCGACTGCCAGTCCATCAGATCGCCGGTGGTCCGGCGATCCAGAAATGCGCTTAGCTGCGCCTTGTTCGTATCCGTTAGTGGTGAGGCCTGGATGATCTCATGCAGATCATCCCGGGCTTCAGCTAACCCGCTTTGCGGGTAATCCAGTAACAGCGATATCACTTGTAAAACTTGCATGGTATTACTCCTTCATGGTCACCGGGATGACCTGGCGGACGCCGCCGCTGCGCGCGCCAAACAGATTGACCTTGTTATTGCCATCGCTACAGCCGTTACCGAAACTAAAGCCGCAGCTGCCTTTCAGGTCGTAGGCGTTTTCGGCGTAAGCACGATGGCTGGTTGGAATCACGAAGCGGTCTTCGTAGTTGGCCAAAGCCATGTAGCGGTACATTTCTTCTACCTGTGGCTTGGTCAGTCCAACCTGGTTCAGTACATCCAGATCTTCGACGCCGTCTACGTATTCCGACCGCTTGTAGGCGCGCATCGCAATCATGCGCTCCAGCGCCCGTACGATAGGCGCTTCATCACCAGCGGTCAGCATGTTAGCCAGATAACGCAGTGGTATCCGCAGCGATTTCAGATCCGGGATTTCGCCGTTCATGCCCACGTGGCCGGCTTCGACTGCGCTCTGAATCGGAGACAGTGGCGGTACGTACCAGACCATCGGCAAGGTGCGGTATTCCGGGTGCAGTGGCAGCGCGACTTTCCAGTCCATCGCCATCATGTAAACCGGGGAACGCTGGGCTGCCTGAATCCAATTCTCAGCAATGCCTTCAGCGCGGGCAGCTGCCTGCACTTTTGGATCATGGGGATCCAGGAAGATATCCAGCTGCGCCTGATACAGATCCTGCTCATTTGGGGTATTGGCTGCTTCTTCAATGCGGTCGGCATCATAGAGCAGCACGCCGAGGTAGCGGATCCGGCCCACACAGGTTTCCGAGCAGGTGGTCGGCTGGCCCGCTTCGATGCGCGGATAGCAGAACGTACACTTCTCGGATTTACCGGTTTTCCAGTTGTAGTAGATTTTCTTGTACGGGCAGCCCGATACACACATCCGCCAGCCACGACACTTGTCCTGGTCAATCAGCACGATGCCGTCTTCTTCACGCTTGTAGATAGCGCCAGACGGGCAGGCTGCCACACACGCCGGGTTCAGACAGTGTTCACAAAGCCGCGGCAGATACATCATGAAGGTCTTTTCAAACTGACCGTAGATGTCTTTCTGTACCACTTCATCGAAGTTTTTGTCTTTCTTCCGCTTGGCAAACTCGGTACCGAGGATTTCTTCCCAGTTCGGGCCCCACTCGATTTTTTCCATCCGCTGACCGGTGATCAGTGAGCGTGGCCGCGCAATCGGCTGATGCTTGGTATCTTTTGCCGTGTGCAGATGCTGATAGTCAAAGTCAAACGGCTCATAATAATCATCGATTTCCGGCAGATCCGGGTTGGCGAAAATATTCGCCAAAACCCGCCGTTTGGTACCGATTTTCAGTTCCAGTTTGCCTTTTTTGTTGCGCACCCAGCCGCCGTTCCACTTGTCCTGGTTTTCCCATTCTTTCGGGAAGCCGATACCGGGTTTGGTTTCAACGTTGTTGAACCATGCGTACTCCACGCCTTCGCGTGAGGTCCAGACATTTTTACAAGTGATGGAGCAGGTATGACAACCAATACACTTGTCCAAATTCAGCACCATGCCAATTTGAGCTCTTACTTTCATCGTATTGTCCTCACTCCAACGTTATTCAGTGTCCAGCCAGTCGACTTTATCCATTTTCCGGATAACCACGAACTCATCGCGGTTGCAGCCCACTGTGCCGTAATAGTTAAAGCCATAGGCTTGTTGCGCGTAACCACCAATCATGTGCGTCGGCTTCATGACCGCCCGCGTTACTGAGTTGTGGATACCGCCGCGGGTGCCGGTCAGTTCCGAGCCCGGGATGTTCACTAAGCGTTCCTGAGCGTGATACATCATGCTCATGCCTTCCGGTACCCGCTGCGAAACCACTGCCCGTGCGCTGATTGCACCATTCACGTTGAAGATTTCAATCCAGTCGTTATCTTCAATTCCCGCTGCTTTGGCATCGATTTCACTCATCCAGACAATCGGACCACCACGTGACAGCGTCAGCATGATCAGGTTTTCTGAATAGGTGCTGTGGATACCCCATTTCTGGTGCGGGGTGATCCAGTTCAGCACGATTTCTTTATTGCCATTTGGCTTCTTGTTCAGCACCGGTTGCACGGTTTTCAGGTTAATCGGTGGCTTATAGGCACATAAGGTTTCACCGAAATCGCGCATCCATTCGTGATCCTGATAGAACTGCTGCCGGCCGGTAATGGTCCGCCACGGAATCAGCTCGTGAACGTTGGTATAACCCGCGTTGTACGACACATGTTCATCTTCCAGACCTGACCAGGTTGGCGACGAAATGATCTTGCGTGGTTGCGCCACGATGTCGCGGAAGCGGATCTTCTCTTCTTCTTTCGGCTTAGCCAGATGGGTGTGATCCCGTCCGGTTTGCTCTCCCAGCGCGGCCCAGGCTTTCACCGCCACGTGACCGTTGGTTTCCGGCGCCAGTGACAGGATGACTTCGCAGGCGTCAATAGCGCTGTCGATAATCGGCCGGCCTTTGTTGATGCCTTCCTCATAGTGCACACGGTTCAGCTTGCCGAGGAAATCGACTTCATCCTGTGTATTCCAGTTGATGCCCTTACCACCGTTACCCAGCTTATCCATTAACGGCCCAAGTGAGGTAAAGCGGTTATAGGTATTCGGGTAGTCCCGCTCCACTACGCTGATATTTGGCATGGTGACACCCGGAATGGCCTCACACTCGCCTTTCCACCAGGCTTTTACGCCGTATGGCTGGGCCATTTCGCCGGCCGAGTCGTGCATAATCGGGGTGGTTACCACATCCTGCTCAACGCCCAGGTGACCGTTACAGACTTTCGAGAATTCCTTCGCGATGCCTTTAAAGATTTCCCAGTCACTGCGCGCTTCCCAGACCGGGTCCACAGCCGCTGTCAGCGGGTGAATAAACGGATGCATATCCGAGGTATTCATGTCGTCTTTTTCGTACCAGGTCGCGGTCGGCAGCACGATGTCTGAATACAGACAGGTTGTTGACATGCGGAAGTCCAGGGTTACCCACAAGTCGACTTTACCTTCCGCGCCTTTCTCTACCCATTCAACGTCTTCCGGTAGCTTGCCGCCCATTTCGCCCAGGTTGTCACCAAAGGTTTTGTGGGTGGTGCCCAGGAAGTGCTTGAGCATGTATTCATGACCTTTACCTGACGAGCCCAGCAGGTTAGAACGCCACACAAACATGTTGCGTGGAAAGTTCTGCGGGCTATCGGGCTGGGTACAGGCGAACTTCACATCGCCGCTTTTCAGCTGCTCAACCAGGTAGTCTTTAACGTCTTTACCAGCTGCTTTGGCTTTGTCGGCGATGGTCAGCGGGTTTACGCCCAATTGCGGCGCAGACGGCAGCCAACCCATGCGCTCAGCGCGGGTGTTGTAGTCGATAATAGAGCTCTGCCACTTGTTTTTATTCGCCAGCGGCGATACCACTTCGCTCATTTCCAGCTTTTCGTAACGCCACTGGCTGGAGTGGTTATAGAAAAACGAGGTACCGTTCATCTGGCGTGGCGGACGCTGCCAGTCCAGACCAAATGCCAGCGGTTGCCAGCCGGTTTGCGGACGCAGTTTTTCCTGGCCAACATAGTGAGCCCAGCCACCACCGCTCTGACCGATACAGCCACACATCATCAGCATGTTGATCAGACCACGGTAGCTCATATCCATGTGGTACCAGTGGTTAATCGAGGCACCAACGATAATCATTGAGCGACCTTTGGTCTTGTCGGCATTACGGCCGAATTCGGTCGCGACACGAATCACGTCAGCTGGTTTAACGCCAGTGATATGTTCCTGCCAGGCCGGGGTGTAAGGCACGTTGTCATCATAGCTCTGGGCACGGTTTTCATCGTTGATACCGTTATCAACACCGTACTGCGCCAGCATTAAGTCGAACACAGTGGCAACTAACGCGGTTTCGCCGTTAGCCAGTTCGATGCGCTTGGCCGGTATCTTACGAACCTGCACTTCATCGTGATGAGTATGCTGGAAGTACTCATACTCATGCGGCGCAGAGCCGAAATACGGGAAGCCAACTTCGACGATTTCATCGTGGTTGTCTTTTAGGGTCAGCGCCAGGTTCAGATCACCTTTGCTGTCTTTTGACTCCAGGTTCCATTTACCTTTCTGACCCCAGCGGTAACCGATAGCACCATTCGGGCTGGTCAGGCGCTGGTCTTCTTCATTGATGGCAATGGTTTTCCAGTCTGGATTATTGTCTTCACCCAGATTGTCGACCAGGTCAGCGGCACGCAGGAAGCGGCCCTGATTCAATACGTTCTCGCCCGGTTCCAGCATGACCAGCATCGGCATGTCGGTGTAGCGACGCACGTAGTCGTTAAAGTAGCTGCTTGGCTTATTCACGTAGAACTCTTTCAGGATCACGTGGCCAAACGCCATGGCTAACGCCGAGTCAGTACCCTGGCGAGGCGACAACCAGGTGTCACCAAATTTCGATGCTTCGGAATAATCCGAGGTGATAACGCAGGTTTTGGTGCCTTTGTAGCGAACTTCTGTCAGGAAGTGCGCATCAGGCGTACGGGTCTGCGGCACGTTCGAGCCCCAGACAATAATGTAGTTCGAGTTGTACCAGTCAGCTGATTCCGGCACGTCGGTCTGCTCGCCCCATACTTGTGGCGATGACGGAGGCAGGTCACAGTACCAGTCATAGAAGCTCAGACAGTTACCACCGATCAGCGACAGGTAGCGTGAGCCTGCTGCATAGGAAACCATCGACATCGCCGGGATGGGCGAGAAGCCGTTGATCCGGTCCGGGCCATAGGTTTTAGCGGTGTATACGTTTGATGCGGCGATCAGCTCGTTCACTTCTTCCCAGCTGGCGCGCACGAAGCCGCCCAGGCCGCGACGCTCTTTGTAGCTCTTAGCTTTTACCGGATCACTGACGATAGATTCCCAGGCATCCACCGGATCAGGATGCTGCTCTTTGGCTTCACGCCACAGCTTCATCAGCTGCTGACGCATCTTCGGATACTTCAGCCGGTTGGCACTGTAGATGTACCAGGAATAGCTCGCACCACGGGGGCAGCCACGTGGTTCATGGTTTGGCAAATCCGGGCGGGTGCGGGGATAGTCAGTTTGCTGAGTCTCCCAGGTCACCAGACCATCTTTCACGTAAATTTTCCAGCTACAAGAGCCGGTACAGTTCACGCCGTGCGTGGAGCGCACAACTTTGTCATGCTGCCAGCGCTGGCGATACCCTTTTTCCCAGGCACGATCCTGGTCAGTGGTCATGCCATGGCCATCAGCAAATGATTCTTTACGGATTTTGAAAAACCGTAATTTGTCGAGTAGGTGACTCATCCTCAAACTCCTGGTCTATGTCGATACAGGGCTAATTCTGAACAAGTCTCCAGCATAAAGCTATGCCCCCAAAAGGCTAAAAACTATAAGTAATACAGTAATTTACCTACAAATAGGTAGGCTCTTTCGGGGCTAACTCTTTGTTTTATCTATAATCGCAAAAATGGGGGTAGTAGGATTCTGCCGGATGAGTACAAAAGAGGTAGCCCGTATTACTCTAATCCTTAGTGCGAAGGGATAGATTTGCAGTTAAACTATGTATAGGTTGTTTTTTAATCTCTGCAGAAGATGTAAAGCTATTATGCGGCAAGTTTCAATTGTTACCCGAAT
This sequence comes from Pseudidiomarina sp., assembly GCF_033722695.1. GTDB lineage: Bacteria > Pseudomonadota > Gammaproteobacteria > Enterobacterales > Alteromonadaceae > Pseudidiomarina. Next base: position 38,071 of record NZ_JAWVYM010000010.1, on the reverse strand, counting down.
TGGTGTGGCCCTGGGCTGTATGGTCGCGCTCACCATAGGTACGCTGCTGGCGTCCTACTGGCTGTCCGAAAAAGCCGACCAGGACGCGATGGCCATCAACGTGGCGGGATCATTGCGCATGCAAAGCTATCGCTACAGCTGGTTCCAGCTTCATCAACCTGATACTGCGGCGGCCGCCGAGGTGGCAACCACTCTTGATGAGCGCTGGTCGCATTTCGTCTTCAACCGCTTTACGCAGGATGATTCCGAACTTGCCGAACAGTTTCGGGAAGCCCGCCAGAGCTGGCTGCAATTTGAGCAGGAACTGGCAGCAGGCAAGATTAGCGCGGACGATCTTGAGCTTTATCTGCAACCGCAAATAGCACAAATCAATGATCTGGTGAATGGCCTGCAGCAGGAAGCAGAGCGCCGCATCCGGGCCATCCGGCTGATTCAGGTGCTGTCGCTGTTTTCCACCATTGGCCTGGCCCTGGTTATTTTCTTCTGGCTGAAAACCCGCGTCCGCCAGCCGCTAACCATTCTGACGCAGGCAGCCCGCCGGGTGGCGCAGGGCGATTTCACCTCACGCGTGAATCACCCGATGTCTGACGAACTGGGCGTGCTGGCGAATACCCTGAATAAGATGAGTGATGCCATTGCCTACATGTATGGCAATCTGGAAAAACGGGTCGATGAGCAAACCAAAGCTATTCAACAGAGTAATCAGCGCCTGCAGTTTTTGTATGACACAGCGCGCGCAATAATCGAACACTCCCCTGGCTACAGCGATTTTACAGAAATCGTGGAAGGCCTGAAAAAAGCATCTCACATTGACGATCTTGAACTCTGCCTGATTACTGAAACCGGCGATAAGCCGTATATGCAGGTGCAGCCTCAGGATGCCCCGGACGACCCCTGCGTCGGAGCCGACTGTTCTCAGTGCGTAAGTGCCGGTGGCGGTGTCAGTGTTATTGAAGGCATTCGCGTTTATCGCTTCCCGCTGGAGCGCGACCAACGTTATTACGGCGTGCTGGTCGCTCGGCAGCCCGCAAAAGAGCGACTCGACGACTGGCAGCTGCAACTACTGCAGTCAGTGACCGACCAGCTGGCCGTGGCGCTGAGCCTGAAACAGGAAGAAGCGCAGGTACGCCGACTGGCCCTCATTCAGGAACGTACAGTTATCGCCCGCGAGCTGCACGATTCACTGGCCCAGGCGCTGTCTTATCTGAAAATTCAGGTCACCCGATTGGATAAAGGCATCGCCCAAAACGATCGGGCGATTATCGATGATGTGTCGGGCGAATTACGTGAAGGTCTCAATGCCGCCTACCGACAACTGCGTGAATTGTTAACCACCTTCCGCCTGAAAGTCGATGGCGCCGGACTGCTGCAGGCCTTACAAACCACAGTGAAACAGTTCTCCGAGCAGTCCAGAATGAATGTGCGGCTGGACTTTCAACTGGCGAACGCGCCACTGGCGCCCCATGAAGAGATTCACCTGCTGCAGATCATCCGTGAAGCCTGCCAGAACGCTATTCACCATAGCCAGGGCGATGAAGTCGTGGTCCGGTTGCGGCAAGACCAGGAGACGGGGATTGGACTGGCAGTTGAAGATAACGGAATTGGTATTCCTGACAGCGCCGAGAAATTAAATCACTACGGCCTGGCAATTATGCTTGAACGGTCCCGCCATCTGGGCGGTGAGCTACAGATCATCCGGCGACCGGAAGGTGGCACTGGCGTGTACTTCAACTTCACGCCAGAGTATATGCAGGAACGCATTGCGGTTGCCGTCGAGTCCTGAACAAGGTCAGGGATTGTAAAACTCGCTGCGGCGCCGTAAATAAACCCACTGGATAATTACCGCACAGATCACATAGAACACGGCGAATCCCAGTAAGGCAAAGGCTGGCGTCGCGGTGGCGCTGTGCAGGCTCCAGAGTAACGGAATATAAATGGCGCCCGTGGTAGCCAGCGCGACCACCCAGCGCAACACGGTACCCAGCTGTTCCGGCGGGAAGATCTCACTGATCGCTTTAAAGATGGCACTGCTGGCCATGCCGCTGGCAATAAAAATCAGCAAAAACGCCAGAATGTAGGATAAAAACCAGACTTCGGGCGTACGGCTATAAAACGCCTGATAAGCCACCAGTGCGGCTATGCTGCAGGCAGCTGCCAACGCCAGCGCACACCATTGCGCCAACCTTGCACCGCCCGTTTGATCCGACACCCAGCCCCCCAACGGCCGCGCCAGCACCCCGAGCAAAGGACCAATCCAGGCGTAAGTCAGTGCGTTCGGCGCATGATCATTGCTCACCACGCGGATCAGTTCACCGCCTTCCCACACCCGGCTCAGACCAAATAAAAACTGCAGGCTGAGCGGAAAGGTAATGGCAAAACCAATAAAAGAACCAAACGCCATCACGTACAGTAGTGCCATCAGCCAGGTATGTTTGTTGCGAAAAATAAGCTGTCTGGCTATGGCTCGTGGCGGGTGCGGTACGTACACCGGTGCGGGTGATGGCCATAACGGAACCAGCCGCAGCACGATAATAACCAGTAACGCCAGCGCCATGAACCAGCCCACATTAGCCAGCCACATAGGCGTACCGGCGGCAATATTGCCCAGCATATTGCCGGTGGCAGCTTGTGTGGTCCAGGGCTGCCCGCTGAGTTCGCCCGCCCACGGCATCGCAGTGAGCACCGGCACACTCACCTGCGCCAGAATAATTCCGATCCCAAGCACGCTGGCATTCACGCCGAGACTCCAGCCGAGCTGCGACCGGTCATGCTGCTGGGTATCGCCCAGTGCCATGAACTGCGCCCCGCCAAGACCACAAATAAACGCCAGCAGTAACAGGTTGCTGTAGCTGACACTGTTGTCCTGCAGCAGCCAGATAAGGCCCAGCGCGGGGATCAGTAACAACACCGTAGCGGCTTGTGCGAAGCTGGCCTGCATTGCTTTATCTCCAAACGCAAACAGCAACAGGTGGGCCAACGTAGCCGCTACGCCGGAAAGCGCCAGCAGGCCAAACAACTGACTTACCCTCAACTCGGGCACAGCGGCGGACAGCAATACCACGAGCACACTCCAGCTCATCCACATGGCGGTGCCGGTTATGATGGAAGCTGTGGTTAATTTGTCGAGTACCAGGGGCGTTGTTGTGGCCTGCATAGTCCGTTCTCTTTACTCCTTGATCCTGATGCAGAATTTTGCCCTCTGAGGGGCTCTTCGGAAAGCCAACCGAAGAGTTAAAAAAACGGGTATTAAGTGGCAGCTGAACTACCCACAAAGGAGTATGAATTTATTTATCTTATTGTTTATTATATTGTTTTATTTATCGCTGTGACAGGTTTACCGAACGGCTCCGGATAACCGGCGGATCCACAAATGCGTGATCATGCATTTTGTGCAAAAATAGGTCATAGAAATCATAGGAGAACAGTTATGTCCCACGCACCCTCCAGCATTATGCTGGTCGACGATCATCCGCTACTGCGCAAAGGCCTTAAGCAGCTTATCTCGTTAGAAGATGAACTTGAGGTCGTTGCCGAGTGTAGTAATGGCAAAGACGCCATCGGTAAAGCCGTTGAACTGGATCCTGATTTAATCATTCTTGATCTGAATATGCAGGGAATGGATGGGCTTGAAACCCTCAAGCGCATGCGCGACGAAGGTGTGACCTCACGCATAGTTATGCTGACGGTATCGGATGCTGATGAAGACGTGGTCGCCGCCATTACTAATGGCGCTGATGGCTACTTGCTTAAAGATACCGACCCGGAACTGCTGCTGGAACAAATCCAGCGCGCACTTGAAGGCAAAATGGTACTGAGCGAAGTCATCACTGAAGTGCTGGCCACGGCATTGCGCCGGCCGTCGCGCCAGGAACCAGCCAAGCTCGATAGCCTGACAAACCGTGAGCATGAGATCCTGAGCCTGATCGCCAAGGGCATGAGCAATAAAGTCATCGCCCGCGAGCTGGACATTTCTGACGGCACCGTCAAGGTCCACGTCAAGCACTTGCTCAAAAAGCTGGGCTTACGTTCACGGGTCGAGGCCGCCGTCTGGATGGTCAACAAGCAAGGTGGTAGCAATGTCTGATCAGGCCCGCTGGCTGAGTTTGCCGGAAGCCCTTGAAGCCATAAAAAATAGTGTCTCGCCCCGCCCGGAACAAACACAGGTGCCGCTGACCGCGGCACTGGATAACGTTGCGGCACAAGTCATTACCGCACCTCTGAATGTGCCCGGTTATGATAATTCAGCGATGGACGGTTACGCCGTAATAGCCGCTGACGCCAATGCCGGTAACAGCCTGCGTGTCATTGGCGAAGCCTTTGCCGGCCATCCTTTTTCCGGCGAAGTTACCCCCGGCACCTGTGTCCGTATTATGACCGGCGCCATGCTGCCGGCCGGCGCCGATGCCGTGATCATGCAGGAACAGACTGACAGAACTGAACAGGGTATTCACTGCCAGGCCGCTCTTTGCGAAGGCGATAATATCCGTTTGGCGGGCAGCGATCTGGCGGCCGGTGAAACTATTATCCGCGCAGGTCAGCGCTTACGCCCGGTGGATATCGGTTTGCTGGCATCCATGGGGATTGCAGAAGTAACAGTCAATAAGCCCCTGCGCGTGGCCACTTTTTCCACCGGTGATGAGCTGGTACCTCCGGGCCAGCCGCTGAAGAGCGGCCAGATATACGACAGTAATCGCTATACCATCCAGGCTATGCTGTCGCGGCTTAACATTGAGGTCATTGATTTAGGGCTTATCCGCGATGACCCTGAGGCGATTGCAGCCGCTTTCAAAAAAGCGATGTCCCAAGCCGACGTGATTGTGACCAGTGCCGGCGTATCGATCGGGGATGCTGATTACACCAAAGACGTTATGGCTCAGCTGGGCGAAATTAACTTCTGGAAAATCGCCATGAAGCCGGGCAAGCCCTTTGCTTTTGGCAAGCTCGGCGAGAGCTGGTTCTGCGGCTTACCCGGCAACCCGGTGGCAGCGGTAGTTACCCTTAACCAGATTGTCCAACCTTTGCTGCGCTATTTAGCGGGGGAAGACTGGCCTGAACAGACGATGTATCGCGCCGTTGCCAGCAAACCAATACGCAAAAAGCCCGGACGGGCTGACTTTCAGCGCGGCAGGCTGACGCAAGCCGGTGATCAGCTTGAGGCCAGCCCGGTGGGCTCACAGAGTTCTGGCGTGTTAAGTTCGGTCGCGAACGCCAACTGCTTTATTCTGTTAGAGCAGGATCGCGGCAATGTAGCGGCCGGTGAAACGGTTACCGTATTGCCTTTTGACCGGCTGCTGCAGTAGCCCGCATACCAATATTTAAAGGGTAATCCCGGCACCTTTGACCCTGGTCAATGTCTCTGCCTGGCTGACGACGCACACTGGTATGCATATCGTTCAGCCGCGCAGGGACAACTACCATGAAATTTGTCGATCAGTTAATCAGCGAACTACAGCAGTTTGGGGTTCAGCAACTATTCGGCATTCCCGGCGATTTCGTTTTGCCTTTGTTCCAGCAACTGCAGCAGCGCGATGCGCTACCGCTTTACTGCCTCAGCCATGAGCCCTCAGCAGCATTTGCCGCCGATGCCGCCGCGCGGATCACGAACCGGCCGTCAGCGGTCATTCTGACCTATGGGGCCGGCGCGTTAAATGCTGTAAACGCGGTGGCTCAGGCTTATGTTGAGCATGTACCGCTCATTATTATTGCCGGCTTCCCGGCCGCCCACGAACTGAGTCGCGGCTTGCAGATCCACCATCAGGCACGCAGCCCCGATTCTCAGCGTGCGGTATACCAGGAAGTAACCGCCTGTCAGGTCCGGCTCGACAATCCACAAACCGCCGCAGCGGAATTACGGCGGGCGCTCAGCCAGTGCGTGGAGCAATCACGGCCCGTGCTTATCGAAATTCCCCGGGATGCGGTGCACTTCTCAGTGTCACCGTTACCGTGCTACAAGGCCCCCGCCATGCCCGCGGCCGAGCTCACCGGATTGCGTGAATTGCTCTGCACCCGCCTGCGCAAGGCCCGGCGCCCGGTGATCTTGTCCGGCATTGATGTCCGGCGTTTTAACGCCCGCCAGAGTGTTGAAGATCTTGCGCTCATGCTCGGCACTCCACTAATCAGTACATTTTTAGGCCGTGCCTGTATTGACCAACAACATCCGCAGTACGCCGGCATTTTTCTCGACGGAAGTGACAGCCGGCCCCGGGAACTGCTTGCTGATGCCGACCTGATTTTGCAGATTGGTGTCATTCACACCGACAGTAACTTCGCCGCCCATAAAGATTTGTTCCCGGCGGATAAGGTGATTAATCTGCAGCAGCAATACAGCTACGTGGACGACCGCCATTTTTATCAGGTGGATTTACCGACTGTGCTCAATGCGCTACTGACCGAAGATTTATCGCCGGCGCCACAGCGGTTATTGACCCCTGCTACCGCGCCAGCGAAAAATGATGGATTTAACGCCACCAGCGTGGTGGAAACCATCGACTCGCTGTTGCTGAGACAATCGACTCAGGTACCGGTTATCAGTGATATCGGTGACTGTCTGTTTGCCTCGCTGCACGCCCAGCCGAGCCAGCTGCTGGCACCGTCTTATTACGCCTCAATGGGCTATAGCGTACCGGCGGCAATTGGCTTGCAGGCGGCAACCGGGCAGCGGCCGGTGGTATTGGTGGGTGACGGTGCCTTTCTGATGACCGGTCTGGAACTTGGCCATTGCCAGCGTTACGGCTTTAATCCGGTGATCGTCCTCTTTAATAACCAGAAGTGGGACATGATTAACGCCTTCGCACCTGAGCTGAACTGCACCGGCCTGGTTCACTGGGATTATCAGCAGCTGGCCCGGGGAATGGGTGCGGCGGCCGTGCGCGTGCGCAACACTGCTGAGCTGGAACTCGCCTTTACTGCGGCCTGGGCCGATCCGGCACAGGTTCACCTGATTGAGGTTTGGCTGGCGGATGCGCCCCGTACTGAACGCTTGCAGGGCTTTGCCAACACCTTCCTCAGTGCTGCCGCACAGCTTAATGAAACTGAGCTCAGTTAATGCAGCGCCACCGCTTTAACCACGGCGTAAACCTGTTCACCGGGAGCGAGCTGCAGACGCTTCCATGAACTTCGGGTGATCAGCGCCAGCAGGTGCTGACCCTCAACATCAAGCGCCACCAGACACTCTGCCGGATGAGCAGCAGCATGTTGCGCAATTATAGTGGCAGGCAACTGGTTTGCTGCTGAACTATGCGGCTGCTGCTGTTTGCTCAGGCTAACATCACGGGCCAGCACCCGCATGCGCAGGCTGGCTCCGGGTTGGCTCAGGCCGCGGCCGGGGGGAGCCGGCACCGCTAACAGGTAAGTACCTAACTCGACACCTATCTGATGAGCTTCCGCGGATTCTTTTGCTTTGCCCTGCAGGATGCTCATGCCGCCGGTAAACAGTAATGGCGGCTTCCTGAGTTGCTCGGTGAGCGGCCCCGCCGAGGCTACCCGGCCCTGTTCCAGCTGCACCAGGTGATCAGCGATCTGCACTACATCGTCAAGATCGTGGCTCACCCAGATGACCGGCACCCCATAATGCGATGAGAAATAGCGCAGATACTGAAGCAATGGTCCGCGCGCGTGCTGATCCAGGCCGCTTAGGGGCTCATCCAGCAACAACAGCCGCGACTGACTCAGCAATGCGCGAGCCAGCGCCACCCGCTGTTGCTGGCCGCCTGATAGTTCAGTAACCCGTCTCGTCATCAGGGCGGCAAGGCCCAGCTCAGTAATGACCTCGTCGGGCTCGACATAGCGCAAGCCTGGCGGTACCCGCCGGTAACCAAACAGGATGTTATCAGCAACTGACAGATGAGGAAGCAGGCTGGGATGCTGCAACATCAGGCCGATACGACGTTGTTCAGGCCGGCACCAGTGCTTGGTCGACTGCCAGGTTTCCCCGCCAAACAGCACCTCAGCACGACGGCTTTTATCCAGCCCGGCAATAATCGACAGCAGCGAACTTTTACCGCACCCTGACGGACCAAACAGGGCGGTGATTCCCGCGGCGGGGATGCGCTGCTGGATTTGCAGGGGGAAATAACCTGGCTGCGGTGTCACTTTAATATGCAGGCTCATGGTCATTGCTCCGCCTGCTGGTTGTGCCGCTGCCGGCTGGGCTCGCGATAATTAAAACCGTAAACCACCAGCAGTACTGCCAGCGCAAACACCAATAGCCCCAGTGACAAACGCTGGGCAGCAGCATAATTGAGCGCTTCGGTATGATCATAGATAAGCACTGAAAGAACCTGAGTTTCTCCGGGAATACTGCCACCGACCATCAGGATGACGCCGAATTCGCCCAGTGTATGAGCAAAGGTCAGGGTGGCGGCCACAATAAAGCCGCCCTTACATAAGGGCAGCACCACTGAACGGAAGCGATCCCAGCTACCCGCGCCCAGGCTGGCGGCGATTTGTAGCGGTCGCACGCCCATGGTGCGGAAAGATTCTGCCAGTGGTTGCACCGCGAACGGCAGTGAGTAGAGCACGCTGCCAATCAGGATGCCGGTAAAGCTAAACGCCAGGTGACGAAAGCCGAGCGCCTCGAGGGTGCCACCGACAGCCCCCTGCGGGCCGAGCAATAACAACAGGTAAAAGCCCAGCACTGTGGGCGGCAATACCAGCGGCAAGGCCACCAGCGCTTGCACCGGGGTACGCCAGCGACTGCGGCTGAAGGCCAGCCACCACGCCAGCGGGGTTGCCAGCACCAACAGAATCACTGTGGTTGCCAGCCCCAGTTGTAGGGTCAGCCAGACAGCTTGCCAGTCATTCGGCGACATGGATCGGCTCCCCGTTTTGAGTTAACGGCAGGTAGCCGAAATCTGCAAATAGGTCACGGGCTTCGCGCTGCTCCAGGTACTCCAGAAAGAGCTGCGCGCTGGCATGGTTGGCACCCTGCCTGGTCAGCATCAGGGTTTGCTTCAGCGGTTGGTACCAGGCCGGGTTAATTTCGGTGTAGCTGGTGCCGCGCAGCACTCTGCCACGCACCACAGAAAGCGCTATTAAACCGACTTCGGCGGCACCGCTTTGTACCATCTGGGTCGCATGGCCAACATTCTCGCCGAACACCAGGCGTTGCTGTAACTGATCATCCGCCAGCCTTGTCAGCACCTCCATCGCAGCCTTGCCATAGGGCGCATGGCGCGGCTGGGCTATCGCGATATGCCGGATAGCCGCGCTGCTTAAATCCTCCGGTTTCAGGTCGGGATGGCCCGGATGCCATAACACCAGCCGGCCTTCCGCCCATTCCATCGGCGGTGCGCCGGCCAGGCCAGCAGCGACCACCTTGTCGCTGTAATCAGCGTGGGCAGAGAAAAAGATATCATAGGGTGCGCCGTGCATGATCTGGCTGGCCAGTTTGCCGGAAGAGCCGTAAACCACGCGCACAGGATGCTCAGGGTGCTGCTGTTCGAACTGCTGCACCAGGGCGTTCATGCTGTCGCGCAGGGATGAGGCGGCAGCCAGGGTCAGCGGCGCGGCATGAGCCGACAACACGCCAAACCAGGCTAATGCTAGCCAGCAAGTCATCCGAAAAAATGGTGTCAGCCCCCTCCTCAGCATGGTGTCAGCCCCCCTCTCCGGGGGTTTGCCAGCGGGCGGCGGCGGCCTGGTCTTTGGCCTTGGCGTCAACCCAATAGCTGCCCGTGGTGGTCTGTTCCTGCTTCCAGAAGGGGGCGCGGGTTTTCAGGTAGTCCATAATGAACTCGGCCGCCATAAATGCCGCCTGCCGGTGAGCAGCGGCCACGCCAACAAAGACGATCTGGTCGTTGAGCCCCAGACTGCCAACGCGGTGAATGACGGTGACCGCGCCCAGTTCCCACCGCGCTTCAGCTTGCCGGCAAATGTCTGCCAACGCGGTTTCGGTCATCCCCGGATAATGTTCCAGCGTCATCCCCGTCAGGTTTCCTTGCGCCAGCTCCCGCACCAATCCGGTAAAGGTCACCACGGCACCACAGGCAGGGTTTTCCCGCAGGCGCTGGTATTCCTGGTTCAGATCAAAGTCTGTGGTTTGCACCTGGATCCGCGATTGCATCATCAGCCTCCGGTTACCGGCGGGAAAAACGCCACTTCGTCGCCGGCCTGCAGCGGCATATCGGCTGCTGCCAACTGCTGATTAACGGCGCAAAGCACGTCATTTTGCGAAAGTTCGTGCTGCCATTTCGGCGAGCGCGCCGCAAGTGCCTGCTTCAGTTCACTGACGCGGCTGATGCCGGTTGCATCCACAGTCAGGCTGGCGCAGTCCAACCGTTCGCGCAGCGCTGCGAATAATTTAACTGTCAGCATGATTCTGCTCCCGTTGCCAGTGGCCGCGTTTGCCACCAGTCTTTTCCTGTAACTGAATGCCATTGATCTGCAAGGCGGGATCAACGGCTTTACACATATCGTGAATGGTTAATGCGGCTACCGAGGCCGCAGTCAGCGCCTCCATTTCCACGCCAGTCTGTCCCTGTACAGCACAGCAGGCGCTGATTTCAATCTGGCCGCTGGCCTGATCAAGCTGAAAACTGACCGACACTTTGGTCAGCGCCAGCGGATGGCAAAGCGGAATCAGATCGCTGGTGCGCTTGGCTGCCATAATGCCAGCCACCCGGGCCACGGCTAAGACATCGCCTTTCTTTAAACCGTTTTCTTCAATCAGTTGAATCACATCCGGTCTGGTCTGTACGGTGGCAACGGCGATGGCCTGCCGCTGACCCGGCACTTTGCCGGAGATATCGACCATGTGGGCAGCGCCTTGGGCGTCCACATGAGTAAAGTTTTTGCTGTCGGTCATGATGTTGACTCTCCGCAACAGAGGTTAGCCCCGCTTTTCACATGGGCGACAAAATTACAGGGCCCCTGGCGTGAATCCAGCTGGGGCTCTATCAGTTGATTCCAGGCCAGCGCCGCCGCCCCGCCGGAACCCGGCATGGCAAAAATAAGGGTGCCATTGGCCATACCCGCCAGCGCCCGTGACTGCATTGCCGAAGATCCGATATCCGCCAGGCTCAGTTGCCGGAACAGCTCACCAAAACCCTCAACCGGGCGATCGAATAGCGGGCTGATGGCCTCGGGCACGCAATTGTTTGCGGCAAATCCGGTACCGCCGTTTAACAGCACAACCTGAGTCGTTGAATCAGCGATCCAGGCCGACAACTGCGCGCGAATGCTATAGGTATTCGTCGGCAGGATGCAGCGCTCGCTCAGGTTATGCCCGGCCGACCCCAGTTGCTGGCAGAGCCAGTCGCCGGTGCTGTCGGTCGCACGGGTATGGCGATCCGAAATGGTCGCCACCGCGACGGACAAAGGCTGAAATGGCCGGCTTGATTTGGTCTTTGCTGTCATAGTGATAACCTGTCTGGCTGATCCCGTTGCATGAGCGCCTGCTGCCATTGCTGTGGGGTATTGGTGTTGACGAGCTGCAGCACATCACAGGCAGCCAGTGCGTTGGCGTTCAGATAACGCAACAGCCCCCGTACTGAAAAATCCCCCTGACCCGACTCCAGCTGTGCCGTCAGATAATCCGCAAGTTGCGGGATATTGGGTAGTACACAGGGTAAGGGAGATTCACCGAAGTACCATGCGCCGGTCGACTCTCCGGCAGACGCGGTGGTAAGCAAATGGCGCAGCAGGCCGGGCTGTAATAACGGCATATCGACGGGCACCACCAGCATTTGGGGAGTGGTGCAGTGCGGCAGTACCGCAGCAAGCCCGGCTAAAGGACCCTTGCCCGGATAGCTGTCGGTGATAAAGCCGGGCTGGTTGCGACTGATAAGGATATCTGCCACGCCGGCCTGGCGGAGCAGCAACTGCATGTGCTCCAGTAAGGTGCGACCGGCCAGTGGCAGCAAGGCTTTATCTCGCCCCATACGCCGCGATTGCCCGCCAGCCAGAATCACACCTGTGAACTCAGTAAAAATAGCCATGGTCAGCCTCCGATCATCGCCAGATGACGGGTTGAGCCGCTCTGCTCGTTATGCAGAAAATGGTGTGCTTTCTTGGTTTTCACAAAGCCCTGTAACACCTGCATCAAAGGCTCAGGATCATCGCTTTGCAAATAGCTCCGCATGTCCTGGTGGTGTTCGGTGAACAAGCACAAGAACAGCTGGCCGAGGCTGGATACCCGCAAGCGGTTGCAGTCATCACAAAAGTCCGGGCTATAAGGCATGATCAGCCCCATGCGACCCGCAAAGTCGACGTGGCTGAATTCCTGGGCCGGACCGGCACTGCGTGGCTTTTCCCGCTGCACCCAGCCATCGGCCAGCAGCTGCTGTTTGATGTCGTTGCCGCTGACATGGTTGCGTTGATAGTACTGCACATTGTCGCCGGTGCGCATCAGCTCGATAAAGCGTAGCGCCAGATTGCGCTCACGCACGTAGTCAAGAAACTCCGGCAGGGCTTTACCGTTGTAGTGCTTCAGCAGAACCGTATTTACTTTTACGCTGGGAATGCCAAGATCTAACGCCTGATCGATGCCGTCAAGAATATAAGGCAACCGGTTCTGGCCGGTGATCAGGTGAAAGGTGGCCGGATCCAGACTGTCGACGCTGACGTTGATGGCATCCAGGCCGGCGTCTTTCCAGGCCGGCAGGTCGCGCTGTAAGCGGTAGCCGTTGGTGGTAATGGCCACTTTCTCAATACCGGGAACTTCTTTACAGGTGGCAATGATGTCGAGCAGGTCTTTCCGCAGGCAGGGCTCACCGCCGGTGATACGGATTTTAGTGGTGCCCAGCAAGGCAAACGCGGTTACCAGCCGGCGGATCTCCGGCAGGGACAGTTCAGGCGTGCGCGAACTGCAGTCCGGGCCGTCGGGCAGGCAATAATTACAACGGAAGTTGCAGTTTTCTGTTACCGACAACCGCAGGTAAGTAAAGCGGCGGGCAAAACGATCCATAAGCATAAGCGACACCTTTCCAGATAACGGGAGGTAACGCCGTTTCCAGCGCAACCCCGGTGGTCAGTAAGACCACGGCACACTGGTCATGTCCGGCAAGCGGATTTAGACACAGCAGCTCGGCGTGTGATGGCGCTATATTACTGACTGCCGCCCGTTTTTGTTATTGCCATGAAGGGAGGGGAGCGACTACCTACAAAGGAATAGCGGCGCGCCCACTGAAGATGCCTTTTATTGATCTGGATCAGGGTACGCCGCCGGCGGATCCATAGAATAAGCAGCCATTTCTGATTAGCTGACCTGAATCCATGAACACACCCGAACTGCTTTCCCCTGCCGGTAGCCTAAAGGCCATGCGGCTGGCCTTTGCCTATGGCGCCGATGCTGTCTATGCCGGTCAGCCACGCTATAGTCTGCGGGTACGCAATAACGAATTTGACCTGCCCAATCTGGCCACTGGCATCGCCGAAGCCCATGCCGCCGGCAAGAAGTTCTATGTGGTGGTGAACATCGCACCGCACAATGCCAAGCTCACGCGCTTTGTCGAAGATATGGCGCCGGTTATCGCCTTGCAGCCCGATGCGCTTATTGTTTCGGACCCCGGCATTGTGATGTTACTGCGCCAGCACTATCCGCAGCAGGCGCTACATTTATCGGTACAGGCCAATACCGTGAACTGGGCGGCGGTGCAATTCTGGCAGCAACAGGGGATCGAACGGGTTATCTTGTCGCGCGAGCTGGCGGTGCGGGAAATCGCTGAGATCCGTGCCCAGTGCCCAGACATGGAAATCGAAGTCTTTGTGCACGGCGCGCTCTGTATGGCCTATTCAGGTCGCTGTCTGCTGTCCGGCTACATCAATAAGCGCGACCCGAATCAGGGGGCCTGCACCAACTCATGCCGCTGGCCGTATCAGGTGCACGATGCCGAAGAAAATGAGGCAGGGCAGTTCCGCCCGCACCCCACTCCAAAATTGCTCGAGGAGCCCATGCGCCCCGGCGAGCTGATGCTTATGGACGAAGATATCCACGGCACCTACATTATGAATTCAAAGGATCTACGCGGCATCCAGCACGTTGAAGCGCTCACCCGCATGGGCGTGCACTCACTGAAAATCGAAGGCCGCACCAAGTCGCCCTATTACGTTGCGCGCACCGCCCAGGTTTATCGCCAGGCCATTGACGATGCCGCTGCGGGCCGGCCGTTTAATCCACAATTACTGGCTGACCTTGAAGGTATGGCAAATCGCGGTTTTACCGAAGGTTTCCTGCGCCGCCACGTTCCGTCAGATTTGCAGAACTATCAGACCAGCCATAGCCAGGGCACCCAACAACTGGTGGGCGAAGTGATTGATGTACAGGGAAAGCGCGCTCGTATTGAAGTAAAAAATGCCTTTAACCTGCGTGATCAGCTGCTGTTGATGAAGCCTTCCGGCAACCTGGCTTTCACATTGCAGCAATTGACTGACAAAGAGGGGTTGGCGATTGAACGGGCACCGGGCTCAGGACATCAGGTGACTATAGAGCTGCCGGAAGCATTGAGTAAAACCGAAGCTGAACTGGCGATGCTGATCAAGATCCACGCCGTGCCAGCGCCGGCCATCGCCGTTAAGGACGTCAGCTGATGCCGGTGGTGATTGCCAGCGACTGCATCAACTGCGATATGTGTGTGCCGGAATGCCCCAATGATGCCATTAGCATGGGCGCTAAACATTACCAGGTCGCCAGCGACCTTTGCACCGAGTGCATGGGGTTTTATGAGGAGCCGGCCTGCCTTAAGGTCTGCCCTATTGATTGCATGACAATCGCTGCAGATGTTTAACTTTGCGCTATTTCGGAGTAACCTGCTACTCATAAAATAACCAGCTTGCGGACACTATTTAACCGTCCACCGAGACCAACAAAAATCAACGAGGCACTTTCATGGCACGTCCTTCATTTGACTGGCAAGACCCATTCCTGTTCAGCAACATGCTTACCGAAGAAGAGCGGATGATTCGCGACACCGCGCACCAGTACTGTCAGGAAAAACTCATGCCGCGGGTACTGATGGCAAACCGTGAGGAGCGTTTTGACCGCGAAATTATGACCGAACTTGGCGAACTGGGCCTGTTAGGTGCCACCCTGCCGGAAAAATATGGCTGCGCCGGAGTCAATTACGTCTGTTATGGCCTGGTGGCCCGTGAAGTGGAGCGGGTCGACAGCGGCTACCGCAGCGCCATGAGCGTGCAGTCCTCACTGGTGATGCACCCAATCTATGAGTACGGCAGTGAAGAACAACGACAAAAATACCTGCCCAAACTGGCCACCGGTGAGTGGGTCGGCTGTTTCGGTCTGACTGAACCCGATGCCGGCTCGGATCCCGGCTCGATGCGCACCACTGCGCGCAAAACCGACGGCGGTTACGTGCTCAAAGGCAACAAAATGTGGATCACCAACTCGCCGATTGCTGACGTGTTTGTGGTTTGGGGTAAGCTCGACGGAGAAATCCGTGGCTTTATTCTGGAAAAAGGCATGAAAGGCCTGTCGGCACCGAAAATCGAGGGTAAGTTCTCACTGCGGGCCTCAGTTACCGGCGAGATCGTGATGGATAACGTCGAAGTACCGGAGTCCGCGCTGCTGCCCAACGTCAGTGGCTTAAAAGGGCCATTCGGCTGTCTCAATAAAGCCCGTTACGGCATTGCCTGGGGCTCGCTGGGCGCGGCCGAGTTCTGTTGGCATGCAGCGCGGCAGTACACCCTGGATCGCGAGCAGTTTAACCGGCCGCTGGCAGCCAACCAGCTGATTCAGAAAAAGCTTGCCGATATGCAGACCGAGATCACTATCGGCCTGCTCAGCTGCCTGCAGGCCGGACGCCTGATGGACAGCGGCGAGCTGGCACCGGAAACCATTTCACTGATCAAGCGCAACTCCTGCGGCAAGGCGCTGGACATTGCCCGCGTCGCCCGTGATATGCACGGTGGTAATGGCATTGCCGATGAATACCATGTAATTCGTCATGTGATGAACCTCGAAGCCGTGAATACCTATGAGGGTACCCATGATGTGCACGCCCTGATTCTGGGTCGTGCGCAAACCGGTCTGCAAGCATTCAGCGGCTAATCAGCTAAGGAATTCATATGGCTGCGTCCATACATCCATGGCTGACGGAGTTTGTCCAGCGTCTGCAACAGCAGAATCTGCCACAGGCTCAGGCAGCAGGGGGGTTGCTCACCGATAGCGAACTCTTTGAACTGTTCGAATCCCAGTTAGCCAGCCGCCTGCTGGATTTGCAGTCCCGCCTGATGCAGGCCGCCGGCCAGAGCTTTTACACCATTGGCAGCTCCGGCCATGAAGGCAACGCCGCGGTCGCCAAGGCTTTACGGGTCACCGACCCGGCCTTTTTGCATTATCGCAGCGGCGCTTTTTTTATTCAGCGCGCCAAACAGCTGCCCGGCACCACACCACTTTATGACATGCTGCTAAGCTTCGCGGCTTCCAGCGATGACCCGATCTCCGGCGGCCGCCATAAAGTACTGGGCAGCCTGGCTCTTAGCGTGCCACCGCAAACCAGTACCATTGCCTCCCATGTGCCTAAAGCTATGGGTACGGCCTTTGCCATCGGCTTGTCACAGCGCCTCGAGCATCAGGGCCGCTGGCCGCGCGATGCCATCGCTATGTGTAGCTTTGGTGATGCCTCGGCTAATCATTCCACCGCCCTGGGGGCGATCAATTCAGCCAGCTGGGCGGCCTATCAGCAGATTCCAATGCCGCTGCTACTGGTCTGCGAAGATAATGGCCTGGGCATCTCAACCCATACGCCCAATGGCTGGATCCAGCAACAATTGAGCCAGCGCCCGGCACTTAAGTATTTCCGCGCCGATGGCAGCAATCTGGCCGAGACCTATCTGGTGGCCCGGGAGGCTGCCGATTATGTGCGCCATAAGCGCAAACCAGCGGTACTGCATTTACGCACGGTACGGTTATTCGGCCATGCCGGCGCCGATGCTGAAAGTGCCTATCGCAGCAAGCAGGAAATTGCCCGGGATGCCGAGCGCGACCCGCTGCTGCATAGCTGCGCGGCACTCATCAGCCGGAGCCTGTTTGACCATCAGCAACTGGCTGATTATGTCGTGCGCCAGCAACAGCGCATTGCGCGCATTGCCGGTCAGGCCAGTCAGCAGCCGAAGCTGGAGTCACCTGCAGCTATCATGAAGGCCATTGTTCCGCCGCCACGGCAGACCCCACTGCCAGCCCTACCCGGGGCAGAGCAGCGCCGCAGCCTGTTCAACTGGGATAAACATAATCTTGGCAAGCGCCAGCACCTGGCTAAACTCATTAACTGGGCTTTGCATGATCTGATGGCCCAGTTCGGTAACCTGGTGCTCTGCGGCGAAGACATCGCTAAAAAAGGCGGCGTCTACCATGTTACCCAGCATCTGATGGAGGCTTTCGGGCCCAATCGGGTGCTCAATACGGTGCTTGATGAACAAAGTATTCTGGGGCTGGCTATTGGCATGGCGCAACAGGGCTTTATTGCGATGCCGGAAATCCAGTTTCTGGCTTATGTGCATAACGCTGAAGATCAGATCCGTGGTGAAGCGGCCACTTTGTCGTTTTTCTCCAACGGCCAGTACAGCAATCCCATGGTGATCCGTATTGCCGGCCTGGCTTACCAGAAAGGCTTTGGCGGGCATTTCCATAACGACAATTCCTTTGCCGTATTCCGCGATATCCCAGGCATTATTCTGCTGTGCCCGTCCAATGGTCACGACGGCGCGCTGCTGATGCGCCAGGCCACCATGCTGGCTGCACGCGAGCAACGGGTGGTGGTGATGCTTGAGCCCATCGCCCTGTATATGACACGCGATTTGCATCAGGAAGGCGATGGCGGCTGGTTATGTGACTATCCGGATCCTGACCAGCCGATTCCCGAACTTGGTGAGCCTGCGGTTTTTGGTGATGGCGAGGAGCTGGCGATTATCTCCTATGGCAACGGCTACTACCTGAGCCGTCAGGCGGAAGCAAAACTTGCTGCGGATGGCCATAAGCTTCGGGTGCTGGATTTACGCTGTCTGGTGCCCCTGCATACCGACAAGATTATCGCGGCGCTGGATAACTGTAAGAAGATCCTCATTGTTGACGAGTGCCGCCGTCGCGGCAGCCTGAGCGAAGAGCTGTTCACCGCACTGCATGAAGCCCGTCCTGATCATTATGAAATCAGCCGGCTGAATGCCGAGGACAGCTTTATCCCGCTCGGTAAAGCGGCTTATGCGGTATTGCCATCGGCCGATCAAATCCAGGCACAGGCGCGCAAACTGCTGGGAGCGACCTCATGAAGAAAACAGCATTAGTGGTCTGCCCTGGGCGTGGCACCTACAACAAACCGGAATTGGGCTCAATTTCGTCGAAAATCGGCGAAGATAGCGCGAAAATTCGCGATATTATGCAGCAAATCGACGACGTTCGTGCTGAACTGGGCGTTCCGACCGTGGCTGAACTGGATCAGATGGACCTGTACAAAAGCCGCATTCACCAGGCGCCGGACAATGCCGCCGCACTTATTTATGCCGCTGGCTACACGGATTTCCTGGCTATTAACCGCGATGAATATGAGGTTGTCGCTATTACCGGCAATTCGATGGGCTGGTATACCGCTATGGCTTGCGCCGGTTGCTGGTCCGTCGATACCAGTACCCGGCTGGTAACCAATATGGCGCAGCTCACCGCCGGCGGTGAAGGCGCACAATTTATCTATCCGCTGGTGGATGCCAACTGGCAACCCAGCGCTGAGTACCGTAGCCGAATCGCCGAACAGCTGGCTGCCCATCCGGGCGAGCTGATGATGTCGATTAACTATGGCGGCTATGCCGTACTGGCTGGTTCTACCGCCGCCTGCGAAGCGGCGATGGCGGCATTACCGCCGGTCGACGAGCGCTTCCCGCTATTGTTGCCGGGCCATGCGGCTTTCCATACAAGCCTGATGAGTGAAGCTTCAGAAAGCGCACTGGAGCGCTGGCCAGCGGTATTATTTAAGGCGCCCAGCACGCCGCTGATTGACGGTCGCGGCCATTGCTGGCCAAGCCATATTACTTCAGCCGAGGCCCTGCATGATTATACCCTTGGCCATCAGGTAACCCAGACCTATGACTTCACCCGAGCCATTCAGGTCGCGGTGAAAGAGTACGCGCCCGACCATATTATTCTGCTCGGCCCGGGCAGTGGTCTGGGCGGCGCTGTCGCGCAGGCACTGATTCAGTGCAACTGGCAGGGGCTGGATAGCAAGGAAAGCTTCAGCAAACGCCAGCAACAGCCTCAGCCCTATGTTCTCAGTATGGGTCTGCCCGAGCAGCGGGCGCTGGTGACTGGCCATGATGCTGAGAAAATATAAATGAAACCCAAACAACAGGGCCTGATGCGGATTGTCCGCGCGGCGGCAAATTCCGCGCGGGGTATGCGTGCGGCCTGGCAGTCGGAAGCCGCGGTACGACAGGACGTGATCTTGGTGATCGTACTGCTGCCGTTGGCGATGCTGGCCCCGGTTTCACCGGTAGAGCGGGCGCTGATGATTTTCAGCCTGATCCTGCTGATTATTGTCGAGCTGCTTAACTCAGCAATTGAAGCGGCCATTGACCGCATCGGCGCCGAGCGTCACGAACTCAGCGGCAAAGCCAAAGATATTGCCTCGGCCGCTGTCAGTTTCGCGCTCATTAATATTGCCGTCACCTGGCTGATTATTCTCTGGCCCTGGTTCGGCAACCTGCTTAGCCGCTAGTAGGTAATAACGGCCTGACCTATGGTATTGGCGTCAGACCCAAACCAGATACTGCCGGTGTCAGCGTCAAATACCATATGGCGGACGGTACCACCCCCGCTGGGTACATCGACCGGCGTGGTAAAGGTTTCGGTTTCGCTGTTAAAGCCAACGATGCGATTCGGTTGCAGGCCGGTTTCGGCAAACCACACATAACCGTTATCGTCGGCAGCCATACCATAAGGCATCGACTGGCTTCCGCCTGGCATTTGCCACTCATCAATAGCGCCGGTGTCCGGGTTATAACGGCCCAGGTAGCCACCTACATAATCCACGTACCAGATGAGGTTGTCGCCGGTGGTGGCAATACGACGCGGCCGGTTGCTGTTTTCCCGCGGCAGCTCTATCTCTTTCAGCTCACCCTGATCGTTTAGGGTGATCAGCTTATTGCTGTTAAACAGCGTGGCCCAGGGCGTGTCGTCTACCACAATCAAACCATAAGGGCGGGCGTTTTTAGTCGGCACATCATGCAGGGTTATTTCCTTGGTCTCTGCATCAAAAAAGCCGATTTTATTGGCGCCCTGCGCGGTGAACCAGATGTCACCATCACTGGTAAAGGCCTGGGTATGCACATCACGGCGGCCATCGCCCGGTAACTTATATTGGGTAATGCTGTGATCATCGTGGTCAATTAAACCGATATGGGCGGCTTTATTGCCGGCATACCAGCCGCCACGTTCATCCACGATAATATTATGCGGGCCGGCGCCGTCAGGTAAGTCAATGCGTTCGAACTCGCCGGTCTGCGGATTCAGGATGGCCGCGTAATCGGCCTTCTGGCCCACAAACCAGACTTCCTCGTTACTGACCACATAGGGATCCCGGGGCCGGCTGTCGGGCCAGGGAACCTGCCACTCGTTGATTTCGACGGTAGCCGTAGCGGCTTCGCCGCTTACCATCAGTGCCAAAACTAAACTTATCATTGGTTTTCTCCTTACAGAGAGTCACCCAAATAATCACTGACCAGTTCACGCCACTCCGCGGTGCGGGTATGGCGTAGCAAAGCCAGATTGATCTGCTCGCGCCGCTTGTCCCCTTGCTGCATGACGATGGCATAGTCTTGCGGGGCGAAGGTCGCAGGCAGTGTGGTTAGTTCAACATTCTGCTGCCGCAGCAAATATTTCAGCAGCGGCGCATCGTATACCGCGGCATCGGCTTCGCCTCTATCGACACTGGCAAGGGCTGCTTCCAGATTCTCATACTTCTGGTAGCCAATGTTGCGACGTTCCAGCCAGGCGGCACTGTAGGATCCC
Source organism: Pseudidiomarina sp. (assembly GCF_033722695.1). Taxonomy (GTDB): domain Bacteria; phylum Pseudomonadota; class Gammaproteobacteria; order Enterobacterales; family Alteromonadaceae; genus Pseudidiomarina. The sequence goes on along the minus strand of NZ_JAWVYM010000010.1, from coordinate 17,124 downwards.
GGTACACTGCTGACGCGCACGTTAACCAGGTCATCCTGGCTCTCGACCTGACTGGCGAGCTGGCCGACAGTCAGCGAGGAGGCAATCGATGCGGTAAAGCTCGAAATAATAATCACGCTGGTAAACATCCAGATAAAGGCAACGACCCGTCCGGCGAGCGTTCGGGGCGACTTATCGCCGTAGCCCACGGTGGTCATGGTGACTGCCGCCCACCAGAAGCCCGCACCGATACCACGACTGGCATAAGGGCTGAATTCGTCCTGGTTATGGCGCCGCTCAAACAACCACAGCGCCCAACCGGCCAGCAACAGGATGGCAAATAGCGCCAGCAGCACACTCAGAAACTCGATGCTGATAAAGCGCTGCATCACATACCACCAGGAACTACCGGTTTTATCGGGGATAGCGATACCGAGTCCGGCATTATAGAAAGGCTGGGTGAAATCTATCTGACTTTCACGGTCCGCGGTTACGGAAATCGCACCCAGACCGATATGAAAACGCTGCTGTTCTACGCCATCAAGCAGCTCAGTCAGGCCGGTTTCCTGATACTCATAGTCGTAGCCGTTCTGCTCGGCGATGCGCTCCCATAGTCGAATCGTCAGGCCGCTGTACTCGCCCTGCTCATTCTTCATCACAAAAGGGGGGCTGACACGCACTGCTACCTGCAGCGCCTCGCCGGGCTGTGCCTGGGATTCGGCCTGCGGCTGGTCCTGCGCGGAAGCCGGGCTCAGGCTAAGCAATGTGGCGACCGTCAGTCCGACGGTCCAGTTCCATAATTTCATAATGTCTCCTTCGTGTTGCCTGGCATCAGTTAACTCTTTAGTATCTACAATATAGACCCTTAACCAGTGAACAGATCATGGAAATCTTTGTCGCCGTTCTTTTCTTCGCCTTTTCCACCACTATTACACCGGGTCCAAACAATGTCATGATCATGTCCTCAGGCATGAATTACGGGGTGCGCGCCAGCCTGCCGCACTTTTTGGGGATTTGCCTGGGCTTCCCGCTGATGGTGCTGTTGGTCGGGTTTGGTTTTGGCGTGGTGTTCGAACGTTTTCCTAATCTGCATGAGCTGATCAAGATTCTGGGTGTGATCTACCTGTTCTGGCTGGCGTGGCGCATTGCCACCGCGGAACCGTCACCCATCGTCAAAACCGAGCGCAAGCCTTTTAGTTTCTGGCAGGCCGCGCTGTTTCAGTGGGTCAATGCCAAAGCCTGGGTGATGGCCTCCGGCGCTGTCGCTGCCTTTACCTCGGTCGATGGCAACCTGGTGATGGAAGTGCTGGCGATTACCGCAGCCTTTCTGCTGATGGCGTTCCCTTGTGTCGGCGTGTGGATGGTATTTGGCTCGCTGCTGCGCAAAGTGCTGAAAACGGCAACCATGCGGCGCATTTTCAATGTCACTATGGCATTGATTCTGGTGGCGTCGCTGCTGCCGGTATTGCAGGAACTCTGGCAGTACTATCTGGCCGTGGGCTGATTGAGGGCTAGCGATCAGAAACTCAGCAACGGCTCATCGTCAGCATCAAGGTAGGCGGTAATCGCGGCCAGAAACTCGGTACCATAGCGTTCGAGTTTTTTCTGGCCCACGCCTGTAATCTCCAGCAATGCGGACTTATCGGTCGGATAATGTACCGCCATTTCCACCAGCGTGGTGTCGTTAAAGACCACAAAGGGCGGCACTTCTTCCGCATCAGCTATCGACTTGCGCAAGGCGCGCAGGCGACGGAACAAAACTTTATCATAGTCCCCGCGATCAGCCACTCGTGGCTTGCTCACGACCAGGTTGATCCGTGGCTCGGCCAGTTGCAGGGCCACTTCGCCTTTCAGTACCGGCCGCGCCGCCTGGGTTAGCTGCAACACTCCGTACTGCTGAATATTCTGGATAATCAGGCCGCGGTGGATCAGCTGACGAATTACCGCCAGCCAGTATTCCTGGCTCTGCTCGGCACCGATACCATAAGTTGACAGCTGATTATGATTCAGCTCAGTGAGCCGCTGGGATTTGCTGCCGCGCAGCACGTCGATCACATGATTCATACCAAAGCGCTGCTCGACCCGGTAGATACAGGACAACACCTTCTGCGCGTCCACGGTACCATCGTACTGGCGCGGCGGATCCAGGCAGATATCACAGTTGCCGCAGGCATTATCGCGATACTCATTAAAATAATTCAGGAGCATCAGGCGGCGGCAAGTCTGCCCTTCACCCAGTGACTGCATGGCCGCGAACTTATGCTGTTCGACCCGCCGGCGATCTTCGTCCGCCTGTTCATTGATAATGCTGCGGATCCAGGCGGCGTCTGAAGGGTCGTACAGCAACAGAGCCTCGGCGGGCAAGCCATCACGTCCGGCCCGGCCGGTTTCCTGATAATAAGCCTCGACACTGCGCGGCACATCAAAATGCACCACGAAGCGCACGTTAGGTTTATTGATACCCATACCGAACGCCACGGTCGCCACCACCACGTCAATATCGTCACGGACAAAGCCGCGCAGCACTTGTTCGCGGAGCTTGTGATCCAGTCCCGCATGATAAGCCGCGGCTTTAATCCCATCCTGATGCAGCTTCTCGGCCAGATCTTCAACTTTCTTGCGGCTACCGCAATAAACAATACCGGAGGCACCGCGTTGCCGGGCGATATAGTCGCGCACCTGCTTCTGCGGTTTGTATTTGTCTTCCACCACATAGCGGATATTCGGCCGGTCGAATGAGCCCTTGTAAACAACCGGGTCGTGCAGGTGGAGCCGGCTGGCGATATCGGCCTGGGTGGCGGCATCGGCGGTCGCCGTCAGTGCCATGAAAGGAACCTGCGGCAGCATCTCGCGCAGGCTGCCAAGCTGGCCATACTCGGGCCGGAAGTCATGACCCCATTGCGAAATACAATGGGCTTCATCAATGGCGATCAGCTGCACCGGCCACTGCTGCAGCTGCCGGGTAAAGTAATGCTGTAAGGCGCGCTCCGGGCTCACATAAAGTAAGCGAATAGCATTGTCCTGCAATTGCTGGCTGATGCTGGCGGCTTCTTCGCCGGTCATACCGTTGTGCAGTGCTGCGGCGGCAACGCCCATGGCCTGCAGGGCTTCGACCTGATCCTGCATGAGCGAGATCAGTGGTGATATCACCACCGTCAGACCATCACTCTGAATTGCCGGCAACTGGTAGCACAGCGACTTACCACCGCCAGTCGGCATCAGCACCAGCGCGTCCCGTCCCGCTGTGACAGCGTCAATGACCTGCTGCTGGCCTTCACGGAAACCCGTGTAACCAAAAACTTCGGCAAGGACTTTTGACAGGGGGTGTGAAGGCAAAACAGATACTCCGATTGACGGCGGTCGTTGATTGGCTCTATTGTATGCATCCCTCGCCCTGAGCACCACCGTATCCGGACGATTTACGCAATATTCGGTGACCGGCTGCGCAGGTATCATACATATGCTTATTGAGATTGCTTCGCCATGACCGATTCTGCCCTTCGTGGCCGCCAGGGTGTACTTTTTGCCATTGCCGCATACACCATGTGGGGCGTCGCCCCGATTTATTTTAAATTGCTGCAGGCGGTACCGGCGCTGGAGATCCTGAGTCACCGGATCCTCTGGTCTTTCGTATTGGTGCTAATGTTGATTCTGCTATTACGGCGTAAGGATCGCATTATGCCGATTCTGCGGCACCGATCGCACATGCTGAAGCTGACACTGGCGACATTTTTACTGGCAGGTAACTGGTTTCTGTTTATCTGGGCCATCAATAACGACCACATTCTCGACGCCAGCCTGGGCTACTACATTAATCCGTTGCTGAACGTCGCTATTGGTATGGCATTTTTCTCGGAGCGGATGCGCAAGATGCAGTTGCTTGCTATCGCGCTGGCGGTTACCGGCGTGCTGATCCAAATTATTTCGTTCGGCTCAGTGCCCTGGATCGCCCTGACTCTGGCCTTCAGCTTCGCCACTTATGGCGCCATTCGCAAGCGCCTGCCGGTCGACTCCATCACCGGCCTGTGGCTGGAAACCCTGATATTGTTGCCGATAGTACTGTTTTATCTGGCCTTCATCGCTGAATCCGCAGCGGTGGATATGACCACCAACAGCTGGCAACTGAACAGCTTGCTGGTCGCCGCGGGCATCGTCACCACCGCACCATTGTTATGCTTTACCGCGGCCGCCCAGCGCATCCGCTATTCAACGCTGGGCTTCTTCCAGTACATAGGCCCCAGTATGATGTTTATTCTGGCTGTGTGGGTTTATGGCGAGCCGCTGGCGACGGATAAACTGGTCACTTTCGCCATTATCTGGTCGGCCTTGCTGTTATATAGCCTCGATACCCTGGTGCATCAGCACCGATCCAGGCGCGCGTAACCGACCACCAGCCATTTACTGCCGAGGCCTTCAAAATTAACCTGGATGCGGCTCTGCGGGCCGCTGCCTTCATAGTTAAGCACAGTGCCTTCGCCAAATTTACTGTGTCGCACCCGCTCTCCCAGCTGAAAGCCGGTTTGCTCGAATGCTTCATGGCTGGCACCGCTGTGAAAGCGCCCCAGCTCACGGCCGGAGCTTGGATCCATGCGGCTTTGCATGCGCACATGGTGAAGTAAGTCGGCCGGAATCTCACCAACAAAACGACTCACCCGGTGCATCATTTCCTGGCCATAAATGCGGCGCTGCTCGGCATAGGTCAATATCAGCTTTTGCATGGCCCGGGTCATCCCGACGTAACACAGGCGACGCTCTTCTTCGAGCCGGCCGGGCTCGTCCATCGACTGTTGCGAGGGAAACAGGCCTTCTTCCACGCCGGTCATAAACACCAGCGGAAATTCCAGCCCCTTGGCGCTGTGCAGGGTCATGAGCTGCACCGCATCCTGGTGTTCGTCCGCCTGCTCGTCACCGGATTCCAGTGAGGCGTGGGCAAGAAACGCATTCAGCGGAGTGAGGTTTTCGTCTTCTTCCTCATCATACTGGCCGCCAAAGGCATCGAAGTTATCGCAGGCGTTCACCAGCTCTTTTAAGTTCTCCACCCTGGTCTCGGCTTTCTCGCCTTTCTCGGCTTCGTACATAGCCATCAGGCCGCTGCTTTTGATCACCACATCCACCTGGCGGCCCAGACTGAACTCGCCGGTTTCGTCTTCCAGCTGGTTAATCAGATCAATAAAGGCCGCCACGGCGTTGGCGGCGCGTCCGGTCAGGATCTTCTCAACCACCAGCTGGCGTGCCGCTTCCCATAATGGCAGCCCGCGTTCACGTGCGGCCGCGCGGATAATCTCAATAGTGCGGTTACCAATACCGCGGGTAGGCGTATTAATGACGCGCTCCAACGCCGCGTCATCATTGCGATTCGCCAGCAACCGCAAATAGCCCAGAGCATCTTTTACTTCCTGCCGGTCAAAGAAGCGCAGGCCGCCATAAATGCGATAGGGAATACGGGCATGCAACAAAGCTTCTTCCAGCACCCGTGACTGAGCGTTACTGCGGTACAATAGCGCCACATCCTGCAGTGCGTTACCTTTTTCATGCCAGCTTTCGATTTGTCCGGCGATATAACGGGCCTCATCCATTTCGTTAAAGGCGGCATAGAGTTCAATCGGATCGCCACTGTTACCCTCGGTCCAGAGTTCTTTACCCAGGCGATCGCGGTTATTGGCAATCACGGCATTGGCGGCGGTCAGTATGGTATCCGTTGAGCGGTAATTTTGCTCCAGGCGAATGGTCAGCACATCGGGATAATCACGCAGAAACTGCTGAATGTTTTCGACTTTGGCGCCGCGCCAGCCATAAATAGACTGATCGTCGTCGCCAACAATAGCAACGTAACTGGGTTCGGCCGCCGGATTGCCTACACCGGACAGCAGTTTGATCCAGGCGTACTGAATCGAGTTGGTATCCTGAAATTCATCCACCAGGATATGCCGGAAGCGCCGCTGATAATGATCGCGAACTATGGCATTGTCGCGGATCAGTTCGTGGGCCCGCAGCAACAGCTCAGCGAAATCTACCAGGCCAGCGCGATCACAGGCAACCTGATAGCCGTCATAAATTTCATTTAAGGTACGTTCATTAATATCGTAACTATTCAGATGGTGGGGCCGCAAGCCTTCATCTTTTTTGCCGTTGATGTACCACTGGGCCTGCTTGGCGGGCCAGCGTTTTTCATCCAGGTTCATACTGCGGATAATCCGTTTTACCAGGCGCTGCTGGTCATCGCTGTCGAGGATCTGGAAGTTCTGTGGCAGGCCAACATCCATATAGTGAGCACGCAGCAGCCGGTGCGCCAGTCCGTGGAAGGTGCCGATCCACATCGCGCGCACCGAGCTGCCCAATAACTGCTCCACCCGGCCGCGCATTTCGGCGGCGGCTTTGTTGGTAAAAGTCACCGCCATGATGCTGTAAGGTGACACCTGCCGGTTTTGCAATAACCAGGCAATACGGTGCACCAGTACCCGGGTTTTACCACTGCCAGCGCCAGCCAGTACCAGCATATGGCGTTCCTCGGCGCCCACAGCCTCGCGCTGTTTATCATTAAGTTCAGCTAGTAAAGGATGTGTCGGCATCTGTTTGTCCATTTGCTTATCCAATGATCTGGAGTCTCGTGTCTGCAGGCAGTTTAATCAGCGACTACTGTATATGCAACCAGTTATCGCTGTTAACCCTGCTCTTTGTCTTTCAGAAGAAAGTCGGTGAGTCGGCTAAAGTCATCAAAAGCCAGGCTCGGCAATACGTGCAGCTGCCCGCTAACCCCCAGCCCGCCGGTAAACCAGGCCGTTTGCCAGCCAGCCCGACAGGCGCCGAGAACATCAGCGGTCGGGCTATCACCAATATGCAGCCAGCCGGAAGGAGGAATATCGGGAAGTAACTGCCGGGCTTCATCGAACATATCCGGGTGCGGTTTGCCACGCCGCCCTTTGCGGGGCTGAAAAATACCGGTGAAGTAGTCGGATAGTCCAATGGCATCAACGCTGACATTGCCGTTACTCAGGGCAAACAGCGGGTAATGCGCGGCCAGCCGCTCGAGATTATGGCGAGTGCTCGCTTCCATCTCCACTGCATTACGGTGCTTGAGAAACTCCTGCATGGCTGCTTCAGCGGCCGCTTCCACGTTACCGATACCAGCTTCGCGGAAGCCCTCACTAAGAGTGGCTAGCCGCAGCGCGGTCATGTCGCTGGCCAGGTCCTGATCACGTCCCATCATATGCAGCCGTCGCCGGGCCCAGTCCTCGGCCGTCCAGTGGGCAACCTGCGGGTGGCGCTCACACAGATAGCTATGCACGGCCTGTTCCGCGGCACGCATGACGGGCGCATTCGGATAAAGGGTATCGTCTAAATCAAAACTCAGCACCTGCACCGGCTGCAGGCGACGGAAAAACTGCATGACTGATCCTGTTCGCTATTTTTTGCGCGCCCGCGGATGGGCACCATCATATACTTTGGCCAGATGCTGAAAATCCAGGTGGGTATAAACCTGGGTAGTGCTGAGGTTGGCATGCCCCAGCAGCTCCTGCACGGCTCGCAAATCACCACTGGATTCTAACATATGTGAGGCGAAGGAGTGTCGTAGCTTATGGGGATGCAGCGGGCTCGACAGCCCCTGCTGCTGGCCCCAGTGGTTCAGCCGTTGCTGCACTGCCCGCGGACTGATGCGGTTTTGTCGCTGGGTAATAAATAAGGCGACTTCATGCATCTGCCCCGGTAACCAGCTGGTGCGCACCGGCAACCAGCGCTCAATGGCCGCCGCGGCATAGCGCCCGTATGGCACGATACGGGTTTTACTGCCTTTGCCCAGCACCCGCAATTCGCGATGACGCGGATTGATCGAATCGATATCCAGTGCCACCAGTTCGGCCAGTCGCAAGCCGCTACCGTAAAGCAATTCCATCATGGCCGCATCGCGGATGGCTAAGGGTTCGTTCTGGGGCAGCTGTAATAACTGGCTGATACTATCAGCATCCAGGTTTTTCGGCAGGCGCTTGGCTCCGCGCGGGGCTTTCAGCTGGCTGGCCGGATTGTCGGGCAACACACGCTCGCGCACCAGATAGCCGCAGAAAGTGCGCCAGGCTGCCAGTCGCAGCGCCAGCGACGCATCGCCTAAGCCGCGCCGGCGCCAACTGACAAACAGCCGTTCAAGTACGGGTAAGCTTAATTGTTCAGGGGCAGTAATGCGATCCTGTTGGAGCTGATTGATGTCTTCAGAAAGCAGGCGGGAATAGCTGGTTAAAGTCAGCTCGGCGAGGCCACGCTCGCCGGCCAGGTGATTAATAAATCGGGTCAGTGCGTCAGGCAGTATCATAGTGCGTTAACAAGGGCGGTAAGATCATGCTGAGCAGCGCCTGTAACTGGCGGACCAGCAAGGTGTCCATGGCGGGTTCAAAATGACCGGCGTCCTGATTACCAATTGCCAGCATACCCAGTTCGCCCTTTTCGCCAAGCAGTAATAATGCCACTGAAGCGATGGCCTCGGCAGGGAACAGCAGCCGCTGCTCATCGGCAGTAAGGCGGCCCAGGTAAACCGGACCATCAGCAAAACGCTTACTTAACAGCTGTTTGTGGGTGTCAGACGCAAAAGTAAACTGTTCGTCCAGCTCCAGTGGGCTATCAAAAAACTTCAGCGACAGGGCCGGCATATGCAATTGCTCAGCAAAGGTTTGCTGCAGGCTGTCCATGACTTCAGCGAGGCTACGGCAACCCAGTAACTTCACATACAGCTCGCTGTAATAACGAAACAGCTCTTCATTGCGCCGCGCGGTGGTCATCAGATCGGTGATTTCTTCTTCCATCAGCCGAATACGGTCACGCAGCACCTGCTGCTGCCGTTCAACCAGCGACACAGCACCGCGCTGGTTATGACGCAGACTCATCTGCTGCAGCAGCGCCGGATGCCGCTCAAAGAAATCCGGATTTTCTTCCAGGTAGGAGGCGATCAGACTGTCATCAACAATAGGCGCGCTGGTTTTTTTCATTTCGTTCGTCATAGTTTTATATATCCGTCAAAAACATGCACGGCCGGGCCTGTCATACGCACAGTCTGCCCCGGCTGCCAGCGAATGGTCAGATTCCCACCCGGCAATTCTACCTGTACCTGCTCGGCCAACTTGCCCTGGCGCATACCAATGACTGCCGCCGCACAGGCGCCACTGCCGCAGGCTTGGGTCTCGCCAACACCGCGCTCATATACGCGCAGCTTAACCCGGTCGCGGTCGATAACCTGCATAAAGCCCACGTTAACCCCTTCCGGGAAGCGCTCGTGGGTGGCCAGCAGCCGCCCCAGGGTTGCCACCGGCGCCTCAGTAACGCTTTCCGTTTCAATCACACAGTGCGGATTGCCCAGCCCCATCACCCCGCACAACACGGTTTGTTCCTGCTCTCTGATTACGTAAGTCAGTTCTTCTTTATTGGCTTTAAAAGGTACATTGGCCGGCACGAACTCGGGCTCACCCATTTCAACCGTGATCTGGCCATCGCGTTCATGATGCAACACCATTTTACCGGCTTTCGTGCTGACCCGCAGGTGGTTTTTATTACTTAGCCCTTTCAGACGTACAAAAAGCGCGAAGCAGCGTGCGCCATTACCGCACTGGGCAACTTCAGAGCCATCGGCGTTAAAAATGCGGTAGTGAAAATCCAGATCAGGATCGTAGGGCGGCTCTACCAGCAACAACTGATCGAAGCCAATACCACGATGACGATCGGCCCACTGACGGATTTGCTCCGGATTGACGTAAAAGTTCTGGGTGACGTTATCAACCACCATGAAGTCGTTGCCGAGCCCATGCATTTTGGCAAAATTCAACGTGGCTTCTCCATCAGTTGTTCACCTTTCCAGAGATCTTCAAGGGGTTCGCGCTGCCGAATCACATGGACATCACTGCCGGCCACCATAATCTCAGCGGCGCGCGGGCGGGTATTGTAATTGGAGCTCATGGTAAAACCATAAGCGCCAGCGTTCATAATAGCCAGCAAATCGCCCTCTTGGGCGGCAAGATGGCGGGCATGACCAAAGAAGTCACCGGTTTCACACACCGGACCTACTACATCGACCAGATTGGCGTCTTCGGCGCTCTGATTGACTGGCTGAATGGCGTGATAGGCCTGGTAAAGCGACGGGCGAATCAGATCATTCATGCCCGCGTCGACCAACAGAAAGTTCTTCTCGGCGCCGGGTTTATAGTATTCCACCTGGGTCACTAACACGCCGGCATTGCCAACAATGGCCCGCCCGGGCTCCAGCAACAGGGTCAATCCGCCAACCGCTTCAGCGCGTTCCCGCAGCGCTTGCAAGTAAGCACCTACATCGGGCGCATCTTCCTGTTGATAAGGGATGCCCATGCCGCCACCCATATCCAGGTGATCAATTTCGAGGCCCTGCTCACGGAGCTCTCTGATCAAGGCCAGCATGCGATCAGCGGCGTCCAGAAAGGGGCTGACTTTGAGAATCTGCGAGCCAATGTGGCAATCCAGGCCGCGCAGCTGGATGCCCGGCAATTCAGCGGCGCGCTTAGCCACGCCGCGAGCATCTTGCATAGCAATACCAAATTTATTCGCTTTCAGGCCGGTGGCTATATAGGGATGGGTTTGCGCATCCACGTCGGGATTCACCCGCAGTGAAACCGGCGCGCGTACACCAAGTTCCAGCGCTACCTCATTGAGCCGCTCCAGTTCAGCTGCGGATTCAACGTTAAAACAGCGGATTTGCTGCTTGAGCGCGTAGAGCATTTCTGCGCGGCTTTTCCCGACGCCGGAAAAAACGACGTCTTCGGCCTTGCCACCAGCTGCCAGCACCCGCGCCAGCTCACCACCTGAAACAATATCAAAACCCGCGCCCAGGCTGGCGAGTAGATTCAGAATAGCCAGGTTACTGTTGGCTTTAACGGCGTAACAGAGTTTATGCGGCGCCGGCCAGTGGTCCGCGAAACGCTGCCAGTTCGCGACGATGGCGGCATGCGAATACACATACAACGGCGTGCCGTGAATGGCGGCTAAATCACGCAGCGCACAATCTTCTGCGTGGAGCTGTTTACTTCGATATTCAAACGTCATGATGACCCAATTCGATAACCGCAAATTCCACCGTCAGGCCGGTGTTTTTATCTGCTGGCGGAGCCGGCTGCTGCAATGGCGCTTTCTGGCCGCAGGCGACCAATCCCAGCGCAGCTGCTACAATGATCAGACGCATTACTTTCAGCATAAACATCGGTAAACTGTACCTATAGTAATTTGCAAATTAAACCATGCGCCTATCATCGCATTGCGGCGCACAAATGTCATTATCAGGAGTAGACATGCAAGAGCAGGAATATCATGAACTGGCCGAAGCGACTATCCTTGCCATAGAAGAGGCCGTTGAGAATTGCGGCATCGATATCGATTGCGAATCTGGTGGTGACATTCTTGAACTCACGTTCACGAACGGCACTAAGATGGTGATCAACAAGCAACCGCCTTTGCATCAACTCTGGGTAGCCACCAAGTTTAATGGCCATCACTTTGAATACCGGGACGGGGTGTGGATTGACAACCGTACCGGCGCCGAGCTCTGGCAGCTGCTAAGCGAAGCAGCCAGCAAACAGGCTGGCACGGACATTACCCTACGCCCGGAGCAAGCATGACCCGGACTTTACGTATTGCCACCCGCAAAAGCATGCTGGCCATGTGGCAGGCCGAACATATTAAAGCGCGACTGGAAGCCTTGCATAAGGACTTACACGTTGACCTGGTGCCGATGAGCACGCGTGGCGATGTCATTCTCGATACCCCGCTGGCCAAGATCGGCGGCAAAGGCCTGTTCGTAAAAGAACTCGAAGTGGCTATGCTTGAAGGCCGTGCCGACCTGGCCGTGCATTCGATGAAAGATCTGCCGGTTGAGTTTCCGCCGGGGCTGGAATTATTCGGCATCTGTGAGCGCGAAGATCCACGTGATGCTTTTGTATCGAACCGCTATAAATCTTTAGACGAATTACCCGAAGATGCAGTAGTGGGCACCTGTAGTCTGCGTCGTAAATGCCAGATCCTGGCGCAATATCCGCATTTGAAGATCGCTGATCTGCGCGGCAATGTACAAACCCGTCTGCGTAAGCTTGATGACGGCGAGTTCGATGCCATCATTCTGGCCACCGCTGGCCTGGTGCGGCTCGAACTGGGCCAACGTATCCGGCAGCGGTTGCCAGTCGATATCTCGTTACCAGCCAATGGCCAGGGTGTACTTGGCATTGAATGTCGCAGTGATGACGAAGCCACCAAAGCCCTGCTCGCTCCTCTGGCCTGCCAGGATACCCGCAGTTGTGTGCTGGCTGAGCGCGCGATGAACCGGCGCCTGCAAGGTGGCTGCCAGGTTCCAATCGGTGCTTATGCAGAACTCCATGGCGACACCATCCACCTGCGCGGCCTGGTCGGTCGCCCCGATGGCAGCGAAATTATTGAAGGCGCTATTCGCGGGCCACGTGAGCGAGCCGAAGCGCTGGGCACCGAACTGGCAGATTATCTGCTGTCACGCGGGGCCGGCAAAATCCTGACCGACGTCTACGCCGAGCAAGAACTGCATTCATGAGCAACGTGCTGATCCTGCGCCCGGCTGATCAGGCTGCTGAACTTCAGCAGGCCCTGCAGCGCCGTGCCGGTGAACAGCAGCTTGAGCTGAATACCGAAGCCGCGAGTATGGTCGCCATCAGCAGTTACGATGACCCGAATCATAGCCTTACCGAGATTTTATCGGCGAACTGGGATGCCGCGTTAATGGTCAGCGTTAATGCCGCCCAGTACTTTGCGCAACAGGCGCACCAATGGGCGCCAGGTTTACCGATGCCAGCGGCACGTTGGTATGCCGTCGGCCCCACCAGCGCCAGAGCCATAAAGGCTGTCGTCGGACGCCCGGTCACCTGCTCCTGGCGCCGCCATAACAGTGACACGCTGCTGGCGCTGCCAGAGCTAAAACATATTGCTGATCAGCGCTGGTTGCTGGTCCGTGGCCATGGCGGCCGTGAGCTACTGGCAGATACGCTGCGCGCACGCGGCGCCGAAGTCACTTATCTGGAAGTCTATCAGCGGCAGCCACAGCCGGTATCTCCAACAATCATGACCCGCTGGCAGCGCGAAATGAACGGAATTATGGTCAGCAGTGCCGAACAGCTGGGCTATTTTCTTGCCGCGGTACCCAAAGAAGGGCTAAGCTGGCTAACATCCTGTTATTGGGTAGTCGCCAGTACCCGCCTGGCCGATTTGATGCCGCCATCCATCCGCAGCCGGGCAGTTATTGCCGACAGCGCGGCTTCTTTTGCTATGGCTGAAGCCTGGCAGCAGGCCATCATGAAATTTAAGGAAGAAACCGACCATGACAACTGATGCAGAAAAAAACAAAGATAAAGGCCCGCAGGATAAGCCGGTAACCCCAAAAGGCCCGAAGCCCAACACCGCCAGTGTTGAAAAAGCACCACCGAAACAACAGCGGCGCGACAGTTATCTGGGCTGGCTACTCCTTATTATCGTTATAGCCTTAGTCAGTGCCCTTGGCTGGTATGGCTATCGCTACTGGCTACCAAATTACCAGATGCAGACCGCAACCCTTGAGGCGCGCCAACAGCACCTGGAAAACCAAATTGAGTCGTTTCAGGAGCAGCTTGATAAGCAGCAGGAGCAAACCCGCCAGCATATACGACAGCAATTGGATCAGTTTTCCGGGGTGCTGAGTTCCCATTTACAAGAACAGAAACAGCGAATCAACGACTACCAGCAAGCGGTGCAGTCGGTGCAGGCTGAGCTTGCTGCGCTGGATATCTCCCAGGAAACCGACTGGCGCATTCTTGAAGCTCGCAATATGACCGACCGGGCGGCAGTTAAGCTGTGGATTGATCAGGATCCGAAAGCCGCGCTTGAGCTGTTGAAATTAGCTGAGTCGCACCTGGCAGCACTGGATAATCCGGCCCATCAGTCGGCCCGCCAGGCGCTGGCGGATGACATTATGCTGCTACGTAGCCTGCCCGAACCAAAACAGTATGACGCGGCAATGCAGCTGAACAGTCTTTATGCTCAATTGCAGGATGCCAACTGGTATCAACGCCGGGCCAGCCGCGACAGTAGCGCTGAATCCGGCGCCACGACGACAAACTGGTGGGAGCGTTTAAAGCAACGTGCCGGCACGTTAACGGATCAACTGGTACGGGTGCAGTATCGCGATAAGCCCGTGCAGCCGATGCTTTCTGACAGCTACATTGAGCTCATTCAGCAACGTACTTTTTTGCAGTTGCAGCTGGCTCAGCAAGCCGCGCTGACTGGCCGTCAGCCCCTTTATGAAGCCACTATAGATACCGCCCTGAACTTGCTGGAGGAAGCTGGCGATCCGGAGCACAAAGGGCTGCAGTTTGCGCATGAGGAACTTACCAAACTTCGTGGCCTGACGCTGCAGCCTGATTATCCCGAAGAGTTGAAGTCTCCGGCTTTCCTCAACCGTCTCGCTAATCAGATCACTGCGGGGGCTGCTGAATGAAAACCGCTTTAATTCTGGTTCTGTTATTAGCCGCTGGCTTACTGCTGGGCCCATTGTGGTCGGGTAATACCGGGTATGTGCTCATTGCTATTGGCAATCTGACAATAGAGACCAGCCTGGTAGCAGCGGCGATTTTTCTGGTCGTCGCAGTAATCCTGTTGCGGTTTCTCTTCAGGCTCGTAATGGGGCTATTCCGCAGCACCCGCTGGGGAATGCGGTGGTTTGGTCAACGCCGGCAAGCCAAAGCACAACAAGCATTTGATGAGGGCGCGCGGCAGTTGCTTAACGGCGACTACCGGGCAGCGTCAGCCGCTTTCAACCGCAGCTGGCAGCTAGACCACACCCCGGTCACCGCCATGCTTGCCGGATATAGCGCCCAGCAGATTGGTGAACTTGCGCAGGCAAAAGACTGGCTAGCGCGAGCCGGGCAGGCTGATAAGCTGCAACTCGCCGAGACCCTGCTATCCCTGCGAGCGGAGCCCGAACAGGCAGCCCGGCGTACCGAGCTGCTGGAGAAACTCACCAACCAGCACCTCCATCATCCGCAGCTTATCCGGCAGGCCATCGATGCTTATGTCAGCCTGCATCGCTGGCAGGATGTGCTCCGCCTGTTGCCAACTGCCGAGCGGCTGCAGCTGTTCAATACCACGGAATATCAGCAATTATGTGAACGGGCACACCGCGAGTTGATGCTCGAAGCCGGCCGTTCCAGCGCGGAAAAACTCCAGGAATACTGGCGCGCTCTAAGCCGTGAAAAACGCCGCTTTGCGCCCATTCGACGCGCTTATCTGGCGGCCTTGATTCATTTCGGCTACACCGCAGCAGCCGGAAAAGTCGCGGCCCGCGGCTTAAAACGGGGCGATCTGAAGCTGGCTCACCTTATTGAAGGCGAACTGCTGGTACCGGGTAAAGAATTGCAGGAATGGATTCAGGACACGCTTAAACGCAAACCTGACGACGCAATGGCGTTGCAGGCGTTAGGGCAACTATCGCTGCTGACCGGAGATTATTCACTGGCACAGCGGGCATTGCGTAAAGCGGCAGATGTTGCACCATCACGGCGGGTCTATCTGGATTTAGCCCAGGCCTATGCCGAGCAGGGCGATCCGGTCAATGCTGTTAAAGCCTACCAGCAGGCACTGCGGGATTAACCCGCAGCGCCTCAGGTAGTTGCCGTCAGGTTACTGACGGATACCTTCAATCGATAAGAAGATCTCAACCGTTTCAGCCGCCGGACCCAAATCGTACTCGATCCCATAATCAGCCGGCGCGAAAGTGATAGCGCCCTCAAAACCGCGGCGATAGCCGCCCCATGGATCAGGGCCGGCACCAATTTCGCTCACATTAATGGCGATTTCTTTGGTGGTGCCATGTAAAGTGAAATCGCCAACCAGTACACCGGTACCATCACCGTTCGACACATAACTGCTTGACTCAAACTGCGCCCGCGGAAATTCACTGACATTCAGGAAGTCTTCGCTGCGTAAGTGCTTATCGCGCTCGGCATGATTGCTGTCGATGCTTGCGACATCAATAACAACAGATACTTTTGCAGCTTCAGGATTCGCTTCATCGTAGCTGAACGTACCTTCAAAATCGTTGAAGCGGCCGAGCAACCAGCTATACCCAAGGTGGCTGATCTTAAACTGGATAAATGCGTGCGCACCCTCAGTATCAATCACATAGTCGTCAGCTTGTGCTGCGGTGCCGCCTAATAAAGCCGCTGAAACCAGCGATGCTAATAATAACTTTTTCATTTTATTGCTCCTGTCAGAGGGGGTTACTTTTGCGGTTTAAGCATGCGTTTTAGCGTGTCATGCTTATCCCAAAAATGATGCTTTAATGCCATCAGGGCGTGGCCGCCGGCTAGAATCACCAGCGCCAGTGCCGAATACCAGTGCACTTCGCCAGCCAGATCTTCCTGCGCCGGGATGCTGGTAATTACAGCCGGTACCGTAAACCAGTCAAATACCGAAATGCCGCGTCCATCTGCGGTTGAGATCAGATAGCCGCTCAGCATGGTGACCAGTAACAGGGCGTACAGCAGCCAGTGGCCAAGGCGCGCCCCAACTTGTTCAAAACCACTGCCGCTGAGCGTTGGGGTTTTATTTCCGGCCCGCCAGATAACCCGGCTCAGAGTCAGGATCAGCAGCAACATACCAAATGACTTATGCCACCAGGGCCCCAGGCGATACCAAGGGTCGTAATAGCTTAGCGTCAACATCCAGTAGCCGAGAGCGAACAGGCCCACAACGACCAGTGCCGAAACCCAATGCATGAATATGGTTAACCATCCATAGCTACGTTTGTTATCTGCGATCACGATCAAAAACCCTGTGACTGATATTTACGTTAGCCAGTTTAAATGAACTAATTGGAAAGAATAGTGGTATAAATCGCAGTATAGGTTCTATTAAAACGAACGGTTGGACCAAATATCGGTTGCCAGGAATGACGGTATCCCTGGCATCTCCATTTTTCCCTGGGGCGGTATTAAAAGCAGGTAGGAAAAATTTCACATAAAAAAAGCCCCTGTCATCTGACAGGGGCTTTCGTTATTTAAAGCCTGGCGGTGTCCTACTCTCACATGGGGAGACCCCACACTACCATCGGCGCTGAAGCGTTTCACTACTGAGTTCGGAATGGATCAGGTGGTT